>NZ_JBFNGQ010000004.1:0-307952 GCF_040784015.1 Lentilitoribacter sp. EG35
TCAAATAAGTCGCATCTATTGAAATAGTTATGGTATCGGGTACTTCGGCAGCAAGGCCATTCATGATTTGAGTGAATATGCCTAAATCGCTCCAACGCTTCCAACGGTTGTACAAAGTCTTGGCAGGCCATATTCAGAAGGTGCATCACACCATCTTAACCCATTGCGATTAATGAATATTATTCCGCTAAGAACGCGAAGGTTATCAACACGAGGCCGACCGCGGCTCTTCGGAAAATAAGGCCGTAGCCGCAGCATTTGAACCTCAGTTAACCAGTAAAGATTGCTCATTATAAACTCCATCTTAGTCAATAAAATGAATCAGAGCTGATGTAACTTTGCAAGATAATTAATGGGTCCTGAGCCTAGCTAGCGGGCGCGATATTGAGCAAAGCTTGCAAGGGCTTCTGCGCTAAATGATGTTGTGCCGCTAAAAGCCTGCACGACAGGGTCATAACTGCCATTTTCAATGTCATGTAGCGCTAAAAATTTAGTGACGAGTTCTCTTATCTTCTCTGGTTTTTGAAGGTCTTCAGCCTTGATATATCGCTCCATCAAGGCTTTTTGTGAATCAAGACTACCGGATGCCGTTTCTGCCGGAATTGAAAGTGCTGTCCGCATAAAATCACCGAGGGCTTTATCAGCAAGAATTTCAAGAAGTGATGAAATTGATGGTGCTTTACGTTCAAAATAAAGTGCTAAACGCGCGCCAACGCTATCCACTCCGGCTTCTTCTTCAATCGACTGGGTGATGTAAAAATTCTGCGTCTCGGCTAAACCGCGGTTATTTTGGGCACCGTTTGTTTTGGCAGAAGCGACTGAACCATTTTCATTGAAGTTAAAAGAGCCAAAGATCTTTTTGTAACGAACGTCTGTTTGTTGATTAAGAAAACTCTTTGGGTCATTCTGGTCAGACATCAAAAGTTTTTTGAGGAATTCAGGCTTTAACTCATCTGTTTCTAGGCGTTCGGATTTGGCAAGGAAATCAATTAGTTTTTGATTTTTTACAAGATCATCTATCGTATCGATTTTGGCAATTTCTGCACGATAGTATTTTACGTCTTCATTCGCCTTTTCTTTAGTCGATTTTGTGCTGTCAAAGCGCGTTAGTTCTACATAATAAGCTTTGGTTATGCGCGTTAACTCATTTTCGGATTGGGCTGATCTTGGCGTTGTAATATTTCCTTTTGCATCAAAATTGAATGCCTTAGCCAATTGCCTAAATCGATCATCACCTGATTTGTTTACAAAACTTTTGGGATCGCCCAGATCACTGGTGAAAATTGCTTTCAACTCTCTTCGAGTTAACTCATTTTCACCGATACCAAATGCTGTAAGCGCAAAACCTCTCACGCGTTTGGCCGCTTGAAGATCAGATAGAAAATCATCCAGATCAGCTGCCAGTGGCATGTTGCGTTTAAATTCAGCAATCAAGGCTTCATCTTTTGCTTCATCAGCATCATCATATCTCTGAAGATAACCATTCATGGTTGTTTCTATGTCGGCGGCATCTTGCGCAGTCTTGCCAGCAATAACATCACCTGCCACATCAAAATTAAATGATTTAACGAGATTTTGGATTTTCTCCGGCTGAGCAAGGAAATCTGTTCCTGCTGGGTCTGTGGCATATTGTGCGAAGGCGGCACGTAAATCGGTATCATTATATTGCAGGGTAATATCAAACGAGGTTAGCACCATGGTTTTTAAGCGCCGATCGAATATCAGATCATTGAGATCATCAATTGTTGTTATCTTATCTTCGTAGTAGGTTTTATTGATAAGGGCGGTAGAATATGTCAGTCTTGGTTGCGCCAAGACATATTTTTCGCGCACCGCTTTTAGCTGTGTCTCATCTTGCGGCGTGCCACCTGATGGTAAGGTGCCATCGTCTTGAAAATTGAATTGCTTAGACATGTCGATATATTTGTCGGCTTTATCAATATAAAGATTGTATTTAGTTATATCATTATTGACTACGCCTAATCGTGCAACATCCGCAGGGTCAACCGAATTTGTCTGTTTGTCTGCGTTAAGTTTGGCGATCAATGCGGAACGTTCGGCGTAACTGTCCGTTAGCGCGCTATTCCATCCTGTTGATTTTTCGATGAACTCTTTGTAGACATAACTCTCAGTATCCGCCGGATCACTTGTTAAGACATTTTTCGTCGTTTCATAATCAAAACTAGATGGATCGATACCGTAACCTTCGAAGATGTAGTCTCTTACACGCGGGTACTGGAAAATTTGATCAACATTAGTAATTTGCGACATCACTGCACTATAGTAGCGATGCTCTTCTTGAATGTCATTGTTCACATTCTCGATTGACGCGGTGTAGATCCCAATGAGATCATCGCGTTGTTCTGTTGTCTGAACAGTTTTTGTTTGCGATGTCAGGCCAAAATCGAACGCTGCCGCAAGCTCCTTATAGCGTACATCATTAAGGCGATTTGCAAAGCTATCGGCATCGGTGAGGTTACTTTCAAGAACCTTTTTGATTAGGCCTTTCGCATAGGTCATTTCTTCAAGGCCATAGGCCTTCATCGCATAATTATAGAGCCTATCATTATCCATAAACTCTTGGACGGTGTTAACGGACTTAATGTTTTCTTTATAGTAGGCCGCTTCTCGCGAAATAATGCTGTCACCGGCAACGCGATTATATGTTGCAATCTTATCTCGCGTATAAAAATTATAACTCTCAAGGCTCGAGATCATATCAAGGTCACTCTCACAAAAAATCCAGCCACGGAATCAGGTTCCGAGCGAGGAAATTATAAGAGTTGCTGCTTGCCTCAAGCTTTTGTGAGGCTAGCCGTATTATCAGTTCAGATGTTCTTTAAATGCATCAAACGTTAATGCTAATAATTCTCTATAATTTAGGAAAGGTCATCAGCCACTATATGGTGGCTGGTATAAGCTGCCGTTAGCTGAATAGTTTAGATGCGAGCAACAAGCCGCCCAAAACTGTAGTGGTGATAAGAAGAGCATGCATCGTTACTGCTTGCGAATTTTCCTTCGCAGCTATTGCTTTAGCTTTTGCAGTTTTTTGTTGGTTTAAACGAGCCATACTCAATCTCCTTAATAACCTATTCTGATCATATTCTTATGTAAGTTGCAAGCTGGGAATTACAAGATGGTAAAGAATTTAAGTCAGGTGAGGGTGGAGTGTCTAAGCACTAAAGCACGGGGGCGTGGCTTGTACTCAGACACTCCTTGGCCGGTTATAAACAATCACATTAAACTGCCGGCCAATTCGGGTGGTTCTATTTTGGGTGCTGGCTAGAGCTGAATGCCATAAAGCCTAGCCAGCACCTTGAAGGGCTTGGATGAATAATCGAATAGCGGTTCGATTAAATGGCGGTCCAAGCCAATTTGCGTCGCGCTCAAAGTTTAGCGGTTGGGCCGACAGGCCTTTTGCTGGTCGGGTGTTAGAACGCATTGGCCGCTTAAATTTCCGCGCGGGGTTTGAAACGAGCAACTGTTGCCAATAGATGCAGATGCGCAAGCTGATATTGCCTGCTGCGGTGGCCCGCGCCTGCCGCCATTGTTGCTTTGAGCAAAACGGCGGTTACCTTGCTGCCTGCTTCGCGCATTTTGGCCTTGTTGCTTGCCAAACAAACGTTGCAGAAAATTACCTTTTCCTTGCCGTTCGTTGCCGTTTTCCAATGTAGCACTTTGATCGCCGCCGCCTCGTTGACCTCCTTGTTGCCTGTTAATTTGATTTCTTTGTTGATTTCCTTGTTGACTACCGGCGACACCGCGTGGGCCAGAAAAATCTGACGAAACCGTGCCAAATGCGCAGCGCGGGAAGTAAGGGTATGTGTCGGTGGCAAAGTATTTATACTCGCCATTGACTGTCGCGCCGTTGCACTCATCCAGTGACCCAGAGCCTGCTACATATTCAAAGTCCTGATTATAGGTGCCATCATAGGCACCACCGGGTGCAGAAGGGCGGGTGCCTTTTTTCAATTGCCAGCTTGATGTTTGATTTGAACCCACATAGTGAATGCCATGTCCATCGGCGGCATAGCCGATCAGAGTGCCTTGCGCGGCATTCATGATGGATTTTGATGGGCCGTGATAGTGATAAAGACCTCTATTATCTACATGGGCATTGTTTTGGTCTAAGCCAAGCGTGTTGCCGGGCCCCATGCCATCCAGGTTCCAGCCTGATGAGCGATCACGGCTATGTCCACGCGGTGACGATGCGTCATACCAATCTGCGGTTCCGGGGCGAATTGTAACACCGTTGAGCGTAAAGCCTGTTGAACCGCGTAAATCTTTGGCCTGTGAACCTTTACTTGGTGTCATTGTCACGCACAGTTTGGTATTTTGCGTGGAGATAAAATTTGGATTGCCTTTATTGGGGAACTGACCGATCGAATGATCGGGGATGCCATTGGATTGAATGCAGCGCTGACCATTGCTGGTTGTGATTTTGACTTGATTGGTGGCGCTGATTGCTTTGGCAGTTAATGCGCCAACTGCGAGTGCGGAACATGCAAGCAATGCGACTTTTGTGTTTTTCTTCATGATATTGCTCCTTTGACTGTTTCCAACAAAACCTAATCAGGGGTAATCCTGCTTTGTTGTTGGCATTCAATTTGGCAGGTGAGCATGATGGGAGTTTGCAGGAAATGTGGAGCGAATGTGTAAAAGGACGTAAGATGCACGCGGTATTACCGGTAAAACAAAGTTATTTGCTTCATTCTTGCTTCACATTTATCGATCACAATTTCGATGTAATTTGGAAAAAGCCTGAACTGGTATAGAACACCTTCAAGATGTGGAAAAAATTATCAATAGGTAAGAAACTGTTTTTCGCCATGATGACAATTGTCATTGTGGTGATTGCGTTTGTGGCGTTTTTGCTGACGCTTTCTATGCGGTCCGGATTTGAAAATTATGTGCTGCAAGCCGAGTTTGATCGCTTTGGTCCGGTGATTGACAAGCTGGTTGAGCGTCATGACGCCGCTAATCCTGCATGGCCGGATCTTAAGGACAATAGGCGGGCGTTTAACAGGTTGGTTCGTAGTGAAGCTCCGCGCAATGACCCACCAGCAAGGCCACGTCCGAAAGCACTTAATGAAAATAGTCAAAATAATACTGGCAAACGACGTCCACCAGCCGATCCATTGCAGTTAAACTCGCGGTTGGCGCTGTTGAACCCGCAAGGTGATTTAGTCGTGGGTGCAACATTTAATCCCGCTCATGCCTCACAACGCAGGATTATGGGGGTCGATTCAAATGGCAATGCGCAGCTCATAGGCTATCTGGCCCTTGCAAAGCCAACGCGGATTGCGGGTAATCCATCAAACCTTTTTCTATTAGACCAAATTAAGTTCCTTATCCTGACGCTTTTTGTTGCCTTGTTATTGTCCGCTGGTGCGGCTTATTGGTTATCACGTCAGTTTACACGGCCAGTAGACCGTCTGGTATCAGGCACCAAGCGCCTGGCATTGGGCGAATATGACTTGCGGCTTGAGAAAGCCAGCGAGGATGAATTTGGCAATCTGGTGGAGCAGTTCAATCTATTGGCGGAGCAATTGGCAGCGCAGGAAGTATCGGAACGCAGATGGATGTCTGATACCAGTCACGAGTTGCAAACCCCGCTGGCCGTGTTGCGAGCCGAGATAGAAGCGTTACAGGATGGTGTGCGAAATGCAGATCAAAAAACGTTGGCAACCCTGCATCTTTCGGTCACGCGGTTATCGGCACTTGTGAAAGATATCAGTCAACTATCCCATGCAAGAGAAGGTTATTTGGTTCAAGATTGGGAGAAAACTGATCTTTCTTCGCTGGCACTTGAATCTGCCAATAAAGTGCGTGGCATGATTGAAGAAAAAGGACTGACATTGGAAACCGATTTTGCGAACGATCTGGTCGCAGATTGTGACACCATGCGCATTGGCCAGCTCATTGATAATGTTCTGACCAATGCCATGCGCTATACGGCAGCACCTGGTGTGATTAAATTATCGACAGTTAAAAATGATGACCATGGCGTGATCATCGTGGAAGATTCAAACTCACCTCCGCCACAAGAAGCGATGGACAAACTGTTTGACCGCTTCTACCGCGCTGATCAATCGCGCACGCGTTCGGGCAACAAAGTCGGAGGGTCCGGTTTGGGGCTATCGATCTGTCAGCTTATTGCAAAATCGCATCATGGTAATCTAAAAGCTGAATATTCGCCTTTGGGCGGTATGGCGATGGTTTTCCAAATTCCACTCATCCGCAAAGATGAAAAATTGCACAATAAACAGTGAGACCGATATGACAAAGCACATCATGATTGTGGAGGATGAAGAAGCTCTGGCTGAGGTGTTGAAAGACTATCTTGCGCAAAACGATATGCGTGCAACAATCCTGCTCGATGGCCATAATGCGGTCAAACGCATTTTGGAAGAAGCACCTGATCTGGTGATTTTGGATGTTATGCTGCCGGGTGAGGATGGTCTTTCCATCTGCCGCAAAGTGCGTGATAAAAGCGATGTGCCAATCATTTTGGAAACTGCACGGGTTGAAGAGATAGACCGCCTATTGGGGCTTGAACTTGGTGCGGATGATTATATTTGCAAACCATGGTCGCCACGCGAAGTCGTTGCACGCGTTAAAGCCATCTTACGGCGCACATCACGAAGCAATGACGTGGATGAAAGCGTTTCAGAAGAGGGCGGTTTGCAACTGAATGAAGAAAATTGGAGCGTGTCATTTGATAATCAGCTGCTTGATTTTACGCGGCGCGAGTTTCAGCTTCTCTCCATTCTTTACAAGCGCCCGGGCCGTGTATTCTCACGCGCGCAATTGTTAGAACTTGCATTTCCAGATGATGCGATGGTGTTTGACCGCACAGTTGATAGCCACATAAAAAATATTCGCCAGAAATTAAAACCACATTCGCAAGATGGCGAAATTATTCGCTCTGTTTATGGTGTAGGATATGCATATGATGGATAACAAAGAAACAGAACGACCTGAAATTACCTCAATTAAATCTGGAGATGAACTACGCCGCTGGTATTGGCTTAAGTCCGACCTTATTGGTTATGCACGCATCCTTGGCGTTAAAACAAGCTGTGGCAAATTTGAGATTTTAGGGCGTATTTCACATTATCTCGACACAGGCGAGAAAGAGCAGAAATTTGCTTCAAAGCCCGAAAGTAAAAGGTCCAAGTTTGATTGGCATAGTGAGGTTCTAACCGCAGAAACACAAATTACCGATAGTTACAAGAACACACAGAATGTGCGTCGGTTTTTTAAGGAACATGTTGGTGCCAGTTTCAAATTTAACATCGAGTTCATGGCGTGGATGAAATCCAATATTGGCCGGACATTAGGTGACGCCGTTAATGAGTATCAGGCCATGAAAACACGAATGAGTGATCCTGATTTCAAATCCAAAATAGAGGATCATAACCAATTCAACTCGTATACTCGAGATTTTCTGGCTGATAATCCTGACATGGGAATGAGTGATGTTCGCAAATATTGGGCACTTAAAACAAGTCTGCCATCAGATAGTGGACGACATGAATATGAACGTTCGGATCTGGATTTAAAATAGAACAAGCCGCCAACAATGTTGTCGGCGGCTACATTGTCTAATTGTTGTTCAAAAGCGCCTTCCAAATAATCGCACCAATGGCTGCGCCCACAAGTGGTGCCACCCAGAACAACCACAATTGACCCATTGCACCCGTTTCAGCAAATAGTGCCACCGCTGTCGAGCGGGCAGGGTTTACTGATGTATTTGTCACCGGAATTGAAATCAGGTGAATGAGGGTTAGGCCCAGACCAATGGCAATGGGTGCAAAGCCTGCCGGAGCGCTTTTGGATGTCGCACCCAAAATGATAATCAGGAAAATAGCTGTAAGCACAATCTCTGCGATCAGTGCAGACATCATGTTAAATCCACCCGGTGATAATTCTCCATAGCCATTGGATGCAAAGCCGCCAACACCTGTAAAGTCTGACTGACCAGTTACAATAAGATATAGCACCAGTGCGCCAAGCGCACCGCCAGCCAGTTGCGCAATTGTGTAGGGAACAAAATCCTTCCACTCAAATTTACCAGCAACTGCAAGGCCCAGTGATACGGCGGGATTGAAATGACCACCCGAAATGCCACCCACTGCATATGCCATTGTTAAAACTGTAAGGCCAAACGCAAGTGAAACGCCCATAAAGCCAATGCCAACATCAGCAACCCCAGCGGCAAGTACGGCACTACCACAGCCGCCAAAGACCAGCCAAAATGTTCCAAATAATTCCGCTGCAAGTTTATTTTTCATGATTATCCCCTTTAAGTCCCATGAAATTTGAAAATGTGAGATAAACGCCTCTTGGCAAATAGTAAAAACGCATTTGAGTATTGTGCTTATAAGACTAAGCAAACAGAAAGATGATTTTAAAACTCAGTTTCGTTACGAATCGATCACTCTTAAATTGTATCTGATTTTAATGTTTAATCCACATTCTCTCCACAAAGGGCACAAACCAATTCCATGTTTAACCATCATGATAGAGTTAAAGGAGTTCATGATGGAAAAGCGTTCGTTCCCCAGTGTATTTGTAAATGTGTTCGCAGCTGCAAGCATCATAGCAATTATTATGCTTATTACTTTAGGCAGTTTTTCCCGCCTGCAACAAGGTGCAGAGCATACGCAAACCATGATTGGCAATGAAATTAATGATGCCTATTGAAATGAAAATACTGTGAGTTTCTGTCTTGCAAATTTAAAGCTATACAGATATTTTACCTGCACCTGAGGCTCTTCTCAGGCTACGGAGTTTTTATGTACCACTCAAATGAGAATGTGCGCTAACGCCAGTTCCGGCGTTTAGGGACATTGTAATGTGAACTGAACCGAATGCCCAAAATAAATGGGGTGTTTGGCACGTTCCTTATGTTCTACATAAAATTCGAGAATTCCATTGAATATTTCAAAATATGAGCAACGTGTTCTACACGTTTTGGCCCAGGGTGGGGCCATTGAATATGTGCGCAATAAAAGCGGCAAAATCACTGAAATCACTTGTTACACC
Organism: Lentilitoribacter sp. EG35; assembly: GCF_040784015.1. NCBI lineage: Bacteria > Pseudomonadati > Pseudomonadota > Alphaproteobacteria > Hyphomicrobiales > Rhizobiaceae > Lentilitoribacter > Lentilitoribacter sp. EG35. The sequence goes on from NZ_JBFNGQ010000004.1 coordinate 9,052, forward strand.
AGAGAAGGCTATGTGCTGAGCGATTGCACATTGCCAGTATTTATGCGACTCAAAAAACGACGCATGATTAAGTCTGTCAACGGCAGACCTTACAGGATTACCCGGCTCGGAACGACATCTGTGCACGGGCAGCTTGATAATCAATAAGGTGAAATATCTGACCTTCAAGCCATTATATTTTATCGGGTTTGATGTGTCAGTTTTCAGGAAAAATATCACCACCGGAATATCTGATTTCGGTGGTGATTTTCATGTCTCCAAAAAAATGAAAATAATTTTGAATAAAACAAAGACCCGGTGCGTAACTGTTTTGTGGCTGGCAAATGCTGGCACCTAAATTGGAGAAATATGATGACAAACAAAGCACTTAAAATCGGTACACTTGCAGCACTGGGCGCATCTGTGCTCATCCTTTCAAGCAACATTTCATTTGCAGGTCACCACTTAGCAAGTGAAATCAAAAAAGCTGAGACATCAGTTGGCACAGTTCTAACCAATGCGGAAGGTCTAACGCTTTACACATTTGATAAAGATGAAGCGGGCAAATCCAACTGCTACGATAGTTGCGCAACCAATTGGCCACCAATGCCTGCAGAAGCGTCATCAAAAGATGAGGGCGATTTCACCGTGGTTAAACGTAAAGACGGCACGTTCATGTGGGCACATGATGGTCAGCCACTTTATACATGGGTTGGCGATAGCGCTAAAGGTGACGTAACTGGTGATGGCGTGGGCGGTGTCTGGCACGTTGCCAAGCCGTAATTTGCTGCCAAATTATACAATATGAACAACCAAAAGCGGAGAGTTGCTCTCCGCTTTTGGCTTTTGGTGGTGGGGCTTAATACTCATTTCCATTTTCTACTAAAGGTCCATCCTGAAAGGCATTTCTATGCGGGATCTATCTAGTTTGTGAGCGGCGTTATCATGAGAAATTCCAATATCTTTCAGTTGGTAAGCATTTAGTTCTGCAATTCCATCGCGCTCACGTTTGGCTTTCCCTCGTAATTCGAACATGTTCAAGATAACTCGAATTTTGAGTAAAAAATCGTTTAAAAATAAGATATTATAGTGAGAACTTGTTCTGTATTTCATTTCAACATCTTTCTCAATTATGATTATTTGATATTCAAAATGCCTAATTATAAACTTGTTCGCAAAGCATCATTTCTCTATAGTGCATTAGAATTTCTCATGCGCTTGGTGTTTTATGTCCAGAAAATTACCCTCAATGAACGCGCTGGTTGCCTTCGAAGCAGCAGCGCGGCACGAGAGCTTTACAAAGGCGGCAGAAGAGCTTTTTGTCACTCAGGGAGCCATTAGCCACCAGGTCAAAGCGTTGGAAACGGAGCTGGGTCTGAAACTGTTTCATCGACGACCGCAACAGTTGGTTTTAACCAATGTGGCGCGTGATTATCTGATTGTTGTGAGAGATGCGCTGGACCGTATCGCGACAGGAACAAACACTCTGATTAAGCGCCAAAGTTCCGGTGTGTTGACGGTGAGTATGCCACCAAACTTCGCATCCAAATGGTTGGTTCATCGCCTAGGGCGCTTTGCTGAACTTTTTCCGCAAATTGACCTACGCATAAGTGCATCAGAACATCATATTGATTTTGCGCAGGTAGATGTAGATCTGGCTGTAAGATATGGTGTTGAAGCTGAATTAGGTTACAAATCAAATTTGCATTTGACCAAGCTCTACACAGGAGGCGTGTTTCCGATCTGTAGCCCCAAATATATGAGCGGTGAACACTCTTTGAATGACATTAACAATCTCAAACACCAGAAGTTACTTCATTTTGAAGATCGTAAGGATTGGCTAAGGTGGTTAAATATTGCGAGGATTGAAGACGTCGATGTTTCTCATGGTCCGGTGTTCGATCAGGTCAGCATGATCATAGATGCGGCGGTTGAGGGGCAGGGCATTGCCTTGGCACGGGGTGGTCTTGCCACACGTGATCTGATTTCAGGACAACTTGTTCGTCCATCAAAATTAGCATTGAAAGTTGAGTCCGCCTATTGGATTGTATGCCCACCAGCAACAGCTAATCTTCCCAAAATTGAGTTGTTTCGTAATTGGCTTTTACAGGAAGCTGCGCAGGATGAAGCAAAACTTGCCAAGCTATATTCGGAATAGAAGATCAATCTAAGGTAACTTTACATCACTGTAGATCGGTTCCATTCCCAATTTTCAGGTTGATAGGTTTGTTCACCAAATTACGTCGTTTTTGACGACTGCTTCATCGCGTTTGCGATTTGGATTAATCCAGAATGTATTGCACCGCCAATGATGCATGAACCTACAATTATTCCGACGAACAGCAAAATTGATCCAGTTTCCATCCATATTCTCCTTTCGTAAAATCTCATATATTTGTAGCAACATTGCGCGTGCGCACAAGCAAATGTTGGGGTACAAAAAATGCACTCATTAGAACTTGATCTAACTCAATGGGCATCGCAGCCACATTTGCTAAGCTTCCATTGAATGGGATAGGGTTGAAGCATGGAACATGGACATAGCGTTGATGAGATAAAGTCTCGCATACTTGATAAATCAAACCGCACGGACCTACGGGACTTCGTTTATGGAAGCATTGATGGCACAATCACAACATTTGCTATCGTAGCAGGTGTTGAAGGTGCAAATCTATCATCCACAATCATCATTGCTTTGGGTATTGCAAATGTTCTTGCTGACGGGTTTTCCATGGCTGCAAGCAATTATAGCGGTACAAAAACCGAGCTGGATGATATGCATCGGCTCCGCCAGATTGAGAAACGCCATATCAAACTTTATCCCGACGGGGAACGCGAAGAAATTCGCCAGATTCTAAAGCTCAAAGGGTTGAAAGGCGATGTTTTGGAAGGCGCGGTTGACGCCATTACGAGCAATCATGAACGCTGGATTGACCTGATGATGATCGAGGAATATGGCATATTGCCTGAAAAGCCGGAACCGCTTAGAGCAGCCATTATCACATTTTTCGCCTTTGTTGTTTGTGGGCTTATCCCGCTGGCGTCATACATTATTGGGCTTGGCAGCCCTTTTGTTGCAGCAATAGTGGCAACAGGCGCTACGTTTTTTGGCATTGGCGCACTTAAAAGCCGCTGGTCATTGCAACATTGGCTATGGTCTGGCTTTGAAACATTGCTTATCGGCGGGGTGGCCGCAGGTCTTGCTTATTTTGTTGGCGCTCTATTTGCAGCTTAAAGACCAGCAGCGAGGCGATGATAATCAAATAAGGCAGTTTTTAAACCTTGATCAAGGTCACTTGCGATTAAGCCAGCGCCAACATTTTGGCTCGCTTGTCCGTGAAACCAAACAGCTGCACAAGCGGCCTCAAATGCAGGCATTCCTTGGGCAAGTAAGCCAGATATAGCACCCGTTAACACATCGCCGCTGCCGGCAGTTGCTAGCCAGGGTGAGCCATTATCCGATATCGCGACGCGTCCATCAGGTTCTGCGATAATTGTGTCAGGGCCTTTTAAAATAATCGTTGCATCTACCATCCGCGCGGCAAGTCGCGCTTTCTCAATCTTGCTGCTAGCTGTTATTAGGGATGGGAAAATGCGATCAAACTCAGCCTCATGGGGTGTAAGTACCGTATTGTTGACTCGCATATTAATAGTATCATGCAAAACTTGTTGCGCGTTAGAAAACGCAGAAAGCGCACCAGCATCTAGAACCACAGTTGGTCCGTGGTCAAGAATAGCCAAAACAAGTTCGCGCGTATCCTTGTCAGGTGGCAGGCCCGGACCAATGCAATATATGTTCATTTTTGGATTACCAACCAAATCTGCCAGGTGTAAATTCGTATCCAGTGGAGTAAGCATTAACACATCGGATCTTGCCGCATGTGCTGGCAGCGTAGCCGATGTTGCTGCAATGGTAACAAGGCCTGATCCCATGCGCAGGGCCGCTTTTGCTGCCAGTCTTATGGCACCGGATTTTTCAATAGAACCGGAAAAAGCCAGCGTATGCCCGCGATTATGTTTGTGTCCCATTTTTTTAGGAGAGGGCAGCATATCCTCCCAGAGTTTGGGGCTATTATGAAATGTGCTTGGCGCTATGTTTTCCAAAACATTTTCAAGTATTCCAATCTGACCAACAACAACTTTTCCGCAATGCTCTTGTCCTGGAAATAGGATATGACCCGGCTTTTTTCTAAAAAATGTAACGGTTAAATCGGCTTCAACCGCACATCCTGCGATTTGCCCGGTTTCTCCATTGATACCGCTGGGTAAATCAATGGCCATAATTGCAGCACCAGATGCATTGATCGATGCAATAACATTTGCATATGGGCCGGTAATATCTCTTGTTAATCCAGCGCCAAACATCCCGTCTACAATCAGGTCATACTGATCCCATTGCGGGTTTTCAACTTGTAAAACAGAGCTGGGAATTTGGTCAAATGCAAGGCGCGCATCACCCGATATTTGCGATATTTCGCCAGCAATATAAATACTAACTTTGATGCCAGATTTAACGATTTGTTCGGCCAGCACAAATCCGTCACCACCATTATTGCCAATACCGCACACAATCAAAATATTTTGTGCATCATGAAAGTGGCTGCAAAATGCATCGTAAAGTACGTCTCCGGCATTTTGCATAAGCTCAATGCCGGGGATGCCGTTTTGAATGGCTAAATTATCCGCCATGGCCATTTGATTAGGTGTTAGTAACTCATTCATTTGCGGCTTCTTTGCGTGTAGTTATTACCTCATACAGTTTTTACATTTAACAGCAGTGGGAACGATATCCAATCTTTGTTCTGAAATTGGTTCTTCACAAGACAGACATATGCCAAAACTTCCATCTTCAATTCTTGCAAGCGCAGCATTAATGGCAATAATCTCATTTTGGCCGCTAATGCCTTGGGCTTCCAGCACCTCATCATCTTCATGTTCAATAGCACTATCACTAAAGCCAACTTCATGATGCTCGCTTAAAGCCTCTTCAATATGCGTAAGGTTAGTTTCCAGTTCAGCCTTCCGGTCTTCCAAAATCTTTTTATATTTTATTGGCATAATAATCCCCTTCTTATTTTGGCCTATGCGCTTCATGGTACATTTAATTTGGCTGGCGCGAATTGATCTAACGCAAAGAGTGATCATGAGAACTGTTCTATCCTTGAGCCATCAGTTGCAAAGGAGACTAGACAATGAGCAAAGAAACGATCCTAACATTTTTTGGTATATCCGGTTCAGACAAGGCTGTTACAAATGCCATCGAGATGGCGCAAAGCAAAGATGCGCATCTATCCATCGTTGTGGTTTCAGCTGCTCCTGCAATTTATTCTTATGGATACGGGATTGCCTATGGCGGTTATGCAAGTGTTGATCAATGGACAAAAGAGGTCAATGAGCGAAGCCAGGCATTGGATGCTCGTGTAAATGAAATTGAAAAACTCGTGCAAGCAGCAGGTATTTCAGCAGATGTTCTGACAGAATATTGCGAAATGGCATTTATGAAGGCCGTTGTTGCGCGCCATGCCAATGTTTCTGATCTTGTCGTCTTGTTAGATGGCAATGGCATAACCAGTGACGTGGAAGATGCGATCATCTCAAGCGCCATATTTGATTCACCCATCGGCTTGATAAAGGGGGCCAACAGTCATCTGGCTGCCACCAAGCCGTCACATGCATTCATTGCATGGGATTCGAGCAAACATGCCGCCGTTGCTGTTCATAATGCGCTCCCATTGCTGAGTTTGACCGATGAAGTTACGGTCGCTGTTTTTGACCCTGTCAGAAACGAGGGCGTGGACGGGGAGGAACCCGGCGCTGATCTGGCAAGCTGGCTAAGTCGCCGCGGATGCAAAGTCAATGTCGAGCAATATCCAAGTGGCGGTGAAGAAATCGCGACCTGCATCATGAAAAGAGCAGCTGAAAAGGGCGCTGATCTGATTGTGATGGGTGGTTATGGGCATATGAAGCTCAAGCAACAGATTTTCGGTGGAACAACTGAATCCATGCTTCAGCAACGAAAAGTTCCGGTGCTCATCGGTCATAAGTAAGGCATGTTTACTTAGTTACAAAATCAGAGAAAGGACGTTTGATGCGCTCTAAATTTTTGACGATTTTAACTTTAATAGCAGGCACCGCATTTGGCGCGGTGCCACAAGCTGCGGCGCAGCAAATTGACAGTGCGCTGGCCGATGTTTCTCATGGTCGGGCACTTGTTAAGGCCAACTGCGCACGATGTCATGCTGTAGAGCTTGATGGCATTAGTCCTGAAGTGCAGGCGGTGCCTTTTTGGCGAATGACAATTCACCGAGATGTCTCCACATTGGAAGATGATTTATATAATCGCAAACTGCCAAAGCATAATATTATGCCAACATTTGCACTCACGCGAAAACAAGCACGCGACATTGCGTCATGGATTGCATGGGTGCAGCCACGTGCACATGGTAAGCGTATTTTAGAAGCCAATTGCGCAAAATGTCATGCTATCGGGCTAACGGATAAAAACAAGCATCCAGAAGCTCTGGAGTTCAGATATTTATCCAAATACTACCCCATTGATGCCTTACAGGAAGCATTTGCCGAGGGTATTGAAACTGGCCATCCTGATATGCCGGCCTTTACAATGACTGAGTTACAGATTGCCGATGTGATTGTGTATCTGGAATCTATTCAGGAGAAGCGGTAGGTTCCATATCGTGCCTGAGCCAAACCATCCGGTCTAAAAACCAGAGTTTTGCGCCCATGGCACCGATAAGCCCTGCAATCGTAAACCCAAGGTCCAGGCTTAAAAGACCTTTGGCGAGAATAAGAACAGATATCCCGGCAGCAATATTGAGCCAGCGGGACACTCTTGCATGGTGATCAGGAATGGGGTGCGTGGTCTTTGCCAGCCAGATACGTTCACCCAAAATGCCCTGTGTCATCCACGCATCATTGGTTGCGGGCGGTCCGAACAGGCGCGGGTTCAGCCACGTCCAAACTAGGATCAGACCAACAATCCATAATGCATGCCAGCCTAGCCAAACGCGGCTCCATATTGCAAATGCCAACAGTGGCAATATCGTCACGCGGGTCCAGCCGCTGATAGGGTTGGAATGCCGTTCCCACGTCGTATCATCCATGCCCATTACTTTTTCTGAAATACGTCCGATATCCATATCATTTTCCTTTCGCTAGAAAATCAAATTCATTTGATACAGTTCTTGTTGCCGTTGATTTTTCGAAACTGTCATATTTGTCGACGCTGGCGGCAATGATTTGCCGAATGCGCGATAATGCATCCGTGGAAGATTGCCTCATACTATCATAAGCCTGAAAATTATGTGGCATATCCGGCCACGCATCAAGCATGATTTGGGCACCGTTTTCTTCTTGGATCTTGGCAAAGTCACAAATCATATCATGTAAAATTTCGCGTCCACCTGTCTGAAGATATAGCGGTGCAAGGCCCGCATAATTGTGCTCAATTGGGGATAATTTTTTGCGCCCATATATTTTTTCAGGATCCAGCCATTGTCCGAATTTCAACGCCATCCAGCCCTGAACAAGATCGAACCTGTCGTTCTCAAACAAGCTATCACCGCGGGCACCAATGTCGGTCCACGGACATAGGCCGATGCAGAGCGCGGGTTGGGGTAGCTGTTCTGATTTCAATTTTTGCAAAAGCATGAGCGATAAATGACCACCGGCACTATCGCCAATGATTACAAGTTTATCTGCTGATATCTGGCTGGTTAGATATGTCCACGCTGCGAGCGCATCTTCGATTTGCGCTGGATGTGGGTGCTCCGGGGTTAAACGGTAACGGGGCATAAAAAGACGTGCTTTGCTGTGGTGGGCCAACATAGATGCAAAGCGCGAACTTACAGGCCCGTTAAAGGTGTACCCGCCGCCATGTAGATACAAAAGTGTGGCATCGCTATGGATGTGTTCAGGCGTGTACCAGACGCCGTTTGGTTCAGAGCTGTTCGTCACCGTTACATCATAAATATCATCGGTTTCGGTTGCCAAACTATCAAAGATCGCGCGGCCACGCGCCATGTCAGGTTCAGCCATTGCCTTGGTAAATTGCTTTCGCCAGAAGCGGATACCAATTTCCATATCCGCCTCCCAGCTCGGTTCCATCTTTTGTCCCAGCGCTCGTGCGATATAAGTGGAGAGGAGCGCACCGTTTAAAGATATAAAACTTGAAATACGGTGCCTTAGAGAGCCGGAAAATTTAAGTTTTGCCATAAAATTCTCGTTATTAAATTCAATATGGCAATGACTAGTTCAATCACCCTCATCAATATAGAATGATTGCGACACACTAAGATGGACAGATGCTCAGTAAAGACACAAAATCATTATTATTATATCCGCCAAAACAACTGGCAGGTTGCATCGCAGCCGGAATTTTTAGAGATACCCGAAATGCCTCTTTAAGCGATATGGATCGCTTTAACTATTTTCCAGCTTCCCCGTTGATATCCGTCACATATGTGATTGATGGTGAAATCCGGCTTGTCGGAAAAGCTGATAGTCTTGATGATGCAAAACAGGCGATACCGATAGCGCCTCAATCGATAACACTGCCATGCAGTCAACCCATTATCAGCTGGAGCCCAGCGCCGGTAACAGCTCTCACATTGGCGTTTTACCCCGATGCGTGGCAGAAGCTGGGCTATGATTTAGAGGCAGATATTGTGCCGGCGGATTTAGCATCTGCGCTATCTTGTTTTCACGCCTGTCTAAACCCTGATCGATGCTGGGCCGAATTTGGGCAAAGTTTTTCTCCTCATTGGAACAAGGCACGCAACGTTTCCGGCAGCCCACATTGGGCCGGATCAGATCGCCTCGCAGATTGGTCTCGATATCATCTTGGCAGATTATCTTTAGTGTCTGCCGCCGGGCGCAGTATCCGAACAATTGAACGGCAAATAAAACGTATGAGCGGGCAGACAAAACAATCGCTGAACTTTTATTCCGCGATTGAAAACCTTCACAAGTTAACAGTTATCTCGCCTGAAAATAGTCTGGCAGATATCGCGGTTGAGGCAGGGTTCTCCGATCAGTCTCATATGGGTAGGGCGGTGCGTCGCGCCACTGGGTTTTCGCCTGCAAAACTAAACCAATTGATTGAGACAGAAGAACCCTTCTGGTGTTACCGCCTGTTGGGAGAGCGGTTTTAGCCGTAGATTTAACTCAGTGGCACTCTTGCAACTTTTCCCAGATGTTCTGCGCAACAATGCCGATATCCTTGTCCCGTTTGCGAATTTGGAAAAGGTGTGATTGTCGGGGTTGATAACCTTCCACATTTAGCGGCACCAGTTCACCGCTTGCCAACTCATCTTCGATCATGTGTGTTGGAATTCCGCCCCAACCCATATTAGCAAGCAAGATTTCTTTCTTTGCCATAAAGTCAGACACAGTCCAGCGCAGGCCGCCGGGCAGCAAGTCTCTGCTTTGTGAAAACGCGCCGCTGCTGCTATCGGCGACAATGATTTGCGTATAGCTTTGCATCTCGCTATTGGTTTTAAGGTGAGAGCTTTGCGCGGGTTCAAAATCGGGGTGTGCAACAGGCATAATAGTGACTTGCGCAAAGGGGATGGCTTCCACTTGATCTGCCGGAACACCATCCATTGACGCAATGATTATGTCCGCCTGATCGTTCATTAACCTCTCTACAGAACCACCCATCGCTTCGCCCGACAATTTGATATGGGTCGCAGGATATTCAGCCGTTACTTCACCAATGATTTTGAGAAGATCTTTAAGGGGATAAGTTGCTGTGACCGCCAAAAAGACTTCTGCCTCCTGTGTTGAGCTTAGGTTTTTAGCAATGCTGCCAAGCTGCTGCATCTGCTGCATTACCCGCATGGCCTGACGATAAAATACGTCGCCTGCGGGGGTTAGGGTGGGTCTGTATTCTTCACGAGATAACAAGACAATATCAATCTCTGTCTCAAGCTTCTTAAGCATATGACTGACCGCAGATTGCGACTTGTTTAACTTTTCCGCAGCCCCCCGAAACGTGCCTTCGGTCACAATAGCATGCAAAACAACCAATTGTTCATACGTCATAATTTCACTCGAATCGATATGATACACTTGTGCAATATAGTGCAATTAGCAGGGCGTGCGTAGGTCGTAAATTGAAGGGAAGCAGACATGGTTCGAAAATCTTCGTACGCAGGAAATCACTATCGTTAAAATGTAGGAGCTTGCAGGCCGAACCGCCATGCAATACTAGACATGTAACCAACCTAGAGGAGTAATGCATGGAAATCCGTACAGCTGTTCCCACGGACGCACCCCAAATGAGTTTTATGCTTAAACAGCTTGTTGCCTCGGGGAAACGGACATCTCCCGCAGATGAGGCATTTATAATGCGAAATTATATCGAGGATCCTGACCGTATTCTATGCTCAGTCGCAATAGATGATGACGGCACGCTACTAGGCTTTCAATCACTCATGTGGGCGCTTGATAGAAATCGGTTTGAGACGCCCGTGGGATGGGGAATCATTGGTACTCATGTATCTCCGTTAGCTGGCCGTCGCGGTGTCGGATCATCGCTGTTTGATGTCACAAAAAAAGCCGCATATGACGCGGGTCTAGAGAATATAGAAGCATTCATTGGTTCGACGAATGTAGAAGGTCAAGCTTACTACGAAAAAATGGGATTTCGCACGTATCGTATCGCGGAAGGTGCGATTTGCAAATGCTGCCGTTTGCAAGAATTTAAATAGTCGCCTCATTTTCTATCAACGCTTAACCGTGGTATGTTTTTGGCTTATGATGCGATCAAGTGATGCAGATAAATCTGACAGTGCTTTACGTCCGATAAGAGTGGCATAGTCTTCTTCTATCGCGAGCTTTATTTCGTTGGCAACTCGCACGGCTTCGACGCCTTGATTTGTGAGTTTGATATGCTTTTTGCGCGCATCGTTCGGGTCAGCTACGCGCTCTATTACACCGTCCGCTTCCAAATCATCCAAATGCTGCTGCACAGCCTGTTTTGATATTTTCGCCTTCTCAGCCAGCTGAATCTGCGCAATGCCGTTTGGCCCCATATATTGAAACAGGCTTCCCCGCGCTTCTGCATACCAATGAAAGCCACGATCAACCATTGCAGTCGTAAATCGTTCTTTCCAATCTTGATTTGCACGCCAAAGCTTTATTCCAATGTGCTCGATTACTTCAGGGTAGGTGGTTTTATCCGTCATTATTATTTTTAGTCAAGTAGCTTGACAAAATCTCGCTAATCTATATTAGTCAATTTGCTTGACTATTTTTAGCGCAAGGATTTGAGATGAACAAGCGAAAGTTTTTAACACTTGCTACTTTAGCCACAGGTTCGTTTGCATGGCCGATACGAAATTCGGCCATGGCATTGCCAATATTAGATGATCAGAAACTAGAAGATTCTGGTGTTACGTTCCATTGGCATCATCATCAAAACCGTATTGTGGGAAAGCTAACAGCGCCGACGCGTGGGTGGATCGCTGTTGGATTTAACGCCCAGAACAGCCTTAAAAATACACGCTTTGTAATGGCGACAGTTTCAACGCCCGCTATTCATATCGAGGAACATGAGGCGGGTACAGGCGGGCATCAAAGCATCGAAAGTCTGGGTGGCAAGAGGACGGTGAAATTCGTCAACAGTGAGTTTTTAGATGGAATTTCATGCCTGGAGTTTTCATTTCCCCATGAAATTTCTGACCGACCTGATCTTGATTTATCTCCAGGCTCGCCTTGCTATCTCATGCTTGCATGGTCCAATTCGATTGACTTTGATCACCATTCTGCATGGCGACAACATTACAAAATCATCTTGTAATTAATTCATCTCCAACAACCTGAAAGGTAAAATGATGACAATATTAACGAGCAAAATATTAGCGGTCTTCATGATTGGCTCTACTCATTATGTGGATGTAGGCAAAGATGTGGATGCAACGATATTTTATCCAACCGAGACCATTGCGTACATGACCTTGCCGGGCGTGCCAGCGATGAAGGGCGAGTTGACCATTCATGAGGATAGCTACCATGTAAAGTGGGCAGGTGGCCCCGCAGGAGATTGGAAGATAGCATATGAGCCTGGCAAATTTACCTATATAGGCCCAGACGGGAAGCCCGCAGGCACAGTAACGAAAATTGTTCCCGGAAATCCAGAAAAATACTAACTATAGAAATAGAAAACTCGGGTTTGATTGTTCAGGCCCGGGTTTTAACTCAGCTATCAAGCTTTATTGTGAATTCCCTTGATTACGTGCATCTTGATCTAAAATTTAGATCATTATTATGAAAAAACAATGTTATTAATTAAGCGTGATCATTGTTAGCCTTTCTCATACATCGAACCAGATAGATGAGAAAGGAATGTTAGATGAAACTATATTACAAACCCGGAGCTTGCCCGTTGGCAAGCCATATTGCTTTGTTGGAAGTCGGTGCAGCATTTGAGTTGATCGAGGTTGATACGGATGCAGGACTGACAAAATCAGGGCAGGATTATAATAAAATCAACCCTAAAGGATATGTGCCGGCACTGGAGTTGGATTCTGGTGAAGTTCTCACCGAGGGTGCTTCCATTCTGCAATATATTGCCGATCAATATCCGCAAAGTGATCTGGCACCAGTGAGCGGAACGATCGAGCGCGCTCGGCTGCATGAGCATCTTAATTACACAAGCTCTGAACTGCATAAAGCGTTTAATCCGTTCTTTTCCAGTGTTGCTTCTGACGATGACAAGGTTAAAGCGGGTGCAAATGTTGCCAGCAAGTTTGATTACCTCAATACGGTTTTCGCAGATGGTAGAGCATATTTGCTAGGTGATAATTTCTCGGTTGCTGACGCATATATGTTTGCCGTTAGCAATTGGTCGAGTTTTGTCGGAATAGATCTGAAAAAATGGCCCAATGTTGCTGCATTTGTAGAGCGTGTTGCAAACCGCCCAACAACACAAAGTGCAATGAAGGCGGAGGGCCTGATCTAATGGCTGATCAACAGGCATACACTCAAGTCATTGAGATTATGAATGGATATTTCGATGGGCTTTATCATGCTGACACCAAGCAACTGGCTAAGGTTTTTCATCCGGACTTGCGATATGTGAACATGATTGACGGCGATTATATGAACAAATCCCGCGATGAATATTTTGACATGGTGGATCGTAGAACACCGCCTGCGGATAGGGCGGAGGTCCGACATGATCGGATTTTCTCGATCGAGTTCGGCGGCACAAAAATGGCCTTTGTCAGAGCATCCATGACAATGATGGATCGCGAATATCTCGATTTTCTAACCTTGACGCATGATCATCACGGTTGGCGGATCATGACAAAAATCTTCACCTATATTCCCAAAACGCAGGAGGCATGAATGCCCTATGTGAATATTAAAGTTACCAAAGAAGGTGGTCCAAACGGGACTGGCCCAACAGCCGAACAAAAGGCTGAACTAATCAAAGGCGTATCTGATTTGCTGGAACGTGTTTTGAATAAAAATCCGGCAACAACCTTTGTTGTTATTGATGAGGTTCCACTGGATGATTGGGGGATTGGCGGCCTGCCCGTTGTGGAATATCGCAAGCAGCATTTATAATAACTATTGGGTTTTCCGGAACTCAGATTCAATTCTCACTGCGTAGGTTGTTGTGGCTTCCAACGCAGTGAAAATGGTTTCCGCTACATCTGAATATCTTTGGAATGCTCACTTGCCAGCATTGCCAAAAATTCTGAAATGGTTTTTTCCTCAACGCCAACAGCGCGAAAAACAGCTGCGGAAAATTGAACTGGCGAGCTACCTGCAGCCGTTATAACATTATCATCAGATATCGCGGCGGCACCCTCCACATAATATGAACTTCCATTGTAGGTTTCGGATTTCCCGGTGAGGAACTCCAAGGCATTGCTGGTATGGCGCCTATTGTCCAAAATTCCAGCATCTGCTAACGCAAGTGTTCCGCCGCAAATGGCGGCAACATACTTGTTTTCATTTAGAAAATTTAGTGCCAATTTCTTGACGTCTGGCGCCTCTGCGGTCTCCCAAATCGCACTGCCACACAAAATCAACATGTCAAAATCGTTAGGCTTAATATGCGCCATACTATCATCGGGAATTGTTCGAAGCCCACCTTGAGATACGATTTCTTGACCGTCAGGGGACACATTTACAGTCTCAAATCCGAAATAAGCGCTCCCAATGCCATTTATGAAGGCGCATTCCCAGTCAGCATATCCAGCAGTCAATATAATCGCTATTTTTTTAGGCATCTGTTTCTCACGTCTCAAAATTGTTGATTGCGGACATGATAGTCGGCGAAGTTGCCAGATTATGTCAGCAACGGTTTTTAAAACAGCAAAATCACGTGGCAGGTTATTGTGCTTGTTTTATGGAATTCTGTTCGCGTAAGTTTATCATTCGTAATATTGATTCCAAGGAAAATCTTATGACACTCGTTATTTTAGCTCAGATTACAGCAGCAGAAGGCAAGGAAGAACTCGTTCGTAATGCTCTGGAAAAACTAGTTGAGCCATCGCTAAAGGATGAAGGCTGCATTCGGTATGATTTTCATCGAGATAATGAAAATCCAGCCTATTTCGTTTTTTATGAGATTTGGGAAACACGTGATCTATGGTTAAAACATATGGATACACCGCATTTGGCGGCATATAAATCTGCGACGGAAGGTGCTGTTGCAGATTTTAAGCTAAATGAGCTCACCCGGATCAGCTGATATCCTTCGGCTAAGTTGCACTTCGTGGATTTGCTGGGAGTGTATTGCCAAGACAATGTGACAATAAATGGGAGCAAGTGAATGGATGAGGCAACCAAAACACAAATCATTGATAATCTCGTGGAGATACTACTTGAGATTTGCCCTGAATATAGCTCGGTGCCCAAGTATGGCGGCACGATGATTGAAGTGATCGCTGGTGATCCTAAAACACAGGTTAGCGGTTACTTTGCATATAAAGCCCATATCTCGCTCGAATTTAGCGAAGGCGCGTCTCTGCTTGATCCGCAGAACCAGCTTGAAGGTTCAGGAAAATTTAGACGACACATCAAGCTGCGCAGTGTTGATGATATTGTCAATAAAGATTGTAAAGGGTTTTTGCAGCAGGCCATTGCGCAGGTGGCGTGATTGCGCTGGCATACGCAATGGTGCGCTGAACAGCCTTACTCACCTCTCACGCAAGACACACAAAACTGTTATTGGAAGTGAAACCATTTCCGGATTTTATGCGTTATAAGATTGTCACAAGCTCAAAACGGGCAAAAAAGGAGACAATTATGAACCGTCGTAAATTTTTGGGTATCACCACTGCAATGGGCGCTGCTGCATTATTAGCAGGCGGTCGTTCATCAATTGCCAAAACATATAAATTCCCACCGGAAGCAAAAGACATGACCTATGAAGTTGTAAAGGCTGATGCTGAATGGCAGCAGATTTTGACAGACATGCAATATAAAGTATTGCGGCATGAAGATACAGAACGTGCGTTTACAAGTGCGCTTAATGATGAGAAACGTGTTGGCGTGTTCCATTGCGCTGGTTGTGATTTACCCGCTTATGACTCTGCAACCAAGTTTGACAGTGGTACTGGCTGGCCGAGCTTCTATCAAGAGATCGAAGATGCCGTCCGCACGAAAGAGGATAAGTCCTTTTTTAGTACCCGCACAGAAGTTCATTGCCGTCGTTGCGGTGGTCACTTCGGTCACATATTTGAAGATGGCCCAGAGCCAACAGGTTTGCGTCATTGTTTAAATGGTGCTGCTCTTAGTTTTAAAGCGGCTGAAGCTTAACTTTTACAAACGATTGTACCTCCAAACTTGACCCTGCTTATCCCCAAAAGCAGGGATTTTTTTATGCAAATAGATTTTCCAGTTCACTCACAGCATTTTGGGTGAGGGGGCCTTTTTCAATGACCGCAAAATTATCTCGTGCCTGTTTAGCCGTTCGGCAACCCGGAATTGGAATGGTGCGTGGACTTTTCGCTAAACAGTAGCCTAGAGAACCTTGTGCTAAAGACCGGCCATCGCCTGTAAGAATTCCACGTGCAGTTTCGATTTTCTGCAAGAAATCAGCATTGGGCGTTCCGCCTTTGTTGAAATAGCGCATCCATTCAGCACCCGCAGATCTTATGTCATCACCTTCGGCAGCTTTTTCGACGCCTTGATATTTGCCTGTGAGTAACCCCATCGCCAACGGTTGCCGGTTAAAGGAATAGAGTTTGCGTTCTTCAATCAAGTTTAAAATGTTATTTGCAGGGGTGACCAGATTGAGATTGTGTTGAACGGCAACAAACCCGTCATATTTATCAGCAAATACGCTTGCTCGTTCAGGATCATCAGTACTCCAGCCAAAGGCTTTTATCTTTCCGGCAAGGCGCGCCTCTTCAAAAGCTTCAAACACTTCATATGATTGATCAATAGGGTGCCAGTTTATGTGGTATTTAACGAGATCCAGATATTCAACGCCAAGGCGCTGCAAGCTCTCATCAATGTTTTTGGTGATGTCTTCTTTGCTATCAACCTCACCCAGTACGTCTCCCGTGTCAGGGTCGCAGGCAAACCCAGCTTTTGTGCAAACGATGAATTCCTCACGTGGAATTTGCGAGTGTTTAATGGCCTTGCCGATGATGCGTTCTGAATGACCTGCCCCATATTGTGCGGCGGTATCGATGATGCGTACGCCCAAATCAAAGCTGGTACGCAATGTTGCTAGAGATTGTTCATCATCCACATTATCCCAACCCACAGACATGCCATTCCAATATTGCTGTCCGCCCATCACCCAAGTGCCAATGCCCATGCGCGGTGCGGATTGTCCGTTCCAAAGTTCTATATTCATGCCATTCATGGCTTAATCCTTCTTATATGATTTGTAGCAATGCACCTTGTGCGCCAAAAGGTCGGAACAGGCGTCGAGTTCTTTGCGTCGTTCTTCGACCAGCTTCTGGTGTTCGAGCAAAATACTCATGCGTTCAGGTATCGTGTGGTCACCCTCATGAACAATAATTGCATAACGCTTCATGACCTTCATCGACATACCTGTTTTCCGAAGCCAATACAGGATGTTGAGCCATTCGATATTGGCTGGTGTGAAAATCCGAATGCCAGACGAATTGCGATCAATTACCGGTAACATTCCCTCTTTTTCATAATAGCGAATAGTGTCGATGCTTAACCCGCTCTTTGTCGCAGCTTCTTTGATAAACATGCCAAAAGACTCCTGTTTGTCTCGGTGATCGAGACTGGGTGATAGCAGGCTGGAGTTACTCTAGGTCAAGTGTGATGCTTCAATTATTTTGTTTTCGATGATTTGGATTGAGGAATCGGTTTTCATTTTACTTGGTCTGAAAGCCATTCTTTCGAGAAGTTATAGTCATTAATAAACCCATTTTTCTCACTGCAACTCTCCCCATTTCCGTCACGGTTGCTCTCATCCGCTCACAAAGGTTGGTTTGTGGAGGGTGAATTTATTGAGATTTTTGCAGGAAAAACAAAAAGTTTGAACAGGTTTTGTGTGGTTTCTCACGAGGCTCGTGTTTACTTGATTGGTCTGTCGAAATGCTATTTATTTGAATTTATTACGAAATTATCTGTTTGTTTTGCGAGGTCTGATATTCAAGAGCTTGAGCCACACACTGGCTCTCACATTTATGTGCGCCGAGTTTAATTTATTTTCTCATTTTCCAATCCTATATTCAACTCATCGAAACGCAGCCAACAACATCCAAACGGATTAAACGGGGCGCTTCAAACAAGATACTAACCCGAGACACCACAATGTCTCACATTTAAACCAACAGGAACGCCACAACGTTCCACAAACAAATGAATGGAAAATATTATGAAAATCGTACTTACAACAATCGCACTATCTGCAATGGCTCTAACTGGTGCATCTGCCCTTAACTTCACATCTGTTGATGATACACGTGGCGATGCAAACGGTGTATATGCATCTCAAGCTGGTGATGGTCTTGTGAGCATCCATGAAGCAAACCGTGCAGGCATCTCTGCCATCCAGTTCCAGGCTGCTGATGCAAACAACGACGGTAAATTGTCTCCAACTGAGTTCAGAAATCTTGGCTAATCGCTAACATTTTGAATATGAATTAAACCAATTGGTTTGGGCCGCATGTCAGATACGACATGCGGCTTTTTTGTTTGAAAAATCTCAACATATTTTCAGATGCTGCCAGCTTTCTCGATTACCAGCACACGGGCAGGGCCGACAGGATGGGCGACGTGTTCATCACCGCTTTGGGCGTGAAAGATGTCGCCAATATATAAACGAAAAACATTCTCTTTGCCATCTTGCTTGACATGCATATCCACGGTGCCATCCATAACAGCAAAAACTTCTGGTCCGTCATTGATATGCCATTTGTATGGTTGATCCGTCCAGTGAAGACGAACGGTTGCATTCTCGAATTGCTCAATATCCAGCGCATCCCATGCTGAGTTTCCTGTAAATGACCTCGGATTAATAATATGCATGCTTGCTCCTTTGACTTGCATCTATAAAGTAGCTGACACCCGCAAGAAGATCATCTTGCGACGTGACGTATGTTGGCTGCGAAATGCCGTATTTGAATGGAGCTGCTTTGGATCAAACAGATAGAAAAATTCTGAGGCAATTGACCATCAATGCGCGAATGCCTGCAACCACAATTGGCAAAGAAATTGCTCTGTCGCGCACAGCGGTGCAAGATCGCATTCGACGTATGGAAGAGCGCGGTATAATTAAAGGTTATACGGTTGAAATAGACCAGGAACATAATGGAAAAATCAAAGCCATTGTTTTTATCTGCTTCTCACAACGCCCGTGTGAACCCATTTTGAACTGGCTTGGCACGTTGGATGGGGTCAAACGGGTTGTCTCGTTATCTGGTGAGCTGGATTGTTTGATTGAGGTGGCATTACCCGACACCAGGAAATTGTCTGAGTTTAGTGACTTTCTTCTAAATGATGTTCGAATTGCATCTGTGAAATCTCAAATCATCTTATCTGAGTGAGAAAGATCATGCTTCAGACTTAGATTGATTTGTAATAAAAGTGCGGATTTTTAAAAAACAAATCGCCTTATCGCTCTCGGTTACTCTCAGCCGTTCACAAAACAAGATTCATTTTGAGAAAAAACACCCCAAAAAACATGAAAATTACATTTTTTTCAGGGCATTTGTGACCGCTTTGTGAAGAAATATTAACAATGCACAAAAAGCTAGTTGCTTGCATTTATTAATAAAACTGACCTCTTTCAGTCACCTTTGCAGATTCAAGTGACAAACACGCGCACCCGCACTCACATTTATGTGTGATGAGTTTAGTTTGAAAACGCATTTTTGAGGCCTATATTCAACTCATCGAAACGCAGCCAACAACATCCAAACGGGTTAGGCAAATAGATTAACCAAACGGATTAATTGGGGCGCTTCAAACAAGTTACTAACTGAGACGCCACAATGTCTTAAATGTAAACCACCGAGATGCCACAACATCTCAAACTTAAACCCGAGACACCACAATGTCTCACATTTAAACCAACAGGAACGCCACAACGTTCCACAAACAAATGAATGGAAAATATTATGAAAATCGTACTTACAACAATCGCACTATCTGCAATGGCTCTAACTGGCGCATCTGCCCTTAACTTCACATCTGTTGATGATACACGTGGCGATGCAAACGGTGTATATGCATCTCAAGCTGGTGATGGTCTTGTGAGCATCCACGAAGCAAACCGTGCAGGCATCTCTGCTATCCAGTTCCATGCTGCTGATGCAGACGGAAACGGAAAATTGTCTCCAACAGAGTTCAGAAATCTTGGCTAATCGCTAACATTTTGAATATGAATTAAACCAATTGGTTTGGGCCGCATGTTAGATACGACATGCGGCTTTTTGAATTTTAGTTATTTGCACTCACGCTTGCCATTTTAATGCCAGCAAATATCAATGCTGTGCCTGCAGTTTTATTTACAGCATTTACAACCCATTCCTTCATGCCGCCACGTGTTAAGCGATCTCCAAGAAATGCATAAGAACCATAGGCAAGGCAATCGAGAAAAAAGGTTGTTACGCCCATGATCAAAAATTGAATTGCAATAGGTGACGATGTGTCGAGAAATTGCGGTAAGACGGCCGCAAAATACAGAAGTGCCTTTGGGTTTGCCAGTTCTATTACGAAGCCTTTGATGAACATTGCGCGATAGCGTGACTTTATTTTATCGGCACCGACCTTAATTGCACCTGATTTTGAGAAAATCGCATAGCCGCCGAGGAATATGAGATATGCAACACCTACCCATTTTATGATCGAGAAGAGTGTATGCGAAGCAATAATAAGTGATGCGATACCTGTTGCAGATAAAATGAAATAAATCACATTGCCCCAAACCACGCCTGCAGCACCAAATAAAGCTCTGCGACCACCATTTGTTGCACCTTGGGATGCAACTGTGATTGCTGCGGCACCGGGTGTAAAACAGATGACGAGTGTGGTCACAAAGAATAAGAGATACGTGTCCAGCTGCATAGGATAGGCCCTTTAGTGAATTTAGTTGTGATCAACACTTATGAGGAAAGGCAGATAAGGACAACCCGTTTCTTGAAAATCAATTACTCTTGCTTCCCGGCCAATTGATTTAATCTGACGGCTGTTGCTCTGGTGAATTGTAGGCATAGAGCCGTGATTAAGGGAAAATGATCATGCCAAAAGCTTGATCCTATTAATGATTACAGTTAATCCTCGTTCATGCTCATCCTAGATAACATAATAACTGATCGCGGATCAAAATATTCTGTTTCAGGTGGTCCGTGTCACTCAGCGGATGAAGCAAAAGCTTTCATAAAGGAGTTAAAGCGGAAAAAGAAATTCGCAAAGGCTACCCACAATACATGGGGGCTTTTGTGTGATGATGGTGAGATGAAAAACGATGATGGCGAAAGTGGTGCTGGTATGGTTATTTTGCGTATGCTGGAGCGAGCAGATGTTCGAAATCAAATTATCGTTGTGACCCGCTGGTATGGTGGAAAGCACCTGGGTGGTGATCGTTTTCGCCATGTGCAAAGTGCCGTTAGTCTTTATCTGGAAACCTTATCAAACTAATTACAGGTTTGCTATTTGGGTCTCCAGCCGGGGGGTGCAAAGAGTCGCATGAAAACCTCCTTGCTAGTTTTTGCCTTTCTTAAATCCTGCCAAAGTCCAGGAATTTCTGAAAACCAGACCTTGACTGGGTTGCGACTATCGAAGTCGCGCATAAGGCCATATTTGGGTGTCTCCTCTTCAACTTGAAACGAGCCGAATAGCCGGTCCCATATGATTGAAATTCCGCCATAGTTTTTGTCAAGATATTTACGATCAGAGCCATGGTGTACGCGATGGTGGGATGGCGTATTTAATATCCATTCAAGTGGGCCAAGCTTACCGATTGTTTCTGTGTGGATCCACGTTTGGTAGGCAAGAACTGTTAATATTCCAAAGAAAACCAGATCAGGTGGAAAACCAACTGCAATCATTGGAATATGCACCACCATTGACCAGACGCCTTCAAACGGACCAAAACGAACACCAGTAATTATATTAAACTCGCGTGACGAATGGTGGACCGCATGTTGTGTCCATAATATGCGAACCTGATGTGAGATACGATGCTCCCAGTAATAGGTAAAATCAGCTGCGATGATCGCTAATATTGCGACCCACCAATTAAACGGCAACTCCCATGGGATTACGTTTTCTGCCAAAATATAATAGAGGCCATAAGCACCGGTCATGATAAAAATTTCGACAAAAAGATACGGGATCTGTGTCGATGCACTGGCAAGCATTTCAAGAATGTTTTTGCTCTTTAGGGAACCTTTAAACCAAGCTTCCGCAATTTCAATAAGCAGAATGATCGCACCTATAATAAAAAATACGTCGTCGATCTCTGTTCCTAATTTTTCGATTGTTTCGATGTTCATGGTTTTAATCCAGTTGTTATCGTGCGCCAGACAAGATTGGCTGCTTGTCTAGGTGTTGCATCTTGATCTTTGACCAGAACCCAGGCGCTGTAGATGAGATTTTCATAGGTTTCCGCTATCCATTTTGTTGGCACATCACTCGAAAATGTGCCCTCCAACTTTGCTTGCTCAATTTCCTGAAAGAGCTCCTGTTTATCCGCAACATAGCGTTTGGCTATATTTGGGTCGCTTTCCACCGCTTCATGGGCGAGAAACCATTGCCGATTAGCCAGCGGGATAATGGCTTCTAGCGCTAGTTTTAACCCTTCGGTATGTGTTTGGGCGTGCGTTGTCGCCCCATCAACAGCGGCGTTGAGTTCGTCAAATGCAGAGTTGGCAAGTGCAATCATCAAATCTTCGCGGGAACTGAAATGCCTGTGTAACGTCGCACGACCGACACCAGCGTAGTTGGCAACTTCACCAAGAGATGCTGTTGGTTTTTCATTAAAAATTTGAAAGGCGGCTTCTAATATTGCCGCACGCGAGGTAAGTTTTATTTTCATAATGAGACAATTATGTATCATTTGATACAATGTCAATAGTCACTCATCACAAAATACGAGGGATGCTTGACAAGCCTATGCAGTCTGACGATTTTAGCGCACGTAACTCTCACTGTTTCAGGCAGGAATCTCATGACAAATCAATTTGCGGTCTATCCAAGCCTTGCGGGCAAAACTGTTATTATTACCGGTGGTGCATCTGGTATTGGCGCTGAAATGGTTAAGGCTTTTGCGCAACAAAAATCTAAAATTGGCATCATTGATATGGATATTGAGGGTGCGCGAAAACTAGCCAATGAGTTTGATGCTGAGATTGCATGTGCTGAGTGTGATCTGCGCGATATCGATCAGCTTAAATCTGCGGTAGCCAAGTTAGCCGATGAAATCGGCCCTGCAAGTGTGCTGGTTAATAATGCAGCGCGAGATGATCGTCATAATTGGGAAGATGTTACGCCTGAATATTTTGATGAACGAGTAGCCACAAATATGCGGCATCAGTTTTTTGCTATTCAAGCAGTTGCACCAGCCATGATTGAAATGGGCGGTGGATCGATCATCAATATGGGGTCAAATTCATGGTGGGAAGCTGGCGGAGGGTTTCCGGCATATACCACATCCAAAGCCGCTATTCATGGACTTACGCGCACAATGGCACGCGACCTTGGAGAGCATCGTATCAGGGTCAATGCAGTCGTTCCGGGCTGGATTATGACTGACAGGCAAAAGGAGCTTTGGGCTACACCGGAAACGCTTGAAGCCCATCGAAAACGCCAGTGTCTGCCCGATCTTATCGAGCCTGTTTACGTTGCACGCATGGTCGTTTTCTTGGCGTCTGATGATGCAGCCATGTGCACAGCCAGTAATTATATGGTTGAAGCGGGGTCGATATAGGGCTTGTTGATTGTTAGTCAGCTTTGAAATAATTTTAATATGTAAGTTCTTGTTTGGCCTTGTGAAGAATCATCTATTTCATGTTTAGTGATGATGTAAACCGATTTTATTTAACTCGGACTCTTTGCGAAGGCGATTCGAACTGCTAAAGAGGCCCTTAATGATGCATACTAGTTTCACAAGGTTGGACTGTTTCTTTTTGCGTGTCGTGACGTATCGAGAGGTTTCTCGGGGGAATAATCTGGCTTCAAAATCACTGCAGGGGGCCTCTTAATATGAGCAATGCACCTCGGACAAGGCCGTTGTCACCGCATTTGTCCATCTATAAACCTATTCCAACTATGGTTATGTCAATTGTGCACCGGATTACCGGCGCTGCTCTTTATTTTGGCACGATCCTTGTTGCTTGGTGGTTGATCGCCGCTGCTTCGGGTGAAGTCTATTTCGACTTCGTCAATGACATATTTAGCTCGTTGTTTGGTCGCCTTGTTTTGTTTGGTTACACATGGGCACTTGTTCATCATATGCTCGGTGGTATTCGCCATTTCATATGGGATTTAGGCAAAGGCTTTGATAAAGATATCACCACCAAAATGGCATGGGCAACGCTTGCGGGCTCAATTGTTCTAACCGTCCTCATTTGGATTATTGGTTACTCAGTTCGGATGGGAGGATAAGTCATGGATTATAAAACACCTCTAAGTAAAGTTCGCGGGCTGGGTTCAGCAAAAGAAGGAACGGATCACTTTTGGCGTCAGCGTTTAACTGCAATTGCCAATGTGCCGTTGTTGATTTTCTTTGTTGTTTTTTTGATCATGTATAATGGCGCTTCTTATGCGCAAGTTATTGCGGTATTGTCGAACCCGATCGTTACGGTTCTTTTTGGTTTGGTTGTTATTTCCGGCATTATTCATATGAAACTTGGTATGCAGGTTATCATTGAGGATTATGTGCACGGCGAGGGCGCAAAAGTTGTTCTATTATTATTGAATACATTTTTCTCTATTCTCATCGGTGCCTTGTCACTATTTGCAATTTTAAAACTTGGTTTCGGGGGCTAATCTAAATGGCAGCTTCAACGGATGCGCAGCAAAATGTAAACGGCGCTTATGAATATGTTGATCACGCTTACGATGTGATTGTAGTTGGCGCTGGCGGTGCTGGCTTGCGAGCGACGCTAGGTATGGCGGAGCAGGGCTTTAAAACAGCTTGTATTTCGAAAGTGTTTCCAACACGCTCTCACACTGTTGCTGCCCAAGGCGGTATTGCGGCAAGCTTAAATAATATGACGCCAGACAGCTGGCAATGGCATATGTATGACACGGTTAAGGGCTCTGATTGGCTCGGTGATGTTGATGCCATGCAATATCTTGCGATGGAAGCGCCAAAAGCGGTTTATGAGCTTGAGCATTATGGTGTGCCATTTTCTCGTAATGAGGAAGGTAAGATTTATCAACGACCATTTGGCGGTCATATGCAAAACTATGGCGAAGGCCCGCCGGTACAGCGTACATGTGCCGCGGCCGACCGAACTGGTCATGCCATTTTGCACACGCTTTACGGTCAATCTCTTAGGAATAATGCGGAATTCTTTATTGAATATTTTGCACTTGATCTCATCATGGAAGATGATGGTCGCTGCACAGGCGTTGTCGCTTGGAATTTGGATGACGGTAAGATTCACCGATTCTCAGCCAAAATGGTTGTACTTGCAACAGGTGGGTATGGTCGTGCTTATTTCTCTGCAACGTCAGCGCATACATGTACAGGTGACGGCGGCGGCATGGTGGCTCGTGCTGGCCTTCCGCTGCAGGATATGGAATTTGTTCAGTTCCACCCGACAGGTATTTACGGTTCCGGTACATTGATCACCGAAGGTGCACGCGGTGAGGGCGGTTATCTTGTCAACTCTGAAGGCGAGCGCTTTATGGAGCGTTATGCACCATCAGCAAAAGATCTTGCTTCTCGTGATGTTGTCTCTCGTTGTATGACAATGGAGATTCGCGAAGGCCGTGGTGTGGGTAAAGATAAAGATCACATTTTCCTTCACCTTGATCACCTTGATCCCGCGATTTTGGGAGAACGCTTACCTGGAATTTCAGAATCAGCCAAGATTTTTGCTGATGTTGATGTCACTCAAGCGCCAATTCCAGTATTGCCAACCGTGCACTATAATATGGGCGGTATTCCAACCAATCTGTGGGGTGAGGTGATTGACCCGAAACTTGGTGGACCTGATGCAGTTACACCAGGCCTCATGGCCGTAGGTGAGGCTGGTTGTGCATCTGTTCATGGTGCTAACCGTTTGGGCTCAAACTCATTGATTGATTTGGTGGTGTTTGGTCGGGCTGCAGCCATTCGCGCTGCGGAAGTTGTTGATAAGGACGGGCCAATTCCAACTCTTAACACAGCTGCATGTGATAAAATCATGGAACGTTTTGATGGCATTCGTCATTCAAGTGGTTCCACGCCAACTGCAGATCTTCGGGAAAAAATGCAGCGTGCTATGCAGGAAGATGCCGCGGTGTTCAGAACCCAAGAATCTCTCGAGTCAGGTTGCAAGCGCATCACTGAAATCTGGGGTGAGATGAAAGACATCAAGGTTACAGACCGCTCGATGGTTTGGAATTCTGATCTTGTAGAAACATTAGAGCTCACTAACTTGATGCCAAATGCTATCACGACGGTTTATGGCGCGGAAGCCCGTAAAGAAAGTCGTGGGGCGCATGCGCGTGAAGATTACACCGAGGGCAAGTTTGCCGGGCGTGATGATGAGAACTGGCGCAAACATACGCTAGCTTGGGTTGCTGATGATGGCAAAGTAACGCTTGATTATCGCCCCGTGCATTTAGATCTCATTGCAGAAGGTATCGATCTTGGGAAGATCGCTCCAAAAGCGCGGGTTTACTAAGTAAAATGACGATTGCAGCTTCAGGATATTCAGGCAAACCACTTGAGGCCAAAATGGGTCTCAAGGATGGCATGTCTGTTGGTTTTGTTGTGCTGCCTGATGATCTAGCGTCACTTACATCGGCAATGAAGTTTGAAGTATCTGAAAGATTTTCTGAATGGAAAGAGCTTATCGGAATTTCAAAGAAATTTGATGTCATACATGCTTTTACCAAAAGCGCGCTTGAAATAGAGACTTTGCTCGAAACTTTACAATCAGCGATAAAACGCGATGGTATGATTTGGGTGTCTTGGCCGAAGAAAGCCTCTAAAGTTGAGACTGATGTAACTGAGGACACAATTCGTAACAAAGCGCTTGAATTGGATTTGGTGGATGTAAAAGTCTGCGCCGTAAATGAGATTTGGTCTGGTCTTAAACTGGTTATCCGAAAGGAGCGGCGCTAATGTCTTCTTTCAAAGGGCTTTTTACCAGCGTTTTCGTTTTGACAGTGATTGGTTTATCAGTTTCTGCTTGCCAATCGGGTGCTGAAGATGATGGACGTTATAAAGAAGTTCCGACCAAAACATGGGAATGGCGTAAAACAAAAATTGGCGATGAGCCTGCCGTTGTGACTAAAACTGTGACTGAAGACGTCAAAATTGTGGATCGTGGACCTGCTTGGGAATTTCAAGGCAATTATTGGTTACGTGATTTGGGTGGTCGAGAATGTATTTTGTTTCTAAGCTCAGCTTTACTGAAGCCGGATTGGTTGTCTGTTAAACTTTCAAATGATTGCTCGAATGGAATGAGACATATTGGCGGTTGGCGCCTTATTGGCGAAAATATTGCGCTTCTTAATGCATCTGGAAACCCTATCGGATATTTTGAACGGGATCAGACTTTTAAACGTATCTATAAAGGCGACCTAACAATCACCACCGGTGAGCGTTTTTCTGCTTCGCTTCAGAAGGATTTATAAAATGGTTGAACTTACACTTCCTAAAAATTCAACGGTTGAAAAAGGCAAGACCTGGCCGAAGCCTGATGGCGCGCAGAATGTACGCGAATATCAGATTTATCGTTGGAGCCCTGACGATGATGCAAACCCAACTGTTGATACATTTTATGTTGATGTCGATGATTGCGGACCAATGGTTCTTGATGGACTTTTGTGGATTAAGAACAAAGTCGACCCAACGCTCACACTGCGC
Organism: Lentilitoribacter sp. EG35; assembly: GCF_040784015.1. Taxonomy (NCBI): domain Bacteria; kingdom Pseudomonadati; phylum Pseudomonadota; class Alphaproteobacteria; order Hyphomicrobiales; family Rhizobiaceae; genus Lentilitoribacter; species Lentilitoribacter sp. EG35. The sequence goes on from NZ_JBFNGQ010000004.1 coordinate 36,536, forward strand.
CGTTCTTGTCGTGAGGGAATTTGTGGTTCGTGTGCCATGAATATTGACGGCACCAACTCTCTAGCTTGCACGAAGGGTATGAGTGAAGTCGATGGGACGGTCAAGATTTATCCATTACCACATTTGCCCGTGGTTAAAGATTTGGTGCCGGATCTGACTAATTTTTACGCGCAACATCGTTCCATAGAACCTTGGTTGCAAACAGTAACGCCAACACCTGCTAAAGAGTGGAAACAAAGCCACGAAGATCGCGCAAAATTGGATGGACTTTATGAATGTATCTTGTGTGCGTGTTGTTCAACATCATGCCCAAGCTATTGGTGGAACGGTGATCGTTATCTTGGGCCGGCTGTTCTTTTGCAAGCCTATCGTTGGTTGATTGATAGTCGCGATGAAGCAACTGGAGAGCGGTTGGATAACTTAGAAGACCCATTCCGCTTGTATCGTTGCCATACAATTATGAACTGTGCGCAGACATGTCCAAAGGGACTTAATCCAGCAAAAGCAATTGCTGAAATTAAGAAGATGATGGTTGAACGCAGAGTGTAACCGATTACTCTGATTGATTTTTGCCTTATTCACGTCGAATTTTTGTATATTTTTAACCATATTCGTGTTCTATAACTCGAAAATGGCTTGGGTAGTTCTTACTCTGGTTAGTGGCGTCCGTCTTCGAGGAGTTTGAACATGCGCTTGACATATATGGTAACAGTCATTGCAGCACTTGCCGCACTTCAAGGGTGCCAAAGAACAAGTTTTGGTGGTTTGCAACCTCAGGCGCAGCCACTAGCGCAACCAGCTCCACTTAACCCGGCGCCAGTTGGCGGTGTAGAAGCAGGTCAATTGCCCGATGCAACTGCGCAAGGCCAATTTCCTGATGCACCGAATGCACCAGCAGCTAATCTAGATCAGGTTGCGACAAATGCCCAACCTCTTACAAAAGAAGAATTGATCGGTCGCTGGACACTTGCATCCGGTGGTCAGTCTTGTGATGTCTTCTTATCGCTCACAAAATGGACCGGCGGTTTCCGCGCTGCATCTCGCGGGTGTTCTGCAGGTCTTGCACTTGTTTCAGCTTGGAATGTTGAGGGCAAACAGGTTGTTCTTGCTGATAGTTCTGGCTCAAATGTTGCTCGTCTTTATAAAACAGCATCCGAGCGCTTTGATGGTTCCACGACAGGTGGCCAAGCCATCAATATGGGGCGATAGGGCTGTTATCGGTAGCTGGTTCGGGTAACGCTCCATGCCTCAATCTCAGATGTCGACTGTCAAAAGCGAGTATGAGCTTCGTATTCGAGCTGGCGATGTTACATCTGATCCAAAACAAGATCTCATCATTCAATATCTTGATAAAGTACTGTATTATATCAGTACCAAGCGTATGGCTTCCAAATCAAGCGCATTGGGTTGGCTATTTGCTAAGAAGTATAAGCCGGAAGAAGCTGTAAAAGGCCTTTATATTCACGGCTCGGTTGGACGTGGTAAAACCATGCTGATGGACATGTTCTTTGCACTTGTTCCCGCAAAGCACAAACGTCGTGTTCACTTTAATGATTTTATGGCGGATGTGCATAACCGTATTCATGCGCATAGAGAAAAGTTCAAGGCAGGTGAAACCAAAGAGAAGGATCCAGTCCTTCCTGTTGCCACAGCGCTCTATGAGGAAGCTTGGGTTCTATGCTTTGATGAGTTTTCAGTGACCGATATTGCCGATGCAATGATTCTGTCTCGATTATTCGAACAGCTATTTGCAAAGGGGTGCGTGTTGATTGCGACTTCAAATGTAGCGCCAGACAATCTCTACAAGGATGGTTTAAACCGTTCCTTATTTCTACCTTTCATTGATATCCTTAATAAGTATGTTGAAGTGTTGAGCTTGGATTCGCCGACAGATTATAGAATGGAGAAAACTAATCAGTTGCCAGTCTATATCTCTCCGCTTGGGGATGATGCAGCTAGGCTTATGGATGAGGCATGGCAACAGATCACTGCGGGTAAGCAGATTATAGAGAATGTTACAGTCGAGGTGAAAGGGCGTCAAATTCCCATACCAATATCTGGGGGAGGGTGCGCGCGTTTTTCATTTGATGATCTTTGTGGGAAGCCATTAGGAGCCTCTGACTACATAGCGATTGCCGAGGAGTTTCATACAATTGTTTTGGATGATGTACCTCAACTTGGAAATGAAAAACGCAATGAAGCAAAACGGTTTATCACGCTCATAGATACGCTTTATGATAAAAAAATTCGACTCTTCATTTCCGCCGATGCGCTGGCGGATGGGCTTTATTCAGACACAAATGGAACCGAGGCATTTGAGTTTGCAAGAACAGCTTCACGTTTGTTTGAGATGCAGAGTGTGGACTATCTAGAATCAAAAGAATAACAATGCATAAAAGAAATTTATTGAGGAAAAATTTTACCTTTACGTAAGAATAAAATAATTTAAACGATTGAAATCATTGAACTTCAAAAATGGGTTTGCATTTTTGAAAATTGGATTCTATCTCTTTTGGGAAATTCAGCAACTCTGTCTGAACAGTTCAAGTAAATATTGGAGACGAGCTCTATGGCACGGAATAAAATTGCACTCATCGGTTCAGGTATGATCGGTGGAACTTTAGCGCATTTGGCAGCAATGAAAGAATTGGGCGATGTTGTCCTTTTTGATATCGCAGAAGGCATCCCACAAGGTAAGTCACTGGATATCGCAGAATCATCTCCAGTAGACGGATTTGACAGTGCGCTTAAGGGCGCAAATGATTATGAAGATATTGCAGGTGCAGATGTTTGTATTGTAACTGCCGGCGTCGCACGTAAGCCAGGTATGAGCCGCGATGACCTGCTTGGTATTAATCTGAAGGTTATGGAACAGGTTGGCGCAGGCATTGCAAAATATGCACCAGACGCATTTGTAATCTGTATTACAAACCCGCTTGATGCGATGGTTTGGGCTTTGCAAAAATTCTCAGGTCTTCCTAAAAATAAAGTTGTTGGTATGGCAGGCGTTTTGGATTCAGCACGCTTCCAACACTTCCTTGCCGATGAGTTTGATGTCTCGGTTAAAGATGTAACAGCATTTGTGCTTGGTGGTCATGGTGACACAATGGTGCCATTGGCGCGTTATTCCACAGTTGGCGGCATTCCACTTACTGATCTGGTTTCAATGGGTTGGACAACAAAAGAGCGTTTGGAAGAAATCATTCAGCGCACACGTGATGGCGGTGCAGAAATTGTTGGCTTGTTGAAGACAGGTTCAGCTTATTATGCGCCAGCTGCATCTGGCATTAAAATGGCTGAAGCATATTTGAAAGATCAAAAGCGCATTATTCCATGTGCTGCACATCTTTCCGGTCAGTATGGCGTTAAAGATTTGTATGTCGGCGTACCAACAGTGATTGGCGCAAATGGCGTTGAACGTGTGATTGAGATCGATTTGAATAAATCAGAGCAAGACGCATTTGATGCATCTGTTTCAGCAGTTGTCGGCCTTTGTGACACATGTGCTGGAATTGCTCCCAACCTTAAATAATGTCCAAGACAGGAAATAGAAATTTATGAATATTCATGAATATCAAGCCAAGGCTTTACTAAAGTCATTTGGTGCACCGGTGGCGCAGGGCGTGCCGATTTTATCCGCTGATGATGTGGATGCGGCAATCGAAGCACTACCAGGACCGCTTTATGTGGTTAAAAGCCAAATACATGCTGGTGGTCGCGGGAAAGGTAAGTTTAAAGAGCTTGGCGCGGACGCCGCTGGCGGTGTTCGTCTGGCTTTCAATCCTGACGAAGTGAAATCACACGTTGCTGAAATGCTCGGCAACACGCTTGTAACAAAACAAACTGGCCCTGCTGGTAAACAAGTCAATCGCCTTTATCTTGAAGATGGCGCTGATATTGATCGCGAGCTTTATTGCTCGCTTTTGGTTGATCGTACTGTTGGCCAAGTCGCTTTTGTGGTTTCCACTGAAGGCGGTATGGACATTGAAGCCGTAGCGGAAGAAACACCTGAAAAGATCATCACAGTCGCGATTGATCCTGACAATGGTGTGACTGCTGGCGACATTGCAAAAATCAATTCAGCTCTAGAGCTTGATGGTGATGCGGCAAAGGACGGATCTGATCTTTTCCCAATCCTTTACAACGCTTTTGTTGAAAAAGACATGGCTCTGTTGGAGATCAATCCTTTGATTGTTATGAAAGACGGCCATTTACGTGTTCTTGATGCAAAAGTGTCTTTCGATGGAAATGCAGTTTTCCGCCACGAAGACATTCAGGAATTGCGTGATCTAACCGAAGAAGATGCTAAAGAAATTGAAGCATCTAAATATGATCTTGCCTATGTGGCTCTTGATGGTGACATTGGCTGTATGGTCAATGGCGCTGGTCTTGCCATGGCAACCATGGATATTATCAAGCTTTATGGTGCAGAACCTGCCAACTTCCTCGATGTTGGTGGCGGTGCGACCACTGAAAAAGTAACCGCTGCATTTAAAATCATTACATCTGATCCGAATGTTAAGGGCATTTTGGTCAATATTTTCGGTGGTATCATGAAATGTGATGTTATCGCGGAAGGTGTTGTGACTGCTGTTAAAGAAGTCGGTCTCAAAGTGCCACTAGTTGTGCGTCTTGAAGGGACCAATGTTGAAGCTGGTAAGAAAATTATCAATGAATCTGATGTCGATGTGATCGCAGCGGATGATTTGGATGATGCAGCTCAGAAAATTGTCAAAGCGGTGAAGGGATAATCGATGTCTATTCTCATTAATAAAGACACCAAAGTTCTCGTTCAGGGCTTAACTGGTAAAACTGGTACATTCCACACTGAACAGGCGCTTGCTTATCATGGCACGCAAATGGTTGGTGGTATTCATCCGAAAAAAGGCGGGCAAACATGGGAAGGTAAAGGTGGCGAAAAGCTTCCGATCTTCGCAAGTGTTGCCGAAGGTAAAGCCGCAACGGGCGCAAATGCTTCTGTTGTTTATGTGCCGCCTGCAGGTGCAGGCGCTGCAATCATCGAAGCTATTGATGCTGAAATTCCATTGATCATCTGCATTACAGAAGGCATTCCAGTTTCTGACATGGTGAAGGTGAAGGCCCGTTTGGACAAATCAGATTCACGTCTGATCGGACCAAACTGTCCTGGCGTTATGACACCTGATGAATGTAAAATTGGTATTATGCCGGGTAATATCTTCAAAAAAGGTTCTGTTGGTATTCTATCGCGCTCTGGCACGCTGACTTATGAAGCAGTGTTCCAAACAACGAATGAAGGCCTTGGTCAAAGTTCGGCTGTTGGCATCGGTGGTGATCCGGTTAAAGGCACTGAATTTATCGATATGCTTGATCTTTATCTTGATGATCCGGAAACGGAAAGCATCATTATGATCGGCGAGATCGGTGGTTCTGCTGAGGAAGAAGCGTCTGAATGGTTGATCGAGCAAGCTAAACTTGGTCGTAAAAAACCAATGGTTGGCTTTATTGCTGGTCGTACAGCACCTCCAGGCCGAACGATGGGCCACGCTGGTGCTGTGATTTCTGGTGGTAAAGGCGGCGCTGATGATAAAATTGCTGCTATGGAAGCTGCGGGTATTACAGTTTCACCATCGCCGGCACAGCTCGGGAAAACACTTGTTAAAGTGTTGAACGGTTAGATATTGCAGCCGGCTTTTAGTTTAAAGGCCGGCTGATTTTGCGCATGTTGGAAGCGGTAGGGATAGACCAAATCCAGCTATAAGAAGAACAGCCGAATGTTCGGCAAAATATAGGGGACGAGGATACTCGTTTTTTGATGATGGCACGCCAAGAAGCCAACGAATTCTTCCAACAAACTTCATTTCTGGATGGTACAAATGGTGCCTATATTGAAGATATGTATGCGCGATTTATTGATGATCCAGGTTCTATCCCCAAAGAATGGGCAAGTTTCTTTGCGGAGTTAGGTGATGATCCGGAAAGTGTCGTAAAATCTGCGCTGGGTGCATCTTGGGAAAAACCTCATTGGCCACAGCAACCAAACGGCGAGCTTGTTTCTGCGCTTGATGGAGATTGGGGTACTGTTGAAAAGCACGTCGAAACTAAATTAACAGAAAAAGCAGTTGAAAAAGGTCAGCCCGCTGATCAATCTCAAATTCAACAAGCTGCGCGCGATAGTGTTCGCGCCATTATGATGATCCGTGCCTATCGCATGCGTGGTCACTTGCATGCCGAACTAGATCCTCTCGGCATCGCCAAGAAAAAAGAAGCTTATGACGAATTGCTGCCATCTGCTTACGGTTTCACGGAAGAAGATAATGAGCGCAAGATTTTTATCGATCATGTGCTTGGTCTAGAATACGCAACTATCCCTGAAATGGTTGATATCCTTCAACGCACCTATTGTTCAACAATGGGTGTGGAATTTATGCATATATCCAACCCGGAAGAAAAATCATGGTTGCAGCAGCGCATTGAGGGACCTGATAAAGCGATTGAGTTTTCGGAAAATGGTAAGAAAGCGATTTTGCAAAAACTGATTGAGTCCGAGGGATTTGAGAAGTTTATCGATGTTAAATATAAGGGCACAAAGCGCTTTGGCCTTGATGGCGGTGAATCGCTTATTCCTGCGCTTGAACAGATTATCAAACGCGGTGGCAATCTTGGACTTAAGGAAATTGTATTCGGAATGGCTCACCGTGGCCGTTTGAATGTTCTATCTCAAGTGATGGCCAAGCCTCACAGAGCGATTTTTCATGAATTTAAAGGTGGTTCATTTACACCGGATGAAGTCGAAGGTTCGGGTGATGTAAAGTATCACTTGGGCGCATCTTCTGATCGCGAATTTGATGGCAATAAAGTTCATCTGTCGCTAACAGCAAACCCGTCTCACCTTGAAATTGTCAATCCTGTGGTCATGGGTAAAGCGCGGGCAAAACAAGATATCATCGGTAAGATCGAAGGTGATATAGTACCGCTTTCTGAACGTGCCCAAGTTATGCCACTTTTGTTGCATGGTGATGCTGCATTTGCCGGCCAAGGTGTGATTGCTGAAATATTAGGTCTGTCTGGTCTGCGTGGACATCGCGTTGCAGGTACTGTTCACTTTATCATCAATAACCAAATTGGCTTTACAACTAACCCTGCTTTTTCTCGTTCTTCCCCTTATCCATCTGATGTGGCCAAGATGATTGAAGCGCCTATTTTTCATGTGAATGGTGATGATCCAGAAGCCGTGGTCTATGCAGCAAAAGTTGCAACTGAATATCGAATGAAGTTCCACAAGCCTGTGGTAATCGATATGTTCTGTTATCGCCGCTACGGCCATAATGAGGGTGATGAGCCTGCTTTCACTCAGCCGAAGATGTACAAAGTTATCCGAGCTCATAAAACAACCGTTGATATTTACGGTGAGCGTCTCGTTAAAGAGAATGTGATCTCACAGGCTGAATTTGATGGCATGAAAGCTGATTGGCGTGCAAATCTTGAGAAAGAATTTGAAGCTGGACAGGCTTATAAACCAAACAAGGCCGACTGGCTTGATGGTCAATGGGCGGGTTTAAACACTGCAAATAATGCTGATGAGCAACGTCGTGGTAAAACCGCAGTGCCGACAAAGACGCTTCGTGAAATTGGCCAGAAGCTTTCAACAATCCCTGAGGGGTTTAAAGCGCACAGAACGATCGAACGTTTTATGAAAAACCGAGCCAAAATGATTGAAACCGGTGAAGGTCTTGATTGGGCAATGGGTGAGGCGCTTGCGTTTGGTTCAATTTGTAACGATGGTTCTCGTGTACGTCTATCTGGCCAAGATTGTGAACGTGGTACGTTCTCGCAGCGCCACTCAGTTCTTTATGATCAAGAAACCGAAGACCGTTATATTCCCTTAGCACATGTTGCGCCCAAACAAGGCGAGTATGAAGTGATTAACTCTATGCTGTCTGAAGAGGCTGTGCTTGGTTTTGAATATGGCTATTCGCTCGCACAACCAAATGCATTAACACTTTGGGAAGCACAATTTGGTGATTTTGCAAATGGTGCGCAGGTTCTGTTTGATCAGTTTATCTCATCTGGGGAGCGCAAATGGTTGCGCATGTCGGGCTTGGTTTGCCTATTGCCGCATGGTTATGAAGGTCAAGGTCCGGAGCATTCATCGGCTCGTCTTGAACGTTTCTTGCAGCTTTGTGCGGAAGATAATATGCAGGTTGCAAATGTGACCACACCAGCAAACTATTTCCATATTTTGCGTCGCCAGTTAAACCGTGATTTCCGCAAACCGCTTATTGTGATGACGCCGAAATCTCTGCTTCGTCATAAACGAGCTGTTTCAAGCTTTTCCGAACTTACGGGTGAGAGCACATTCCACCGTCTTCTTTGGGATGATGCAGAAATGCTCAAGGATTCACCAATTCAGTTACAGAAAGACAAGGATATTCGCCGCGTCGTGATGTGTTCTGGTAAGGTTTATTATGACCTTTATGAAGAGCGTGAAAAGCGTGGCATTGATGATATATATCTCTTGCGTCTTGAGCAGCTTTATCCATTCCCTGCAAAAGCTTTGATTAATGAACTATCTCGCTTTCAGAATGCGGAGATGGTTTGGTGTCAAGAAGAGCCGAAAAACATGGGTGCATGGTCGTTCATTGATCCATATTTGGAATGGGTTCTTGCACATATCAATGCCAAGTACCAACGTGTTCGTTACACAGGTCGCGCAGCAGCGGCATCTACAGCAACTGGTTTGATGTCACAGCATTTAGCGCAACTTGAGGCATTCCTTGAAGACGCGCTCGGTAATTAATTGTGTAATTAGTAGAATTTGAATTTAACGATATTAGAACAAACGAAAGAAAACATTATGGCTACTGAAGTTCGTGTCCCCACATTAGGCGAATCTGTTTCTGAGGCCACTATTGGCACATGGTATAAAAAAGTGGGCGATGCCATTAATGTCGATGAACCGATTGTAGAGCTTGAAACAGACAAGGTAACGATTGAAGTGCCAGCGCCAACATCTGGCGTTTTGGCAGAAATCATTGCCAATGAAGGGGACACAGTTGAAGTCAACGCGCTTCTCGCTCAGATTGCTGAAGGTGAGGGGGCTAGCGCCGCACCTGCCGCTAGTGTAGAGCCTGCCGCCGCTTCTCCATCACCAACACCTGCACCAGCTGCCACAACTCCGACAGCTGCTCCAGCCATGCCAGCTGCACCATCGGCGCAAAAAATGATGGCAGAAAATAATGTTACTGCTGATCAAGTTGAGGGATCTGGTAAACGGGGTCAGGTTCTGAAAGGTGACGTCATCGATGCGCTTTCAAAAGACGTCGCCGCGCCAGCCGCTCCTATTGCCGCTCCTCGTGCACCAACAACAGAGGCCGATGCGCCACGTGAAGAACGTGTGAAAATGACGCGTCTACGTCAAACAATTTCAAAGCGATTGAAGGATGCGCAAAATACAGCGGCTATGCTGACAACCTATAACGAAGTCGACATGACGGCCGTTATGGAAATGCGTAAGAAATATAAAGAACTGTTTGAGAAAAAACATGGTGTGAAACTCGGTTTCATGGGTTTTTTCACCAAGGCAGTTTGCCATGCTTTGCAGGAAATTCCAGCCGTTAATGCCGAGATTGATGGAACTGATCTTGTTTATAAAAACTTTTGCCATATCGGTGTAGCTGTCGGTACAGATAAAGGTCTGGTTGTTCCTGTTGTTCGCGATGCTGATGCGATGTCAATTGCGGGTGTGGAACAAGAAATCGGTCGTCTTGGCAGAGCGGCGCGCGATGGGCAGTTGGGGATGGCCGACATGCAAGGCGGTACATTCACCATTTCAAATGGCGGTGTCTATGGCTCGCTGATGTCCTCTCCAATTTTGAATGCACCACAATCTGGTATTTTGGGTATGCATAAAATTCAGGAACGTCCCGTTGCTATTGGTGGACAAGTTGTCATTCGTCCAATGATGTATTTGGCATTGTCGTACGATCACCGTGTTGTCGATGGTAAAGAAGCTGTGACATTTTTGGTCCGCGTGAAAGAGAGCCTTGAAGACCCAGAGCGTCTTGTTCTTGATCTCTAAATCTATAGGTTTGATATGATCCGGCAATTTAATTGGATAAAGAAGATGTCGCTGTTAGCGGCATTTTCTGTCGTTGCTGGAAATGTTTGTGCTGCCGAATGCAAACAGGGTTCTGCACGTTATGTGGACCCTGAATCGGGTCTTCTACTTTCGTTCTCGTCTTTTGGTGAAAATGTGCAGGTTATGCATCAGTTTACAATAGGGCTGGAAGGTGCCGACACCCAACTTGGCGGGTTTGTAGTTGTTGAGGGTGAGCCTTTACGCCCAATTTCAATTGTTATGAACAAGTGTCCAGATGGCGACGTAACGGGTGAAGAGTTGGAAGCGTGTACTGTTTGGAAAGGCGTGCCTTATGGCCGTTTTTCCGATGGAAATATTGGCCTCTTACCACTTGCGGATGAAGTCGCGGTCACGCAAATATTACTTCCTGATTTTACACGATCGGTTATGTCTGATCCGGTGTGGGAAGAAATTGAAACTATCAATGACCCTTTTGAGGTTTTTGACTTTAAAGATTGCGGAGTAAGTTGATGTCTTGGAAAGAAGTTATGAGTGCGAACATCAAACGGTTGGAAAAGTTAAAGGCTGAAATGCCCGATGCATATGGCGCGTTTGAAGCAATGGGTAAGGCTGCTAAAAAGCCTGGCGCGATGGATGAAAAGACCAAAGAATTTATAGCTCTTGCGATGTCAATTTCAACACAATGTGAAAGTTGCGTTGCTTTTCATACGCGCTCGCTTGTTCGCCTAGGTGCCACTCGAGAAGAGTTTTGCGAGGGACTTGCTATGATTGGTTATATGGCATCTGGACCGGGACTGACTTATGGCGCAAAAGCGCTTGAAGCTTATGATGAATTTACAGGGAATTAGCTAGATGGCTGATATATTTCCGTGGTTAGAATTTTTGGCACTGATGACGGCATTTGGATTAAGCGCTGTTGTCCCGGGTGCCGATTTTGCCATGGTTTTACGCCAGTCAATTTTACATGGACGTAAGACAGCAGTTTTCACAAGTGCTGGCGTTGCCACGGCAATATTGGTGCATGGAACCTACACGCTTTTGGGTATCGGATTGGTTATCAGCAAGTCGCTATTCCTCTTTTCGATTATCAAAATCATTGGTGTGGTTTATCTTTTATGGATGGGTATATCTGTGTTTAGAGCGCCGGCGCCGGTCAAGCCAGATTTCAAAATGGAAAAAGTGAAAGTTGAACCAAGCGTAATCAATGCGTTTGTTTTGGGGTTCTTGACGAATCTTTTAAATCCGAAAGCAGTTTTGTTTTTCTTAGCTCTGTTTTCATCACTTGTGAGCGCAGAAACGGCACTTGCTTATAAATCTTTTTATGTCGTGATGATGAGTGTTCTGCTCTTTATCTGGTTTGTCTTGGTGTCGATATTCTTCACAACGCCAAGTGTAAGAGGACTTTTTTATCGGATTGGCAAGTGGTTTAATCGGGTTACAGGTGCAACATTGGTTATGCTAGCAATTGGTGTTGCTGCGTCATCCAGAGGATAGGAACAATATTGTGACTGATAAAGTTGTTATTGTCACAGGTGGAAGTCGCGGAATTGGAGCAGAAGTTGCAAAACTTTCTGGCGCGGCAGGCTACACAGTGATTGTCAATTATGTTGGCAATGAAAAGGCAGCCAATCAAATCGTTTCTGAAATTGAAGCCACTGGTGGTAAAGCCTTTGTCGTGCAGGGCGATGTTCAGTTTGAGAGTAATGTATTTAAGATTTTCGAATTTGCTAAATCTAAAGGTGAGATTGCCGGTCTTGTCAATAATGCGGGAGTTGTTGATAAAGCTGCGCGTCTTGACGAGATGACGCTTGATCGTTTTAACCGTATGTTTGCGATAAATATCACTGGTGCATTTTTATGTGCGCGTGAAGCGGTCAAAGTTATGTCGAGGCGCTACGGTGGGAATGGTGGTTGCATTGTTAATATTACTTCAGCGGCCGCAAAACTGGGAGCAGCGGGACAATATGTTGATTATGCAGCGGCAAAAGGCGCTATAGATACAATGACAGTCGGGTTGGCGCGCGAAGTTGCTGAAGAAAACATTCGTGTAAATGCCGTTCGCCCAGGGATTATTGACACTGATATTCATGCATCCGGCGGTGAGCCTGATCGTGCACAAGAATTGAAACATGTTGTTCCGATGAAACGTCCGGGCCAGGCTATAGAAGTTGCTAAAGCTGTTATGTGGCTTTTGTCCGATGATTCATCTTATTCCACAGGCGCCATAATCGACGTTTCAGGTGGCCGTTCCGTATTGCCATAGTTTTTAACGAATTTGACCTTCAGAAAAGGAAATAAACCCATGTCTTCATATGATCTTATCGTTATCGGAACCGGTCCTGGCGGTTATGTTTGTGCCGTTAAAGCAGCGCAATTGGGATTGAAAACTGCCGTTGTCGAAAAACGTGCAACGCTAGGCGGGACATGTTTGAATATTGGCTGTATTCCGTCAAAGGCATTGTTACATGCTTCTGAAATGTATCATCAAGCTGGTCATGACTTTAAAGAACTGGGTATCGACCTTGGTGATCAGAAATTGAACTTGCCAAACATGATGGCACACAAAGAAGGTGTGATTAAATCTAATGTTGATGGCATTGCATTCTTAATGAAGAAAAACAAGATTGATGTCCATCATGGCACTGGAGCAATAGCAGGCGCGGGTAAGGTGACTGTCGCAGCTGATGACGGTACAATTTCTGAACTTGAGACAAAAAACATCGTGATCGCAACTGGTTCTGATGTTGCTGGTATTCCCGGTGTTGATGTTGACATTGATGAGAAGGTCATTGTCTCTTCAACTGGGGCATTGGAACTTGAAAAAGTGCCAAATAAAATGGTTGTTGTTGGTGGCGGTGTGATTGGGCTTGAACTGGGCTCTGTCTGGGCTCGACTTGGTGCTGAAGTTACTGTTGTAGAATATCTTGACGTAATCCTGGGTGGCATGGATGGCGAAGTGTCTAAACAGTTCAAAAAGATGCTGGAAAAGCAGGGTATCAAGTTTGAACTTGGTCAAAAGGTCACTGCCGTAGCAAAAGGCGGTGCAGGCGGGCAAGTGACATTTGAACCTGTTAAAGGTGGCGATGCGCAAGCTATCGAAGCAGATATCGTGCTTGTAGCAACCGGCCGCAAACCATACACCGATGCGCTCGGACTTGAAGCTTCTGGTGTAAAACTTGATGACCGAGGTCGCGTCGAAATTGATGATCATTTCCAATCTAACGTTAAAGGCATATATGCCATTGGCGATGTTGTACGCGGCGCTATGCTTGCACATAAAGCAGAGGATGAAGGTGTTGCGGTTGCTGAAATTCTAAGCGGTCAGGCAGGACATGTGAATTATGATGTGATCCCAGGTGTTGTTTATACTAACCCTGAAGTTGCTTCGGTGGGCAAAACTGAAGATGAGTTAAAAGCGGCAGGTGTTGCGTATAAATCTGGTAAATTTCCATTCTCCGCAAATGGACGCGCGCGCGCGATGCTTGCATCAGATGGTTTTGTAAAAGTTCTTGCTGATAAAACAACCGATCGAGTACTTGGCGTTCATATCGTCGGATTTGGTGCTGGCGAAATGATCCATGAAGCTGCGGTGTTGATGGAGTTTGGTGGTTCATCGGAAGATCTTGGCCGTACATGCCATGCTCACCCAACAATGTCGGAAGCTGTTAAAGAGGCGGCTTTAGCAACATTTGCAAAACCAATTCATATGTAGGTGCAAAATGAAGTTGAATATTTATCTATCTGGTGAAATTCACACGAATTGGCGTGAAAACATTATGCAAGGTTGCGAAGCAGAAAAGCTTGATGTGAGTTTTTCAGCGCCAGTTACAGATCATGGTGCATCGGATGATTGCGGCGTTGCGATCTTGGGCGCTGAAGACAAGAAATTTTGGCACGATAATAAGGGTGCTAAGATGAACGCCATTCGCACACGCAAAGGCATTGAAGATGCTGATGTCGTTGTGGTTCGATTTGGTGAGAAATATAAGCAATGGAATGCCGCATTTGATGCAGGCTATGCCGCGGCTCTTGGCAAATCAATCATCGTAATTCATTCAGATGATCACCAACATGCGCTTAAAGAAGTGGATGCTGCAGCGCTAGCGGTTTGCGAAAGCGCAAGTCAGGTTGTTGATGTTTTTAAATATGTTCTAACGAGTCAGTTGCCGAGTTAGATCAGGATTAGTTTGCGCGAGTGATGGTATAGCCGCGCTCGCGCAGCAATTCGATAAGGCCTTCTTCGCCAGGAAGATGTAGTGCGCCAACCGCGATAAATGCATTCCCTTCCTGCAAAATTGGTTCGGAACGCTCCGCCATGAGATGATTTCGCTCAGTGATGATTTTTGCTTCAAAATCCCCAAAACTCTCGTCATCGATATCTTCCTGACCAAGTTCGGTTGCGATTACCTTGATTGCAGGTTTAATCAATCCGATTTCTTGGTCAACATAAAGGCTGATCATTGTTTCCATCATATCTTTATTGAGGTCGCCCAAACGAAGTGTTTCCAGGAGGCCACGTACTTGAAAGTCAATTGGCAGAGATGCCATCGCGGAAAGCTGTTCGGTTATGCTCTCTAGTCCCTTGATTTCTTTGTTGGCGGATTTAGCCTGTTCGATAATCAAAAAATCAAGAATTTGAACACCTTCAGCTTTGCGCGCCGTTTCGCAATCTGATGAAGCAACTAAACTCATGATCATCCATGGTTTAAATTGATTGACGAGACTGATGGCAATGCCGCGAGCCTTAAGTTCGGCTTCAATATATGCTGCATCGTCCTCACTCATGCTGCTGGTCAATGTTGAACCATCCGTGAACATCGTCAAGTTCGGGTTCATTAGAACGGCGGCTTGCGCTTTTTTGGGATCAAGCAGATCGAGTGTTTCAATGACAACTGTATTTGATTCATCAATCGTATTTCTGACAGAAGCGGACAGATTTAAAACGCGCGGATCAGTAACATGCATCGTACCGTAAAGGTAAGAAGGTTCTACACCTGATTTCTCAACTTTCCAAAAAAGTCCCGAACCATTTGGAATAAGTGAGGCTTCTGTCTTTGCTTCACTAAGTTTTTCAGCACTCAATTCATTAATGAAGTTACGTCCGCTGCATGTGTTGGTCGATGTTTGTGTTTGCGCGTCTGCGTTAGAGGCTGCCAATGAGAACACGATTACAAAGCTTAAAATAAGAAATAAATGAAAACCAAATCCTATAATTAGGTCTAGATGACTCACTATAAGCTGGCGTTTGTTTTGTGTAATAATCACGGATTTAGGCCTTGTTAATAAATATGTAGCTCAATATTAGGTTGGAAATCCCGATAAGAAGTTAATGTGTGTAAAGCACGCCTATTATGGTTTCTACATCCTTAAAGGGGTCGAATGTGTGTATGAATTAAGCCCTTGGGTGGGCTTTTTGATAGATGTCCAAAAGTCTGTCCGTATCAACGGCTGTATAAATTTGGGTTGTTGAGAGGCTGGCATGGCCCAAAAGTTCTTGTATCGTGCGTAAATCACCGCCGCCAGCGAGTAAATGCGTCGCAAAGGAATGGCGCAACGCATGTGGTGTCGCCGTATCGGGTAAATCAAGCGCCGAACGCAGGCGTTTCATATCGCGTTGAATGATGGCCGCGTGGAGTTTTCCGCCCCGTGCACCGCGAAAAAGCAAGCCATCAGCCAATTGATGGGGGCATAGATTTATATAATGTTCTATGGCCTCATTGGCTATCGGCAACAGAGGCACAACGCGTTCTTTGCCGCCCTTGCCGTTGATCAAAAGTATGTCGGTTTTGGTTCCAATCTGATTTGTTTTCAGCCCCAGCGCTTCTGATATGCGCAAGCCGCAGCCATAGAGTAGAACCATGACAGCTGTATTGCGCGCCGCAATCCAAGGTTCATCCACCATTTGCAAATCTTGATTTGTTACGCGAAGCGCATCACTTGCGGCAAGGGGTTTAGGTAGTGATTTGGGCTGTTTTGGTGTGCGAACGGCGCGCGCACCGCTGGCATTTGCAAGGCCCCGCTTTTCCAGAAATCTAAGGAAGGAGCGTACACCTGAAAGGCCGCGACCAAGAGTTCTTGCACCAGCACCGTCTCTGCGTCGCGATGCTAGAAATGCACGTAAATCACTGGGGCGCACATTTTTCATGTCACTTATTTTCGGAGGGGTCGCAAGGTAATCAGTCATAAAATGGAAAAACTGGCGTAGATCACGCTCATAGGATTCGCTTGTTTTGTCGGATAGACGTCGTTCAACTTCAAGGTTTTTCAACCATTCGTCTTTTAGGGCGAGAAGATCCCGGCTAGCTGTTATAAGAAGTGGCGAACTCATGGGTATTTACTTTATTTCATAACTGGTCTTTCAAAGTCTATCTAAGATATGTTATCTGAGCGTAAACATGAGGGAATAGTTTGAAAAAAGACTATTTGGTCGTCATAGAGTTATCACAATTTCCTGCGATACAGATATGAGGGCTGCTACAACTCTCATGGATAGTGGTGAGACATGCTTAAACGTAATGAAATTTCTGTTATGGACGGCTTTACAGAGGCTTTTCAGCTTTTGACATATGGTCGACCTGGCCATGTCGTTGATGAGCTGATTGCTGATCGCGGTAAGAGTATTATGAGCCATCCTTTATGGCCAGTTGTACGTCCTATTTTTCATACGGTGTTTCATTATCGCGAAGCCGTTCGTTTTGCGGATGCAACTGCTCCGCTATCTGGCTTTGACGCATTTGAATTTGTGAGTGAAACCCTGAAACTGGAAGTTACCGTCGAACAAAAATCGCGTATTCCAACAGATGGTGGCTTTTTGCTTGCTTGCAATCACCCAACAGGCATTGCAGATGGTATTGCAATGTTTGACTTATTGAAGGATGTACGTCCCGATATGATGTTTTTTGCAAATCGGGATGCGCTGCGCGTTAACCCACGTCTTGTCGAGATGATTATTCCGGTTGAATGGCGCGAAGATTATAAAAGCCGTTTGAAGGCGCGTGAAACGCTTCAATTAACATCGCAGACAGTCAAATCAGAAAAAGCTGCGGTGCTTTATCCATCTGGCCGGATTGCTCATTGGCATGAAGGTAAATTGACAGAACGTGAGTGGAAGCCCTCCGTTTACAGTATCGCGCGCAAATATAATTTGCCCATTTTGCCTGTGCATCTGAGTGCTCGAAATTCCGGCTTGTTTTACTGGCTTTCAAAATATTCTGCAGAGTTGCGCGATATTACAGTATTTCATGAGCTTTTGAACAAAAAGAAAAAGCCGTTCCATTTTAAGATTGGCAAGATGATTTCGCCCGATGAATTGGGAGATGATGTTAATCTTGGAACAAAATCGCTAGAGAATCATACTGTCTATGGTCTGGCTGATGATGCCGACTTGAACTTCGATCTCAATCGAAATTTTGATTAATAGATCGAGCTGCTTATTAAGTTAAGTAATTTCAAAAATCAGATAATAAAAACCGACGGATATGGAAATACCCGTCGGTTTTATTTTTAGATCGCGATCTATTTAGCTATCAGTATTAGCCGATTGTTTGACCAGTCTTTGCCCAGTCTGCCAAAAATGCTTCCAAACCTTTGTCAGTCAACGGGTGCTTGACCAAAGCTTTGAGTGTGCTTGGTGGAACAGTTGAAACATCAGCACCAATAAGGGCCGCTTCTTTGACATGGTTTACTGTACGGATTGATGCTGCAAGAATTTGCGTATCATAATCATAATTGTCATAAATCTGGCGGATTTCAGCTATGAGATCCAAGCCGTCGATTGCCATGTCATCCAGGCGACCGATAAATGGTGAAATGTATGTTGCGCCAGCCTTTGCAGCAAGTAATGCCTGATTGGCAGAGAAGCACAATGTCACATTTGTTTTATGTCCATCGCTTGTCAGTGCTTTACAAGCTTTCAAACCATCAAGTGTGAGTGGCAATTTGATGCAAATATTATCTGCGATCTTTGCAATGATTGCTGCTTCTTTCATGATTGTTTCATAATCAGTAGCTGCAACTTCAGCAGAGACCGGGCCATCGACAAGTGAACAAATTTCTTTTGTGACTTCGATGATGTCACGGCCAGATTTAAGGATGAGTGACGGGTTTGTTGTCACGCCATCAACCAGACCAAGATCGTTTAATTCTTTGATCTCGTCTACAACGGCTGTATCGACAAAAAACTTCATTTTATTACTCCGAATGTCTATGGGTTGTGAAAAACCATCTTTTCAATAGTCTGTGCTTTCCTTTAAACCAAACTGGCGGCAAGGTCACGTAATATATGAATACTGATTCGCAAAATGAACTTTTTAAAAATGCTTTGCCGCAATTGGTTCCAGTTTTGGTGCCAATGCCTGTGGATCGTCCGTTTACCTACGCAGTTCCCGAAGACCAAGTGGTTGAGCCGGGATCAATTGTCAAAGTTCCGCTTGGGCCTCGACAGGTTATCGGCATCGTTTGGGACGGTGACTGCGATAATATTGATGCAAAAAAAGTTAAATCTATTAGCGAGGTTTTTGACTGCCCACCTATCGACAAAGCGATGCGGCGGTTCGTTGACTGGGTGAGCAATTATACACTCTCGCCTCCAGGGTATGTTGCAAAAATGGCATTGCGGGCACCCGCTGCGCTTGATCCCGAACCGATGATTGCAGCCTTGCAGTACACAGGCCAAACACCCGAACGTTTAACGGATGCTCGTCGTCGTGTTTTAGAATTTGCAGAAGATGGCATGGCGTGGAGTAAATCCGGACTTGCCCATGTCGCTGGGGTTACGCCAAGCGTGATTGATGGTTTAACAAAACAGGGTGTATTTGAAACGGTTATGCTACCCGCGCCGCCTGTTGTGGCCAAACCTGACCCAAGCTATGGAACAGCTGATTTAACAGATGCACAAATACGAGGTGCGGATGAGCTTGTCGAACATGTAGAATCCGGCACATTTCAACCGATACTTCTGGATGGCGTGACAGGCTCCGGTAAAACAGAAGTTTATTTTGAGGCAATTTCAGATGTGCTTGAAAAGGGGAAGCAGGCTCTTATCCTTTTGCCTGAAATTTCGCTTACTTCTTCTTTCCTTAAAAGATTTGAGAATCGGTTTGGCGCACCTCCAGGAGAATGGCACTCTGATATTGCACCTCGGATGCGAGAGCGTGTCTGGCGTCAGGTTATTGAAGGGCAGGTTCGTGTTGTGGCGGGTGCCCGCAGCGCATTGTTTCTTCCGTTTGATAATCTTGGCTTGATCATTGTCGATGAAGAACATGATCCTGCTTATAAGCAGCAAGACAGGGTTTTTTATCATGCGCGGGATATGGCGGTAGTGAGGGCGCAATTGGCGGATATTCCCATTATTTTAGCCTCAGCAACACCTTCTTTGGAAAGCCATGTAAATGCAGAGCAGGATAGATATAAGCGTGTTGTTTTATCGAAACGCTATTCTGATGCTGCATTGCCGGATTTATCAATGGTGGATTTGCGCAAGAACCCGCCAAAGCGGGGTGGATTTTTATCACCTATAACGCTTGATGGTGTTCGCAAGGCGCTTGAGAAAAAGGAGCAGGCGCTTCTATTTCTGAACCGTCGGGGGTACGCACCGCTTACATTATGTCGCGTGTGCGGTCACCGTTTTCAATGTCCAAATTGTTCGACTTGGCTTGTTGAACATCGTTTTAGACAACAAATTCAATGCCATCATTGCGGGCACCATGAGCCTGTGCATGAATCATGCCCTGAATGTGGAACACTGGATCATCTGGTGGCTTGTGGTCCCGGCGTTGAGAGAATAGCCGAAGAGCTTGATCAGCACTTTCCGGATGCGCGGACAATCGTTTTGTCCTCAGATATGGCTGGAGGCTCTAAGCGATTGCGTCTTGAATTGGATGCGATTGCAAATGGGGAAGCAGACATTATCGTTGGCACTCAATTGGTGGCAAAAGGGCATAATTTCCCGCTGATGACATTCGTTGGTGTGGTAGACGCTGATCTTGGATTATCAAATGGTGATCCGCGGGCCGCTGAGAGAACCTATCAATTGCTATCTCAAGTTACTGGCCGTGCTGGACGGACGGGGCGTAAAAGCCAGGGGCTCATTCAGACTTATCAGCCGGAGCATCCTGTTATGCAGGCTTTGGTGTCGGGCGAAGCGGATATGTTTTATGAGCGGGAAACTTTGGAACGCGACCGCGCGAAACTGCCGCCATTTGGTCGTTTGGCATCTATTATTATTTCTGCCAGTCAACGTAGTGATGCGGAGCAACATGGGAAAGGTTTGCGGCAAGGAGCACCTAATCAAAGTCCGTTCTCAATTTTAGGTCCTGCAGATGCACCGTTGGCACTCGTGCGCGGTCGTTATCGCATGCGGCTCCTCATTCATGGGCCGCGCGGCGCCGACCTACAGGGCTTCATTCGAGCGATGATAGATAAAGGACCGAAAGAACGCGGTTCATTGAAAGTTCAAATCGACATTGATCCGCAAAGTTTTCTTTGAGGTTTTGAGTTATTTCGGCAGATGCCTTGGCTGAACGCAAGTTTAAATGACACTTGGAACGCAAGGATAAATCTATTAGTTAGACTAAAACGTAGTGATTATAACTGATAAACCTGAGACAAGAAGATATGATTGATTTTTATTTCCCGACGAGCCCTGGTGAGTGGGCTGCCTTTGCGAGTGCAGTGGTGACCATCCTCTTTGCCGTTCTGCTTTTCTTTATGCCGCGGCTTTCACTTCGTATTCTCAGACTTCAAACATTCCCGGATGTGCCATCTGCGGTTTCAGAATCACGCGCTACGATGGCTGGTTTCTATTTTGGAGTTGGGTTCAGCTGCATTTTGCTAGCACAACCGCTTTTATACCTCACATTGGGCGTAAGCTGGCTGTTTACGGCTTTCGGACGCATTGTCTCCATGGTGCTGGATAAAGGAAATACCAAGTACAATTGGATTTCTTGGCCGATTGAAGCTGCACTAGGCATTTTACCAACATTATATGCATTTGGTTATTTTTGAAAATGTAATTTAAAATCAGCAACTTATAAGGATTTCAAATTTTCAACTTGTTGATAATGCCTATTTTGTCGCAATTTTGCTGTCTAAGGTGTGTTGCCTGTCAGAATTTCCTATGCTAGTGAACCGCGAAATAAGGAAATATTGTGGCTTCGGTCGTAAGTTTCTAGAAATAAATCGTAATAATTTAAGTAGCGATACTTTGGGTCCTCCCAATTTGGTAGTTGCTTGACCAGAACAGAGAAAATTGCCCGTGGCTGACAGTTCCAATCTCATTTCCGGTGTTGCAGAACGATATGCTTCGTCATTGTTTGATCTTGCTCTTGAAGCAAAGTCCATCGACAAAGTAGGTAAAGAGCTTTCCAGCTTTGATGCCATGATTAAGGGAAGCGAAGATCTAACCCGATTGATCGCTAGTCCTGTTTTTTCTGCCGAAGATCAACTTAAAGCAATTTCTGCTTTAGTGACTAAGGCAAAGGTTTCCAGTTTGACTGGAAATTTCCTCAAAGTTGTTGCGCAAAATCAGCGCCTATTCACACTGCCTGCAGTTATTGCTGGCTTTCGTGAGCTTGTTGCTCGTCATCGCGGCGAAGTAACTGCTGATGTTAAATCCGCTCATAGTCTGAGTGCTGCGCAAACCAAAGAATTGCAGGCGACGCTTAAAAGCGTTACTGGCAAGACAGTTGCGATCAATCTAACGGTTGATCCTTCTTTATTGGGTGGTTTGATTGTAAAGATTGGATCTCGCCAAATCGATACGTCTTTACGTACTAAACTTTCCACCCTTAAGCTCTCATTGAAAGAGGTTGGCTGATGGACATTCGTGCCGCGGAAATTTCCGCAATCCTAAAAGATCAAATTAAAAATTTCGGCGATGAGGCAGAAGTCTCAGAAGTCGGTCAAGTGTTGTCCGTGGGTGATGGTATCGCTCGCGTATATGGCCTTGATAACGTACAGGCTGGTGAAATGGTCGAATTCCCTGGTGGAATTCGCGGCATGGCGCTTAACCTGGAAGCCGACAATGTCGGTGTTGTTATCTTCGGTTCCGACCGTGACATTAAAGAAGGCGACGTTGTTAAACGTACAGGAGCCATCGTGGATGTTCCAGTTGGTCCTGAATTGCTCGGTCGTGTTGTTGATGCGCTTGGTAACCCAATTGATGGCAAAGGCCCAATTAAAGCGAAGAAACGTGCCCGTGTGGATGTTAAAGCGCCTGGTATTATGCCTCGTAAATCCGTGCATGAGCCAATGGCAACTGGTCTTAAAGCGATTGATGCTTTGATCCCTGTTGGTCGTGGTCAGCGTGAATTGGTTATTGGTGACCGTCAAACTGGTAAAACAGCGATCCTTTTGGATACGTTCCTGAACCAGAAGCCTGCACATGATGCGGATAATGAAGCTGATAAGCTTTATTGTGTATATGTTGCTGTTGGTCAAAAGCGTTCAACTGTTGCTCAGTTCGTTAAAGTTCTTGAAGATCGTGGTGCGCTTGAATATTCAATCGTGATTGCTGCGACTGCTTCTGATCCTGCTCCTATGCAGTTCTTGGCTCCATTTGCTGCTTGTACAATGGGTGAATATTTCCGTGACAATGGTCAGCATGCTCTGATCGGCTACGATGATCTGTCAAAACAAGCTGTTGCTTATCGTCAAATGTCACTTCTGCTTCGTCGTCCTCCGGGCCGTGAAGCTTATCCTGGTGATGTTTTCTATCTTCACTCCCGTCTTCTTGAACGTTCAGCTAAATTGAACGAAGATAATGGTTCTGGCTCACTAACAGCTTTGCCTATTATTGAAACTCAGGCTAATGACGTGTCAGCTTATATTCCAACAAACGTGATCTCTATTACGGATGGTCAGATTTTCTTGGAAACTGAACTGTTTTACCAAGGTATCCGCCCTGCGGTGAACGTTGGTCTGTCAGTGTCTCGTGTGGGATCATCAGCTCAAATTAAAGCGATGAAACAGGTTGCTGGTTCTATTAAAGGTGAGCTTGCTCAGTATCGTGAGATGGCAGCGTTTGCCCAGTTCGGTTCTGATTTGGATGCTTCTACTCAGCGTCTTCTTAATCGTGGTGCGCGTTTGACTGAGTTGCTAAAGCAGCCACAGTTCTCACCATTGAAAACAGAAGAGCAAGTTGCAGTTATCTTTGCTGGTGTGAATGGCTATCTTGATGAATTGGATGTAAAGCAAGTTGGCCCATTCGAACAAGGTTTGCTTTCCTACATGCGTGGTGAAGGTAAAGACATTCTTGCAGCAATTGCTGAGAAGAAGGCTGTAACTGATGAAATCAAGGAAAAGCTTAAAGCTGCGCTTGATTCATTTGCGAAAACTTTTGCCTAATTAGGCTCAACTAAGGACGGAACGGATGCCTTCTTTAAAGGATCTGAAAAACCGGATTGCCTCAGTAAAGGCGACGCAGAAAATCACCAAGGCCATGCAAATGGTTGCGGCTGCTAAACTGCGTCGTGCACAAGAAGCTGCTGAAGCTGCGCGCCCTTATTCAGAGCGCATGGCATCTGTTATGGCAAATATTTCCGGCGCTGTTGGTGGTGATGATGCGCCGCGTTTGATGACTGGCACTGGCAAAGATGACACGCATCTGCTCGTTGTTTGTACAGCAGAACGTGGTCTTTGCGGTGGCTTTAATACGCAAATTGCACGTCATGCCCGTTTGCATGCTCAAAAGCTGCAAAGCGAAGGTAAAGATGTTAAAATTCTTTGCGTTGGTAAAAAAGGCTTTGATCAACTGAAGCGTGATTTTGCGAGTCAAATTATTGATCGCGTTGATCTACGTGAAGTTAAGAACATTGGTTTTGTCAATGCTGAAGATATTGCAAATCGGGTATCTACTTTATTCGATGCCAATGAATTTGATGTTTGCACACTCTTCTATTCAGAGTTTAAATCTGTAATTTCACAGGTTCCCACTGCTCAGCAGCTTATCCCTGCTAAACTTGAGGCAACCGAAGGTGATGATGCAGCAAACGGCTCCGATGCGGCTTACGAATATGAGCCTGATGCTGGTGCAATCCTAGAAGATATCATTCCACGCAATATCAAAGTACAGATCTTGCGTGCATTGCTGGAGAATGTTGCTGGTGAAATGGGCGCTAAAATGAGCGCGATGGATAATGCAACACGTAATGCTGGCGATATGATCGATAAATTGACAATGAGCTACAACCGCCAGCGTCAAGCACAAATTACAAAAGAATTGATTGAGATTATCTCGGGTGCGGAAGCACTCTAAGTCGAGACGAAGAGGTTTATAACTATGGCAAAAGCAGCGACGACTAAGACGACCGCAGCAAAAAAAGCGCCAGCTAAAAAAGCGCCTGCGAAACGTGCTCCAGCTAAGAAAGCTGCGGCAACTAAATCAGCAGCAGCTGGTGCAGCAGTTGGTAAAGTAACACAGGTTATTGGCGCGGTGGTTGACGTTTCCTTTGAAGGTCACCTTCCAAAAATCCTGAATGCTCTTGAGACAACAAATGTGGGTAACCGCCTTGTTCTTGAAGTAGCGCAGCATTTGGGCGAAAATACAGTTCGTACGATTGCGATGGACTCGACTGAAGGTCTTGTTCGTGGTCAGGAAGTTACTGATACTGGTGAAGCCATCATGGTTCCGGTTGGTGATGAAACACTAGGTCGTATCTTGAACGTGATTGGCGAGCCTGTTGATGATGCTGGTCCTGTTAAGACAAAAGCGCGTCGCGGAATTCACCAAGATGCTCCTGATTTCTCAGAGCAGTCTACTGAAGCTGAAATTCTGGTAACTGGTATTAAAGTTGTTGATTTGCTAGCGCCATATGCGCGTGGTGGTAAAATTGGCCTCTTTGGCGGTGCTGGTGTTGGTAAGACAGTTCTTATTCAGGAATTGATCAACAACATTGCGAAAGCACACGGTGGTTATTCTGTGTTTGCTGGTGTGGGTGAGCGTACTCGTGAGGGTAACGATCTTTACCACGAGATGATTGAATCAGGCGTGAACGTAGAAGGCGGCGGCGAAGGTTCTAAATGTTCTCTCGTGTTTGGTCAAATGAATGAACCTCCAGGAGCGCGTGCTCGTGTTGCTCTTACTGGTCTAACAATTGCGGAACAGTTCCGTGATGAAGGTCAGGACGTGTTGTTCTTCGTTGATAATATTTTCCGCTTTACACAAGCTGGTTCTGAAATGTCGGCGCTGTTGGGTCGTATCCCATCAGCTGTGGGTTATCAGCCAACATTGTCAACAGATATGGGTTCCATGCAGGAGCGTATTACGACAACAACAAAAGGTTCGATTACATCTGTGCAAGCCGTTTATGTGCCTGCCGATGATTTGACCGATCCGGCGCCTGCGTCAACATTTGCTCACTTGGATGCGCAAACAGTGTTGAACCGTGCGATTTCTGAAAAAGGTATTTACCCAGCTGTGGATCCGCTGGATTCAAACTCTCGTATGCTTGATCCGCAAATTGTTGGTGATGAGCATTATGAGGTTGCTCGTTCTGTTCAAGAAATCCTACAGCGCTATAAATCTCTTCAAGATATCATCGCCATCTTGGGTATGGATGAATTGTCTGAAGAAGATAAAGTTACAGTGGCACGTGCTCGTAAGGTTGAGCGCTTCTTGTCACAGCCATTCTTTGTGGCGGAAGTGTTTACTGGTGCTCCTGGTCAATTGGTTGATCTTGAAGATACAATCAACTCATTTAAAGGCTTGGTTGCTGGTGATTATGATCACCTTCCAGAATCGGCTTTCTACATGGTTGGTGGCATCGACATGGCAATTGAAAAAGCTAAGAAACTAGCTGCTGAAGCTGCCTAATAAATTGCATATGTGCGGGTTCATTTTTGAGCTCGCACATAACTCTACTGTTTGATTTTACATCTGTTCTAAACTGGACGTTACGTCATGGCTGACACATTTACATTTGAACTCGTTTCTCCTGAAAAACTTTTGCTATCTGCAGAAGTAACGTCGGTCGTGTTGCCTGGTTCAGAAGGTGAAATGACTGTAATGGCAAACCATGCTCCAACAATGAGCACAGTTAAGCCGGGTATCGTTACTGTTGAAGGCGCTGAAGGCACGAGCAAATATGTCGTGTTTGGCGGCTTTGCTGATATCGTACCAGCTGGTTGCACATTGCTCGCAGAATCGGCTGTTGCTGTTGATGCACTAGAAGATGGTGAGTTGGATACACGTATCAAGGCCGCGAATGACGCCGCAGAAGCTGCTGTCGGCGATGCTGATAAGACACGCTTGAGTGCTTTTGCTTCTCAATTAGAAGAGCTAAAAGCTGCCGTCTAAAATACAAAATTTGTTTTGACTTATTTGGAACCACCCAGTTTTATACTGGGTGGTTTTATATTGTTTACTAAGCAAATGCCTTCTTAAGGCGTGTGATCGCATCCACCAACTGAACACGCGGCATGCCGATATTAAAGCGCAGATAGGTTTCGCCACCGGTGCCAAAAGTAGCGCCATGGCTTGCAGCTATTTCCGCACCTTCTTGAACGCGTTCGATAACGTCCTCTGGAGCCAATCCGGTTCCGGAAAAATCCACCCATGCAAGATATGTAGATTGCAAACCCATAGATACAGCGCCATCAATATCCATAATAGCTTCGTCAAAAACGCGGGCGTTCTCGTCAATATACTTCATGAGTGATGTAACCCAATATGCTCCCTCCGGGGAATAGGCAGCCTCGGTCATCATCATACCAAATGCGTTCCCAGATATGCCTAAAGCTTTCATGCGTTTCCCAAATTTGGAACGCAATTTTGGATCTTCAATAATGACATTACCTGTATGGCATCCAGCGATATTAAAAGTTTTCGTCGGTGCGGTCATCATCACCAGACGATCAGTAATGTCCTTCTTAATGTTGCCCATCGGTATGTGCATTTGCCCAGGCATTATTAAGTCGTGATGTATTTCATCAGAGACAATTATGAGATCGTGCTTCTTCGCAAACTCTGCTAAAGCTTCCAGCTCCTGCCGCATCCAAACAGTGCCCCCCGGATTATGCGGGGAGCAAAGGATAAGCATTGTTTCTTTTCCGGTGAGAAGTTTTTCATAAGCTTCAAAATCAAAAACATAGCGGCCATTTTCAATGACTAATGGACATTCGGTTACGCTTCTATCTGCTGCTTCAATTACGCGAGCAAATGCATGATAAACTGGTGTGAAAAGAACGACGGCATCACCTACTTCTGTGAAAGTGTCGACGCAGATAGATGTGCCGTTTACAAGCCCATGCGTTGTAAACACCCAGTTTGGTTCAATATCCCAACCATGTACTTCCTTCATCCACCATTTGATGGCCGCTTTATAGTCGGAATCATCGCCAAAGTAGCCAAAAATACCGTGTTCTTGCATGTTCTTGACCGCGTCAGACACGCACTTTGGCGGGCGGAAATCCATATCTGCCACCCACATGGCAATGCCTGCGTGAGGAGATACGCCAAAGACTGTTTCCATTGAATCCCATTTCTCTGAATGAGTTCCAATTCGGCTGATCACCTCATCAAAATCTGTATTTTCACCACCGAATGTTTTCATCGTTTCCCCATCAAATTAGAAAATTCATCCACTATCTTTTTATAGAGCTCGCGCTTGAATGGCACAATTAGATCAGGGAGTTTATGCATGGGTTTCCACGCCCATTCTTCAAATTCGGCCTTCTCACCGGTAACAGGTGGGTTTACTTGGATTTCAGATTCATTGCCTTCAAAGCGATAAGCAAACCATTTTTGCTTTTGGCCGCGCCATTTCCCTTTAAGACCTATCCCGATAAGTTCATCCGGTAGGTCATAAGTTAGCCAGTCGTTCGTTTCTGCCAATAGCGAGACTGTCTTCATGCCTGTTTCTTCATAAAGTTCGCGTAAGGAAGCTTTTTGCGGGTCTTCTCCCTTATCAATTCCACCTTGCGGCATCTGCCATCGGTATGGAGAATTGTGGTATTCGGAATCGGGTGGTTCATTAATGCGCAAACCAGTCCAAACCTGATCTTCCTTATTAAGTACCATAATACCAACACATGGCCGGTAAGGTAGATCTTCAGCTTTGACCTTCTTGCTCATACTATCTCCGTTCCGGATCATCTGCCAGTGCAGAAATTCCAACTATTTCTATTCCGCGCGCCTTGGCTTCATTGGACCAAGATGCGATGGCTTCAACACTTTCTGGAAATGCAGATGCGATTCCAATGGCTGAACCATTACGCTGTGCGACGCGTTCGAGGTCGTCAAGTTTTTTCAAAATTGTTCCAACCTCAAGTTTGGTATCCAAAACCATGTCACTTGCTGCAAAGGGAATCCCCAATGCGTTGGAAAATGTTTCCGTGAGTGATCGTGACGATGTACCATCATCGAAGAACATGACACCTCTTCTGGCCAAATCTCGCATTATGGGTTCAAGGGCTTCTGGATCAGATAAAAATCGAGCACCCATGAAGTTGCTGATACCTGTATAGTTGGTTATGCTGCCCATTGCTTCATGGAGCAATTTCAAGTTGGCTTTGGGGTCTTTATCGACCAGAAGCGTGCCGCGGCCCGGATCGTTGTTTGGATAATCAAATGGTTCAAAAGGAACTTGAAGTAATATCTCATGGCCATTTCTGCGTGCGTCTTGCATCCAGCGGTGTAAGCTATTGCCACTCGCCGCAAATGCGAGTGTTATCTCTTCCGGTAACGTCTCTATCGCAAAATTAGAGCCTGTTTGACTTAGTCCTAATCCACCAACAACAATAGCAATACGTGTGCCGCGTGCACCCGACCACGGTCGCGCATACACATCAAATGCACGTTTCCCTTCATTGCTATAAATTGGCAGGCGTCCTAAAGATGTATCTTCTATGATCTCTGGGTCCGGAAGGTGAGCAATTCGGAGGTTTTGTCCTTTATTAGGGGCGTCAAGAAATACTGCGTCATCACCGATCCGCGGGCGAGGTGTAATTTTCGTAACTTTTAGACCTTCGTCAGTCGTGAATGTTTCTATGTTGCCGCCTGATGTTCCTGATTGAGATGCAAAACTATTGTTTCCAGAGTTTGGGGTGTCTAAGCTTTGCTTCGCTTCAATATTGTCGCTTTGAGAGGTTGGTTCGCCCTCAGTTGAAGCGGTTGCTTCAGGTTTTTCAGGAGTGGCAGATTTAAGAGGAGGGTTGATAAATGAAGTGTATGCCGATCCTATAATGAGAGCAAGAATAGCAAAACCTGCCAGCCATGGTTTTAGGCTGGCAGGTGTAACATTTGTTTTCGCCTTCTTCTTCTTTTTGTCCTGGCCTAGAGGACGGTGAAGATCTGACTGCATAAAGTTTCGGCCCGCCTAGTTGTTGCTAGCCTGATCCTTCATAGGAGGAAAAGCATCGTTATCGATTTCGCCGCGCAATAGTTGCAATGCATAATTAAGCTGCTCATCATCTTTTGGATCCGGTGGTACATATGCGATTGAGCCTGAACCCTCTTCATCTTCCTGATTGCCTTCAATATGGCCGCGAAGTTCGGATTCGCCAGTCTCGCGAACGCGTCCCTGTAATTCTTCAGGAATTGGCTGGTCGACTTTGATATCAGGCAAAATACCCTTACCCTGAATCGATGCACCTGATGGTGTGTAATAAAGAGCTGTCGTCAACCTTAGTGAACCAAATTCATTCATGGGTATAATGGTTTGAACTGAACCTTTACCGAAAGATCGTGTTCCCAAGATTGTTGCGCGCTTGTGGTCTTGAAGTGCGCCAGCTACGATTTCAGATGCGGATGCAGAACCACCATTAATCATAACAATGAGCGGTTTGCCGCCTGATAGATCACCTGGGCGTGCATTGAAACGGCGTTCAGTTTCAGGATCGCGCCCACGTGTTGATACAATTTCACCACGATCTAAAAATGCATCTGAAACGCTTATTGCCTGATCAAGAAGACCACCCGGATTAAGCCTTAAATCCAGGACAAACCCTTTGAGTTTATCTTCACCAATTTCCTCGGTCAGTTTTGAAATAGCTTTATCGAGGTCACTGAATGTTTTCTCTGTGAAGGAAATAACACGAAGATAGCCAACATCGTTTTCTGCACGAGAGCGAACAGCACGAATAGCAATGATATCGCGAACAACTTCGATCTCTAATGGTTTATCGGCGCCTTGGCGGATAACCGTTAGGAGAATTGGCGTATTAACAGGCCCGCGCATGCGATCAACTGCGTCACCAAGAGAAAGACCGCGAACTGCCTCACCATCGATCTCCACGATTAAATCACCTGCCAAAACACCTGCTTTTGAAGCTGGCGTATCGTCGATTGGCGTAATGACTTTGACCACATCATCTTCCATTGTTACTTCAATGCCGAGACCACCAAATTCGCCACGTGTTTGTGTGCGCATATCATTCGCGGCTTCTTGATCAAGATAACTGGAATGCGGATCAAGTGAAGACAGCATGCCGCTTATGGCGCTCTGTACTAATTTTTTCTCATCTGGCGGCGTGACATATTCAGCACGGATGCGCTCAAATACCGACCCAAAAATTGATATTTGTCGATATGTATCAGAACTTGCCGCTTCTGCAGACAGGCCTTCTGTTTTGATAAAACTAGTTGCTGCGGCTCCCATAAATATGCCAACAGCGAGAAGCGATATTTTACGTATCATTACTTACCCTTCCAGACGTGATGTCAGCCCACCATGGAGCAGAATCAATGGTCTTTTGATCTTTCCTCAATTCAATGTAAAGCGTAGGCTTGCCTGACGCTAGTGCAAATGTCTTGTTGTCTTGTTGTTTTCGAGGCCCCATGGTTGCGATGGGCTCCCCTTTGACAATGAATTGGCCTTGGGAAACATTCAAGTTGCCCAATCCACTCATAACTAAATGATAGCCTTCACCTGCATTTATAATCAGCATTTTTCCGTAACTGCGGAATGGGCCTGAATAGACGACCCAGCCGTCAATAGGGGCTTTCACTTCGGCTTCTTCTGATGCTGCTAGTGCAATGCCTTGAAGGGGTTCACCTGTTCCATCATCGTCTCCAAAACTTGCGGCAAGTATCCCATCTACTGGAAATGGAACAGTGTCGCGTAATTCAGAGAACGCATATGAGGGAGCTAACTGTTTGTCATCTTTCGTATTTTCTCGTGCAAGGTCACGTGCTTTTTCCAGGTTTTCAGCGACACGTTTTTGTCTCGCAATTTCAGCAATACGTGCTTCTTCGGCATTTTTGCGGATGGAAAGAACCTCTTCATCGATTGAAGCTACAAGTAACTCCAGATCCTTGGATTTGGATTTGAGTTCATCAACACGTACTTTTTCTTTTTCCAGTTGCTGAAGGCTCGCAACATTCAGAGCGGCTTTTTCTTGAATAAGACGTGTCAGTTTCTTTTCTTCTTCGATACTTTGTTCGAGTGCTTCCGCCAGTTCAATCCGCTCACCATCAATGCTTACTCGAATTTCAGCCAGTTTTTGAAGGTCTGTTAATAGTCTTTCTGTTTCTGATCTAATCTCTGGTACGACAGCGCCCAGCAATATAGCGCTTCGAACTGACGATAATGCATCCTCAGGTTTGACAAGAAGTGCAGGGGGCGGATTGCTACCTAATCGCTGCAAAGCTGCCAGCACTTCGGACAAGATGTCATTTCGATCCCTAAGAGAAAGTTTTATAGCGGTTTCATCTGTTTCGAGTTTAGCCAAGCGTTCCTGACTATCTTGTGCGCGGGCGTTCAAGCTTGTTTGTTTTTGTTCAGCTTCCTTAAGTGATACTTGCAGAAGATCCTGATCTTTTTTGAGTGTTGCGATTTTAGTTTTCAGGCGCTCCAGGGCTTTTGCACTAGCTTCACGTTGAATTTGCAGTTCCTCAAGTTCAGTGCTTGTTTGATCGCGTGCTTTCTCAAGTCTGTCTGTGGTTTCTTGTGCGACGGCGTCGAAATATGCAAAACAAAATACCATAAATCCCGCAGCTAAAATCGCGTGCAGGCTTATGGTTTTGAACTGAATATTCTTTTGCATGTCACCTTCTTAGCTGATTTGCAGCCGATAGACTAGAATTCTCAACCAAATCTATCTCACAATTATGTGTTTGGAATAGGGCGCAACTTCTGCCTTTCTGGACCCATAATTTGATCTATGATCGGTGGTATGGATGGCCAGATAAAATCGTGACAGATCGATAAAGTTGTTCTGCGAGCATAAATCTGGCCATTTGATGTGGCCATGTCATTTTGCCGAAAGAGAGTGATCTAAAGGCCATTTCTTTGCTTGTATAGTCGTGGCCATCCGCGCCTCCAATGGCAAACACAACATCGCGCTCACCATTATCGCGTAAATTCGCTAGCATCGAGGAGAATGCCTCAGATGTGATGTTATCTCCACCTTCGTCGAGTAAGATAAGTTTGCAATTGTTCGGTAAGGCTTTTGCAAGTTGCGCAGCTTCGTCAGCTTTGCGTTCTTTTGCGTTCCCTGCACGGCTTTCACTAATCTCAAGGACCTTCGCGAGTTCAAGTCCAATACCTGCACCAGATTTCTTGAAGCGATCCAAATACCGTTTCGTTAGTTCGCTTTCAGGGCCAGATTTTAGCTTACCAACTGTGTGGAGTGAGATGCGCATAGTTACGACCGCTGAATTTAAGATGAGGATGTGTGATAGACCCAACCGATCATGTTAGCTGGCTGTGTTGAAATTATAGTCTGTCACCGGTTAGAAAACCAAAGGATTGCTCATTTAAAAGCAATCCAATTCATCAGTGTTTTGTTTTTTCGTCAGTTTCTGGAGCCAACCACATTTTTTCAATGTTGTAGAACTCTCT
This sequence comes from Lentilitoribacter sp. EG35, assembly GCF_040784015.1. Lineage (NCBI taxonomy): Bacteria > Pseudomonadati > Pseudomonadota > Alphaproteobacteria > Hyphomicrobiales > Rhizobiaceae > Lentilitoribacter > Lentilitoribacter sp. EG35. The sequence goes on from NZ_JBFNGQ010000004.1 coordinate 69,395, forward strand.
AATTTCTGGTCTGAAAACGTGAATGATAATGTCGCCAAAATCGATCAGTACCCAGTCACCTTTTGAAAGGCCTTCGGTGCGTGCACTCCCGAGCCCAGCATTCTTCATATCAGTGATAAGTTGATCACAAATTGCAGAAACATGTCTGTTTGAACGTCCGGACGTAACAATCATATAGTCGCCTATTGATGATTTTCCGCCGATATCAATTGTAATTGTATCTTCTGCTTTAGCCTCTTCAAGACATTCTAAAGCGATTTTTAGGGCGTCTTTCACGGCATCATCGCCTGATTTCTTCCCTTTTGAGAGCTTTTCGTCTTTTGCTCCCTTTTCGTGTGCTGTTCTCAGCTTGATTTCCTTTCGTTGTGGAACATGCTCAAATATATACCTATGATGGGATAAGAACCAATCATGGTGCTAGAATAGTCTGCAAGATACTTATGAAGCAAGTCAATTCTACATGGGGGTATGAACAGTGTCATCATGTTGTCTTGGATGCATTGCGTAAGGCTGTCGATGATAGTGATGACCTTGGCCCGTGCAGGAATGTCCACGCGGGCGGTTTGAGGTTAGCCAATGCGCTTGCATCAGTTTCATCCAGTCTTGCATGAGCGTATGTTTTTGCCATTTTGGATGATAGATAGGATAAGGTTGAGCCTGGACGATCAATGACTGCAATGGGGAAGGTTTCTGCGATGCCGCGCCAGTCTTGCCATGTATGGAAACTCGCTAAATTATCAGCACCCATAAGCCAGACGAAATTCACACCTCGATTTTTGCGAGATATTAAGTCAAGTGTTTCGGCTGTGTAGGACAGTTTGTATGTCGCCTCAAATCCCGTGACTTTAATTTTAGGATCTCTGCAAATTTCCCGGCTTTGTTTGATGCGCTCGTTAAGTGGCAAAAGTTCTTTGTGACTTTTGAGCGGGTTGCCCGGCGTTACCATCCACCAAACTTGATCCAATTTCAGACGCTTTAATGCCATTTCGGCGACAAGTACGTGACCGTCATGAGGTGGGTTAAATGAACCGCCAAACAAACCGACGCGCATACCTTTTGTCACAAAAGGCATTTTTAGGTAGTCCGGTTTGTTGGCTTTTTTGGTCAATCGCTTCCCTGATTAGTTTGGTCTGGTTTGACCGTTGCCGCGAACGCGATATTTAAAAGATGTTAATTGTTCAACTCCAACGGGTCCACGTGCATGCATTTTTCCGGTGGCGATACCAATCTCTGCACCCATGCCAAATTCTCCACCGTCGGCAAATTGTGTCGATGCGTTGTGCAAAAGAATAGCGGAATCAATTTCGTTGAAAAAACGCTCTGTTACAGAGGTATCCTCACAGATTACTGCTTCAGTATGTCCAGAAGAATAGTGCTGGATGTGTTCGATTGCACCAGTAATTCCATCAACGAATTTGGCAGAGATAATTGCGTCGAGATATTCTGTTGACCAGTCATCCTCCTTGGCGAGTATCACATTAGCAAATGTTTTGGCAATGTCTTCAGAACCTCTTACTTCACATCCCGCGCGCTGCAGGGAGGTGATAAGGTTTGCGGCGATGTTTTGATCAGCATTTTTATCGATGAGTAGCGTTTCTGCGGACCCACAAATACCAGTGCGTCGCATTTTTGCATTTACCACGATATCTTTTGCCATGTCTGCATCTGCAGATTTATCGACATAGATGTGGCACAGGCCTTCAAGATGCGCAAATACGGGTACACGTGCATCTGATTGTACGCGCCCTACCAGCCCTTTGCCACCGCGAGGAACGATCACATCAATTGCCCCATCCAAGCCTTTAAGCATCTCGCCAACAGCTGTTCTGTCGGACGTTGGTACGATCTGAATGGCGTGTTCAGGCAGGTTGGCAGCATTTAAACCAGTAACCAGGCAGGCATGAATTGCATTTGATGAATTAAATGAATCTGAACCTCCGCGCAGGATAACGGCATTACCTGCTTTTAAGCATAATGCGCCAGCGTCAGCTGTTACATTTGGACGACTTTCATATATGACACCAATGGTTCCGAGTGGTGTGCGAACACGTTCGATCTGAAGGCCATTAGGGCGATCCCAAGCGGTGATCACATCGCCAATAGGGTCTTTTAGTTCCGCAATTGCTCTTATGCCATTTGCCATTGCGCGGATGCGTTGACCGTCAAGTTTTAAGCGATCAAGAAATGATGGGCTTAAACCTGACTTTTCGCCATTTTCCATGTCAATTGCGTTGGCCGCCAAAATCTCATTTACGTTCCGCTCAATATCTTCTGCCATGCCTATTAATGCTGCATGTTTACGTTCAGGAGATGCAATAGCAAGCGCAGCCTTTGAAGCGGTTGCCTGCTCACCAATCTGAGCCATGATTTGTTCAACGCTTGTGTAGGAATTTTGTTTATCTGCCATTTTAACCCGCTTTATTCTCTTTGGCTTGCATCATGACGAGGTCGTCTCGGTGGATCATCGCACTTCGACCTGAATAACCCAATTTATCTTCAATTTGAGTGGTTTTGAAACCCGCAATTTCTTTGGCCTCAACAGCATCATAGGCTGCTAGACCCCGCGCGATTTCATTTCCATTCATGTCGATAACGGAGACATTGTCACCACGACCGAAAGTGCCAGAAACCGACTTTATACCAGCTGGCAGCAAACTTCGGCCTCTTTTTAGCGCATCCACCGCGCCATCATCAATGGTAATTGCACCTGCTGGTTCAAGCTGCCCTGCAATCCATGTCGCACGTGCTGCACGAGGTGTTCCTGCCGGTGAAAACCAGCTTGATCTTGCACCATTATCAATTGCCGTAATTGGGTTCTGTCTTTGTCCGGATGCGATGATCATAGCGCAGCCTGCATTGGTCGCAATCTTTGCTGCATCGATTTTTGTGCGCATGCCCCCGCGCGAAAGTTCAGATCCGGCATCACCAGCCATTGCTTCAATTTCCGGCGTAATCGCATCAATTGTGTCGAGAAAATCCGCGTTCCTGTCTTCACTTGGTGATGCTGTGTAAAGCCCATCAACATCGGATAGTAGAATAAGTAAATCCGCGCCAATCATAGTAGCAACACGCGCGGCCAATCGGTCGTTATCTCCGTAACGAATCTCTGACGTTGCAACCGTGTCATTCTCGTTGATAATTGGTACGCAATTCATGTTCAAAAGTTCAGTGGTTGTTGCTCGGGCATTTAAGTATCGGCGGCGTTCTTCAGTGTCATAAAGTGTAAGCAGTAGCTGTCCGGCAACGATGTCATGCGTTGAAAGTTTTTCACTCCATGCACGCGCAAGTGCAATTTGTCCAATAGCGGCACAAGCCTGACTTTCTTCAAGTTTTAAGCGTTTCTCCGTAATAGATAGTACGGATCGCCCCATGGCTATCGCGCCGGATGATACCACTAGAACGTCGATATTTTGCTCCCGCAATCTTGCAATATCCTCACAAAGGGATGTTAGCCATTCAGCTTTTAATCCATCCTTGCGATCAACCAAAAGCGCTGACCCAATCTTAATCACGACGCGCTTGTGTTTTGCAGTTTCTTTGCGGGAGGTGGCCATTAACCGGCGTCCTCTGGCTCTATCGAGGTATCAATAATTTTGCGTAACTCGCGTAAAATATCGGTCATGCCGGTTCCAACAATTGCTGATATTTCACGCACTTCTTTACCGGAGGCTTCGGCAAGTGCTGCTAATTTTTCAGCTTTGGTTTCGTCATCCAAAATATCAATTTGAGACAGTGCGACAATTTCAAGTTTGTCAACGATGCCTTTGCCATAGGCTTCCAGTTCGTGGCGCACAATTTTGTAGGCTTCCGCAACATCTTCTTCTTGGGCTGAAACAAGATGCAACAATACACCTGTGCGTTCGACATGGCCCAAAAAGCGATCACCGATACCAGCACCTTCATGGGCGCCTTCTATGAGGCCGGGAATATCAGCGAGTACAAATTCATAGCCATCAGAAGTCGCAACACCCAAATTAGGGTGGAGCGTTGTAAATGGATACCCAGCAATTTTTGGGCGCGCGCGCGTGACGCTCGATAAGAATGTAGATTTTCCCGCATTGGGAAGTCCAACCAACCCGCAATCAGCGATCAGTTTAAGACGTAGCCAAATTGTTTTTTCCTCTGCGGGTTGCCCAGGGTTTGCATTGCGTGGCGCTTGGTTGGTTGAAGATTTGAAATGCGCATTGCCAAAGCCGCCATTGCCGCCTTTAGCCAGACGAAATTGTTGACCTTCTTCTGTGAGATCGCAAATAAGGGTTTCGTTATCTTCCTCAAAAACTTGAGTTCCAGCTGGAACTTTAAGTACCACATCTTCACCACGGGCGCCGGTGCGGTTTTTGCCCATGCCATGAACGCCTGTTTTTGCTTTGTAATGTTGTTGATATCGATAATCGATAAGTGTATTGAGGCCATTCACGGCCTCAATAAGTACACTGCCACCATTGCCGCCATCTCCGCCGTCTGGACCACCAAATTCGACATATTTTTCGCGGTGAAATGATACGCAACCTGCGCCACCTGCACCCGATTTAATATAGACTTTCGCCTGATCGAGAAATTTCATGATGTTGAGGTCCGTCTACTTATTTCAACAACTTAGCTGTCGAATTTGGTTTCAATTGCCCTTCGATACAATTGCTTGCATCAAAAGGCAAAACATTTAGGCGTAAATTGCCCGAGTTTCTAATTGGTTTTCGTTTATTGGGGCAAAGCCGTGATAGGGTTCCAGATTAAGTTGGTACCATCTCACGATTGTTTCACGACCATTATCGAACGATAACGGAGCTGTTTCCTGAGGCCGAAATCCGTTTTTCTCAAGTACGCGTTGGGATGCAATATTATCTAACTCACATCCAGCACGCAACATAGCAAACCGAAAATCGGGCAAGATATCCCGAATCAAGACACCAACAGCTTCGGTGGCAAAACCTTGGCTCCAATGTTTCTCTCCAATCCAATATCCAAAGGACGGGATGATGTGATTATCTTTGACTGATATGCTGATCAATCCAAGAAATTCATCCGTTTCCTTGTTGATGATAGCATTTACACGCATGTCCAGTGGGTTGGCTGCCTTTGCTCGAAGAACAAAACTTTGTGCGTCGCCAATGGAGAAGGGTTGAGGTTTGAACAACATACGGTCCAAAACTTCAGCGCTTCCCAAATGCGATGTCATCGCTTCAATGTGGTGGTGATCTATAGGTTGCAATGCAACCCGTTCCTGATGGTTTCTAATTATATCCAACATGTCTAACCTCCTTTCATTCAGTTTCTTGTTCAAATGTTGTGGGCCAGTTTCTTAAAGAGGCCCAAATCGCACGCTCAAGGCGGTAAATTTCAATTGGCATTTGGGAGTTTTGCGCAAGGCAATAACCGATGCCTGTTGAGAGAAATTGAAAGCCGCTTTTTTGCAATATTCGACGTGATGCGTAATTGCCAATTCGGCAATGTCCCACGAGGTCTTCTATTTCTTCATCTTCAAAAGCCATATCAACCAGTGCATGGGCAGCTTCGGTTGCATATCCGTTGCCCCAGTATTGTTGACCAAGCCAATAACCAATTTCCTTTTGCTCGCGCCCGTCTTTTTTCTCTATGCCGCAACATCCAATAATCTCACCGGTCATGGTGAGTGTGATGGCATAGACGCAATTGCCCGAAGCAAGTTTGTTGACCTTGTTAACAAAGTCAGCAGCATCTTGCTTTCCATATGGATGAGGCATTCGCGAGAGCATATTGGCGACCGCAGTGTTGTTTGCCAAATCGGAAATTGCGTCTATGTCATCACACTGCGGTTTGCGCAAAGTGAGGCGACGAGTTTCAATTTTTGTAACGTTCACAATTTTCTCAATACTGAGTCCGTCACTTTGGCTTATCCGTTCTTCTTGTTCATCACTTAACTGTTCATCTGATAGGCATTGCATTTTCAAAAAACTCCTGCTTGAAAATAAAAAAAGGGAAGATGATCTCTCATCTTCCCTTTTGAAACATTTGGCTTTTTAGAATCAGCCGGGTCGATGAGACACCGGATGATTTAGAGCGTTTCCGGTTATTCCGCTGCTTCCGCGAGTGGCATCACAGACACATACGTGCGTCCGTTGGCCTTCTTACGAAATTCTACATTACCTTCTGTCGTAGCAAAAATAGTATGATCGCGGCCAAGACCAACGCCTGTACCAGGATGCCATTTTGTGCCACGTTGGCGAAGGATGATATTACCTGAGATGACGTTTTCGCCACCGAATTTTTTAACGCCTAGGCGTTTTGATTCAGAGTCGCGACCGTTACGGGATGAGCCACCAGCTTTTTTATGTGCCATTTTTTCTTCTCCTACAGTCCTAAATTACGCTTTTGCCAATTCGGCAGCTTGACTTAACCAGTCATCGCGCTCGATGCGGCCTTTGAATGATAATGCATCATCAAGTTTCTGAATGTCGTCTTTTGACATAGCAGCAACTTGCGCAAATGTCATCACACCAAGTGCATTAAGTTTTTTCTCAAGCACTGGGCCAACACCAGAAATCTTTTTAAGATCATCAGCTGGACCTTCAGGAGCTGCAAATAATGGTGCAACTTCGTCGGATTTAGCTTCTGCCTTTTTAGCAGGTGTCTTTTTCTCAGCATTAGGCGCTGCTTCTTTAGCTGCAGCCTTTGGTGCTGTTTCCTTCTTAGCAGCTGGCTTTGCAGCAGCTTTCTTTGAAGGTTTCGCGCCACCAGTCAAGATTTCAGCAATAGACACTGTTGTGAAATGCTGACGATGACCAATAGTACGTTTTGAGTTTTGACGACGACGCTTTTTGAAAGCGATGATCTTACGGCCACGGCCCTGATCAACGACTTCAGCAGTTACAAGTGCACCTTCAACAAGTGGCTTACCGATTGTAGCAGATGCGCCTTCACCGACCATCATAACTTCTGTGAATTCTACAATGTCACCAGCTTCGCCAGCAACTTTCTCTACCTTGAGAACGTCTCCTGCGGTAACGCGATATTGCTTACCACCAGTTTTAATGACTGCGAACATTTTTTTTCCTTCGAGTGTTCAGTCCAGTTCTATCTGCAAAACTCACATTTGAGTCTGACAGATGACCGTCTTTTTCAGTCTTCATAAATGATAATCGATTGTTTTTACTACGATTACCGGCTCAAATCCTGATCCTGATATCTAAATATCTTGTTGGACAAAGATAAACGGCACAAAATATATTGCGCCGTCTGTTGGCTGAACTACGCCAGAAAACCAATAAAGTCAAGAAATTTGGGTATATAAAGTTGTACTAAAAATGTGGCACTAACTCTGCTTCGTGGCTGCGTTAGAGATTAACCAAAATCTTCGCTACAATGCTGCTATGCACAATTATGCTTGCTATTATTAAGATCAACATGTAATTGCAGCGGCAGAAGAGTGTTGCAACTCTTAAAGGCCCATAAGCATAAGAGCTTGGCGGGCTTGCCCAAAGCTCAGGCCTTTTTTGATCTCATGATCCATCATGTCTGAACATACAGCGCAATTGCTAAGCGCATTAACATACGCGGATGATTCCTCATTCGCCTAAGGATTCGACATGACGACTTTTAAAGATTTTGACCTCCCCGAAGCTATTATACATTGTTTAGACCACGCTGGTTTGAAGAACCCAACTCCCGTACAGCTAAAAGCCATTCCATTTGCGCTTGAAGGCCGTGATATACTGGGTTCAGCACAGACAGGAACTGGTAAAACGGCTGCATTTGGTGTGCCGTTGGTTGCTAAATTGTTGGCAAATCCAGATGACATGGCTGTTGTTATTACACCTACTCGTGAACTTGCTGCACAGGTGCATAAAGCAATTTCGACTTTTGTGAGCAAAAACTCCAAGATTTTGGCAGCGCTTCTTATTGGTGGTGAACCAATGCCAAAGCAGCTTAACTTTTTGCGCCGCGGACCGCGTATTATTATCGGTACGCCTGGCCGTATTAACGATCATCTTTCACGGGGAACATTGAAGCTAGATCGTACATCTTACCTTGTGTTAGACGAGACTGACCGTATGCTTGATATGGGCTTTGCTAGCCAGATTGAAAAAATCGTCGGTAAAATGCCGTATAAACGCCAGACAATGCTGTTTTCAGCCACGCTACCTGCAAATATTATGAAGCTATCGAAAGCTTATTTGAATAATCCAGAACGCGTAGCCATTGGTTCAGCCAATGAAATTGCGAAGAACATCAAGCAAGAAACTGCGAATATTACGCGCAACGAAAAATATCCACGGCTCGTTGATGAACTAAACAAGCGTAACGGTTCAATCATTGTGTTTGTTAAAAGCAAGTTCAATGCCGATAAGATGGCAAAGCGTCTCCGTAAAGAAGGTCATGACTCTGATGCTATTCATGGCGATCTTCGTCATAATAAACGTGAGCGTGTGATCAAAGATTTCCGAGCGCAAAAAACACGGATTTTAATTGCAACGGATATTGCTGCTCGTGGTTTGGATATTCCTCACATTGAGCACGTTATTAACTTTGACCTTCCGCAATCTCCAGAAGATTACATCCATCGCTTGGGACGAACAGCGCGTGCAGGGGCTAACGGTGAAGCCCTTTGCTTTATCTCTCCTGATGATGATGAAAAGTGGTTTGCGATCTGTAAGCTGTTGAACCCAGATACAGATATGAAGCGTCCCGCAAGGAAAAAGCCTGGTGGCCGTGGCGGTAAAACAGGTGGAGCTGGACCGTCAAAAAATAAGACAAAGGCCTTTAGCTTTAAGAAACATTCTCGCAATGGTAAAAAGCCGCAAGGTGAGTCAGCGGATAAGTCGGCGAAATCAGGTGGTCCACGTAGATCTTCAAATGGACCGAAATCGGGTAAATCTGGCGGCGGCGGGCAAGGTGGTCGTACAAGACCTCGTAGAGCGGCATAAGGCTCTGTAATTTAATCTTCCCAACAGGTAGTTAACTAATACTGTTTCAATCGATTTGAACCGTTTCGCTTAGTTGCATTGCAGCATCTGAGGCGCTAAGACATGCCCATAACTTCCAGTTTCGGCAGTGCCGAAAAAAATAGACGCATAATTCTTGATGGGGATATATTCTTGAAAATCTCAAAAATTCTAGTAGCGAATAGGTCTGAAATTGCCATTCGTGTTTTTCGTGCAGCAAATGAACTTGGTATTAAAACAGTTGCCATTTGGGCCGAGGAAGACAAACTTGCGCTTCATCGCTTTAAGGCCGATGAATCCTATCAAGTTGGCCGTGGTGATCACCTTAAAAAAGATATGGGCCCTATCGAAAGTTATCTTTCCATCGAGGAAATTATTCGTGTTGCTAAACTTTCTGGGGCGGACGCTATTCACCCCGGCTATGGCCTTTTGTCTGAAAGTCCAGAATTTGTGGATGCATGCGATGAAGCGGGTATAATCTTCATTGGACCACGCGGCGAGACTATGCGTCGTTTGGGTAATAAAGTAGCGGCACGTAATTTGGCGCTTGAAGTTGGTGTGCCTGTTGTGCCTGCAACTGATCCATTGCCAGAAGATGATATTGAAGCCGTTAAAAAAATGGCCGCTGAGATTGGCTACCCGTTGATGCTAAAAGCCTCATGGGGCGGGGGTGGCCGTGGTATGCGTGTGATCCGCTCAGAGGATGAGCTTGAAAGAGAATCAACCGAAGCACGTCGCGAAGCGATTGCTGCATTCGGCAAGGGTGAAATTTACCTTGAGAAGCTGGTTGAGCGTGCGCGTCATGTTGAAAGCCAAGTTTTGGGTGATACACACGGTAATGTAGTTCATTTGTTTGAGCGCGATTGTTCTGTTCAACGTCGTAATCAGAAAGTTGTCGAACGTGCTCCTGCGCCGTATCTAACAGAAGAGCAACGGCAAGAACTTGCAAGTTATTCAAAAAAACTCGCATCTGATACAAATTACATCGGCGCTGGTACTGTTGAATATCTTATGGACATGGATAGTGGAGACTTCTATTTCATTGAAGTGAATCCGCGTATTCAGGTCGAGCATACTGTGACTGAAGAAGTTACGGGGATTGATATAGTTAAAGCACAGATCCGCATTCTGGAAGGCGCTGCCATTGGCACGGAAGAATCTGGTGTTCCTGCACAAGAGGATATCCGACTTAATGGTCATGCGCTTCAATGCCGGATTACGACAGAGGATCCTGAGCAGAACTTTATTCCAGACTATGGTCGCATAACGGCCTACCGTGGTGCGACAGGTTTTGGTATTCGCCTTGATGGCGGTACAGCTTATTCAGGTGCAGTTATCACCCGTTATTATGATCCGCTTCTGGAAAAAGTGACAGCATGGGCACCGACGCCTGAAGAAGCGATCCAGCGGATGGACCGTGCGCTACGTGAGTTTCGTATTCGTGGTGTTTCAACCAACTTGACATTCCTTGAGGCGATTATTGGCCATGAGGAATTTAAGAATAATACTTACACAACAAAATTTATCGATTCGACACCAGAATTGTTCGAGCAAGTTAAACGTGCTGACCGTGCGACAAAATTATTGACTTACTTGGCCGATGTTACCGTTAATGGCCATCCAGAAGTTAAAGGTAGACCTCGCCCGTCAGAAGATGCGCCGGCTCCAAAAGTGCCGTATGTCACTGGTGATATTCCTGATGGCACAAAGCAAATTTTGGATGAATATGGTCCGGATAAATTCGCAAAATGGATGCGTGTTCAAAAGCGCACGCTGATTACAGATACGACGATGCGTGATGGTCATCAGTCGTTGTTGGCTACACGTATGCGGACATATGATATTGCCAATATTGCTGGCACTTATGCTCGCGCATTGCCAAATCTCTTCTCACTTGAATGTTGGGGCGGCGCAACATTTGATGTATCTATGCGCTTTCTTACGGAAGATCCTTGGGAGCGTCTTTCTAAAGTGAGAGAGGCTGCACCAAACATTCTTCTACAGATGCTTTTGCGTGGTGCAAATGGTGTGGGTTATAAGAACTATCCAGATAATGTTGTGAAGCACTTTGTTAAGCAAGCCGCTGAAGGTGGTATCGATTTGTTCCGCGTGTTCGACTGCCTAAACTGGGTTGAGAATATGCGTGTGTCAATGGACGCAGTTCGTGAAGAAAACAAACTTTGCGAAGCTACAATTTGCTATACTGGCGATATTATGAATTCGGCTCGTCCGAAATATGATCTTCAATATTATGCGGATCTTGCTAAAGATCTTGATAAAGCGGGTGCCCATATTATTGCTCTGAAAGACATGGCTGGTTTGCTAAAGCCAGCTGCAGCAACGCAGTTGTTTGGCGCAATCCGTGATGTGACGGATCTGCCTATTCATTTTCATACGCACGATACGTCAGGTATTACTGCGGCGACGGTTTTGGCAGCTGTTGATGCAGGTGTTGATGCGGTGGACGCGGCAATGGACGCGTTTTCTGGTAATACATCTCAACCATGCTTAGGGTCTATTGTTGAAGCGCTTAAAGGTTCAGAGCGTGACCCTGAATTGGACACAGAATGGATACGTCGGATTTCATTCTATTGGGAATCTGTGCGTGACCAGTATGCAGCTTTTGAATCCATTAGCCAAAGCCCAGCATCCGAAGTTTATCTTCACGAAATGCCAGGTGGTCAATTCACGAACTTGAAGGAACAAGCTCGTTCGCTAGGTTTAGAAACACGTTGGCACGAAGTTGCACAAACCTACTCGGACGCCAATCAGATGTTTGGTGATATCGTGAAAGTAACGCCGTCTTCGAAGGTTGTTGGGGATATGGCTTTGATGATGGTGAGCCAAGATTTGAGCGTCGCAGATGTTGAAGACCCAGAGAAAGATGTTGCCTTCCCCGAGAGTGTTGTTTCAATGATGCGTGGTGATTTGGGGCAGCCGCCTAAGGGCTGGCCAAAGGCGTTGCAGGACAAAGTGCTAAAAGGTGAAGAGGCTTATACGGTTCGTCCTGGTTCCTTGTTGGACCATGCTGATCTTGCTCAAGAACGTAATGATATTGAAACTACGCTTGAACGTGAAGTTTCTGAGAACGAGTTCTCATCTTACTTAATGTATCCAAAAGTGTTCACTGATTTTGCACAGATTAGCGAAACTTATGGTCCGGTGAGTTCATTGTCTACACCGAGTTATTTCTATGGTCTTCCGGTCGGAGAAGAAGCATTTATTGAGATCGAAAAAGGTAAGACACTTGTTGTCCAAAATCTTGCTATGAGCGATACCGATGAAAAGGGTATGGTCACAGTATTTTTCGAGTTTAATGGTCAACCGCGCCGAATTAAGGTTCCAGATAGAGCACATGGTGCAGCTGGATCTGCTGTTCGACCAAAAGCAGAACTTGGCAACGACAACCATGTTGGTGCGCCTATGCCAGGTGTTGTATCCACAGTTGCTGTTTCTTCGGGCCAGAAAATCAAAGCCGGTGATGTGCTTTTATCCATTGAGGCAATGAAAATGGAAACGGCTATTCATGCTGAAAAAGATGGTGTTCTTAACGAAGTTCTTATCAAAGTTGGTGATCAAATCGATGCGAAAGATCTTTTGATGGATTTTAAAGTATAAATCTTCATTATTCTTTCTGTTATTGAATAACTACAGTTTTACTTTGTCAAAACCGCCCACAAGGCACTAATTCATTACTATTGCTTTATGGGTATTTTTTCATTCGTTTATTAACCAATTCTGTTCATATTAATCTGAATTAGAAGAGTGGGTATTATGCGAATGCGTGCAAACATGTCTCTTACGAGTCGTAAAACTATTTGGTTTTTGCGTTTAGCTTACACTGTCAGCCTCGTTGGTATAGCAATTATTTGTTTTCAAAACTATCAGGCCAACTCGTTACACGACATGAAAGCACATGAACTGGTCGAATTTACAGAAGAGTTTCAGAAGCTGGAATTGATCGCAGAAGCGGTCAATAATTCAGCAATACGATTGCAAGAACTGCTGAGTAAAGATAAACCAACTGATGATGAAAAAATCGCCCATGAAAAGCATATCAGCGTCAGTGTAAATACACTGATTGCAAAGGTTTCTCAGGGTTTCGAGCAGACAAAAATATTTGAAAATATCTATAATCATCAGGCGGCCGTAACCGGTTCACTGCGATTTGACGATAAATCGCTTCAGCAGGTTAAACACTCTATCTATCGCTATTCTCAGTTTTTTAGACCGGATCAGTTAACCGGAGATTTAATGGGCGACGCTTTGCCCAAACAAGTTAAGAGTCTTGTATTTAACTATAAAGTTATGGCTCTGAAATCACGATCACTAATCCGTAGCGTGATTTTGAAGAGACATGAGTTTCTAGGTGATTGGACCACTAAAAAGCATTTAGATTTTATCATAATGACCTTAGCCGTGCTATTGTGCATTGCTGTTCTGATCTTTCTACCAGTTGATGTTATTTTTCGTCGATTGCTACAAGGCTTTGAGATCAAAAGACATGAAGCTGATGTTGCATTGGAAAATGCAAAAGAAGCTGACCGCGCTAAGTCTGAATTTTTAGCTACAATGAGCCACGAGATCCGTACACCCATGAATGGCGTGTTGGGGATGGCGGAATTACTTAATAAAACTGATCTCGATGATCGACAAAGAACTTTTTCAAATGTGATAATGAAATCGAGCAATGCACTTTTAGGTATTATCAATGACATTCTCGATTTTTCAAAGATAGATGCTCAACAACTGCAACTTCAAGATGAAGTGTGCGATGTGGGCGAATTGGTTGGTGAGATCTCGACGTTATTGGCAATAAAAGCCAATGAAAAAGATGTTGAACTTGTCATGCGTATTCAGCCGGATATGCCAAAAAGTGTGTCTGTCGATGGGGTGAGGCTTCGTCAAATCATTATCAACATTTTGGGAAATGCCATCAAGTTTACAGAAAGAGGCCATGTTCTTATTAATGTCTCGAGCCTTGAATGTGATAAGCTGGACCACGCACGATTACAATTTGAAATCGAAGATACAGGAATAGGCATTTCGGAGGGCAAAATTGGGAAGATATTTGATAAATTTAGTCAAGTTGATAGCTCTAACACCCGGCGTTTTGAAGGAACCGGATTGGGGTTAGCTATTTCCGCTCGACTTGTTGAAATGATGGGTGGAAAAATTGCGGTAAGTAGTGAATTGGGTGTCGGTTCAAAATTCAATTTCACACTTGATCTGCCAATCGAGAATGGTGAATCTTTTGAAGAGCTTGTTGAAGTTGATCCTAACACGCGAATACGTGCACTTGTTGTGGATGATAATGAAGTTAATAGAGCGATCCTGGTGGAGCAACTAAGTGCTTGGGGCTACGAATGTGTTGCGGTTGAAAGTGGGCCTGTCGCGCTGGAATTTCTGAATGCTGCCCAAAACCATCATGGTATCAAAGTCGACATTGTCGTTCTTGATTTTCAGATGCCCGATATGACTGGTGCTGAAGTTCTAAAAGCGATCAGGGAAACCGAGGCTATTGCAAATACAAAAGTTCTCCTTCTATCTTCCGTGGATCATTCAGAGTTAATTAATTCATTGAAGCAATATCAACTTGATGGGCATTTATCCAAGCCAGTACGCGGGGTAGATTTAAGAGTTGTTATCGATCAAATTTTGACTGGTTCTCAGGTGAAGAATCTGAGGTCAGCTGCACATGCACTTGCCGAACCGGTTGCTCAATATGAAGCATCTTCCGTTGCAAATAGTCGTGTTTCAACTGAACAAACCCCAGCGGCTTCTCAATTGCTTGCGGTAGAAGAAACGCAGGAGTTGGATATTCTTGTTTGTGAAGATAATGAGGTCAATCAACTTGTTATTTCGCAATATCTGGAGATGACAGACTATAGTTTTAAGATAGTTGCGAATGGAAAATTGGGTGTGTCTGAATGGGAGGCATGTCATCCGCGCATAATCCTTATGGATGTTTCTATGCCTGAGATGAATGGTCGTGAAGCCACGAGACGTATTCGTGCTCTGGAAATCGAGCACAAGATCGGTCGAACCCCGATAATTGGGGTGACCGCACATGCACAGATCAAGGATAAAGAAGAATGCCTTGAAGCAGGTATGAATGATGTTTTGACCAAGCCACTTTCATCTGAAACTTTATTTGAAATGCTAGATAATTGGATAGATTCAAACGATTTAAAAAGGATTGCTAGTTCCGCCTAAATGACCTAGATCTGGTGTTCCCCATGAACCGGAACTGTCAATATGGCATTTATTTCTTCTAAGTTTCCAATCGCCCGCATCGCCGTTTCTATGTTGTTCTTCGGGAACGGTTTGTTCATTGGTGTTTGGACACCAATGATTCCAGTTTTTAAGGCGCGTCTTTTACTAAGCGAAAGCGAACTCGGGCTGGTGATCCTGGCTTTGGGGTTAGGGGCGTTGGTCGCAATGCCTATTGGCGGAGCTTTGATTGCGCGATACGGAACAAGGTTGCCAATTATTTTTAACAGCCTGCTTTGTGCGCCTGGTTTGGTTTTAGTCACGTTGGCACCAGATATGGTTGGCGCTGTCATTGTTTTGACTTTTTTCGGCATGTTTTGGGCCGGCATGGATGTTGCTATGAATTCAAATGTGATCGAAGTCGAGCGGCAGACAAAACGTGCCATCATGTCTTCTTGTCATGGGTTTTGGAGTGTTGGAGGACTTGTCGGTGCGCTGTTCGGTGGGAAAACATTGTTTCTACTTGGTGAAACCGGCCATGCGCTATTTTGGATGGTGATATTTCTTCTTTTGATGAGCTATGCACTTCGTAAAATGGAGAATGAGCCGCCATCGGAAGAGCAGGTGAGTGCTGGTTTGAAAATACGATTCCCACGATCAATATTACCCTACATGCTTGGAATTATTTGTTTGCTTGCCATTGTGCCGGAAGGCGTTGTTATCGATTGGAGTGGGCTTTTGTTGCACGAAGAGCGCGGATTTGAATTAACAACTGCCGGTTACGGTTTTGCCGCTTTCTCATTATCTATGGCATTTGTGCGCTTCACAGGTGATTACTTCCGACAGAAATATGGTGCAGTGAATACACTTCGCGTGTGTCTTGTGTTTTCAATAACCGGCTTCACCATCGTGACATTGTCATCTCAACCAACCCTAACGATTTTGGGGTTTTTCATAACAGGTATCGGAATTTCAAACTTGTTTCCAATCGCTGTTTCCGCGGCTGGCAATTTGCCTGGAATTCCTAGCGGCGTTTCTGTTTCGATGGTTACATCTGTCGGATATTCAGGATTTCTGCTTGCCCCGCCTTTGTTTGGCTTTGTCGCACAGGCTTATAGCTATACCTTCATCTTCGCCCTAATGCCGCTATGTCTCTTTATCATTTTCTTTGCTATGTATCCTGTGCGCTATGCTGATGAGGGTACAAAGTAGCAAAATATTTTAAGTGGCGTGTTAGAATTCTGCTGGTTGACAATGACGCATTGATTACCCAACTTAAATATGGTTTCTGCCATTAGGTTTTTAAAAATAGCAGTAAGATCTTTTCTATGAGCAATTTAAATATGTATGCCCCAAAATCACGACGTTTAACTCAAGGAGTAAATGTTGGTGGAGTTATCGTTGGTGGGCAGGCGCCGATTGTCGTGCAATCTATGACAAATACGGATACTGCGGATATTGATGCTACGGTAGCTCAAGTCGCTGCATTGTCAAAAGCAGGGTCTGAAATTGTACGGATCACAGTTGATCGTGATGAAAGTGCCGCAGCTGTTCCCAAGATTCGTGAACGTCTTGAACGCCTTGGCTTAGATGTGCCGCTTGTCGGAGATTTTCATTATATTGGTCATAAGCTTTTGGCGGATCACCCCGCCTGTGCAGAAGCACTTGCCAAATATCGAATTAATCCGGGCAATGTCGGATTTAAGAATAAGAAAGATAAGCAGTTCGGTCAGATCATTGAAACAGCGATTACGCATAATAAACCTGTTCGGATCGGTGTAAACTGGGGTTCGCTTGATCAAACTCTCTTAACAAATTTGATGGATCAGAACGCCGAGAATGGTTCACCAATGAGTGCAACCCAAGTCATGCACGAGGCAATTATTCAGTCGGCATTACTATCTGCCGAACTTGCCGAAAGTATTGGGCTTGGGAGAGATAAGATTATTTTATCTGCGAAAGTATCTCAAGTGCAAGATTTGATTTCCGTATACACTCAATTGGCGGAACGTGGTGATTATGCACTTCATTTGGGTCTTACAGAAGCGGGAATGGGGTCTAAGGGCATCGTTGCCTCATCAGCCGCACTTGCCATTGTTTTGCAGCAGGGTATTGGTGATACTGTGCGTATTTCCTTAACGCCAGAACCGAATGGTGATCGCACAAAAGAAGTGCAGGTTGCGCAAGAGCTTTTGCAAGTCATGGGCTTTCGCCAATTCATTCCTGTTGTTGCTGCATGTCCGGGGTGTGGGCGTACAACATCAACAGTTTTTCAGGAACTGGCACAAAAAATTGAATCTGATTTACGTGAAAATATGCCTGTTTGGCGTGAACAATATCCAGGTGTTGAAAATCTCAAAGTTGCGGTTATGGGTTGCATTGTAAATGGGCCAGGCGAATCAAAACACGCCAATATTGGAATTTCTCTTCCCGGTACTGGTGAGACTCCTGCAGCGCCCGTGTTTATTGATGGTCAAAAATCTGCAACTTTGCGTGGGGCTAACATCGCCGAAGATTTTCAATCACTCGTAAAGTCTTATATTGAAGAAAATTATCGTTGATATGGTTCGGCATTAAGATTTCTTGGTGCTGGGCCAAATACCAGGTTCAAAAAATCTTTGAGCCAAGCAAGAAGAGCTGTATCGTAAAGAAGCCTTCCTTTTAGGTGTTGTGAACCTACCTGCGCACCAGGCATCGTGAAGCGTTCTGCACCGCCGACTATCCAGCGCTGCATCATGACTTGCGTAAGCTCCGCATGAAATTGAACTGCCCACGCTTTCTCGCCATAGCGAAATGCCTGATTTGGGTAACTTGGGGATTTTGCAAGCAGGGTGGCTCCATCAGGTAGCTCAAACCCCTCACGGTGAAATTGATAGGCCATCTTTGGCCATTTTAGTAGCTTGTCGCCCTCTGAGGTGGATTGTAGTGGATACCAACCTGCCTCAATCAGGCCTTCTGGATGACTGTAAACTTGCTTGCCCAAGTGTTTTACAAGCATCTGTGCACCGAGACATATGCCGAGAAATGGTTTGTTTTCCTTAAGTGGGACATTGAGCCAGTTAATTTCGCGCGTAACGAAATCATCATTATCATTTGCGCTCATGGGGCCACCAAAAACGACCGCGCCTGCGTGGTCATCCAGGCTCTTAGGCAGAGGATCGTCAAAGCGAGGACGCCTCATATCAAGTTCATAGCCCATTGCCTCCAGTAATTTCCCAACGCGGCCAGGCGTCGAATTTTCTTGATGAAGCACTATGAGAATTTTATTTGAATTCGAGCTTACTCTATCTATCATGAACGGCGTAATTCTTCCTCAACACGTTGACGGGCTAAAACACGTTCACGACCCGATATGCCCATCAGATCGGAAATCCGCCATATCACATGATCTTCAAGTTCATGCCGCTCGCCATCCGCATAAGCAAGCTCCCAGAGAATTTCGACGAGGCAGATTTTTTGCTCTGTTGTTAGGTGTTTTTTCAAAACGCGGGTAAACGTATAAAAGTCAACAGATGCTTGGTCGGCTGCTTCACCCGCATGGTAAAGCAAAATGGCTTCGTCCATACTGATATCAAATTCGATTGCTAACAGCTCTTTAAGTTTTACTTGTTCGCTTTCACTGATAACACCGTCGGCTTCAATAACGCGATAAAAGAGGGCTGCTGCTGCAACTTGTGGATCATCTTTATTCGCACCTTGAAACTGTTCACTGTCATCAGTCAACGAGCTTATAAAGTCTCGTAATTTATCAATCAGCATTCAATACTCCGACCCTATTCTCATTAGATATAGGGTGGGATGCATCATTAAAACAACCGGAAGCCGCCAGATTTATTATTGTTTTCAGTATTTTCGACCACACCAGGGTCGTCAACAGCCTTCCTTAATACCTCTTCTTCGGGAGCGTCTTCTGTATTTTTCTCGAGAACTTCATCAACATTCGCTTGCTGATTCTCATCATTAATATCAGTAGTTTCTACTTCTTTTGAGGCGTTTTCGTGTGCAACTTCCTCATCCTGCGATGTCTCTGTTTTTATCTCGGGTTCTATTGTTTCTGCTTTGATATTAATTTCCGCTTCTGGTTCTGCTTCATTGATCACACTCGCTGCAGCAAATACAGGAGCGGATATTGCAGGGAGATCTGCCATAGCTTGAGCGAAATTATCTTCTGCTATTTCTCCTTCTTCAACAGCGCCCGCGAGTGCTGTTAGTGGTACTTTCCACTCAAATGCATCAAGTTTGCCGGTAACAGGTGAGAAAGGTGCCCATTCTTCGCTGACATAGCCATCAGCGGTCCATTGCGGATCTCGTGATGCGCGGACTGCATTTGCAAGCCAGTGACGAACACGGCCTTGGTCGCCTGTATCAGCTTCTTCGATATCAGCAAGTAGCAAATACATACTTTTTCGCGGTTCCATTTTTGCAGCAGATTCAGCCCTTTCACGTGCGAGCTTCAGATCATGCGCTTCCATCGCCATCTTAGCAACGACAAGGAGTGATTCGGCATGATGACTGCGAATAGACTCAAGCTTCAACGCTCGTTTTAAGCGATCTCCGGACGTGTCTCCAACTCGGGCAGACACGTAAGCTTCAGATACTTGCGGATGGGGTTGCTGCTTCCATATTTTCTCCAAAATTTTGGAGCCTTTTCGCAGTTGACCCATCTGGAAATAGGCCTTCGCTGCAATAACCGCCGCCGGAATTAGGTCTGGGGCTAAGGTGAGGGCGTTTTGTGCATCTTTAGCAATGTCAGATAGTTCCCCATCCGCTCGGTCCATTGCGCGACCTGCAAGCAGTACAGCTTTTTTTCGCTTGAAAAGGTCTGGAGAAACTGCGTTCGCTGTCCGTTGTTTTTCTAAACGGCGGATCGCATCATCCCAATTACCTTCTTGGGCATTTACCTCGATAGCAGCATTACCAGCCCATTCAAGATGAGGTGCTTGATCCGCAGCTTTTGTTGCATATTGGCTGGCAGCTTCATTTGCGCCAAGGCGTTTAGCTTCAAGATAAAGTCCTCTCAGGCCCAGAACAGCAGTTTCAGGCGTTTCAGACATTTCTTGTAGTGTTTTGCGTGCATCTTCATCACGACCATCGATCATCGCTGTTTGTACTGCAAGTAATTTGATGAGCGGTTCATCGCCCGCATCGAGCAAACCTTTGCTTTGATTGGTCAGTTTTTTAGCTAATGTTGCATCCCCCGCGCCTGCGGCAATTAAGCCTTGCGACAGCGCTTTATAACCGCGATCTTTGCGACGAGATTTGAAATATCGAGACATAATTTGTGGTGATGACAGAACAAGACGAATGATCCACCAGATGAACATAATTGTGACGACAAGTGCGGCAATTGCGCTGACGGCTGTCATAAGCGATAACTCAATTTGCTGACCTTGCCAGTTGATAAGTAACTCACCGGGGCGGTCGGCTAACCAAGCAAACCCGGTGCCGAGAACCAAAATAAGTGCGATAAAAATTAGGCCTTTGATCATTCTAAATACTCATACTTGCGCTTGCATTAACCTGCATTTGCAGGGTCGGCCTGCATTAGCTTATCTGATAAATTTTCTGCCAATATTCGAGCGTTTAATTGAGTTTGAAACCCTTCAGAAGCAATCTTTGCTTTGTCTGAAAGTTTATCCCACTCGCGCGCTGCATCGGTTAGTTTACCGTCGTTCAAGCGGGTTTCAATACGTGCAACAATGGCTTCAGCTGTGTCGCCCTCAATCTCGCCAACTTTACGAATTTTGACCATTGATGCTGCGCTGTTCATTAGACGTGACATGATACCTGTATCAGCTTCAACATCGCTATCTGCTGCAATAATTTGATTGGCAATAGCACTAAAACTTGCAACAAGGTCGACACGTTTTAAAACACCTTGTTCCGAAAGTGGTTTTAATTCTGCGATTGCAGAATGTTCAGGGTCTATTTGACTAAAAGCTTCTAGCTCAGCAACAAAAGACCCACCACGATTAATGGCGCTTTTCACAGCTGTGGCCGCTAATGAACGTGCTATTGAAATATCGTTGCGAGGTTCAGCAATGGCAGTTTCTGCTTCTGCGAGCCGTTTTTGCAAGTCAGTGATGATTTGTGATGTTTGGCTGTCTTGTGATGTCGATTGAGCCAGCGAGACGATCTGTGCTTGAAGGTCTGCAATTTTCTCGGCTTGTTCAACGTTCGAGGTTGTTAGTTTGTTGATCTCTGCAGTTAGATTATCTGGCAGCGAAAGATCTCCAATTTCAGTACCTGCATTTGCCACAGACGTTTCAACATTAATGATCTTCGATGTAAGTTGATCAATTTGAATTTTGATTTCATTTAGAGCTTCAAGAGAACTTGCATTGTCGTTTTGAAGAAGTTTTTCAAGCGCATCTACACGTGCTGTTAAGCTGCTGAAATCACCTGTTGGCTGAATCGTTAAACGTTCGGCAATTTGATTGTTAGCCTGCCCAAGGTTTTCTTCAAGAGTAGCTACTTTTTGTTCAAGTGTTGCAACTGTATTTTGTTGACCATTGTCGGCTCCCGGCAAAAATCCACTCCATTGCAAGCCAGCAGCACCAACAAGAGCAAGAACAGCGCCTAAAATACCGGCAGAAAATGTCGAGCCTGAAGTCTTACTTTGTTCCGGTGTTGAAGGTTGTTCTTGTTCTTCACCGGCAGCCTCTTTCGAGTTGTCCTCTGCGGCGTTTTCATCGGGAGTTATTGCATCCTCTTGGTCTTCCCCTTCATTTTCAATATTATCGGCAATGGGTTTGACGTCCTTTTCATCAAGATCAATCGTAATCGATTCTGATTTTGGTTTAGAATGTCGAGGTGTGCGTGCCATATGCGGTGTCTCTTTTCTATCCCGGGTTGCTGTGGTGCAGAAAGGATATTTAATTTTAAACTAATTGCCAATACAGGCTAAAAGATGATGTTCTTTAGGTTCAATTGCAATGTCAATCTGGTTAGAAAACTCATCAGGTATTGCAGATGCGATTTCCTTGCTTAAACACCCATAACGCAAGGATGTAAACAAATTCGGATCATTATTATTGATTGCTGCGAAGAATCGACGCACTGCGCTTTGAGAGTAGAATAATACGATGTCGATCGCGTTGTTTTTAAGAACACTAATGAACTGTGCTTGCGAGAAATGAGTTATCATTTCGTAGATAATAATTGGTGTAACTGGCAACTTGTTTTTTGCAAGTGTTTCTTCAAGGTCTGATGTACGATTTTCCGCTGTTAGATATATGAGAGGCGTATCCGCAGCTGGTGCAATCTGTCTATCATTGAAATCTCGGACGATGAGTTCTGCTAAAGCCTGACCATTTCCTGTGCCTGTTTGAATGTTGTTAAACCCAAGCTTTAATGCTTCACCTTTGGTTTTGTCACCTACGACATAGGTGAGTTTACTAAGAAGTTCAGGATTTGAAATTGGAGTGTTTTTAAAGCAATGTACCGCGTTTGCACTTGTAAAGATAAAAGCACTTGCAGAATGCAAGTTGGTTTGTGTGGAAATTTCCACACATTCTCGTCTCGACATAGGGAATGTTATAGGTGTGTGGCCAATCTTGAGTAGCTTACTGGCTGTTACCGATGCAGATGGTTCTGGTCGTGTGATAAGAACCCTCATTATTCCCTCATGTCCAATCTTTAAAAAAGTCGTCGCCAGCCTGCGCGCGAAGTGTTTCGCCTGCATCTTTGCCGATTGTATCAGCATCATTGGCGTTACCTGTTACTTGAGTTTCATAAACCAGGCTTCCATCGTCGTTTAAAATCTTACCTGAAAAATGGATCTTTTGATCTATGAGTTGTGCGTGACCAGCAATTGGTGTGCGGCATGATCCGTCCAAGGCGCGTAAGAATGCGCGCTCACAAAGTATACAGGTTTCTGTTGTTGGATCGTTTAAAGGAGCAATCAATTCGTCGATATGGGAATTGCCTATTTTGCTTTCTATGCATATTGCGCCTTGGCCGGGTGCTGGAAGGAACGTATCGATTTCCAAGATCTCTGTGGCTTTATCTTCTATTTTAAGGCGTTTTAACCCTGCAAGAGCGAGTAATGTGGCATCGACTTCACCATCGGCAAGCTTTTGTAATCGGGTTCCAACAAGCCCGCGAAAAAGTGTAACTCTGAGGTCGGGACGTATCCGGCGAATAAGTGCTTGCCTTCTAAGCGACGAAGTTCCGATCAGCGCATTTTCGGGTAGTTCTGAAATTGTATTTGCAGCGCCACCAATGAGCACATCTCTGGGATCTTCGCGCTCTAGATATGCAGATAGATAAAGCCCTTCTGGTAGTTTGGTGGCCATATCTTTTACGCAATGAACTGCAAAATCCAGAGAGCCATCAATAAGCTTTTCCTCAAGTTCTAATGTGAATAAACCTTTGCCACCAATTTCGGAAAGTGGTTGATTTGTCATACGGTCAGCTTTGGTAGACAGGATAACTATCTCAAATGCGCTTTCTGGTAGATCATGTGCCAACATAAGCTTTTTTCGAACATCTTCAGCTTGAATAAGTGCCAAAGCTCCGCCACGTGTGCCAATTTTGTAAGGTTTTGTTTGCATCATTTGGTGTCCGTTGCTAACTGGGCTCTATTAATGCTTTACGCCAAACTTATTTTTTTGGAAACCGTCTATGGTGACGCAAGTCATAAAAGTTTTGGGAATTGAGACCAGTTGCGATGAAACCGCTGCTGCTGTGGTAACGCGCCGTGGTGATGGCTCGGGTGTGATTAATAGCGATATCGTCTATTCTCAGTTTGATGTGCATGAAGCTTATGGTGGTGTTGTGCCGGAGCTTGCAGCACGCGCGCATGTTGAGAAGCTCGATACATTGATTGAAAAAGCGTTGAGCGATGCTGATTGTACACTAGAAGATATTGATGCCATTGCAGCTACATCAGGCCCGGGGCTTATTGGTGGCCTTATGGTTGGTTTGATGAGTGGTAAAGCATTGGCCATGGTGACCGGTAAGCCGCTTTATGCAATTAACCACCTAGAAGGTCATGCACTTACAGCGCGGTTAACCGATGGTCTGCAATTCCCTTATCTAATGCTTCTGGTGTCCGGTGGACATACCCAGCTGATCTTGGTCAAAGGTGTTGGTTCATATGAGCGGTGGGGAACAACTATTGATGATGCATTGGGTGAGTGTTTTGATAAAACAGCCAAATTGCTAGGATTGTCATATCCGGGCGGTCCGGCGGTGGAGAAAGCTGCAATGCAGGGTGATGAGGACCGTTTCGCACTACCCATGCCTTTGCGTGGACAGAAGAATTGTGATTTTTCATTCTCTGGCCTCAAAACAGCTATTCGCCAGACAGCCATTGCCGAGCAACCACTATCTGATCAAACCGTGAGCGATTTATGTGCGAGTTTTGAAAAGGCTGTTGTGAAAACGCTAAAGGAACGATTGTCGCGCGGTCTTGAGCGGTTTAACGCACTTGAAGATTTGCCAATGAACCCATCCTTTGTGGTCGCAGGCGGTGTTGCGGCGAATAAGAAAATTCGAATGTTATTAAATGGGCTTTGTGCTGAGTATAAATTGGGTTTTGTTGCGCCTCCGCATCATTTATGTACTGATAATGCAAGTATGATTGCGTGGGCCGGAGCGGAGCGAATGGCACTTGGATTGGAGGGTGATCCTATGCATGTTGCCCCTCGTTCACGTTGGCCGTTGGACGAAAATGCGGTAACGAAAATTGGTTCTGGTCGGCGTGGCGCAAAAGCATGAGCAAAAAGACAAACATAGTGGTCGCCGGCGGTGGCGCTTTCGGTACAGCTCTGGCGTCTGTCCTCGCATCAGATGATCAAGCAAATATCAGTTTGCTTGTGCGCGGCGAAACGCAGGCTACAGATATTCAAAAAAAGCGTGTGAATGCAGCGCGGTTGCCTGGTATTATGTTGCCTCCCTTGCTTGAGATAACCGCAGATTATGACGTTTTGAAGACTGCTGATATTGTTTTATCCGTTGTGCCAAGCAAGGCTCAGCAAGAATTTGCCATTCTTACGCAACCCTATCTGAAGAAAGGTGCGAGTTTTATCATTTGCTCCAAAGGGTTTGATCCGAAGAACGGTGGGTTGGTGAGTGAAAGTGTGAGTAAAGTTTTGAAAAGCCAACGACTTGCAATTCTTTCAGGTCCTGGTTTTGCTGCAGATATTGCAAAAGGCTTGCCGACAGCAATGACGCTTGCAGCTGATGAGATTAAATTTGCAGAAGATTTATCGCAAAGCATCTCACGTAAAAATTTCCGTCTATATGCCAGTAGCGATCCGATCGGTGTGCAAACAGGTGGTGCGCTTAAAAATGTTCTTGCAATAGCGGCTGGCATCGTTGTTGGTGCAAACCTTGGTGATAGCGCTCGAGCCTCTGTGATCGCCAGAGGATTGGTGGAGCTATCGCGCTACATCGTTTTTATGGGTGGAAATCCTGAAACGTCTTCCGGCCTTGCGGCGCTGGGTGATCTGGTTTTAACTGCCAGCAGTGAGCAATCCCGAAATTATCGTTTTGGCATTGCCATTGGTCAGGGCGCAAAACCAAGCGATTTGGTGGGTGAGGGTAAGCCGCTTGTAGAGGGTGCAAATGCAGCTCTTGCCGCGGCTGATATTGCACAAAGCAACAATATAGCGTTGCCACTCACAAAATCAGTTGCTGATATTATTAATGGTAAGTTGGAGGTGCGGGATGCGATCTCGCAACTCTTAGAAAGGCCGTTACGTAGTGAAAATGAACATTGATGGAGATGTTGTAAATGTATGTTGCTTTAATGTGTAAAGATAACGCCGGCGCCTTACAAACGCGTTTGGACACACGAGAGGATCACCTTGCCTTTCTGAAAGATTTGGATGCAAAAGGTATATTGAAAATCGCCGGCCCTTTATTGGATGAAAATGACAAACCTTGTGGCAGTCTCATTATTCTAAATGTCGAAGATAAGACTGAGGCAGAACAAATTGCAAAAGAAGATCCGTATGCAAAAGTTGGTCTTTTTGCAGAGGTTGATATAAAACCTTATACTTGGGTGTTTCATGAACCTTCATCTGAGATTGGGGCTTAATTTGGCATATTGGTTATTTAAATCGGAACCATTTAAATGGTCTTGGGATCAGCAAAAAGCCAAGGGCGATGCTGGGGAAGAATGGGATGGTATCCGCAATTATCAGGCTCGTAATAATATGCGAGCTATGAAATTGGGTGATAAAGGTTTCTTCTATCACTCAAATGAAGGTTTGGCCGTCGTTGGTGTGATTGAAGTATGCGCGCTTTGTCATCCGGATTCGACAACTGATGATGAGCGGTGGGAATGTGTGGACATAAAGGCAGTCTGCGATATGCCAACACATGTGACCCTTAAAGATGTGAAAGCTAATCCAAAACTGGCGAATATGCCGCTGGTAACATCCATGCGCTTGTCCGTTCAACCAATGACAGACGAAGAGTATTTTGAGGTTTGTCGCATGGGTAATCTTGAGAATCCTCCAACCTAGGTTGGAGGCTTTCACTTGGTTTTGCGAATATTAGTGATTCATACAAGCTGTACTTTATTTTAATTAGGCATATTTGTTATAGTGATCTTCTAGTTATGTGATGAGAGGAGATTTGCTATGCAATTTGGTGGGATCAATTACATTGCTGTCATTGTGGCTGTCATTGCAGCATTTGCTGTCGGTTCAGTCTATTATGGCGTTAATGCAAAACGCTGGATGAAGGCGGTGAAGATACCAGAAGGTACTGAACCAAAAATGGAGCCCAGTCTTTTGGTTATTACATTTGTCTGCGAGATTGTTTTAGCTATTATGATGGCTGGCGTGATCGGACATCTAGGCGACGGGCAGGTCACTTTATATAACGGCATCGTATCTGGCTTTTTCCTCTGGTTAGGAATTATCATGCCGACCATGACGATTAATAACCGATACCAGGATTTTGGTTGGGATTTGACCATTATTGATGGCATACACTGGTTGGTAGTCGTCGTCGTTATGGGCGGTATTATCGGATGGTTTGGTGTTTAGAGAACTTTGAAACGCGTTTTCTTCGTTATAAAT
Organism: Lentilitoribacter sp. EG35; assembly: GCF_040784015.1. Lineage (NCBI taxonomy): Bacteria > Pseudomonadati > Pseudomonadota > Alphaproteobacteria > Hyphomicrobiales > Rhizobiaceae > Lentilitoribacter > Lentilitoribacter sp. EG35. Next base: position 96,564 of record NZ_JBFNGQ010000004.1, read on the forward strand.
GGTATGATCTTCTTCATGTCTCTCTTTGATACTGCGATGCAACCTTGTGTGGGAGGGTATCCCTGTTTGGCGACATGGAAGAAAATCGCACTGCCACAATATCGTTTGCGGCACGTGATGTTCCAATCTAGCACAATGATAAAATCATAAAGAATATCATCGCGAAGCATCTTTTCATAGCTGTGCGAGAATGGCCGCTTCACAGACCTGTTGTAACTTGGATGTGTGGGCTCATCGCACCAGCCTAGGCTTTGGTTGGTTTGCGACATGATTATTTGGTGTCGTGTTGAGTTTTTAATGCTCGGTTTTAGGTACCCATACAGCACTCGCATATTAGCAATAGGGGTTTTGCCGTCACCCTCGCGCTTGAAGATTGTTCGCCCATTGCGACCCAAGCAACCTTGTATTGTTGTATGTCCAAATCTAATCAAACACCTAGTCGGATCACCCGGTTTTGCTCGAATGATGACATGATCTACACTATTATTTGATCTTAGTTTATTGGATGTTGGCTTCATATTTTTCTAATAAATGTTTGGAATATTGAATTTCGCAATTAAAAAGCCATTTTTCAACCATAGTGACCACGTCATTGTTATGTTTTAGAAATTACAGTTGAAGACCTGTGTAATATCTTTGCGAATCTTGAAGAACTAAACTAAGTTTACTCATGGTGACTTTAAAAGGAACGACAAATGACAGCCCGTACTATTTTGCTTGTTGACGATGATGATGATTTGCGTGAGACGCTCATCGAGCAACTTTCTCTTTATGAAGAGTTTTTCATATTGCAGGAAAGCACAGCAACAAAAGGTGTAAAAACGGCTCGGGATAATCATCTCGACCTTTTGATTATGGATGTCGGGCTTCCTGATATGGATGGCCGTGAGGCTGTGAAACTTCTTCGCAAGGGCGGCTTTAAATCACCAATCATTATGCTGACTGGCCATGATACAGATTCTGATACCATTCTTGGGCTTGAAGCTGGTGCGAATGATTATGTACCAAAACCTTTTCGTTTTGCTGTGCTGCTTGCGCGTATCCGTGCGCAACTGCGCCAACATGAACAAAGTGAAGATGCCACATTTGTCGTTGGTCCTTACACGTTCAAGCCAAGTCAGAAGTTATTGATTGATGAGGAAGAGAACAAAATTCGCCTGACAGAGAAAGAGGCTTCAATCATTCGTTTTCTTTATCGTGCAGAGCAAAAAGTTGTGCCGCGCAATGATATCTTGGAAAAGGTTTGGGGATATAATTCCGGTGTAACAACGCATACACTGGAGACTCATGTTTATCGCTTGAGACAGAAAATTGAAAAAGATCCGTCTAGCGCTGAAATTCTTGTGACCGAAAGCGGTGGTTATAAACTTGTTCCGTAAATAAAGGATAGGTTTCGCTGAGGGTTTATTATGGCACTGACAGATGATCTTGAGGTATTGCACCAAACACCTCTATTTTCAGAAATACCTGGTGAAGCGCTTCGGCTACTTGCTTTTGGTGCTACTCACCGAAACATTTATGAAGGTCAATCCCTTTATAAATTTGGAGATTCAGCCAGCGGCGCATATGTTGTGCTGTCGGGTAACCTTGAGTTGTCTGCGCCAAATAAGAATGGCGAAATGGCTATTGTAGGTACTGCAGAACGTGCTGCCTTGCTTGGCGAGTTAGCATTGATTTCCCCCTCAAAACGCCAGTTTACTGTTACCGCGACTGAAAATGCGCATTTAATGCGATTTGACAGAGTGCTATTCCACCGACTCTTGACTGAATACCCTGAGGTGGCAGATGTTTTGCGCAAACGTATTGAGCAAAACATAACAGAGCTGACATCAAATCTTCAGAAAATTAAATATAAGTTCGCCTGAGACTTATAGTTTTAAATGAGCAATCATTGGTACATGATCTGATGGTTTTTCCCAACCGCGCGCGTGGCGTAATACTTCGATTTTAGAAAGTGACTCTTTTAGATCGGCAGACGACCAAATGTGGTCTAAACGGCGACCTTTATCTGCTTTCTCCCAATCTTTGGAGCGATAACTCCACCAGGTGAAAAGCTTTTCTTCAATTGGTACATGTTGGCGAACGAGATCGTGCCACCCACCTTTTTCCTGCACGTCATTGAGAGTTTCAACTTCGATTGGTGTGTGACTAACAACCTTCAATAGTTGCTTGTGCGACCAAACATCGGTCTCAGCTGGTGCTATGTTAAGGTCTCCAACTAAAATTGATGAAACACCCTGGTCCATTTCAGACTCAGAATGCATTTCTTTCATTTCTGCAAGAAAGTCCAATTTATGTGCAAATTTTGGATTTGTATTACGATTAGCTTCGTCGCCACCAGCAGGTACATAGAAGTTGTGAATGCGAATTTTCTTATCGCCAGCATCAACGACACCAGAGACATGACGAGCATCCCCTTTTTGGGCGAAATCTAATCTTGTTATATCGGCGATCGGCGTTTTAGAAACTGTCGCAACTCCGTGATAGCTCTTCTGACCATGAATTGCGAAATGTTGATAGCCAAGTTTTCGAAATCCGGCTGAAGGGAAGGAGCCATTCTCACATTTGATTTCTTGTAGGCATAAAACGTCTGGTTGATGTTCTTCTAAAAACTTCTCGACGATTGGCATTCTAAGACGAACTGAATTAATATTCCATGTTACAACCGAAAATGCCAATGACCTACTCCTGAAAATTTCTATTAGTTTTCAGGTTTAGATCATTTTAAAGCGTTATTGAAGTGGAAGTATGAAGTTTAACCTTCATTATCCTTATTCATCTCGTGATATGGGATACGAAATACGCTTTTTGCGAAATCAACACCGGTTTCAACATTAAAAATCAGGACAGTTGTCTCTTTGCCTTGAACATCTTTGATTGTCCATTGACGTAACTCATAAGACGCAGGATCAAACATCATTGTAATTGTTGATTTGCCAAAGATAGTCTTATTGCCCATCACGATTGTGACCAGACTGTCAGTTTCAGTTACCGACTTTATGTCTTTGGATTTCAAATTAATCTTATTAGCAAGCAATAGTTTTAGTGGTGTTGTGCGCAGCGGATATAGGCTCCATGTTTTGAGCTTCTGGTTGCCAACAACAAGATTTCGACCGTCCGATATTACGCGCACAGGTGATGGTTTTTCATAATTAAAACGGAGTTTCCCCGGTCTTGATATAAAGAATTTACCCGCTATTTGATTGCCATCTGGGTTCAGCTGAACAAATTCACCCATCATCGTCTTTACCGATGCAAAGTGACTGGCGATATTTTGTGCAATTTTTCCGTCAGCCTTTGCAGTTATGCTGGAGAGCGAAATGGCCAGTAATAGGTATGCTACCAATTTGATGGGATCAGCTATTCTTGGAAAAAGTGCTTTGTAGTTCATTTGTGTCATTTTCATCATTTATTCCAATTTTTTAAATTACCCATCAGATATACGAACTACTAGAAAACTGCGGCATGATTACGGCTGATATGGAATCAACCGCTATGTTATTCTGCGAGAATGTCTTTCTCGGTCGGTACAAGAATTTCGCGTTTACCTGCATGGTTTGCTGGGCCAATAACGCCTTCTTCTTCCATGCGTTCAATCAACGATGCTGCTCTGTTATATCCAATACCTAGACGGCGTTGGATATAAGAAGTTGAGGCTTTACCATCTCGAAGCACAACAGCAACGGCCTGATCATAAGGATCATCAGAGTTTGCCAGATTGCTATTTCCTGATCCGCCCCCAGCATCGCTTCCACTTTCTTCTTCTTCGTCAACAGTAATGGCATCAAGATATTGCGGGACACCTTGTCGTTTCAAATGATCAACGACGGCCTCGACCTCATTATCAGAGACGAACGGGCCGTGGACCCGTTGTATACGGCCACCACCTGCCATGAAGAGCATGTCGCCCATACCAAGAAGTTGTTCAGCACCTTGTTCACCTAAAATTGTGCGCGAATCAATTTTTGACGTGACCTGAAATGATATACGTGTTGGGAAGTTGGCTTTAATTGTGCCAGTGATAACATCAACTGACGGTCTTTGGGTTGCCATGATTACATGAATACCTGCAGCACGCGCCATTTGCGCAAGACGTTGAACAGCACCTTCAATATCCTTGCCAGCCACCATCATGAGGTCGGCCATCTCATCAATGATCACAACGATATATGGTAATGGTTCTAGATCAAATTCTTCCGTCTCGTAGATAGCTTCACCTGTTTCTTTGTCGAAACCGGTTTGAACAGTGCGCGTTATCGCTTCACCTTTGCGTCTTGCTTCTTCAGCACGCTGATTAAAGCCATCGATATTTCGCACGCCAAGTTTTGACATTTTCTTATAGCGATCTTCCATTTCCCGAACGGTCCATTTAAGCGCAACAACTGCCTTTTTAGGATCGGTGACAACAGGTGTAAGAAGATGTGGTATGCCGTCATAGACGGATAGTTCAAGCATCTTCGGATCGATCATGATCAAGCGGCATTGCGATGGATTAAAGCGGTAAAGGATCGACAGAATCATTGTGTTGATTGCAACGGATTTACCAGAACCTGTTGTCCCTGCCACAAGGACGTGAGGCATCTTGGCCAAATCAGAGAAAACAGGTTCACCACCAATAGTTTTACCCAATGATAAAGGTAGTTTGCCTTTATTGGCTTCAAAATCTCTGCTTGCAATCATTTCGCGAAAATAGACAGTTTCGCGTGATTGATTTGGTAACTCAATGCCGATTGCATTGCGACCAGGAACAACTGCAACACGGGCTGCAATGGCACTCATAGACCGGGCAATGTCATCGGCAAGACCAATGACACGCGAAGATTTAATTCCAGGTGCAGGTTCCAATTCATAAAGCGTAACAACGGGACCGGGGCGAACATGGATGATTTCACCTTTAACGCCGAAATCTTCTAAAACACCTTCAAGCATTCGTGCGTTTTGTTCCAGTGCTTCTGCTGATAGCGTTGCATCGCGAACCACATTCTTTGGTTCTGCCAGAAGATGAATAGAAGGGAGTTCAAAATCTGATGATGAAAGCAACGATGCTTGGGCTTCTTGCACGATCCGCTTGCCCTGTTTCGGGCGTGGTGCTGGTTGTGCTACGCGAGCTGTTGGTTGTGGAGCCTGAACAAAGTCAGTTTCCTCTTCATAGGGGTAATGAGCATTATCCTGAGAGTCCATCTCGCATTGGAAATATTGATCATCAAAATTTGGTTCTTGTGCTGTATGGGTTGTAAAATCAGGTTCTTGGCGAAATGAAGCAGACCCATCATGAACATCTTGCATGTCCGACGGTGCGTCATATTCCCATTCATCTGCATCTCTTTGAATGTTAAAGTTGAAAAGGCGACGTGCCCTTGCCTTAAATGTTAAGAACATATGCGTGAGAATGCCGAGGATAAGAGAACTTCTTCCCTCTTCTTCTTCAATTTCATCGTCATGCCAAGGTGCGGTTTCTTCTTCGATATCATCTAAAACTGTTGCTGGTCGTTGAACAAGACCAGAACCTTTGAGTAATAGCCACAAAGCAGGTGGAAAAATTAATGCACCAAGCGCGAAAGCCAATATACCAGTTGGATAATCGCCAATGATTGTCGCTGGCAGTTTTAAAAGCATATCTCCGATGACACCACCAAGACCAGTGGGTAATGGCCATGTTTCAGGGCTGGGCACAAGGCCCATTACTGCAGACATAAGAAGTGAGCCAAAGAACCAAGCGCTTAGCCTTGAATTTCGGCGGTCAAACAATTTGCCGCGAAGAAGAGAAATGCCCCACGCCAGAGCAGGGGTCAGTGCGATCACTGATGCCAGCCCGAAAAACTGCAACATAAGATCAGAAAATGCTGCACCAGAAAAACCAAGAGCGTTTGTAATGATTGCGGATGTTTTATGAGAAAAGCTGGGGTCAGCTACATTCCACGTCGCCAATGAGAACGTTGCAAAGATCAACCCTAGAAAGATTAAACAGGCACAGATAATTTGAAGCTGACGCATTAAAAGGGCAGGCATCAATCTTTGTTCATAGTTCCGGTGTTGAGGGGAATGTGCAGTTGTTCGCATGAGCTTAAGCAGATCCAAATATGTGTTTGCTTCAAAATAAAGCGTGAATTCGATATAATTAGATCCAATTTTAGCGTGCGCGGGTTAATGCCTCATTAACCATCGGCGTAAAAGAGAAATGGAATATGTTCGAAATTTTGGGTGTTTCAGGTGAATGCTTGAAACATGAAAGCTAGGATGGCGAGTTGTTAGCTATCTTCATATTCAAAAAATCCCGAAAGTAGGCGTAGTTCAACTTCGCAAACTCATTGATGAGTGCTCTGATGACATCAGAATCGCTGATCCAGCTGGTATCTTTCAGATCGGTTGTAGCGACAGGGTAGGGGAGGAAGGTCGTGTTTTTATCAACCGCCTTCAGCTCGTAAAGGCTGCGGATCATATGATAATTGCTCGTAACGACAACGAGTTTTTTGTAGTCGTTTTTATTTGCCCATTTGGTGATTTCTTTGCCGTTACCGATGGTGTTTTTGGCATTTCGGCCAAGCATGATGCAACAATCAAATGTTTCCTGAGATGCGCCAGATACGCGTTGTAACGTTTGGTCAGAAATGTCCGGGTTCACGCCCGAAATAAACAACATTTTACCAACGCCTTGTTCTAAGAGTTTAACAGCCTGAGTAATGCGTTTGGTTCCACCCGTTAGAACAACAATTGCATCGGCTTGATCCAAATCTTCAGCTGGCCTTAATGAAGAAACATCTTCTGCGAAGCGAACAAAAGCACTAATGGTTATCGCAATGAACAAAATGCCAATAAGCGCCAATGGAGTGAAAAACCAGTTTAATTTGTTCTTCTTCCGCAACGGATATTCTTCCGAATTTTCCTTCTCAGGAATCGGGTCGTGATCAAGTTCAGCATTTTCTGTTGCGCTAGGTTTTTCTTCCGCAGTCATGCATCGCTTTTACTACTGAAATATGGCTAAGACCAGTCCTTTTTATGAAGTAAGCAGGGCATTTTTTAGGTATTGACAATCGTCAAACTTCTCGCGGGATTTAAACTTGATTGGATTGAGAAGGATCTGAGCGAACAAGATCAATTTCACGAATCGTCCGGATAACCGTTAGACGCGTGGTGAGTGCTGTAAGGGCAGCAACTGTGATGACAATTATTACGATGCCAAGATAGCCCGATGGCCCCATTTGAAAACTGCCAAAGAGAGCATTTGCCTGGTCACCAAGAGCGGTAGCCATTGTTCGTTCTTGCAAGTAATCGGTGATAAAGAATGCAAATGCGGCAAGTGCCCCGCCGATTGTACCGCCATAAAGGCCCGTGAGCAGGAAGTGGCGTTGAAATTCACCAGCGATAAACGAGGATTCAGCACCCACGAAATGCAAAACTTCAATGATTTCATGATTAACCGACATGGCTCCACGCGTTGCAAAAACGACGGTTAAAGTCGTTGCGATTAAAACAAGGCTGAGAAGCCCCATGCCAATGAACACAGTATTTTGTGCCATGCTGACCAAGCGGCCAGCCCATGTGCGATGATCATCGAGATATGCGCCTGAGATTTTATCTGAAAGTTCTCTGCTCATCGCTTGAAAATCCGGTGGCGCATCTTTTTCAATTGTAATGACAACAAGGCGCGGGACCGGTAATTCTTCTAGATTAAAACCTTCGCCAAGCCATGGTTCCAACAATCTAGATGTTGTTTCTTTATCGATGATTGATGCATCTATGGTACCATCGTAAGTAAGCGCAATCTCTCTCGCATTGGACAATGCACTTTCCATATTTTGTCCGTCAATGGGTTTTATCTGAATGGTGATTTCTCCAGATATTTGGGTTTGCCATGTTTTAGAAGCATCTTGAATAAGCGTTACAAAACCAAGAGTGAGACAGGCAAGGAAGGACATTATGACAACGACGACCATCAATGCTTTGCTGGACAGATTGGCGGGTGGAACAATAGGAGCCGGAGCGCCGAATTTTAGCTTTGCGGCTTGCCCGACTTTTACAACTTTTTTCTTGGCCTTATCTATCATAAATGTCGATTTGCCCCTCAGATAGAATCATTCGCCGCGCATTGATCTGATCCATAAGAGAAAAATCATGGGTCGCGATCATTACCGCTGTTCCTAAACGGTTCAACTCTTTAAAAAGTGAAAGTAACCTTAGCGCCATTGGTGGATCCACATTGCCTGTTGGTTCATCCGCAAGCAAAATTTCCGGCCTATCGATAAGTGCCCGTGCAATAGCAACGCGTTGTTTTTCACCACCAGACAAAATCTGTGGGCTAGCATGCATTCGCTCGCCAAGACCTACCCATTCAAGTAGTTCAACAACATCGGCTCGGTATGTTGCTTCTTCTTTGCCGCGAACACGCAATGGAAGTGCAACATTTTCATAAGTGGTTAAGTGATTGAGGAGACGAAAATCTTGAAATACAATGCCAATTCTTCGCCGAAGCAGAGGTAACTCATCGCGTGGGATATCTGAAATGCTGCGCCCAAACATGGATATATTGCCGCGAGTGGGATGAAGTGACATGAATAAAAGTCGGAGCAATGTTGTTTTGCCAGCTCCCGAAGGTCCAGTTAAAAAGTGAAAAGATTTTTTTGGAATATCGAAAGTCAGATCTCGTAAGATCTCAGGTCCCATTCCATACCTCACACCTACATTTTCGAGTTTGATCAATTCAGACAATTCCTCAAAGACTGAGCATTTAAAGATTAATACTCGCTATCTTTATTTATATAGGGCTAAACATAAATTCCGCCAATAGTTTGCAGATAAGCATATTCGTGCACCATGTAAAGAATTACCAGTCTGTTAACCATTTTTGTTTACTTTTCGTAAAGAATAAGCCCAAGCAAACACCTTGATGGTAAGTGAGCAGCAAATGCCTTTGGTTGCAAGACAAGATATCTCTTTAATCAACGCTTCTTGTCGCGACGTAGAAAGTAAAAAATTGAATTCTTTTGAGCGCGATATTGAAGATGCCATTTTTGAAACGATAGAGATGGGTGAGCGCGCGCCGGGCACACCTTCTGCTGGAAATCAACCCAGGGCAGTTCATATATCTAAAATTCGTGAACAGTTGATTTCAAACCAAAATGATCCAAGCCAAAATAATCCGGGTCAGCGTTTATCTGTTTTCTCTAAAATACATGATAAAAAAGTTGGAAAGCCAGTTCTAAGTCAGATAATTTTAACACTCGCAATTTGTTCCATTATTACAGCATTATTATTTCCGATGCTTTGGTTTGTTTCCAGTCAGGTTGATAATTTGACATCAACGATTGATAATACTGTTCTTACCGGCAGTATTGGTTCAGAAGGGGTCTTTTCTAAAACAAAGAAATTGACTGAAAATCCAATTGAATCCGGTATTTTTGACAAGCCAAAACCAAATAAAGCTGCTAATGAAGGTCATGTTGTACGGATTGACCGAGGCTTGAGCGCAGGCTCCATCATCTATGTTAATCCAAATTGAATTTAAACCGCTATTTTGCGGTGTCATTTGAGAGATTTATTGGTGTTATGGAAGTTGTTCGCGGTAAAAATATAGACGTATTGTTCTCTGATACAGAAATCCAAGAGAAAATCGATCTGATAGCGGCAGCTATTGCAAAAAACCCTAAAAATGACCTCCTGGTCGTTGCTATTTTAAAAGGATCTTTCATTTTTGCAGCTGATCTTGTACGCGCACTTTATCGCGCTGGTTTAGCCCCTGAAGTAGAGTTTATAACACTTTCAAGCTATGGAACGGGAACCGAAGGTAAGCAAGTTAAGATTATTAAAGACATTGATAGTGATGTAACCGGACGAGATGTTCTGATCATTGATGATATTTTGGAATCAGGTAATACATTGCGTTTTGCTCGTGATCTAATGTTCGAACGTGGCGCAAAAGATGTGGGTCTTGCAGTTTTGCTGGATAAAGAATCAAAGCGAAAAGGCGAACTGACTGCTGATTATGTTGGTTTTATCTGCCCCGATTATTTTGTCGTTGGGTATGGTATGGATGTGGCCTATGCATTTAGAGAGTTACCATATGTCGGTATCGTCAAGGGTGATGCTGAAGATCAATAAAATCAAAATTGACATCTTGTTTACCAAGCCCATTTACAGCCTGCAAAGAATTTCATGCTTAAATAATCTCAATTGAAAAAATCGAATAAAATCGATTTGGCATTATCAAGATGCAACAATAGGGATGAGTACATGGCTAAGATATTGATCACAGAAGATGAAACTGCACTTCGCTCGTTCGTTGCACGTGCCTTGCGCATGGATGGGCATGAGACGACAGAAGCAGAAGATGGTTGTGATGGATTGGAAAAGCTAGCTCAGGATAAGTTTGATCTTCTTTTGTCTGATATCAGAATGCCAGCGATGGATGGAATTGCTCTCGCAGAAGCGACAGCTGAAAAGTATCCTGATACAAAAATTTTGTTGATGACGGGATTTGCAGAACAACGTGAACGTGCTGATAATCTTGCGCAGATTATTGTCGATGTTGTGCCTAAACCTTTTTCATTGCCTGATATTCGTCAGGCTGTAGCACAAGCTCTGGCTGCGTGAGATTATTGGGGCGTTTTTAAAAGACGCTCCAGATAGTTTTTCTCAAATTCTAATCTGAAGTTCTCACCCAGCCTTTTGCGTATGATCTCTAGGATTTCTCGTGCGCGTTGCACGTTGGCAGCATCATCAAAGTTACCGTTTGGATTTCGACCGTAAATTCCTTCTCGGTCTCCACCACTTCTGCGCCCTAATGGATCACGACCTTGGCCGTTTCCTTGTCTGCCCTGTGGTTGATTGCCCTGCTGGCCCTGACCTTGGCCTTGTTGAGCTTGCATCTGTTGTTGTAACTGGTCAAGCATTTGCTGTGCCCCTTCGCGCAGTGCTTGGATAGCCCGTCCTTGCTCTTCGCCAGCTTGCCCGGTTTGTCCGTTATTTAATTCGCCAGCTGCATTACCCATTGCATCTGCCGCTTCACCTAATCCTTCTGCTGGGTCAAGACCTTGTTCTTCCATCTGTTTTTGCAGTTGTTGGAGCCGCTCTTGTAAAGCTTGCTGTTGTTCTTCCAACTTTTGCAATGCATCTGCCAACTCTTGTTCTGAAAGTTCTTGTCGTTCACCTCCTTCCGGAGATGGGGTTGTGTTTTCCTGTCCTTGCTGGTTTTCGGTCTGTTGCTGTTGCTGGTATGTTTGGTCGAGCAAACGTTGTTGCTCGCGTAAAATCTCTCCCAGTTCGTTTAACTGCTGTTCTGTTTGGCTTTGTTCGCCAGATTGCGGCTGTTGTTGGCGGTTTGCTTGCATATTATTCATCATGTTTTGCAGGTCATTAAGCATACGTTGTGCTTGCTCACGATTTCCAGATTTTGCCATTTCTTCAATCTGGTCCAGCATGTCGGTCAAATCCTGCGCTTCTAACTCGAGTGCATTTTGTTGTTGGTTTTGCTGCGGTGGGTTTACGTTATCACTTTGCGCCAGTTGCTGTAGATAGTCATCCATTGCTTCACGAAGTTCATCCATCAATTGTGCTATTTCTTCTTCACTTGCACCTTGTTCAAGTGCTTCTGACAGCGCCTTTTGAGCATTTTTAAGTCTTTGTTCGGCCAGTGATAAATCTCCATCCTCCAACAGAAGCGCAATGCTCCATAAATCATCAACCCAGCGGAGTAAGTCTTCATCACTATAAGCAAGACTCATGCCTTCTCGAGCTGATTTTATGAGTAGATAATCGCGTATATTCGGGATTGTTTCCTCGGGTAGTGCAGTTAGAGCGTCATTTAATACGATTGCTCGCGGTAGTTCATAAGCATCAAATGCAAGGACTTTGCGTTGTTCGAGCATTGATTTTGCAAGCGGGCTTACAAATTGCCGTTCTGGCAATATAACCTCTACACCCTCTGCTCGACTTTCCTGCCCCGTATGGTCGGTTACAATAAGTGTAATGATTGCTTCCTCGCCTGCAAGCGGGTGGTCGGTGAGGTCATAGCTTGTTGAAGCCAGACCATCATCACTGTTGCGGCGAGGTAATTGTAGATCAAATTCAGGTGAATCATAGAGCGGTAATGCATGATCGTCCGCTGGATAAAGTGGCTCAATAATGGCTTTTGCAGATGCAACACCATGATCATCGGTTGCAAAATATGACAGTTCGAGAGCTCCATTGAGAGCTTTTTCTGGAAATCTGGAAAATGCGATATTTGGGGGCGTATCTCGGACTAGATTTAGCTGCCATTTTTGAGCATTGGATATTCTTAATTCTCCATCATTTACCGGGGTAAATATATAAGAACGTGCATTTGGGTTTTGCCTATCCAAACTTTCGTTGAATGCTAGTTTTGAACCACCTTTAAGAATAAATTCTGGTGTTTTTATATCTTCAATAGCACCAGCCAATCGAACAACAATTTGACTATTCTCAGGAATGGCAATGGGCTGATCGCTGGGAAGGTTTTTTAAAAATATAGGCGCTTGATTAACGTAAGACGGCGGTTTTATCCATGCATCAACACGAACGAGATCGGCTTGGTTTACAAGATTTTTCGGTTTTGAAAATGCATCTAAAACGGTACCGGATTGACCAGAAAATGAATAGGAAAAACCCGTTGCGAGAAGCAGCAAGACAAGTGCACGAAATCCATAAGGATCACGACTATCGGTGTTTGTTCGTAGTGATCCCTGACGCAGATTTTCAAGTTTCTTTAGCATCCGTCTTTGATGCTCTTTCCAAAGTACCAAGGAGCCGTGATCATCTTGGCTAAGCTCTTGGTTATGAACAGCTAGCCCTTGATGAGGAATTTGGTTGTCCTCTTCCAGACGCTGATCTGCTTCTGCGATTGTTGGCAGTCTAAGCTTTGTAAAGGGGAGAAGTGCATAGATTAGACTTATTGCGAAAACCACAAGAATGGCGATGTTTGCCCAGAATGGTATTGATCGAAAAAAGCCGAACCAGGAAATGGCAATGAACAATCCCATTATACACAATGGGAATAGCAAAACGGACCACAAGCGCTCGGCAAATATAGTTACACGGCTTAGAGAGCGGTGTTTCAATATAGATTGTTTAGCGCGCCCTTGGTCCTTATCCATAACCAGCCTTCAAGAATCTTTGTGTTGGCAGGAGCTTAACACGTCAATATAGCAAAAACGAGACGGATTATTTTCAACAATCTGTGTTGATGTCACAATTTACTCTAGCAGGCTGAGGCCAATTTCCCCTGTTTTAGAATAAACAAGCCAACTTGATATAACTGCAAGAACAAAATAGGGAATTATGCTGACCCGAAACCAATCATTCGGCTTTGGAAGCCCCACAAAGAGGGCCCAGTTTGAAGCAAGATTTAGTGTTAAATGGATCAATATTGCTGGTAATATTGATCCGCCAGAAAGGGTATAGGCCGCTCCGATGATAATGGAGTAAGCCAAGCAGTGAAAGCCAAACAGGTAAATGGATATTTCTGATTGCGGTGATTGAATTGTCCATAATGGAAGATGCCAGATGTACCAGATGAAACCGATAAAAATGCTTGTTTCTAACCATCCGAGTTGCGTGTTTAGATCTTCCTGCATAAAGCCGCGCCAGCCCAATTCCTCCCCTAGGGGGCCGAGAATAAGATTGAACGCTATTGATATAAATACTACTTTTATTCTGAGAGGCTCCCTGTCACCTTTTGTAAATCGGGAAAGAATGAGCAACAATAAAATAGGCGCTATGACGAGTAGCCAAACTTGATCTGGTATAGTTGAAATTTGGAAGATACGTGCCAATAATTCTACCAACCTCCCATCTTGATAGGATAGGAGAATGGCTGCGAGCGATGGCCCCCAAACGGTTATAAGCCAAAATGGAATGGCTTTAGGGTTGTCTGGCGAATGGGCACCGGGAATTTTTGCAATACAAATGAAGCCGCAGATTGAGATAGCAAATGTTAGAGCTAGAAATGCAACAATATTTGTTTGAACTTCCATTTGGTGTCCGACTATTTTAACCAGTCTGGGAGGGAGTCCATCTCTATGAGTTGGTCAATACCAATGCGTTCGCGGACGACATGAAACTTATCGTCATTTACTAGAACTTCTGGGATTAAAGGTCGCGAATTATATGTCCCTGACTGGACAGCGCCATAAGCGCCTGCACTTGAGACGGCCAATAGATCGCCAGGTTCAGGTTCTGACATCTGGCGATCTTGCGCCAAGTAATCACCCGTTTCACAAACCGGACCAACAATGTCGGCGGTGATTGCAGGGGCATTTGCTGCAGATATTTCAACAGGCATAATTTCATGCCAAGCATCATAAAGCGTGGGTCGGATAAGATCGTTCATCGCGCCATCAACGATTACGAAATTTTTCTCGCCGCCATCTTTTACATAGATTACTTCTGTGACAAGAATGCCAGCATTTCCTGCAATCAAACGGCCCGGTTCCATCAAAACTTTACAATCCAATCCTTTTAAGCGATCTTCTGCAACTCGGGCATAGGCACTCGGGTCCGGCGGAGGAGAATTGTCGTTTTTATAGGGAATGCCAAGGCCCCCGCCAATGTCGACATGGCTAACGGTATGACCTTCACTGCGTAATTCCTCGACAAGTTCTACAAGCAACGCAAAGGCGTCATCGAATGGTTGAAGATCTGTGATCTGGCTGCCAATATGCATGTCAATGCCATGCGCATTGATACCTTCTAAGTCACAGGCGCGTGCATAGACTTCTTTGGCTCTTTTATAAGAAATGCCGAATTTGTTTTCAGCCTTACCAGTCGAGATTTTTGCGTGTGTTTTTGCATCAACATCCGGATTTATACGAAAAGAGACAGGCGCTTTTTTACCCATTTTAAGCGCACGGTTGTTTAGCAGTTCAAGTTCTGGCTCGGATTCTACATTGAAACACAAAATACCTGCTTCTAATGCTGCGTCCATTTCATGCGCTGTTTTACCAACGCCTGAGAAAACTATTTTTTGAGCATCGATACCTGCTGCTAGCGCGCGTGCTAACTCTCCACCTGATACAATGTCAACGCCAGAGCCAAGTTTTGCCAGTGTCGCGAGAACAGCCTGATTTGAGTTCGCTTTCATGGCGTAGCAAACGAGAGAATCTAGGTCGGAAAAAGCTTCAGCGTAGATTTTGTAATGGCGTTCAAATGTTGCTGTTGAATAGCAGTAAAATGGCGTGCCAACTTTTGCTGCGATTTCAGGAATAGCAACATTTTCGGCATGCAAGATGCCATCTTTATAATCAAAATGGTTCATTTATGCATTCACTCAGTCGTTGGTGTAGCGGTTATTAATCAAGTAAAAAACCGGAACTTTTGGTTTTTGTCTCTACAGGAACTGGCGTGGTCTTTTTCGCATCCAGATCACCTGGTGCAACCAAAGGGCTTTTTTGTCCGCATGCAGAAAGAGCCATGAGAGAAGTCAATGCAATGACAAATAAAGTTATACGCGACATGCGTCAGTTCCTTTAAACGATGTATGAACATCTCTTCTAGCGAAAAAAGTTCTGTCCGTGCACCCTGTTTATGAAAATTAATTTAAACCCAATTATGTTTTTGCCAGTGAGCAATCTGTTTACGAACTTGCTCTGGTGCTGTGCCGCCATAGCTTTTGCGTGAGTTTACGGAAGCATCGACAGTGAGTACCGAGAATATTTCTTTGGTGATAGAGGCATTCAGGCCCTGCAAGTCTTCAAGAGACAATTCATGAAGCTCGATATTTCGCTCTTCAGCCATTGCAACGGCTGCGCCTGTGACATGGTGTGCGTCGCGGAAGGGAAGGCCTGCCTCACGTACAAGCCAATCGGCAAGATCGGTAGCTGTCGAAAAACCAGAACCCGCGGCGGCACGCATAGCATCTTTATTTATATGCATATCGGATACCATGCCTGTTAAAGCTAAAATCGCGAGTTCTAAACTTTCAGCTGCATCAAAGACGGGTTCTTTATCTTCTTGCATATCTTTGGAGTAGGCAAGGGGTAGCCCTTTCATAACCGTCAGCAACGAAATATTAGCACCATTAATGCGACCTGTTTTTGCACGAACAAGTTCTGCCGCATCCGGGTTTTTCTTTTGCGGCATGATGGATGAACCGGTTGAGAAGCTGTCAGACATGCGAACAAAGTTAAATTGTGGTGTTGACCAGATAACCAATTCCTCGGCAAACCGCGACATGTGTGTGGCGCAGATCGAAGCGTTCGACAAAAATTCCAATGCGAAATCTCGATCTGATACACTATCTAACGAATTGCGTGTTGGCTCTCTAAAACCTAGCGTTTCCGCAACTTGATGGCGGTTTGTGTCAAATCCTGTGCCTGCAAGAGCCGCCGCACCAAGCGGGCATTCATTAAGTCGGTCAATACAATCGAGCATGCGTGTTCGGTCACGTGCAAACATTTCTACATATGCCATACAGTGATGACCAAATGTGACTGGTTGTGCGGTCTGTAAGTGCGTGAAACCTGGCATAACCGTATCGACATGTTCTTCCGCGAGCCCGACAAATGCAGAAATTAACTTCTCCAGATGGGTGACGTTTTTGGTAAGCTCGGCACGAACCCACATGCGAAAATCAAGCGCAACTTGGTCATTGCGCGAACGAGCCGTGTGTAATCTGCCAGCTGCAGGACCAATAAGATCACGCAATCGAGCTTCCACATTCATGTGGATATCTTCCAAAGCGCGGGAATATTGAAAAGTGTCATCTTCAATTTCTGACAATATTGTGTTCAGACCGTGAGCAATTTTTTCGCGATCTTCTGCCGAAATTATGCCATTATCGGCAAGCATTTGTGCGTGAGCCATTGAGCCTTCAATGTCTTGCGCATAAAGTTTTTTGTCGAAATCAATAGATGCATTAATTTCTTCCATGATAGCGTCAGGACCGGAGCCAAAACGGCCACCCCACATTTTGTTCGAAGATTTGTTATTTTCATTTTCGGACATATCAGAAGACCCCGGAGTAAAAGATGACAGAGCAAAATAATTCGACGACAAGAACGAAACCAATTACGCGAATTTTTATCGGGCTTGGAATTTGTGTCGTCGCGGCAGGGATATACGTGATGAATGGGGTGTATGGCAATCAAACAATTGAAACTAATCGGCCTGTTGCCTCAGAAACTACCAAAAAGCGGGCAATTATCATCGAGGCATCTGCACAAGGTGATGTTGCTGCAATGCTTGCAGTTGACGAACCCCGCCAGGTTCCAGACCATCAATTTATCGCGCCGGACGGGTCTATAAAGACAATTGGGGACTTTAAGGGAAAGGTGCTGCTGGTTAATCTTTGGGCTACGTGGTGTGCGCCGTGCCGGGAAGAAATGCCAGCTATATCCGATTTGCAGGCACAAAAATCAGGCGAAGATTTTGACGTTTTAACAATCAATATTGATCGCGGTGGACGTGAAAAACCCGAAGGTTTCTTGAACGAAATTGGCGTTGATAATTTGCCACTCTACCAAGATGCTAGCATGGGTATTTTCAATAATCTAAAAAAAGAAGGAATTGCATTTGGACTTCCCGTCACAATGCTTCTTGATGAAGATGGATTTATACTCGCTTCTATGAATGGTCCAGCGCATTGGTCTGGCGATGATGCGCTGAATTATATTGATGCGGCTATTGCTTCAAAAGATCCGTGATAGCCTGTTGTCTTAACGTGTAGGGACAGGTGTTTCTCCGGAATAATCATAAAAGCCACGACCTGTTTTTCGGCCTAGCCATCCAGCTTCAACATATTTGACGAGTAGTGGGCAGGGGCGATATTTGGAATCTGACAAACCATGATAAAGAACTTGCATGATATACAGGCAAGTATCAAGGCCAATAAAGTCAGCTAGCTCGAGTGGTCCCATAGGGTGGCGTGTACCAAGTTTCATGCCAGTGTCGATAGCCTCAACAGAGCCTACACCTTCATAAAGTGTGTAGATTGCTTCGTTGATCATCGGAAGTAGGATGCGATTGACTATGAAGCCGGGAAAATCTTCCGATAGAGTCACGGTTTTGCCGAGTGAAATAGCAAATTCTTTTGCTGTTTCGAATATGTCTTCTTCAGTTGCAATCCCACGGATAAGCTCAACAAGTTCCATAACCGGAACAGGATTCATGAAATGAATACCAACAAATTGTCCCGGGCGATCGGTCGTTGCAGCGAGACGTGTGATGGGTAGCGAGGATGTGTTGCTTGCCAGAATAGCCTCTGGTTTTAAAATAGCACAGAGCCCTTCAAAAATCTTACGTTTGACATCCTCATTTTCAGTGGCAGCCTCGATCACCATGTCGCAATCTTTTAAGTTCTCGACAATGGGTGCAGGGCCGATACGTGCAAGTGCACTGGCTTTATCGGCTTCGCTTAATTTCCCGGATGAGACTTGGCGATCCATATTTTTTGCGATTTTAGAGAGTGCTTTATCAATCTGATCGGCTGCCACATCATGAATTAGTACATCATAACCTGACGTAGCGCAGACATGTGCTATGCCTCCGCCCATTTGCCCTGCACCAACAATGCCAACTGTTTTGATCTCGATTGTCATAGTTTTCCCATCCTGTGAATTGCTGGATATATATTTATGCTGCGCTGCAAGATAAATCAATGGAACAAAAAAATAGCCGTAAGATAATTAATCTTCCGGCTATTTTATTAAGTTTGTTCAAAGCTTACAAAGCTTTTTCAAGCTCTGGCAGGATATCAAACAGATCCGCAACGATGCCGTAATCTGCAACCTGGAAGATTGGCGCTTCTTCATCTTTGTTGATCGCAACAATGATTTTAGAATCTTTCATCCCAGCCAAATGTTGAATGGCACCGGAGATGCCTGCTGCGATATAAAGATCTGGTGCTACCACCTTACCTGTTTGGCCAACTTGCCAATCGTTTGGCGCATAACCACTATCAACAGCTGCGCGAGATGCGCCAACGGCAGCGCCAAGCTTATCGGCAACAGGAAGGATAACTTCGTCGAACTTCTCCGCGGAACCAAGTGCGCGACCACCAGAGATGATGATTTTTGCAGATGTAAGTTCTGGACGATCATTTTCTACGATCTTGTCACCAATGAAACTTGAAAGACCTTGATCACCAGTAGAAGCCAGTGCTTCTACGCTCGCAGAGCCACCTTCAGCTGCATCTGAGAAAGATGCCGTACGAATGGTGATGACTTTTTTTGCTTCGCTTGATTTTACTGTTTGGACTGCATTGCCCGCATAGATCGGACGCTTGAATGTATCAGATGATACAACATCCGTGATTTCAGAAATCTGCATAACATCCAGCAGAGCTGCAACACGTGGCATGTAATTTTTACAAGCGACAGAGGCTGGCGCTACAATTGTATTGTAGTTATCAGCGGCAGAAACAATCAAGTCTGCCATTGGCTCCGCAAGGAAGTTTTCGTATTCGTCAGCGTCGCTGTGAAGAACTTTGCGAACACCTGATAGTTTAGCCGCAGCATCCGCAACGCCTGACGCGCCTTTGCCTGCAACAAGCACATCAACATCGGAACCTATTTCCAAGGCTGCAGTCAATGCTTTGTTTGTTTGATCTGAAAGTGCTGAATTATCATGTTCAGCAACAAGTAGAATAGCCATTTTTGTCGCTCCTATAATACGCCAGCTTCGTTTTTCAATTTATCAACAAGTTCATCAACTGAACCAACGATCACACCTGCTTGGCGTGTTTCTGGCTCTTCAGTTGTGATGATTTCCAGGCGAGGTGTAATATCAATACCAAGATCTGCGACAGTCTTTTTATCAATCGGCTTTTTCTTGGCTTTCATGATATTAGGTAGCGAGGCAAAACGTGGTTCGTTTAAACGAAGGTCTGTTGTTGCAACCATTGGCATTTTGACATTGATTGTTTGCATACCGCCATCAACTTCACGTGTTACTTCCGCGCTATCGCCGTTCACTTTGATCTCAGAGGCATATGTTGCCTGAGGCCAGCCAAGAAGAGCGGCCAACATTTGACCGGTTTGGCCTGCATCATCATCAATTGCCTGCTTGCCGGCAATAACGAGATCTGCACCTTCTGTTTCGACAACAGATTTTAGGATTTTTGCGACCGTCAAAGGTTCCGTGAGTTCATCAGTTTCAACCAACACACCGCGATCAGCGCCCATTGCGAGAGCTGTGCGAATTGTGTCTTCAGATTTTGCCGGGCCAATTGAAACAGCAATCACTTCATCTGCTGTTCCTGCTTCACGCATGCGTAAAGCTTCTTCCACTGCAATTTCATCAAATGGGTTCATCGACATTTTGACATTTGCCAATTCAACGCCCGATCCATCTGGTTTTACTCGAACTTTCACGTTGTAATCGACAACGCGTTTAACGGGTACGAGAACCTTCATCTCAAATCCTTCTCTCAATAAAACTTACCTATAGAGCCTGTCTATATCGATCAATTGTCGCAAATGTTTTGCAATGTCAAACCAATTCATACGGTGGCAACAAACGTTACGTTATTTTGGGTAGATTTAGGACGTTGTCTCTGATTTCTACGGCTCTGTGCAAATGTAACGATAGGTTTTTTCTATCGATCTCGGAAGATTACAAAATTGGCTGTTTCTTCAAGTATTTTGGTGTCGCGGTTCATTCCATGTAGCAAAGTTTTAGCTTCTTCGGCGAGTTCAACAAGTTTTGCCCTTGCCCAATCAGCGCCATGTAACGCGACCAACGTGCCTTTGCCACGATCGGCATCTTTGCCAGTATTTTTGCCCATAGTTTTAGCATCAGATGTTACATCTAGGAGGTCATCGGCAAGCTGGAAAGCCTGTCCGATGATGCGGCCAAAGTTGCTCATGGTTTTATGTTCAAAATTGTCAGCATCGCCAATTTTTGCTCCTGCCTCGCAGGCATAACGGATAAGCGCTCCGGTTTTCATCTGTTGAAGTGTTAAGATGCCGGCTTCATCGGGCGTGGTTTTCTCCGCGGCAAGATCAAGCGCTTGGCCGCCCACCATGCCGCCAAGACCTGACGCGCGGGTAAGGCTGGAGATCAATTTGATTTTCTTTTCTGCCGAAAGAGGGGTTGTATCTGCTGATAATATATCAAAGGCATAAGTGAGTAAGCCATCACCTGCCAGAATTGCAGTTGCTTCATCGAAAGCTATGTGAACGGTGGGCTGTCCTCGGCGTAACGCATCATCATCCATTGCCGGGAGATCATCATGGACAAGTGAATAACAATGAATACATTCAAGCGCCGTTGCTACCTTTAAAGCGGCAACGGAGCTGCCGTTAAAGCTTTTTGCTGTTTCAAGCACTAAGAATGGACGTAAACGCTTGCCACCATTTAGTGAGCCATGACGCATAGCTTGCATGAGATGATCAGGTCGCACGATTTCGCCTTGTAAAATATCTTCCGATAAAACAGTTTTCAACTCCTGCTCAATAAGCTTGGCAGTGTTTTGTAGTTTCATTGTAAAATTTTGTTTTGCTTGATCTATCATGATTTTCTATTGCCATGACTTATGAGTGATCGCAATCTTTTCTTGATGTTTGTTATGTGACCTTTTATCCAGAGCGAAGGATTGTTTTGGGGTGGTGCAGTTGGCAAAAGCAAAGAAAGTAACAAAGAAGAAGATCAAAGCTAAGGCTGGGAAGCCAGCTCAAGTCTCTTGGCGTCAACGCTTAAAGCGATGGCTTTGGCGGTTGTTGTTCGTGATATTAATTATATTGCTGTTGCCGTATCTTCTTGTATTGCTTTATCGGTTTGAATTTATCCATCCTGTTTCCACTTTAATGCTAGGTGAACTGATGTCTGGCCGCAGCTATGAACGACAATGGGTTGAACTAGAAGATGTAGCCCCGGTCATGGTTCAGTCTGTCATTATGAGCGAAGATGGCCAATATTGCGCCCATTCAGGTGTAGATTGGGATGCGCTCAGTATTATCGTTGAAGAAACATTGGAAAATGGCTCTCCGTCCCGCGGTGCCAGCACAATTTCCATGCAAGTTTCGAAGAATCTGTTTCTCACCTCTTGGCGATCTCCCATTCGTAAGATGTTGGAGATACCGCTGGCACTTTTCTCAGATATGTTCTGGGGGAAGCCACGTATGATCGAACTCTATCTCAATTCTGCTGAATGGGGACATGGTATTTACGGAGTTGAGGCGGCTGCGCAAAGTTATTTTGGGCGGTCTGCGGAAAAGCTCACGCGTAAACAAGCTGCGCTTCTCACAGTAGCGCTCCCCAATCCAATCTTGCGAAACCCTGCTAATCCTTCGAAAGGATTGCGACGTTTAGCTAGCAGGATCGAAACGCGCTCAAAACAATCTGGTGCATATATCAAATGTATTTATCCATAGATTAGCAACTATTGTTGGACATAGGGTGTTAGATTTGCGACTCCAGCTGTGACAAGGAGATAATCGCATGTCTGATTTTACACTTTATATAGGTAACAAAAACTATTCATCATGGTCTTTTAGACCGTGGATCGGCCTTAAAGTTGCTGGTATTGAATTTGAAGAAAAACTTGTTCCGTTTGAAATGGCAGCGGGAAACCCCAAGTTTAAAGAATTCTCACCAACGGGGAAGGTTCCCGTTCTTGTTGATGGTGATTTGGTAGTAGCAGAATCACTTGCCATTCTTGATCATGTTGCGAGAAAATTCCCTGAAAAGAATCTATGGCCAAGTGATGAGCGTGTTCGTACGCTGGCTATGGCAGCTTCATGCGAAATGGTTGGCGGATTTTCAGCCATACGAAATCAGTGTCCTATGAATTTGCGTCGCCCAATCAAGAGGCTTGAGCAAGATGCGGCACTTGCAAAAGATGTTGCTCGCATTGAAACGTTATGGATTGAGAACTTAAACAAGTTTGGCGGTGATTTTCTGTTTGGCAAATTTTCCATCGCGGATGCAATGTTTGCGCCTGTTGTCAATCGATTAGAAGTCTATGCTCTTACGAGTAATGTTCAGATTCGTGCATATATGGAGCGGGTGAAATCGCTTGCCGCTTGGCAAGAATGGGAGGCTGCTGGTATAAAAGAGCCATGGATCGTAGAGGAAGACGAGGCCTAGCAGCCTTTTTCACAAATAATACAGGTTTTCTTGGTGTCAATTATGGTTGATGTAAAAAATCTGATAATTTCACTGGTCAAAAGGTGAAACTCATTGTATAAGCCCGCCAAATCCCAATTTTGGCGTTGCGACCAATAGGGCGGTTAAATACACCGTCGATAACGTAATGCCCGCACTAATGGAGTAGAAAATGGCTGTACCAAAGAGTAAGATCACGCGTTCTAGACGCGGTCATCGTCGGTCAACAGATGCGCTGAAAGCACCGCAATATGTTGAAGATAAAGATTCAGGCGAACTTCGTCGTTCACACCATATCGATCTTAAAACCGGTATGTATCGTGGCCGTCAGGTTTTGACACCTAAAGAAGACGCATAATTTAACGATAACTCGTTTTATGTAATTTGCTGATTAGGCTGGCCCGATTTTATGTCGAGCTGGCCTTTTTCTATATTCTCTAGTCTATAGCGTCTAGTAATTTGCAGGCGAGATAAGAAAGATCATCACAATGTTACTTGCAATCCCGCTAATGCTAATTCCATTTATTCTGTATAATGTTGTTATGCTTGGACCTGGGGCCGGCATTGGTGGCCTTGAAAACCAAGTTATGGAATTGTCCATGCTCTCTGGCGCTAACTGGATCGTCAATGTAGGGGACCTATTTATTCTGATCGCACTCGTTTTGTTATTTATCGAAATTTTAAAATCGACGCGAACTGGACCATTTTCAGTTCTTGATCATATGTTGTCGATGTTTGTTTTCATTGCATTTTTGGTAGAGTTTTTGCTGGTTAAGGGCGCTGCTACTCAAATATTCTTTGTGCTGATGGCAATCTCATTCATTGATGTGATCGCGGGATTTTCCGTGTCTATCAAGTCTGCCGGGCGCGATGTCTCAATTGGTCTTTAAATATCGAGTTTAGATCTGATAGAAATTAACCTGCATCAGCTATAAATCCTGCAGCCTCAATGCCTGCAATTGCAGCGGCTTCATCATTGTCTGATACGTCGCCAGTGATGCCAACTGCGCCAATGACATCACCTTTAGATGTTTTAACCAACACACCCCCTGGTACCGGTACAATTTTACCGCCGGATACGTTTGAAAGTCCTTCCAGGAAGTGCGGGCGTCCTTCTGCTTGCGCATCAAGCCAGCGTGAACCGACACCACAGGCAACTGCTCCATAGGCTTTGCCGCATGCAATTTCAAAACGCATCATGGATGCACCATCTTGTCTTTGAAACGCCTTAACGTGTCCACCAGTATCTAGGACCACCACAGCCAGAGGTTTTAAGCCAAGCCTAGCACTCTCAAGATATGCTGCTTCGATCATTTTATTTGCGTCTGAAAGGGTAATTTGCATGGAAGTCCTCATTAAGAGTTTGAATGATCAATATTTATCATTATTATGCGCCAGAAGTGTTGACTTGATAATATAGAAGAAAATGAAAGTCATCGGACCATATTTAACTTACATTGTTTCTGAAAAGGAAATAATATGCGGCGATTAGATACTCCAGGGCGTTCTCAGGTTTTTGCCGAGAACGGGATTGTTGCTACGTCCCATCCGTTGGCGTCTTCAACAGCGCTTTCTATCTTGCGTGATGGAGGATCAGCTGTTGATGCTGCGATTGCAGCCTCTATGGTTCTGAGTGTCGTTGAGCCGCAGATGACAGGTATCGGCGGTGATTGCTTTGCTATTATCCATGATCCAAAGCAAGGCGGCATCCACGCAGTTAATGGCTCTGGTAGATCTTCAGCGAAAGCTGAAATTAATTGGTTTTTTGAGAATGATATTATTGAAATAGTTGATAGCGGCGTGCATTCGATTACGGTACCCGGTGCTCTTAAAGCCTTTGATGAAATGCATCAAAAGTTCGGTAAACTTGAGTGGACACAGCTTTTTGGTGATGCGATCAGCACAGCCCGAAATGGGTTTGCTGTTTCCCCCCGTGTAGCATTTGATTGGGCTCGCAATGATGATGCTCTTTTGCGTGACGAAGGAAGCGCGCAGCATTTGTTGCTTAGTGGCCGTGTTCCGGAACTTGGGGAGCGCATGAAGTTCGAGGCCCTTGCGAATACGCTGGAAAAGATTTCAGAATATGGAATTGCACCGTTCTATGAGGGTGAGTTTGCCGCTGAAATTGCATCCGTGATTGCTGCCAAAGGCGGTCTTTTGGATGAAGAAGATTTAGCCAATGTAACCTGTGATTGGGTTGAACCTATATCGACTGAGTTTGCTGGTCATGAGGTGTTGGAAATTCCACCAAATGGGTCTGGCATGGTGACGCTGATTATGATGAACTTGATGGAAATTCTTGATGTTCATTCATATGCACCAGATAGCGCGGAACGCTATCATCTTGAGATTGAAATTGGCCGTGTTGCTTATTCTGTCCGTGATGCGATGTTGGCTGATCCGGAGCACATGGAAGTGCCCGTTGAAGAGTTGATATCTAAAGAATACGCCCAGAAATTGGCAGGGCAGATTTCGAAGTTGAGACGTAATGATAAAATCGTTCTGCCTGAAATTCCCTCCTCTGACACGGTTTATCTCACAGTTGCTGACAAGGATGGCCAGATTGTTTCACTTATCTATTCTGTCTTTACAGACTTCGGCTCCAAGATAGTCACACCGAATTCCGGTATTGTTCTGCAAAGTCGTGGCGCTTGTTTCAATTTGATTCCAGGACACCCGAATGTAATTGGGCCATCTAAACGCCCGCTGCATACGATTATTCCTGCAATGGCGATGCAAGATGGGAAACCGAGTTACTCATTTGGTGTCATGGGTGGTGCTTACCAGCCGATGGGGCAGTCGCACGTATTTGCCAATTTGGAAAAATATGGATTTGATCCACAAACAGCACTTGATTATCCTCGATTGTTTTGGGGCAAAGATGGTGTATTGGAAGCAGAAAGTGGTTTGTCTCGATCTGTGCTCGGTGGGCTGGAAGCTCGTGGGCATAAGTTGCGATCAGCAGCGACACCAATTGGCGGTGGGCAGATTATCAAGGTTGATCCTTCAGGGTTCTACTGTGCTGGTTCTGATCCACGAAAAGACGGTTTTGCGATCGGGTACTAGATCTACATTCTTAGCCATTCACGTGGCGATAAATTTAAATTTACTATCAAGTGAAATGAACATCATGGATATTTGTATCCATGATGACAAAACGTAAAAAAATAATATCCGCTTTTCTCGCCGGTTCTTTTCTCATGTCTGGTCAATCTGCGGTTTCGAAAAATGCGACACCATCCAGTAAAATTGCCGTTCAGGAAGCTGAACGTGCAGATTTTGTTGAACTTGCGATGCAAGCTCTTATTGGAGATGATGACCAACGAAGAGCCGCCATTGATTTCTTTGTTGATCGGGGTGATCGCGATATTGTGCCTCTACTTGTCTTGCTGATGCGGATCGGTGGTGCACATATTGACGTACAAGATGCACTTTTCAAGCTTACTGGCCAGGAGATGAAGACTTGGCGAGATGCCATGCTATGGCAGGAGGCGCATCCTGAGATTATTTCGCATCCATCCTACTACGATATTAAGTTGCGCTATTTTTATAATATTGACCGTAATTTCGGGCAGTTTTTCTCATCGAAATATTTGAAACCGGAGAATATGAAAATCCGCTTTGAGGAGATTACATGGGGCGGGGTGAAAGTAGATGGTATTCCCTCACTTGATAACCCCAAAATGATCGATGCATCCAAGGCTGATTATTTGCTTGATAGTGATTTGGTTTTCGGTGTTGAAATTAATGGGGATGTTCGTGCCTATCCACTTCGCATAATGGGGTGGCATGAGATGTTTAATGATGTGATCGGTGGCGTGCCTGTTGCGCTTGCCTATTGCACGTTATGTGGATCTGGCATCCTGTACGAGACGAAACTTGTTGGCCAAGAAGATCATTTGGTGTTTGGTTCATCTGGCTTTCTTTACCGTTCAAATAAACTTATGTTTGATCGACAGACATCTAGCCTCTGGAACCAATTTACAGGTATGCCCGTAGTTGGTGAATTGGTCGATAAAGGTATTAAGTTAAAAACACGCCCCGTGACGATTACCACTTGGGGGAAATGGCAGAAGCGAAACCCCAAAACGAAAGTACTATCTTTGGACACTGGACACTTTCGTGATTATGATTCAGGCGTTGTCTATAACGAATATTTTGCAAGCCCCGAACTTATGTTCCCAGCGCTTGTTGAAGATGAGAGCATTGTAAAACGTAAGGATTATGTTTTCGGTATTCGTGATTATGGTGCTGCTAAAGCATGGCCACTTGCAGCTTTTACGAAAAAAACAGTCATCAATGACCGAATTGGTTCAAAAAATATCGTTCTAATTGGCGATGCAACAACTCGCACAGTTAGATCCTATGAACGTGGAGATGTTGAATTCGAACACGGAGGTACGCTGGAGAGCTTGAAAAGTGATGCTGGTATCTGGCTAATTTCTGAAGACGCGATTACAGGACCCAATGGCGAAAAACTAACACGAATTTCCGGTAGTATTTCTTACTGGTTTGCCTGGGAAAACTATCTCGGCAAGACAAGCAAGTTATATCGTCATGATTAACTGGGAATGATCTCTCAGCTAATCTTGTTGATCTTATCTTGCATGCCTTTGAGTTGTTCTTTTAACTCGTCAATTTCGCTCTTAGCTTCGTCTTTTTTTTCTTCACCTTCAGGTGACATTGCGAAGGGAGAAAACATCGACATGGCTTGCTGAAACATTTCTGTATTTTTTTTGACTTGTTCTTCAATCAACTGCATGGGCGCAGCCATATTCGCAATAACTGGGTTTGCTTCCATGGATGAGGTCATTTGTTCTTTGAACTTTTCTTGTTGCTCGGTAAGCGCTGACATAGAATGTTCGAGATAGCTCGGCACAACCATCTGCATTTGATCACCATAAAATGAAATGAGCTGGCGCAGAAAAGATGTTGGTAGAAGGGTGTTTCCTGTTTTTGCTTCCTGTTCAAAAATAATTTGGGTGAGAACGGAGTGTGTTATATCTTCACCAGTTTTTGCTTCGTTGACGGTAAAATCTTCACCTTTTTGAACCATCTCAGCCAAGTCTTCAAGCGTGACATACGCACTTGTGCCAGTATTATACAAACGTCGGTTTGCATACTTTTTGATGACAATAGCGTCCGTGTCTTTGCTCATGTGACCCTCCAGAAATAAGCTATACTAACTTTGAAATTTACACTAATCTAAAAATATTAGAATTGCCAAGCCTATTGTGCATTGCCGATATTTTGTCTATCTATATTGCGGTGCAGCATTTAGTGCATTGGTTAGGGACGCGCAGTTTGTATTTAAACTGGCTATAAAGAGGAATAATTTATGAGTAGTTCAATTGTAATTGCTGGCATCGCCAGAACAGCGGTCGGCTCTTTTAGTGGTGCGTTTGCTAAAGCGCCTGCACATGATCTTGGTGCGACTGCGATCAAAGGTGCGCTTGCAAAAGCTGGTGTTGAAGCTGACGCGGTGAATGAAGTTATCATGGGGCAAGTCCTAACAGCTGGCATGGGGCAAAACCCTGCACGTCAAGCTGCAATGGCTGCCGGTATCCCGAAAGAAGCAACGGCCTGGGGCCTTAATCAAGTTTGTGGGTCTGGCTTGCGTGCGATGGCAATTGGCATGCAGCAAATTATGAGTGGCGATGCTGATATTATTGCGGCAGGTGGTCAAGAATCTATGTCATTGTCTACTCATTGTGCTCATATGCGTGCGGGTACAAAAATGGGTGATATGAAGCTCATTGATACAATGATAAAAGACGGTCTGACGGAAGCATTTTACGGTTATCACATGGGTGTAACGGCTGAGAACATTGCCAAGAAGTGGGAACTGTCTCGTCAAACACAGGATGAATTTGCTGTCGCATCTCAAAACAAAGCTGAGGCTGCTCAAAAAGCTGGCAAATTTAAAGATGAGATTGTTGCTCATACGATTAAAGGTCGCAAGGGTGATACAATCGTTGAAGAAGATGAGTACATCAAACATGGTGTTACGCTTGAAAGTGTTGGTAAACTTCGTCCTGCTTTTGATAAAGAAGGCACCGTTACCGCCGCGAACGCATCTGGCCTGAACGATGGCGCAGCAGCAGCCATTTTAATGTCTGACGAAGAAGCGAATAAGCGCGATATCGCACCAATGGCGCGTATCGCATCTTGGGCAACGTCTGGTGTTGATCCACAAATTATGGGTATTGGTCCAATTCCAGCATCGCGTAAAGCGTTAGAACGCGCGGGTTGGTCTGTTGGCGATCTTGATCTTGTTGAAGCGAATGAAGCATTTGCTGCACAAGCATGTGCTGTGAACATGGATATGGGTTGGGATCCCGAAATCGTAAACGTCAATGGCGGCGCGATTGCAATTGGTCACCCAATTGGTGCTTCCGGCGCACGTGTTCTAACCACACTTATCCATGAAATGGTTCGTCGTGATGTGAATAAAGGCCTTGCTACACTATGTATTGGTGGTGGTATGGGCGTAGCGCTTTGCGTTGAACGTTAGGCAGCTATTACATAATAACATATGTCTTTTTTTGAAAATTTGCTAAAGTCAATTTAGGTTAAACTTTAACGACTTTAGCAGACATTTCATCAAGAGGGACATTATGAGTAAAGTAGCAATCGTAACTGGCGGCACCCGAGGTATCGGCGCCGCCATTTCTGTAGCATTAAAAGAAGCTGGTTATACTGTTGCCGCCAACTATGCAGGTAATGATGAGGCCGCCGCTGCCTTTACAGCAGAAACTGGCATTAAAGCGTATAAATGGTCAGTTGCAGATTATGAAGCATGTGCTGCCGGTATCGCGCAAGTTGAAGCGGATTTGGGTGAAATCTCAGTTCTAGTGAATAATGCAGGCATTACTCGCGATGGTATGTTCCACAAAATGACTCCTGAAAAATGGAATGAAGTCATCAACACCAATCTAAATGGTGTTTTCAACATGACACACCCAATTTGGCCGGGCCTGCGCGCTCGTAAATTTGGTCGTGTGATTAACATTTCGTCTATCAATGGTCAAAAAGGCCAAGCTGGCCAAGCTAATTATTCTGCTGCCAAAGCGGGTGATATTGGTCTGACCAAAGCGCTGGCTCAAGAAGGCGCTCGCGCTGGGATCACAGTCAATGCTGTTTGCCCAGGCTATATTGGCACTGATATGGTCAAAGCAATTGACCCGGATGTGTTAGAAAAACATGTTTTACCACTTATTCCAGTTGGCCGTTTGGGCGAGCCGGAAGAGATTGCACGCTGCGTTGTCTTCCTTGCATCCGATGATGCTGGTTTCATCACAGGGTCAACAATTTCTGCAAATGGTGGTCAATACTTCTCTTAAGAGTTTAGTCACAAATTGAATGCTAAGGCGCCTCATTGAGGCGCCTTTTTTTACGCTTTGTTAATACTGATTAACAGTGAGCATTAGGTTTCCTCTCAATATATGGATTGTAGAGGTGGAAATTAGTTATCCGGTGCATGGGTTGGGCAATATGTAGTCATGAACAAAATAAGAACATACTCAGGTGAGCGATTCGTGTCTGTTTCGTTCCGCTTTTGGTCTAATGCTTAATGATTTTGAACAAAAATTGACTTTAACTTTAACTATCTGTTTGTTTTGATTAACAAAGTGTAACTAAAATAGTTAATCGGATGTGTGGTTTTTCACATAGTTTTTTATATTCTAAACCCATCGGAGTTGTTATTAACTTTTCAATGGAAAATTCAATAGAATATCTTCAGTCAATGTCGATATTTTGTTCACTTTTTTGCGCTGATCGCAATATGTAGCCGTGAACAAAACGGGAAATGAGCTTAGTCAGCGATTCGTAGCCGATTCGTTCTATCCCTGTTCCATTCGTTAACAGGCGAGGTTTTCATAACGTGTTTTTTTCGTGTTTGTTTTGCTTAATTATGCTAGCAAAAACTAAGTGACGTGTGAGTTCAATTTATGAATAGACATTCTGAAATACCAGTAGATCCGATTGTCGTAAGTGGTCGCGGCGTAACGGCTGTTTTGGGACCGACAAATACTGGTAAAACCCATTATGCAATTGAACGAATGATTGCCCATAAAAGTGGTGTCATTGGGTTGCCATTACGTCTCCTGGCTCGCGAAGTTTATCAGCGACTTATCAAACGTGTCGGGGAGGGTAAGGTTGCATTAGTAACGGGTGAAGAAAAGATCAGTCCGCCAAATGCAGCGTACACGGTGTGCACTGTTGAAGCGATGCCCCGCACAACAAACGCGGCTTTTGTTGCAATTGACGAAGTTCAGCTTGCATCTGATTTAGAGCGTGGGCATGTTTTCACCGATAGAATATTGCATCTAAGGGGTACTGAGGAAACGCTGCTGCTTGGCTCGGATATTATGCGCAATGTACTATCACGCATGATGCCAGGCCTATATGTGATCGAGCGACCGCGTCTCTCACGCCTCGAATATAGCGGTTCGCGCAAAATATCGCGGCTGCAAAGACGTTCCGCCGTTGTCGCGTTTTCTGCCAATGAAGTTTATGCCATTGCAGAACTTATTCGTCGCCAGCGTGGTGGTGCAGCGGTGGTTTTGGGTGCGTTGTCCCCCAGAACCCGCAATGCTCAAGTTGAACTTTATCAAAATGGTGATGTTGATTATCTTGTAGCAACTGATGCTATTGGTATGGGGCTAAATCTGGATGTTGATCATGTTGCATTTGCGCAAGATCATAAATTTGATGGTTTTCAGTATAGACCATTAAATCTTGCAGAGCTTGGTCAGATTGCTGGCCGAGCAGGCAGGCATACGACCGATGGCACTTTCGGCGTGACAGGACATGCGGTACCTTTAAATGAAGAAACCGTTGAGCGTTTGGAAGCGCATGTATTTGAACCTGTGAAGATATTGCAATGGCGCAATCAGCAGCTTGATTTTTCATCTTTGTCGAATCTCGTTTCGAGTTTGGAGCGCACACCCGTGATAAACGGGCTAACAAAGGCTGTTCCGAGTGTTGATCAGCGGGCGCTTGAATTTCTATCAAGGGATGATGATGTTACGAAATATACCAACAGCGCATCGCGGGTGAAAACTTTATGGGAAGTATGCGCACTTCCCGATTACCGTGGTGTTGCACCCGCCCAACATGGTGAATTGATCTCAACTATTTTTCAGGATCTCGTGATTAAAGGTTCGGTAGATGAGGATTATCTTGCCAAACAACTTCGTCTCTTAGATAAGACAGATGGTGAAATTGACACATTGTCTGCGCGAATCTCTCAAATTAGAA
This sequence comes from Lentilitoribacter sp. EG35, assembly GCF_040784015.1. NCBI lineage: Bacteria > Pseudomonadati > Pseudomonadota > Alphaproteobacteria > Hyphomicrobiales > Rhizobiaceae > Lentilitoribacter > Lentilitoribacter sp. EG35. The sequence continues at coordinate 128,880 of NZ_JBFNGQ010000004.1, forward strand.
CATGGACATACGTATCAAATCATCCTGCGTGGCTTGCAAATCCGCAACATTGGCAAGAAAAAACACGTGAAATTGAGGATCGTTTGTCTGATGCGCTACATGAGAGGTTGACGAAACGGTTTGTAGATCGCAGGACATCTGTGCTGATGAAGCGGTTAAGAGAGAAAGCAATGCTGGAAGCAGAAATAAGTGTAAATGGCGATATGTTCGTCGAGGGTCATCATGTAGGTCAACTGAATGGATTTCGGTTTGTACCGGATAAGTCGGCTGAAGGTTTGGATGCAAAGGCTGTAATGGCGGCATCACAAAGTGCTTTGGTCATAGAATTTGAAGCGCGTGCTGCTCGATTGCATGCTGGCGCAAATGGTGATTTTGCAATTGGTAATGATGGTACGATCAGATGGAATGGTGAACCCGTTGGTAAATTGACCAAGGGTGATCACATCATGAAGCCGAAAGTGATCATTTTAGCTGATGATCAGATTGCCGAGAATGTACGTGATTTAGTGATTGCTCGTATTGAGCGGTTTATAAATCACCATATTGCGACAGTGTTAAAACCTTTAGATGAATTATCTCGTGCAGATGATATTGAAGGGTTAGGCCGCGGTCTCGCTTTTCAAATTGTTGAAGCATTGGGTGTTCTTTTCCGTCGAGATGTTCATGAAACAGTAAAGAGCATTGATCAATCTGAACGCGGCATATTACGTCGCTATGGCATTCGCTTTGGTGCTTATCACATCTTCATGCCGGCATTGCTTAAGCCAGCACCTGCTGAATTGATTACCTTGTTATGGGCAATCTCAAATGATGGATTTGAGAAAGCAGGTTTTGGTGAGGTCATCGCTGGACTAGCTGCTGGACGTACATCTATGCAAACAGATCAGAGTTTTGAACGCGAATTCTATCGCCTTGCGGGCTTCCGTTTCCTGGGTAAGCGTGCGGTGCGTATTGATATTTTAGAACGCCTTGCAGACCTTATCCGTCCGGCACTTAGTTGGAACCCCGGAGATGGTCCGCGCCCTGAGGCTGGTTATGATGGCAAAACATTCATTTCGACACCATCAATGCTTTCGATTTTAGGTGCTACAGCGGAAGATATTGAGGAGATCTTAAAAGGTCTTGGTTATCGCGCTGAACCTATCGCGGCGGAGGTTGTAGAAGAGCATTTGGCAGGCTTTAAAGATGATGCCGAGGCGAAGTCTGATGGCCCTGTTGTTGAAGTAGTTTCTACCAAGCAGATCGTAAAAGATGCAGAGCCTTCTGTTAAAGCTGATGAAGATAAAGATGCTGTTGCGAAAGTGGATGAAGCTGTTGAGGTTGAAGAAGAGCCCAAGCCCGTTTTACTTTGGCGTCCAGCGAGCCGGCAAGAACGGACACGCGGTCGTGGTAAGTCTGGAGCTCAGGGCGATGGAGCAAATAAAGGTCGATCTAATCGCGGCGGCGGTAAGAAATTTACCAAGCATAATAAAAACAACCACAACAAAGGTAAGCAGGGAAACTCTGCTAAGTTTGTGAAGAAGGACAAGCCGCTTGATCCTGATTCTCCATTTGCTAAATTGGCAGCGCTTAAGGATCAGATGAAAACGTGAGTGAAGGCGTTAAGCAACGTATAGATAAATGTCTGTTTTTCATGCGTGTTGTAAAGTCTCGCACGCTTGCTGGTAAGCTTGTTTCAAGTGGAAAGGTGCGCGTTAATAAGGATAAAGTATCGTCTGCAAATTATCAGGTTAAACTGGATGATGTGTTAACGATTACCCTTGAGCGATCCGTCTTGGTTTTGCGTATTATAAACTTTGGAGAACGGCGGGGCCCCTATCAGGAAGCCAAAGAACTTTACGAAGATTTGTCGCCACCACCTGTTACAAAGGATGAAAAACACATACGGCAAATGAGTGCGCCATCTCGAGATCCGGGTGCTGGACGGCCTACAAAAAAAGAAAAGCGAGAGCTTGATCGGTTTCGATATCCATCTTGAAATATGCAGGTTATATCGTGCTTTGGAAAATGTTGCTCGATAGGCCCTTAATTTATGGAACATAATTCCTTGCAATGCAGGATTAAAGCATTTACCAGAACGTAAATATTAGAATATTTGGAGTAGCACGTGACTTATATCGTGACCGAAAATTGCATACGCTGCAAATACATGGATTGTGTTGAAGTTTGCCCTGTTGATTGTTTCTACGAGGGCGACAATATGCTGGTGATTCACCCAGATGAATGTATCGATTGTGGCGTTTGTGAGCCTGAGTGCCCCGCAGAAGCCATTTCGCCAGATACTGATCCTGGTTTGGAGAAATGGCTTAAAATCAATACAGATTTTGCGGAAAAGTGGCCAAATATTACCGTTGCCAGAGAAAAACCTGCTGATGCCGAAGAGATGGATGGTGTTGAAGACAAATATAAGAAGTTCTTCTCTGAGGCTCCGGGGTTGGGCGATCAATAGTTATTTGGACTAAATGACTGTGCATACATTTCCGTAATTAACTATATCTTAAGAGTTTGTGACCGGTTTTTACGCGCACGTTGAAATTGTTAGGTTTTTGTGTTATTGTCGCAAAACTGACAAAAAAATTACGGCATACGAGGCATCGTCAATTTGACCATTTGGGCAGAGTGGTCCTTCAACATAAATATACCGATCCTATCCTGCGCTTGTTTTACAGCGAGTGCATGAAAATGTTTGAGCTTAATTGAGTTGGAATAGTTCCGTTGAAAACGGAAACAAAAACAAGACGTTCCGCTGTGTTGATGGAATGTCCAACAGGGAGTGTGATACACACAGATGGCAACCCAGACAAAAAAAACTTCAACACGCCAAGGTTTTAAAATTGGTGAATCTATTGTTTACCCGGCGCATGGTGTTGGTCAAATTACAGAAATTGATGAGCAGGAAGTAGCTGGTCATAAACTTGAGCTTTTTGTTATTGATTTTGATAAAGACAAAATGCGCTTGAAGGTTCCGGTCGCAAAAGCTGTTTCAATCGGCATGCGCAAACTATCAGAAACAGATTTCGTAGAACGCGCTTTGAAAGTTGTTCAAGGTCGTGCTCGTATTAAACGTACCATGTGGTCGCGTCGTGCGCAGGAATATGATGCGAAGATTAATTCAGGTGATCTTATTCAAATTGCAGAAGTTGTTCGCGATCTTTATCGTGCAGAAAACCAACCTGAGCAATCTTATTCAGAACGTCAGCTTTATGAAGCAGCGCTTGATCGTATGGCTCGTGAACTATCCGCAGTCCAGAAGATTTCAGATACGGAAGCAGTTCAGCTTATCGAAGTTAACTTGAATAAAACGCCTCCGGCGAGACGTGTAAAGAAAACCGAAGAAGAAGCTGCAACATCAGAAAATGATGGTTCTGCCGCTGCATAATTTTTTAGGACATCTTATAAAGAAAGCCCGTTAAATCTGTTTAACGGGCTTTTTCTATTCTGAGACGATTTTTACAATTGAACCTTGCGTTAAGGTCGCCCCCGACTGCAACGCATTTAAAACTCTGAACAACTCTATTTTTCGGTTGGTTCCAAGCATTTTTGCCGCAATAGAAGAAACGGTATCACCAGGTGCGACCTGAACGGTTCGAATGCGCAAGGGCCGCAGGTTGGCAACCTCATTTTGGCTTAACGCGCGGAAACTACCGGCAATTTCTTTAGCAACCAATAGGTAGCGCGCTTTGGTTTTTGGAACAGCTGTCAGAAAGCGATAATAAAATTCGTTATATTGAATGAGCGTAACATCAAATATCCACCGATCAGCCTGTGCGCGTGCAGTTAATGCAGGCAGACCATTGATTGTTGTGCGTGCTATGCTTGAAGGCTCAAGCCCCTTGATCCAGCCATCGTTTATATAACTATCGAGTGAGCTACCTGCTTTAATCTCAACAGCATCGAATTGCGTGGCGATTTCGTTTGGCCCATTTGCCAAAACCGCATCGCTTGTATTGTCGATTTCAAACCCATCGGGTACATCAAAGCGAATGCCTAAATTTGCATGTAGGAATGTATTACCGCGAACATATCCGTGTTGAGCATTGTCGCCAAATGTTAGTCCATTAATGTCCCGCATAAAATTAGCGCGGTTTGTTGTTTGTGATGATGGAGATGTGAATTGATCCGCATATTTCTGTGCCGCGGCTCGTCGCTTAGGGGTAGATGGATGGCTGGATAAAAAGTTTAGACCTGAGAATGTCTGATCTTCAGCATTAAATGCACTAAAATTTTCCAAAGATTTTAAGAAGCGCACCGATGCATCGGGGTCATATCCTGCTTGTGCGAGCATTCGTATGCCAATTTCATCAGCTTGTAATTCTTGTTGACGAGAAAATGCGGCAAGGCGCAGTTTGTTGCGCGCCAGAACACTATTGGTTGATAAATTGCCGGATAGAATTTCGGACACAACCTGACCGGCAATCAGCGCTGCATCTTGTTGTTGTTGCCGCTGAATACCATGGTTTGCAATTACATGTGCCATCTCATGCGATATAACCGCGGCTATTTCAGCCTCGTCGTTTGCCAAAGCAAGCAGGCCTCGTGTGATGTAAAGATAACCACCTGGTAAAGCAAAGGCATTGACAGAGGGGGCATCTAAAATTGTAATCCGGTACGATTGGATAGGGTTTTCAGAAACCGTTGTAAGAACACCAACAATGCGGGCTATCATTTTTAAAGCATTTGCATCTCGATATTCACCGCCATAACTGGCTACAATTTTGGGGTGTTGTCTTGCACCAATTTCCGCGCGTTTATCATCAAGCTGCAGTTGATCAACAGTTTGTGGGTTTGATGAAGGTGCAAATTCGCTTTCAAGATCGCTTGGTGTAATACACCCTGCTAATCCGCCCACAAAAAAAGCCACAGCAGCAAATCTCGCCAGGTTTATTTTACCGAGGGGATTTGAAATTATGGAGCAACTTTTGTGAATATTCTTCATGCGTGTTTTGCAATAACTCTTGACCAGATTGACATATTAGCGAGCATTTGTCGTAATTGATAGATCATGCGGTGCGGGAGAGATACTAGTTTCCTCAATTGATTGTAGCAATTGGTTTATTTTAACGACAATATGCTGGTAAGTGCGTGAAAACCTGATATCTGCTGTTGTTATGATGTCTCGTGAACGATTTGTAATTTTATTAGCTGGTGATTTGAGTGTGGATGATCGCATCAATGCTCTTTGCCATTCTGCTCGCGTCATTGCAGCTGATTCTGGTATTTCTCATGCAAACGCACTTAGAGTTACTCCAGAACTATGGGTTGGGGATTTTGATTCTAGCCCCCAAGAACTAGTTGAACAGTATAATCATGTCGAAAAGTTGACCTTTGGGCGAGAAAAAGATGAAACTGATGGTAGTCTTGCCATCAATGCAGCACTTAAACGCGGTGCAAAGGAGATTGTTCTCCTCGGTGCAACTGGAGGTGATCGGTTTGATCATTCGCTGGGTGTTCTCTTTGAAATGTTGCTTCATCACGAGCAGGGTGTAGAAATTTTTGCCTCCACAGGAGACGAAGACTATTGGCCTATTATTGATGGTCACTTGGATTTGGCTCTGCCGGAGGGGTCTTTGTTTTCAATTCTTGCTCTTACATCGCTCACTGGATTGACAATTACAGGCGCGAAATACCCTCTCAAAAATATAGATGTTGAATTCGGTTCTACCTATACATTATCGAACGCCGTCAAAGGTAATTTGAGTATTCATATTGCTTCCGGACGAGCTATTATTATTGCAAGACCTAAAGATTTTTCAGGAATTTAATATGGCGCCTCCAATTTTAAAACTGGATAATATACATCATAGTTTTGGTGGAGATCCGTTGATTGACGATGTGAGCTTTCAGTTAACGCCGGGCGAACGCATATGCGTTATTGGCCGGAACGGCTCTGGCAAGTCAACCTTGTTGAAAATAGCTGCCGGTCTCATAGACGCTCATGGTGGTGAGATTTTTTTGCAGCCCTCAACCACTATTCGCTATCTCGAACAATCTCCAAATTTTGAAAATTTTGCAAATGTTATGGAATATGTGGAAGCAGGTTTAGGACCGGGTGATGATCCACATAGAGCCACATATCTATTATCTCATTTAGGTCTTACAGGTGATGAAAATCCAAATCATTTATCTGGAGGCGAGGCACGTCGGGCGGCGCTTGCGCGTGTTCTTGCACCTAATCCGGATATCTTGATGCTGGATGAGCCCACCAATCACTTAGATCTGCCAACAATTGAGTGGCTTGAGGGTGAGCTTGCCAAATTGCGAAGTTCACTTCTGCTCATTTCGCATGATAGGCGTTTTCTCGAAAATGTCTCCAACGCCGTTATCTGGCTCGATCGTGGACAGGCTCGTCGGCTTGAGCGGAGTTTTTCCGATTTTGAAGCATGGCGTGATGAGATCTTAGAGGCAGAAGAGCTAGAGCAACATAAACTTGGCCGCACGATTGTACGTGAGGAACATTGGCTCAGATATGGCGTTAGTGGCCGCCGGAAGCGTAATCAGCGTCGTTTAAAGGATTTGCATAGTTTACGTGCGCAACATCGCAATCATACCGGCCCTACGGGGAAAATAGATGCACCCAAGGTGGAAAGTAAAGAATCTGGAAAGCTGGTTATTGAGGCTAAAGGTATATCAAAAACATATGATGAGAGAACTATTGTTGATGATTTTTCAATCCGGGTCCATCGCGGTGATTGCATAGGTCTGATCGGGCCAAATGGTGCGGGTAAAACAACGCTTTTAAATATGCTAATCGGACTTTTGAAGCCGGATATTGGCCACGTTAAACTTGGTACTAACTTGGAACTTGCGCAGATTGATCAGCAACGTTCTAATTTGCCGCTTGACGAAACTCTTGCACATTATCTTACAGATGGTCGCGGAGAAAACCTGTTGGTGCGTGGTGAGCAAAAACACGTAACCGGATATATGAAAGAATTTTTGTTTGCTCCAGAACAGGCCAGAACGCCAATTCGAAAATTGTCAGGTGGGGAACGTGCGCGTTTAATTCTAGCTCGCATTTTGGCACGAAGCTCCAATCTTCTGGTGTTGGATGAACCAACCAATGACCTAGATATGGAAACGCTCGACTTGCTGCAAGAAGTGGTTGCGAATTACCCCGGTACAGTGATCCTTATTAGCCATGATCGAGACTTCTTGGATCGAACAGTTACATCTACTATTGCGCCCTCAAACCCTGAAAATCGGGATGGGAAATGGCTTGAATATGCTGGTGGATATACAGATATGTTGGCGCAGCGTAAAGAAGTTTTGGCCGCCGAGAAGAAGCTGAAACGTACGAACCAAAGCGGCGGAAAATCTAAAGATAGCGCGGCACCAAAGAGCAAAAATAAATTATCTTACAATCAAAAATTTGCACTTGAGACGTTGCCAAATAAAATAGCCGAAGCTGAAGTTAAAGCATCGGAAATTGAGATAAAAATGTCTGGTGCTGATTTCTTCACAAGAGATCCTGACGGTTTTGCAAAAGCTGCAAAAGAGTTAGAAAAAATTAAAGCTGACATGACGGCTTGGGAAGAAGAGTGGCTCGAACTTGAGATGTTGCGTGAGGAATTGGAGTCATAGGAGGATTAAATGATCGAAGTTTTTGGTCAACTCGAAGGTAACGATGTCAAGCGTATGACGCTAAAGGGCGGTGGACTGACGGCGCGGGTATTGAACTATGGTGCTTGTTTGCAAGACCTAAGACTTGAGGGGCATGATGCGTCGCTTGTTCTTGGTTATGACCGTTTCGAAGATTATTTAAATCATTCACCATATTTTGGCGCAAGTGTCGGTCGCTTTGCAAATCGGATAAAAGATGGTCATTTTCAAGTTAATGGTAATAGCTACCAACTGGACCGAAATGAAACCACTGGCAATCATCTGCATGGCGGAACATCCGGCATATCTGACCGTATATGGGAAATAGAAGATGCTGGTGCCAATCATGTAAAACTTTCAATTCTCGACCCTGATGAACAATGTGGTTACCCTGGAAATTGTAAGATTACCTGTTCAATCTCTCTTCTGGATGGAGGTACATTTCGGATTATTTATCAATCTGAAACTGATCAGCCAACGATTGCAAATATAGCGCATCATAGCTACTTTAACTTAGACGGCTCTGAGGATATCTATGATCATGAATTGCAAATTAACGCAGATCGTTATCTTGAGGTTGATGATGACCTCATTCCAAAAGGAATACCGAGTGCTGTCAAAGGGAGTGTTTTTGATTTTCAAAAACTCAGACCTGTTCGCACGTTAGATGGATTTGTGGCTTATGATCACAATTTCTGCCTGTCCAATGAGCAGCGTGATAAGCGTCATGTTGCAAAGGTTTTTAGCAAGACATCTAATATCGAACTTAATGTATTTTCTACTGAGCCTGGAATCCAATTCTACGCTGGCGGTGGTATCAAGCCATCGGTTGAAGGGCTAAGTGGTCAGACATATAAGCCAGGTGCCGGATTTTGTCTTGAAACGCAGATTTGGCCGGATGCTCCGAATAATTCAACCTATCCAAATGCCATCTTAGAGGTTGGCGAAACGCGCGTTCAGGAAACGGATTACATCTTTATAAAAAAATAATGGCCGCCAATTGTTTTGGCAGCCATTACGGTTGTTCTAATAATTAATGCTTAACAAGCGGCGATATATGATCCGCCTCGGCCATCAGAGTATCTGCATTTACCGGGTTGACCTCTGACGCTTCCTAGAAGTGCACCTGCCGCTCCGCCGACCAACGCACCTACTGCTGCGCCTCTTGCATTGCCTGATATAAGTGCGCCGGCTACGGCACCAGTTCCTGCGCCGATAGCGGCACTTTTCTCGGTTGTGGTGCATCCCCCCAGCGCTGCTGAGACTGCAATAACTGCGATAATTTTCTTCATGTCAAAAATTCCTTGTGATGATAATGAATCATAACTACAGAATATGACATAATTCGGGCTAATTCGTTAATATAAATATTAGGTCGTTTTCAGGGGACTGGTTAGACGAACATAAGGCGCATGTAGATGACTGTAGAAAGTAAATATCTAGTCTACGATGAAAGAAAATGCGAATTAGGAGAGGGCGCACTTTGGCACCCTGAGCTGAATTGTCTATTTTGGTTTGATATTTTATCTAAAACCCTCAATACAAATATCGATGGGGAAACCAAGCAATGGAATTTTGCAGAATGTGTATCGGCTGCGGCATGGATTGATAAAAATAGTTTATTGATTTCATGTGAGACTGGCCTTTGTGAGTTTTCTATCCCGACTGGCGATATTGTTCCTATTATCCAAATTGAGGCGGAAAATTCTATTACCCGTTCTAATGATGGGAGGGCTGACCGCCAGCATGGTTTTTGGGTTAGTACCATGGGTAAGAATGCCGAAAACGAAGCAGGCGCTATATATAGATTTTGCCGAGGTGAAGTTAGAAAACTCCATGATAATGTCACAATACCAAATTCGATATGCTTTTCTCCAAATGGTGAGTACGCGTATTTCACAGATACACCGACAAAGAAAATCATGCGGCAAGCGTTGGATCAAGCAACTGGTTGGCCAATCTCTGATCCAGATGTTTACCTTGACTTTACAAACCAAAACGGCGGACCTGATGGCGCTGTAACAGATGAAAATGGAAACATCTGGGTGGCTTTTTGGGGCAGAGGCTGCGTTGAAGGATTTGATCCAAGCGGTAACTCGGTTGGGCGTTTAAATTTTCCGGCAACCCAGACGACTTGCCCTGCATTCGGTGGCCAAGATTTTAAAACTCTGTTTGTGACAAGTGCTATGGAAGGATTAAGCGAGGAGCATAGAGATGCATCTTCGCCCCAGGGAAAGACGTTTTACAGATCAGTTGATTTTAGAGGTCTTCCAGAGCCAAATGTAGTTCTTAAATAGAAGTAGTTGCGTTGGTTTCTTCATGTCGTTCAAGTCATCTAAAGCCCATTGACAGGAATTTTGAGGACCGGATTGCCGTCTTCGTCTTGAGGCACATGACCTGCACGCATGTTGACCTGAAGAGATGGAATAATTAATTTGGGTACCGAAAGTTGGGCATCACGTTCGGTTCTAAATTTTACGAATTCTTCTTTTGTCTTGCCCGAACCTACATGTATGTTGAATTTCTTTTCATCCCCGACGGTGGTTTCCCACTTGATATCTCGGCCATTTGGTCCGTAATCATGACACATGAAGAGACGCGTTTGTTCAGGTAGCGCAAGGACTTTCTGAATACTATCGTAAAGTTGCCCCGCATCACCTCCTGGAAAATCTGCGCGAGCAGAACCGCCGTCTGGCATGAACAGTGTATCACCAGCAAAAGCAGCATCTCCCATCACATGCACCATGCAAGCTGGCGTGTGGCCAGGCGTATAGATTGCAAATGCAGTCATGTTGCCAATTTGATATGTGTCGCCATCTTCAAACAACGCATCAAATTGCGAACCGTCCCGTTGGAAATCGGTTCCTTCATTGAAAATCTTACCGAAGGTGTCCTGGATGACCATAATTTTTTGGCCGATACCTATCTTCCCTCCAAGTTTGTCTTGGATGTAGGGAGCTGCAGACAAATGATCGGCGTGGACGTGTGTTTCTATGATCCATTCAAGTTTCAGCTCATTGTCTTTAATGAAGTTTATCATTTTATCTGCATGGTCATGAGTTATGCGACCAGCCGCATAGTCGATATCCATTACGGAATCGATAATAGCGCAAGCAGTTGAGCTTGGGTCTTTGACGATATAGCTGATTGTATTTGTAGCTTCGTCAAAAAAAGCGGTGACTTCTGGCTTAACATCCATCCTTACAGGGTAGTGTGACATATCTCTTCCGTTCGCTTTATATATTTGGATCAGCTTTGCATATATCTCGCCATTTTGAAACATCTGTAGTAGGCGTAATTGATGTCGCGTACGTATTCAAGGTAGGTTTTCATGTGGCTTATATTTGCGTCCGTCAGTTGAACGCAGAGGGGTGGGAGATATTCATAACTACATAACATGCAAGCTCATCCCACAAGTTGTGTTAAGCTATCTAAAGAGCGGTGAAAGTAACGCATTGGCTACGATCGTATCCATTTTGGGAAATGACTTTGGAATTATATCAACGATATTTGGCGAAGTTAAATGAGTAACAGAACCGAGATAACAGCGATCATACTTGCAGCAGGGTCATCGTCGCGTATGGGTGAAGATGACAAATTGATGATGATGATAGACAATAAGCCGTTGTTACATCGAACGGTGAAAAATGTCTGTGCATCGGATATATCAAAATGCATTGTCGTTGTAAGGAGTGGTATTGAGAAATACCGTGCTTTGCTTGTTGGTTTTGATGTTGAAATTATCTGCGCCACGGAAGCTTATAAAGGTATGTCGGCATCAATGAAAGCGGGGGTCAATGCCGCTGGCGAAGATGCAGGAGGATATTTGATTTGTCTTGCAGATATGCCAGATTTAACGCCGAACCATATTAATGAAATACTTTCAACTCATCAGACTGGTAAGATTGTTCGCCCAAAAACTGATGATGGTCGTTATGGGCATCCTGTCTTGTTCGATCAATGTTATTATAGTGAACTGAAAAACATGTCAGGCGATGAGGGTGCGCGTGCGCTCATTAAGTCTGAACAAGAAAATGTAATTGAGCTTGAGATGGATGATGCAATTCTCATTGACCTTGATACGCCTGAAGCATGGGCAAGTTGGACGGGTGGTGCAAAATTAAAGTGTTGAGTTTTCGCTACGCCTCATTTGTACGCCCATTATTTTCCAACTGCCATCATCTTGCTTTGATAATGCGTAAATTGACTCCCAAGTATTTCCACGCTCTCCCGTTAAGATCAATTCTTGATATATGTTGCCGTTTTCAACTTTGCTACGGCCAAAATCATAGGTTGTTGATCGATAGATTGCTCCGTATCCACGTTCAACCATTGCCATAAAATGGGTAGGGTTTGGGTACATCTTTTTAATGGATGGAGCTGCGTGCGAATAAGCGCGAGCCCCATCATTTTTGATAAAAGCGGAAAGTTGATCGGAAATTACTCTTTGAACTTCTAACGTGTCAGATTTTGCAATGTTTTGGGCCGTCGCTCCAATCACAAAACCACTCAGGAAAAGAACTACGCATGCAACAAGGGTTTTAATTTGTCGTGTCATGATATTTACCTCTCGTTAACCAATACGTCATTGTTTTGAGCTTGGATCATATTGAGCGAAAATATAGCGTCATTTAATTGTGTAATGTTGCGGATTGTGCAACAAATTTTGGCGTATAAACTTACGGAGATGAATCTTCATGGCTGGTCAGATTGAGCGAATACGTGTTTTTGCAAAAGTTGCAGAACATAAAAGTTTTGCCGAAGCTGCGCGGCAATTGGGCATTACGCGCTCGATTGCGACGCGCTATGTTGGAGAACTTGAAGCATTGCTCGGCGTGCAGTTACTTGTCCGAACAACTCGGAAGGTTTCGCTGACTGTTGCAGGTCAGATTTATCTGGAACGTACACAGCCTTTGCTCGGCGAACTTGATCGAGCCGATGAACTTGTACGCCAACAGCATGAAACATTACAGGGCAAGCTGCGTGTGAGTGTGCCGTTCTCGCTTGGGCAACGGATATTACCTCAGATATTAAGCCGCTTGATGATGACATATCCTGATCTGGAACTTGATATAGAATTGTCGGATGAGTTTGTTGATATTGTTAAAGATGGATTTGATATGTCATTGCGCATTTCAGGGCCACCGTCCGATGTTTCGACAATCTGGCGTAAAATTGCCGTTGTCCCGAGAATATTTGTGGGAAGCCCGGCTTACTTGCGTAATTATGGTGAACCTCAAGGTCCTTCCGAACTCGGGCGACGTATGCGACTGGGTTATTCACATTTTGCCTCCGGTCATCAGTTTCAAGTTACATCTTTGATTGATGGAAGTGTCGAAACTGTTACAAGCGAACATAACTTTATCTGCAATAATGGTGATCTAATCGCAGATCTTGCTGCTGCTGGGCATGGGATTATTGCTATCCCTAAATTTATGATTTTGAACCATTTGGAAGAAGGAAGTCTTGTCGAAATTCTACATGATTGGCAGTCGCCGGAAATTTGGATGACCGCCTATTATCCGCCTTATGAAAAGCTGCCCGCAAAAGTGGAAGCATTCACCAGTTTTGTCGAAGACTATGTGAAAGCAAACCCGACCTTATTAACGTAAAGGCATGAGATGATTTCTGGTGTTGTAAAATGGTTTGACCAAGCAAAAGGTTTTGGCTTTATCACGCGCGAAGATAATGGTGCAGAGGTGTTTGTTCATATTTCAGAGGTTGAACGATGTGGACTTTCAGGCTTGGAGCAGGGGCAGAAGGTGAGCTTAGAGACCGGAAAGGGCCGCAACGGTTTTGATGCGGCCTATAATCTGAAAATAGCCTGATGCCTGTTCTAGACGCTCATACAGACATATTTTAGTTCAAGAAAATCGTCGATACCATATTTAGAACCTTCTCGACCGAGACCAGATTGTTTGACCCCGCCAAATGGCCCTTCCGTTGAAGAGATCAAACCCGTGTTCACACCCACAATACCGTATTCGAGAGCCTCTGTTACTTTCCAAACACGACTAAGATCGTTGGAGTAGAAATAGCAAGCCAGTCCGAATTCGGTATCGTTAGCCCGTTCAATGACTTCATCCTCTGTTTCAAATTTATAAAGAGGTGCTATCGGTCCAAAGGTTTCCTCACGCGTAATTTTCATATCATTTGTAACATCAGCTAATACGGTGGGTTCGAAAAAGAGTTCGCCTTTATCGCTGCGTTTGCCGCCGGTTAGAACCTTAGCGCCCTTTGATGTTGCATCTGATAAATGATCTTCAACTTTCGCCAGGCCAGTCTTGCTGATGAGCGGGCCAATTTTTGTTGTGTCTTCTGAACCATGGCCAATTTTAAGATCAGACATTGCATCGGCGAGTTTCTTCGCAAATTTATCATACACAGCGGACTGTACATAAATACGGTTTGCGCAGACGCATGTTTGTCCAGCGTTACGGAACTTGGAAATGAGGCAGCCCTCAATTGCTTTATCGATATCGGCATCATCAAAGACAATGAATGGTGCATTGCCACCAAGTTCAAGTGATAGTTTCTTAATGTCTCCGGCACATTGTTGCATAAGTATTGAGCCAACACGAGTTGAGCCTGTGAATGTAATTTTTTGAACTTTTGTATTCTCGCATAGCTCTTTGCCCATCTCTGCGGCATCCGAGCCAGTTACGATATTCAAAACACCCTTTGGAATGCCAGCGCGTTCCGCCAAGACAGCCATGACCGTCGCAGATAGGGGAGTAAGTTCCGCAGGTCGGCCAACAAATGTGCAGCCTGATGCTAGGGCAGGGGCTACTTTGCGAGCGATCATCGCGTTGGGAAAGTTCCATGGTGTGATGGAGCCGACAACACCAATGGGCTGTTTAAGTACCAAAATTCGTTTATCGCGCTGATGGCCAGGAATAATATCGCCATCTATCCGGCGTGCTTCCTCAGCAAACCAGCGGATGAAACTTGCACCATAGCCGATTTCACCACGTGCCTCAGTGATGGGTTTTCCCATTTCTGCCGTTAGGATTTGCGCCATGTCTTCCTGGTTTTCCAAAATGAGATCATGCCACTTTAAAAGAATATCAGCGCGTTCCTTTGCGGTATAAGCTGCCCAGTCTTTTTGTGCTGCATAGGCCGCGTCAATGGCTTTGCGAACACCAGTTTTGCCGAAATCAGCAACCTTTGCGACGAGATTTCCGTCTGCGGGATTGACGACGTCAAAAGTATTTTTGCTGTTTTCCCACACTCCTCCAATAAAGCTTCGTGTTTCAAGAAGAGTTGGATCGTTTAATTTCAACATGTTAGCTCCAATTACGAAAAATAGTTCAGTATATCGAACTTGGTTCTTGATTTTGATTGTTAGTTCATTTATAGAATGTCGTCAACGGGGCAAGTATGCCTTCATTATTATTAATAACACACAAGGGAGGAGGGGTTTTATGTCTGATCAAGATCACCAAGTTAAACTTGTTCCTGCTCTTGCTCGTGGCGTGCAAATTCTCGATGTAATTGGTCGCCATCCTTCTGGTATGAGCGCTAAAGATATTGCGGATGAGTTAGGTCTCGCCAAGAGCACGATCCATGGACTTTGCAGCACACTGGTCTCGCTAAACTTGCTTGTTCGTCGTGCGGATCAATCCTATCAAATGGGTCCACATGTGATGCGGTGGGCAAATGCATTTACTGCGCGCAGTGATATCGCCAGCGAATTTGCCACCATCTGGGATGATGGTACAGATTTGCCGGGAGCGACAATTACGCTCTCCGTTTTAGAGAATACCGACATTATATATATTGCAGCACGAAACTCAGAGGCTACAGAGGGGCGCTTTGACTTCCGTTCCGGTATGCGATTGCCAGCTAGTATTACCGCAACTGGTAAAGCCATGATGAGCCATATGAATGAATTTGATGTTCGGCAACTATACGCAAATGTTGCTGACGCTGAAAGCATTGATGCTCTGATTAAACAATTACAATCTGATAAGGCATGCGGCTACTCGTTTGATAATGAAGATGTGAGCGAGGGATTGGTTTGCTATGGCGCTCCTGTTTTGGATTCAAAGAATAAACCTATCGCGGGCATTGCTGTGAGTATGCTTAAGGAAGACGCAACACCTGAAAAGGGTAAGCAAATTGTTGCCAATTTGACGGACATTGCCATCAAATTATCCATTCGAATGGGGGCTGACGTTTAATGGGTACTAAAAGCTCTGAATTAGAATAACTAATAAAAACTACAAACATCGGTGAGAAGGATTACCAGTTATGAAAATGACAACAGAAGAGGCGTTTGTAAAAACGCTACAAATGCACGGTATCGAACATGCATTCGGTATTATCGGGTCAGCTATGATGGCGATTTCTGATATTTTTCCAGCTGCTGGAATCAAATTTTGGGATTGTGCACACGAAACATCAGGCGGCATGATTGCGGACGGCTTTACTCGCGCATCAGGCAAAATGTCTATGATGATTGCGCAAAACGGTCCTGGTATTACAAACTTCGTAACGCCTGTAAAAACTGCTTATTGGAACCATACTCCGCTTCTTTTGGTTACGCCTCAAGCAGCGAATAAAACAATTGGTCAAGGTGGTTTCCAGGAAATCGAGCAAATGAAATTGTTTGAAGACATGGTTTGTTATCAAGAAGAAGTTCGTGATCCTTCACGTATGGCGGAAGTTCTTAATCGTGTGATCGAAAAAGCATGGCGCGGTTCTGCTCCTGCTCAAATCAATGTTCCGCGTGATTTCTGGACGCAGGTGATTGATATTGAGCTTCCTCAGATTGTTCGTCTTGAGCGTCCTCGCGGTGGTGCGGATGCAATTCAAGAAGCTGCTGATCTTTTAGCATCTGCAAAATTCCCGGTTATCCTAAACGGTGCTGGCGTTATTCTTGCCGGCGCAATTCCAGCATCTGCATCCTTGGCAGAAAAATTGTCTGCTCCGGTTTGCTGTGGTTATCAGCATAATGATGCGTTCCCAGGTTCACACCCAATGCATGCTGGCCCACTTGGTTACAATGGTTCAAAAGCTGCGATGGAACTGATTGCAAAAGCTGACGTTGTGCTGGCTTTGGGTACGCGTTTGAACCCGTTTTCAACGCTTCCAGGTTACGGCATAGATTACTGGCCAAAAGATGCCAAAATCATCCAAGTCGACATGAATTCGGATCGTATTGGTTTGACGAAGAAAGTATCAGTGGCAATCCAAGGCGATGCGAAGCTTGTTGCTGAGCAAATTCTCGATAAGCTACCTGCAACTGCTGGCGATGCTGGCCGTTCTGACCGTGAAGCTCTTGTTCACCAAACCAAATCATCATGGGCGCAAACTCTAACATCAATGGACCATGAGGATGATGATCCGGGCACAAACTGGAACGAGCGTGCACGTGACCGCGAACCAGAACGTATGTCGCCGCGTATGGCTTGGCGTGCAATTCAATCAGCGCTTCCTAAAGATGCTATTATTTCATCTGACATTGGCAATAACTGTGCGATTGGTAATGCATATCCATCATTTGATGAGCCGCGTAAGTATCTTGCTCCTGGTTTATTTGGTCCTTGTGGCTATGGTCTTCCTGCAATTGTTGGTGCGAAGATTGCGTGCCCTGAAACTCCAGTTGTTGGTTTTGCCGGTGATGGTGCGTTTGGTATTTCTATGAACGAAATGACTGCGATTGGCCGTAATGACTGGCCACCGATCACAATGGTTATCTTCCGTAACTACCAGTGGGGTGCTGAAAAACGTAACACAACATTGTGGTTTAAAGACAACTTTGTGGGTACTGAGCTAAATCTTGGTGTGGAATATGCGAAAATCGCAGAAGGTTGCGGTCTTAAGGGCGTTCAAGTTCGTTCAATGGATGCATTGACAGAGGCACTTAATACTGCTGTTGAAGGCCAAATGCAGCGCAACGAGACAACATTTATCGAAGTTGTGTTGAACCAAGAACTTGGTGAGCCATTCCGTCGGGATGCGATGAAGCAACCTGTTGTTGTTGCTGGCATCAATAAAGACGATATGCGACCACAGAACGTATCATGATCAACCCGTTAGATCTGATCTACGAAAAAGCCCGGGATACCAATTGCCGTATTGTTTTGGCAGAGGGTGAAGACCCGCGCATATTGGAAGGCGCAGTTCGTGCGAGCGAACTGCGTCTTGCAACTCCGATTTTAATTGGTCGGCAAGATACAATTAATGCTTTGGCACAGGAAAAGGGTCTTGATATTAATGGAATTGAGATCATTGATATAACTACCAGCTCTTTATTGGATAGTTACGCAAAGGCGTATGCCGACTATTATAAAAATCATCCTAAGCCTAGATTTTTCTCAGAAGAGGAAAGCTTTAAGGCTATGAAAGATCCATTGTCGTTTGCAGCTATGATGGTGCGTCTTGGTGATGCTGATGGTTCGGTGGCGGGTGCTGTTGCAACGACAGCAGAAACCGTGCGGGCAGCATTTCGGCTTATTGGGAAGGCAAAAGACGCAAAATCTGTCTCCAGTTTCTTTCTTATGGTTATGAACCAAGAACACCATGTGCGAAAAGAGACTGTCGTATTCGCAGATTGTGCTATTAGTATTGACCCATCAGATGAGGAATTATCAGACATCGCAATTGCCTCGGCGAATTCATTCGCTAAGTTTACAAATGCTGAACCTAGAGTCGCAATGTTGAGTTTTTCCTCTCTTGGAAGTGCGTCACATGCCGTTGTGAAAAAAGTTGAGAGCGCTGCAAATCTTGTGAAAGAAAAACGCCCTGATCTAATAGTTGATGGCGAGGTGCAGTTTGATGCTGCTTTTGTGCCATCTGTTGCATCATCCAAAATTCCGAGTTCACCTTTAAAAGGTGATGCGAATGTATTTGTGTTTCCCAACTTGGAAGCAGGAAATATTGGGTATAAAATTGCACAGCGCATCGGTGGTGCAACGGCCATTGGACCAATTCTTCAAGGGCTGGCGAAACCAGCTAATGATTTATCTCGTGGGTGTAGTGCGCAAGATGTGTGTGATTGTATCGCAATCACAGCGCTTCAAGCACAGGACTGACACTAAGCATGGCTTGAACCGTGCTTACTTATGATGTTTTACATCGTTCATTTGATCTGTGTTCTATTCTGCTGACCACATAGTTTTTGCCGCGCGCGCAGTCCATTCTTTGTCATATGTCTGCGCATCGAAATCACCATTGGCTGCTTCTTTGAGTAACTCGCCGATTGTGGGTAGCGTTGTAAGGTCGGGCCTTTCGTTCCAATGATTGGCGCGAATAAGTGCCCTTGCGCATTGGGAATATACTTCACCTATCTTGACTATTATTACACTGCGAGGAGAGGCATCCTTACGTGAGAGTTTTTGGATCACCTCACGTTCTATAGTAACATATGCGTGCCCATTAACCCTAATGACATTGTTAGAGCCGCCTACAAAAAACATCAACGAAACTCGTTTGTCGCGGACAATATTACGAAGGCTATCAATGCGATTATTGCCTCGCCAATCAGGTATAGCCAACGTCTCATCATCTAGAATCCGTGCAACTGGTTCTTCATCACCGCGCGGACTTGCGTCGGTTCCTTCTGGGCCTACAGTTGATAGAATACAAAGTTTTGAATGTTCGACCCATGAGCGATGTCCAGGAGTTAACTTACTACAAACTTTTATAATCGATGCCCCAGATGGTGCGCTGTAAACTTTTTCCAGATGTTCGATGGTTTCGATGAATTTCATAGGTTACTCCGGAGCTGTGAATCACTGAGGAGTATATTATCGGAAACCGTCTATTTAAACGAACTGTCGCTTAAGATGCTTCGTAAAATGAATAGGAGGCGCGTTCGAGATCTGTATCACCAGTGCGACGTTCTTCAAAGACGGTTACTTGGTTGCCGTTTTTCGACTTTGACATGCTCAGCGCAGCTTCTGCCCTGGACATCAATTCACCAGTTGATGTCGCGATATTCGAACCGCAAATGCCACCTGAAATCGTAACGCTTCCAATAGGTTGGCCATTGCTGGCATTAAGAAGAGGTGTTTTAGCCGTTATCGCTTTGGCTTTATCTGCGATGCTTTTAGCTGTTTGATCATTAATATTCCAGAACAGAACAGAGAATTGCGTGTCGCCAGAGCGAGCCAGAAAATCACTATCCTGACAAACTTGCTCAATGATCGCACCGATATGGACGACAAATTTGTCTGCAATTAGTGAACCAAGATTTTCTTTAATATTGGTATGAGCATCGATATCTATAACGAGCAATGAGCAATTACGGGCGCGTTCACCCTTGTAAATTGTGAGCAATTCTTTGTTGAATGCACGTCTGTTTGGCAGCCCAGTAAGCGCATCCATGAATTTTTGTTGTTTGAAATCACTCAAACCTTGGGCAACACCATCTAGGCGTCTTGCTTGAGCGGAGACAGCTTCACGGACTTTTTTGCCTTCCTCCATCTTTTGCTGTGTTGCAGCTGTAATAGTGGAAAGTGTACTTTTTAGCTTCTCAGGGGAAACATTTTTAGGGTCCGCGAGTGTTTGAGTTTGTTGTTTGATAACTTGATCAAATTTTTCGAGTGAATTACTTTCGGATTGCACCAATTCGATAAATTCGTTTAACTCATCGCCAACTGTCTCGATGGATTCCGAGGCAATGTCATCTTCCATGTGATGCGAAATATGTTTTCTGATAAGCGGATCGAGATCTTGTTGCGTAATGTTTTTACTTAACTGACTGAACTCTTGCCGTAATTCATCATTTTCGCCGCTAAGAACCGCAAAAATTAGTTCGAAATTAGCTGGTGTACACTCAATATTCATGCGCTGCATGAAGCCCGCGATTTTCGCCATTGCACTTGCAGTTGGTGTTGCACGTCGCTGTTGCTGGCCAGACTTTTTAGTTTCAGTATTCATTTATGATAGACTCAACTTTGCACTCTTCCATATCTGTGAAATACGGACCCCATAGTCTATTAACCCATCAATTTATTAACAAACATATTCAACCCAGGTAATAAATATTGCATTTTTTAGATTTATAAGGCTCAGCATCAAATAAATACTCTCATATGTTGCTTTTTGTTTGGCTGTTACTCAAGTCATCCTTCACACGCTCTGATTTCGGATCATAAAGTGGCTTGATAGATGCTTCTGCCTTTACTTTCGTGCCAGCAACGTCAATTTCATAATTTGATGCGAGCATTTCAGCCACTTTTTCACCTTTACAAGGTACATATCCCATACCAACGGCAGCACCGAGTGTGTGCCCATATGCGCCGGAAGTCAGGTAGCCCACAACCTCACCATCGCGTAGGATCGGCTCATTGTGATAAAGAAGTGGTTCTGGATCGAGTAATTTGAAAGACAGCATTCTGTTGTCTAATCCAACTTCTCTTTTTGAGAGAACTGCCTCTCGACCTATGAAATTTGGTTTGTCAGTTTTAACTGCAAAGCCAAGGCCTGCTTCCAAGATATGGTCTTCTGACGTGATATCATGACCAAAGTGGCGATAGCCTTTTTCAATTCGGCATGAATCCATCATATGAAGTCCACAAAGTTTTAAATCTAGATCTTGTCCAGCGTTGTGCAGTGTCTCAAAAACGTGGGTTGCCTGATCATTGGAAACATATATTTCCCAGCCAAGTTCACCAACATAAGTCACGCGGTTTACACGCGCATGGCCCATACCAATTTCGATATTTTGAGACGTGCCAAATGGATTCACATCATTTGAAAAATCATTTGGTGAAACCATTTGAAGAAGTTTACGAGAATTTGGTCCCATAACAGCAAGAACAGATTCTGCAGATGTCATATCGATGATAACGACGTTGAAATTGCCTTTATGGCGCTCCATCCACGTTTGGTCAGCAAGGCGTGTTGCTGCGGGAGTGACGACCACAAAAGAGTTCTCTGCTAGTCTTGTGGCGGTAACATCTGCTTCAATACCGCCTTTATTGTTGAGAAATTGGGTATAGACTAACTTGCCGACAGGTACCGACATGTTGTTTCCGCAGATGTAGTTTAAAAAGTTTTCAGCATCCGGCCCTTCTACGCGAATTTTTCCAAACGATGTCATGTCATACATGCCGACATTTGTGCGGACGGCTTCATGTTCGCGGGCAGAATTTTCAAACCAGTTCGGGCGTTTCCAGCTATATTCATATTCGGCCTTTTGGCCTTTATCTGCAAACCAGTTGGCGCGTTCCCATCCGGCAAATTCGCCAAAAACGGCGCCTTGTTTATGCAAATGATAGTGCAAGGGGCTTTTTCTAATGCCGCGTGCGGTTGCTTTTTGGCGGAATGGATAGTGATCTGCGTATAGCAGACCAAGTGTTTCCTTAGAGCGTTCATAAAGATAGGTTTTATTACCTTGGAACGGCTGCATACGGGAGATGTCTACATCGCCGAGATCAAATGGTTTTTCGCCTGTATCCATCCATGCGGCGAGTGCCATGCCTGCTCCACCAGCGGATTGAATCCCGATTGAGTTGAAACCTGCTGCCACCCAAAAGTTATCACATTCAGGAGCTAAACCTAAATGATAGGAATCATCTGGCGTAAAGCTTTCTGGGCCGTTGAAAAATGTATGAATACCGGCTTCTGCCAATAGTGGTAAGCGATTAACAGCCTGTTCCAAAATAGGCTCGAAGTGATCGAAATCCTCTGGGAGTTGATCAAATTCGAAGTCGTGGGGAATGCCATCCATACCCCAGGGTTTTGCATTTGGTTCAAAGGCACCTAACAGCAATTTGCCTGCATCTTCCTTGTAGTATGCACATTCGTCTGGAACGCGGAGGACGGGTAGTTGTTTTAGGTCAGTAATGTTTTCTGTAACAATATAAAAATGTTCGCAGGCATGAAGCGGAACATTCACTCCGGCCATTTTGCCAACTTCATGACCCCACATGCCTGCGCAATTAACGACGTGCTCGGCTTCAATGAGGCCTGTTTCATTTTCCATTTCCCAGGCAACGCCAGTGACACGTTTTCCGTCTTTTGCAAAAGCTGTGACTTTAACGTTTTCTTTGATCAAAGCACCTTTAAGTCGAGCTCCTTTTGCAAGTGCAAGTGCGATGTTTGCAGGATCGCCTTGTCCATCTTTTGGCAGATAAACACCAGCTAGAACATCATCAACATTGAGGTGTTCATAACGTTCTTTTACCTCATTGGGTGTAATTTCTTCAACTTCAACACCAAAGGCGCGCGCCATTGCTGCTTGGCGAAATATCTCCTCTTTGCGATCCTCTGTTAGAGCAACTGTGATAGAGCCACAGCGCCGAAAACCTGTTGCAACGTCTGTTTCTTCTTCCAGCGATCCATAAAGTTCCTGACTGTATTTGGCCAGTTTTGTCGTGTTGATTGATGCGCGTAGTTGCGCAATCAGACCAGCAGCATGCCATGTTGTACCGGATGTGAGTTGCTTACGCTCAAGCAACACAATATCTTTCCAACCAAGTTTGGCCAGGTGATAGGCAACGGAACAACCGATAACACCGCCGCCGACAATAACAACGCGGGCTTTTTTAGGTAGGCTCATAACAATTCTCCCCGTTCAGGCTTAGGCCCGAATTCTTTCGTTATTGGCATCCCAAAGTGGCAAATCTTCTTGAACAATCGCTTTGCAACGCTCCCCAAAAATCTCAACTTCCAGCTCAGTTCCGGGTGCAGTAAAATCAATTCGGACAACGCCTAGCGCGATAGACTTGTTCACGCGATATCCCCAGTTGCCCGATGTTGTTTCGCCAACAATTTCGTCGCCATGCCAAACTGTTGACATGTAAGGTGCATCGCAATCGCCAGCTTCAACAATCAAAGTCACAAAACCTTTTTGGGAACCCTGTTGTTTTTCAGCTTGAAGGGCAGCTTTACCCGGGAAATCTTGTGCTTTGTCCAGCCGTACGAAACGTTCAATGCCACCCTCGAGCAACGTATAGTCTGTTGAGAGGTCACCTTTCCAAGTCCGGTAGCCTTTCTCAATACGCATAGAATCGAGTGCAAACATGCCAAACGGTTCAGCACCTGCATCGCGGATAGCGGTGTAAACTGTTGCATTATCTTCAAACAGCGAGTGGACTTCCCAACCTAGTTCGCCAGCAAATGAGATGCGAAGAAGTTTCACAGATTTCCCAGCTATTTCGCTATCTTGAATAGTTAGCCAGCCTGTTGTGAGGTCGGCATCAGGCGCTAGTTTAGCGATGACATCGCGTGACTTTGGACCTGTTACCAGATTAACGGACCACTTATCCGTTATATCGGTTAGCTCGATTGAACCATCTGCAGGTAATGATTTTGATAAGAATTCGAAATCATGCCATTGCGCAATGGCAGCCGTCATGAGCCAGAAATCATCTTCGCCCCAGCGGATGATTGTGACTTCTGTGACAATGCGGCCTTGGGTGTCAGAGAAGTAACCAAGGTTCATGCGGCCAGTTTTTGGTAAGGCACCTGCAACCTGGTTGCGGAGCCATTCAGCCGCACCGTCACCTTTGAGTGTATAGCGAGAGAAACCCGGCATATCGAGTATGCCGACATTATCGCGCACATTTTCAACTTCTTCTTTAACTCGGTGTGTCCAAGAACCCTTTCGTGCCCAAGTTTCAGTTCCTTCTTCGGATGTGTCATCGCCATCTTTGGCAAACCAGTTGGCACGTTCCCAACCGTTATAGGCACCCATTTGGCCGCCATCAGCAAGAAGACGTTGATGGTTTGGTGAAAGCTTTTTATCACGAGCAGCGGGCCATTCATGGTGCGGAAAATGCATTGCATATTCGTGGCCGTAAGTTTCCATGGCCTTTTTGTTGCAATAGTCTTGATCGGCATGTTCAGTGAAACGACGCGGATCGACCGCCCACATGTCCCACTCAGTTTCGCCTTCGGTGATCCATTCCGCCATAACTTTGCCTGCGCCACCAGCCTGGGCAATGCCGAATGTAAATGAATGCGCTTCAAAGGCATTCTTTACGCCGGGCATTGGGCCAAGGAGCGGAAGACCATCTGGTGAATAGGGGATTGGGCCGTTGATAACCCGTTCTACGCCTTGTGTGCCAAGGATGGGTACGCGCTCCATTGCGTCTTCTATGTAATATTCTAGACGATCAAGATCATCAGGATAAAGCTGGAATGAGAAATCATCAGGCATTGGATCGTCCGGTGTGATCCAGTGTGCCTTACAATTGCGCTCGTAAGGTCCAAGGTTTAAACCATGCTTATCCTGCCGAAGATAATATGATGTATCCACATCGCGGATCATTGGCATTTTTTTGCCATTTTCTTTCGTCCAAGCTTCCAGCTCCGGAATTTCACTTGTGAGGAAATATTGATGGCTCATAACCGTTAGCGGCACATGACGCCCACCATATGGTTTGAACCATTCTCCAACGCGTTGCGCATAATAACCGGCAGCATTGACGACGAATTCACAACGAATATCACCTTTATCAGTGTGAACAATCCACTCGTCTCCATCCCGTGATACATTGGTAACTGGAGTGAAACGGATGATGTTTTGCCCCGTTTCGCGGGCACCTTTTGCAAGGGCTTGTGTTAACTGTGCCGGGTCAATATCACCATCAAGCGGATCCCAAAGACCACCCGCAAGGTCGTGCGTTTCCATGAATGGGCAAAATTCGAGCATGTCTTGCGGTGTGCAAATATCCATCTGCAAACCCTGATAGCGTCCCATGCTGGCGACGCGCTCAAATTCCATCATACGATTTTTTGTATGTGCTAAGCGTAATGCGCCAGTCACATTGTAGTTCATTGGATAATCGACTTCATCCGCTAGTCCACGATACATCTCCAAACCATAACGCTGCATGTGCATAACAGCCCATGAACCGGCAAAATTCGGGCAGTTACCTGCAGCATGCCATGTGGAGCCGGCAGTTAGCTCGTTCTTTTCCAGAAGAACACAATCGGTCCATCCGGCTTTACCAAGATGATATAGGGTTGAGACACCGATCGCGCCGCCACCGATAATGACCACTCTTGCTGTTGTTGGAAAATCTGACATTCTGTCCTCTATTGCTTTAATATATAGATGGGGAGACAACCCAGAATGCGATGGTTGTCGTTTCTGTTGGGTTTTCCCACCTGTATTTTTCGTTTTGAAATTGGAAGCTATCGCCCTCAAATAGTTCAAATTTATTATCATTCACCCAAAGATTAAGTCGCCCTTTAATAATATAGCCGCCTTCTTGGGTGGGGCGCGCATTGATCCAATCACTCTTTGCTCCGCCTTCAAATTCTGATCGCAACATTTCAAAGTCTGCGGAAAGGTGAGGGGACAAAAGTTCCTCCACAAGTCCGCTCATACGTGAGCCAAGCGTGCCGCGTGTTGACTTACGAACGATAAAACCTTGCTCACCTTCTGCTGCCTGCTCATTCCTGAAGAAGAAGCTAAGTGGCATATCAAAATATGTAGCGATATTGCGGAGATCAGAAATTGCAGGTTCCGTTTGCCCGCGTTCAATTTGACTAAGCCAGCCAGTCGAACGCCCAAGCTCTGCTGCAAGCTGTATAAGGCGTATATCGCGCGACTTTCTTAGTGCTCTGATATCGGCGCCAACGGTGTTCTCTTTGCTATCTAAAACCAGATATGAATGTTCCAATGGAAAACCTCTAAATGAAATTTATTATAATAATTTCATTTTTCTGTATTTTTTGCAAGAAAATTATTTAAAATACTAGCTCTTAGTGAAGTTTTTTCACAGAACTTGATTTTTTAGATCCAATGAAACTTGCATATAGTGCCAGAATACCTTTATGTTTAACCCAGAAGAGGTGAGGAGTGCTTATGCGCTATAGTTTATTTCAGGTCGAACGAGAGAAGCCAAAATCGTTGCAAACACAAATTCGTGAGATGCTTGTATCGGCAATGTTGGCTGGACAGTTGCCCGCGGATGCGCCAGTTCCATCAACACGTGTGATGGCTAAACGGTTAAAGGTTTCACGCAATACAGTGATGCTCGCCTATCAGGCTCTGACTGCAGATGGGTATTTAGTATCGCGTGAAAGGTCTGGGTTTTATGTCTCCCCAGATGTTCGGAGAGACCTCTTCGAGAGTCAGGCTAAGGATGCCGAGGAAATAAGGTATTCAGAAAATGCAGTGGATTGGCAAAAGAAATTGCGCTTAAAGCCTTCCGAACAGATCAACATTGTTAAACCAACTGACTGGAGTAAGTACCCCTATCCATTCATTTACGGCCAAGTTGATCCAAAGTTGTTTCCTATTAGTGCGTGGCGTGACTGTATACGCCAATCTCTCAGTTTGAAATGGTTAGACGCGTGGACTGATGATCGCTTTAACGCAGATGACCCGATGCTTGTCGAGCAAATTCAACAACGTGTTTTAACCCGGCGTGGTATCATGGCAAATCGCGATGAAATCCTTGTAACAATGGGTGCGCAGAATGCATTGTTTCTAATGGCTCATCTTTTAGTACGTCAAAATACGAATGTTTCAGTTGAGGATCCAGGTTATCCAGATATCAGAAACATGTTTCAGTTACGGACAGATAATGTGCAGCATGTACCTGTCGACGAAGAGGGTATATGTGTCGATCAGTTGAGCGAAAGTGAACTTGTTTTTGTAACGCCCAGTCATCAATATCCAACCAATGCTACGATGAGCCCTGCGAGGCGGCAACAAATTTTGGACTGGGCGAACAAGAATGATTCACTCATAATCGAAGACGATTATGAGTATGAAACCAATTTTAGGTCTGATCCGGTGCCGGCGCTTAAGTCATTAGATCGTAGTGGCAGGGTTCTTTACATCGGATCTTTATCTAAATCTTTGATGCCGGGTTTGCGGGTTGGGTTTATTGTTGCGCCTGCTGAACTTGTTCAAGAGTTGCGGGCTATGCGTCGCCTTATGTTGCGCCATCCGCCTGGCAATAATCAGCGCGTGGTCGCTCTGTTTTTGTCATTGGGTATTCACAACACTTTGATTAATAAACTTAGCCAGACATATCAACGCAGGTCTGAAACACTCAGCCTTGCTTTGGCTAACCGATTTCATGGTTGGTATGATGTGCCAGATTTTGGCGGCAGTTCATTTTGGGTGAGGGGGCCAGATGAACTAGATGTTGGAGAATTGGCAGTAAGAGCACAGGAGAAGGGTGTTTTGATTGAGCCGGGTGATGTCTTTTTTTCCAAGCCAGAGGAGAATAGAAACTATTTTCGGCTTGGTTTCTCTTCTATCTCGGAAGCTAATATTGAACCGGGAATTGAGTTGCTTGCTCAATGTGCAAGCGAAATTCTTGACTAGGCGATCTATACTTTGCTTGACTGGCGAAATAGTTCACATCGTTTATTCAATTTGCAACTGGCTCATGCAACCCTTACGTCTGGACCTACTCGCAATTTATTGATTGCTTCTAATAGATAATTGTTATTAAATTAGACTCAAAGTTCAAAACAAAATGTTTAAACATTAAATAATAATAAGAACTTGGACCTAAAAATTGTAAACAAACGGGAGAATACCAAATGAAATTTAACAAAGTAACAGGAGTAGTTGCAGGTGGTGTAATGGCCCTTATGGCTAGTGTTGCACCTTCGCAGGCACTCGATGAACTTGTTGTTGCATACTTTTTGGAATGGCCAACACCAAACCAGTTTGCACAAGCAAATGAACTTTATGCTAAAGAACTAGGTATTCCAGTTAAATGGGTGTCTTTCGATGCTGGTACTGCAATGTCAGCTGCGATGGCATCAGGTGATGTGCATATTTCGTTCTCACAAGGTGTGACACCGTTCTTGGTGGCTACTGCTGCAGGTCAAGATTTACAAGTTGTCGATATCGCCGTTTCATATTCTGATAATGATAATTGTGTTGTTCGTTCAGAGCTTGAAATCACTAAGGATAATGTTGCTGAACTAAAAGGCAAAAAAGTTGCCGTTCCACTAGGAACTGCGGCACATTCTGGTTTCTTGGCTCAAATTGCACATTTTGGTCTTGCTGAATCTGATCTAGAAATCGTGGACATGTCTCCGTCAGACTCCGCTGCTGCATTTGCGCAGCCAAACACAGACCTAGCAATGGCTTGCGGCTGGGGTGGTTCTCTTCGTGCAATGAAGCAACACGGTAATGCAATCATTGAAGGTGCGGAGAAAGAAGCTGTTGTTGGTAAAGTTTTCGACGTGACATCTGTTCCAACGGCATTTGCTGAAGAAAATGCCGATGTTTTGACAAAATTCTTGGCTGTAACTGCTAAGATGAATGCGGATTATGCTGCAGATTCGGCTCCTATGATGGAAGCTATTGGTAAAGCTGCCGGTATGGATGCTGAAGGTACAGCTGCCGTGATTGGTACATTTGTATTCCCATCTGTTGAGACGCAGCTTTCTGATGAATGGCTTGGTGGCGGTGTTGCTGAATACCTAACGAATGCAGCAGCTAAGCTTGAAGAAGGTGGTAAGATTACTGCGCTTCCTGATTATTCAGCTGTGGTAAATGCAAGCTACCTCGAAGCTGCTTCAAAAATGTAATCCAATTTGGGATTATGCATTTGCGTGGCGTTGAAATTAACGCCGCGCACCCCTTTTCTCAAGTTCGGAGGTGGCACCAGTGTCTGGTTTGATCATCAACGATGTTTCAATGACGTTCTCGCTGCCTGATGGCGGCTCGGTAGAAGCGCTTAAGAACATCAATCTAAATATTAAAGAAGGCGAGCTCATGTCTGTGCTCGGCCCGTCTGGTTGTGGTAAGACAACACTTTTAAACATTCTTGCAGGCTTTCTTGCGCCGACTGCTGGTGAAATCTCACTAGGTAAAGATCGTGTTGTTGGACCCAGCTCTGAGCGCGGAATGGTCTTTCAGAAGGGGGCATTGTTTGAATGGATGAATGTCTCTGACAATATTGGGTTTGGCCCGCGCATGGCTGGTCGACCAGCGGCTGAGACCAAAGTTAAGATTGAAGAATTATTGGAGATTGTCGGTCTTCAAGACTTTAGTCAAAAAATGATCTATGAATTGTCCGGCGGTATGCAACAGCGAGTTGCGCTTGCCAGATGTTTGGCCAATGATCCTGATGTTGTATTGATGGATGAACCGCTAGGTGCACTTGATGCGCTTACGCGTGAGAAGATGCAAAGCCTTGTGCTTGATCTTTGGAAAAAAACAGGCAAGACAATCATTCTTATTACGCACTCGGTAGAGGAAGCACTGCTTCTTGGTGAACGTTTGTTAGTTATGGCGCCACGCCCGGGCCGTGTGCATAAAGAATATCAATTACCATTTGCTGAAATGGGCGTTGGTGCAGATCTGCGTGAAGTGAAGCGACATCCCGATTTTGGTAAAACACGCGATGAAATCCTGAACATGATTTGGGATATGGAAGAAGAAATCATGGGCCGGACGGAGAGTGCATAATGTTGGGAGAAATTTTTGATCTAATCGCTACAACACTTTGGATGATCGTCGGCATAGCTGTGATCTTCGGGATCTATTTAGCTGTTTCTGCTGGTTGTAGTTATGTCCATCGATTATATGGTCGAGGTAAGGAAAAAGCGACCGGTTATACAAGCCTTAAAACGGTTACTTTTGGGGACGAGAGCGCTGTAACTGCCAACCGCGTCGCCTCAGTTGCTGCGGTTGTTACTATTTTTGTTCTATGGGGCATTGCTACTGGCAGTAAGTTAATTCCGTTCACAATATTGCCTCCACCATTTGTGGGCGAATCGTCGTTCACATATACTGCAACAAATGCGGTTGGTGAAACCGCGGATGGGACGGTTTATATAACTGTCGTTGCGCAAGGGGATACGGAAACAAAAACTCAGGACATTACAAATAGCGCAACGGGTTTTGCTAAGGATGATGTTTTACTTATTTCAGAGCGACGATCAAAAATTCTGAAAGCTCAGAATAATGATGATGGTGGCAAAGAAGAAGGATATCGCGTTACCGCGATTGATGGCGTATCTGTTTCACCAAACCAGGTTGTTCCGTTTGCTGATGGTGAAATCTTAATGACCGCCAAGGGTTCTTTGCAAGTTCGTCCTGAAACAGGCTTAACTATGGAGGCACTCTACTTACCTCCACCTGAGAAAGTTTGGAGCCGTTTTGTTGAGCTCGCTAAAGAAGGGTATCAAGGCGTTGGTCTTTGGGAGAATCTTTTCTGGTCATTGATCCGTGTTGTTCTCGGCTTCTCTCTAGGTTGTCTGTTTGGTATTCCACTTGGGTTTGCAATGGGCCTTAGTTCATGGTTCCGTGGTTGGTTTGATCCGATCGTTGAGTTTATGCGTCCTGTTCCGCCGCTTGCGTTAATTCCCTTGATCATCATTTGGTTCGGTATTGGTGAGCAAGGCAAGATTAGTCTGTTATTCTTGGCAGCGCTGTGGATTATGACAATTGCAGCCCGTGCCGGTGTTTCCGGTGTGAATATCTCTAAGGTTCATGCTGCCTATTCACTGGGAGCCACTAAGACGCAGCTGCTTACAAAGGTTATCTTGCCAAACTCCTTACCGGAGATCTTTACTGGCGCGCGTGTTGCTATGGGCGTTTGTTGGGGCACAGTTGTTGCTGCTGAATTGGTTGCCGCTGAAAAAGGTGCAGGTAAGATGATTATTGCTGCATCGAAATTTCAGTTAACAGATATTGTTATCGTGGGTATCATCCTGATTGGCGTAATTGGCTATGGTATCGATGTGCTTATGCGCATGGCGGAAGATCGTCTGGTTCCTTGGAAAGGCAAGGGATAAGTCGAATACATTCTTTGTTAAAGAAAGAGGTCGCATTTGATACGTCAGGTGCGGCCTTTTTGTTCTATTGACTGTTAAATTCTGTTCAACTGGCCCTATAAATTTGAACTCATTAACTTAGTATACAAAATACTTCTATTGTATAAAAAATGAGACTCTTTTTCTCATAAATATTGCTAACAGTGCATTTTATGGCTCTGTATTAGTTGTAATTTAAGGTCATTGCTGCAATAAAGCTCGCAAATTCAGTAAATTTTTGGAGGACGTTTAAATTGGCTGAGACTTCTCATGTGATAGAAAACTCACCGCATGTGTCCGATGAGATTCGTCAAACCACGTGTTATATGTGCGCTTGCCGTTGCGGAATTAATGTTCACATTCGCGATGATGAGAATGGCGTTCCCAAGATTAGATATATCGAGGGTAACCGTGATCATCCAATTAACAAGGGTGTTTTGTGTGCGAAAGGCTCTGCAGGCATTATGCAGCATTACTCGCCAGCCAGATTATCAAAACCTTTGAAGCGTGTTGGTGAACGTGGTGAGGGCAAGTTTGAGCCAATCGAATGGGATGAGGCGCTTGAGATGGCGACTGGTTGGTTGTCTGATGTTCGCAAGAAAGACCCAAAGAAATTGGCTTTCTTTACGGGGCGTGACCAAAGTCAGAGTTTTACCGGCTGGTGGGCGCAACAGTATGGTACGCCAAACTTTGCGGCGCACGGTGGGTTCTGTTCGGTTAATATGGCCGCTGGTGGTATTTATACTTTCGGTGGCGCCTTTTGGGAATTTGGTTCGCCCGATTGGGATAAAACTGAGCTCTTTGTTATATTCGGCGTAGCTGAGGATCACGATTCCAACCCGATTAAAATCGGTTTGTCTAAGCTGAAAGAGCGTGGTGTCAAAGCAATAGCTGTGAACCCAATTCGAACTGGTTACAATGCGATTGCAGATGAATGGGTTGGCATTACACCGGGTACGGACGGTCTTTTCGTCCTATCGCTTGTGCATCAGCTTATTAAAGCTGGTAAGATCGATGTTGACTACTTAATCCGTTATACAAATGCGCCATGGCTTGTGATTGATAATCCAGATGGTAATGATCACGGCACATTTGCCCGTGATAAAGAAGGCAATGCTCTGGTTCTTGATCGTAAAACAGGCAAAGCTGTTGCCTACAATAAAAAGGGTGTAAAGCCGGATCTTCAAGGTAGTGTGTCCGTTAAGCGCGGCATCAAAGCTCGTCCAGTATTCGAGCTTTTGGCGAACAAATATTCTGACGAGAAATATGCCCCTGAAAATGTCAGCGAAGCGACTGGTGTGAGCGCAAATCAGATCGAGCGAATTGCTTCTGAAATAGCAGAAGCTGCGTTCGACAAAGAGATTGTAATTGACCAGCCTTGGACTGATATGAAGGGCGAAAAGCACGATAAAATGATTGGCCGTCCGGTGTCTTTTCATGCGATGCGGGGTATTGCTGCTCACTCAAATGGTTTTCAAACATGTCGCGCAATTCACATACTACAAATCTTGCTTGGTTCTATCGATTGCCCCGGTGGCTTTCGTTTTAAGCCTCCCTATCCGCGTCCGGTTCATGCTCAGCCTGCGCCACATGGCGGCGGTGAAGCTGGCAAGCCGCTTGCAGGACCGCAACTTGGGTTTATGCGCGGACCAGAGGGTATGTTGCTTGAAGATGATGGCATCACACCGCAACGGATTGATAAGGCATATTCTTGGGATGCGCCTATGTCATCTCACGGTTTGATGCACATGGTTATTCCTAATGCTCATGCACGCGATCCTTATGGAATTGATGTACTCTTTATGTACATGGCTAATATGGCTTGGAATTCATCTATGAATTCTAACGGTGTGATGAAAATGCTCACCGATAAAGATGAAAACGGTGAATATATTATTCCGAAGCTAATCTATTCTGATGCGTATTCTTCGGAGATGGTTGCTTATGCCGACCTGGTTTTGCCCGATACAACATACCTTGAACGTCACGACGCAATCTCGCTATTGGA
The DNA here is from genome assembly GCF_040784015.1 of Lentilitoribacter sp. EG35. NCBI lineage: Bacteria > Pseudomonadati > Pseudomonadota > Alphaproteobacteria > Hyphomicrobiales > Rhizobiaceae > Lentilitoribacter > Lentilitoribacter sp. EG35. The sequence continues at coordinate 162,190 of NZ_JBFNGQ010000004.1, forward strand.
CCGCCCCATTAGTGAACCAGAAGCTATGTGCGATGCTATTCGTTGGCCAGTATTTGAACCAGATCGCGAAGTTCGCGGATTTCAATCTGTACTGCTCGACCTTGGCGCTCGTCTTGGTTTGCCTGGTATGACAAATGAGGACGGATCAGCTAAGTTTAAAGACTATGCAGATTACATTACAAATCACCAACGTAAGCCAGGTGTTGGTCCTTTATCAGGTTGGCGCGGTAAAGATGGTGATAAAACGGGACGCGGTGAGCCAAACCCTGATCAGATCAAACGCTATATTGAGAATGGTGGTTTTTCTGAATCTCACGTGCCGAAGGAGGCGCTATATTACAAGCATGCGAATATGGCATGGCAAAATTGGGCCGTGGAAATGGGTATGCAAGATGCGCCTGTTGAAAATGTTTTCCAATTGTATCTTGAGCCAATGGCAAAATTCCAGCTTTGCGCAGCGGGCAAGATGGAGCCGAAGGCTCCTGAAAGCCATCGGAAACGCATTGAGGATTGTTTTGATCCGCTTCCAGACTGGTATGCACCATTTGAGGGTACAGGCATAGATACAGATGAATATCCGTATCATGCTCTTACTCAGCGTCCTGCTGCGATGTATCATTCTTGGGGCTCCCAAAATGCTTGGTTGCGTCAAATTCATGGCGATAACCCAATGTATATACCCGGTGAAATCTGCGATGAAGCAGGGCTTGAAGATGGTGATTGGGCTTGGATTACTTCCTATCATGGGAAGATCAAAGTACCTGTGCGTCGCATGAGTGCGGTCAATCAGAAAACTCTTTGGACATGGAATGCCATTGGCAAGCGCAAAGGTGCTTGGTCACTCTCTCCTAATTCTCCTGAGGCTACAAAAGGCTTCTTGCTAAATCATCTGATCAATGAACTTCTTCCTGCAAAAAATGATGGTTATCGCTGGTCAAATTCAGATCCAATTACGGGTCAGGCAGCTTGGTTTGATCTTCGTGTTCGTGTTGAAAAAGCAGATGCTGAACAAGCACTCAGCCAACCGCAATTTGACCAACAACTGAATCCGGGACATGAAGCGCCAGCGGATCTTAGCTACGGTAAGGAGTGGACAAAATGACCTTACTTCCTGCAACAACAGAAAAAAAATTAGGCCTGGTTATTGATCTCGATATATGTGTCGGGTGCCATGCTTGCGCTGTGAACTGTAAAGAGTGGAACACAGGTGGCTATGGGGCTCCATTATCGGATACAGACCCCTATGGTGACAGTCCAACAGGTGCTTGGTTAAACCGTATTCACACCTTTGAAGTGACGCCAGAGGATGCGCCTGCATCAATTGTTCACTTCCCAAAATCTTGTCTGCATTGTGATGATGCACCTTGCGTTACAGTTTGCCCCACGGGTGCCAGCTATAAGCGTAGTGAAGATGGTATCGTGCTTGTAGATGAAGATATGTGTATCGGTTGTGGTCTGTGCGCGTGGTCATGTCCTTATGGCGCTCGGGAAATGGATCCGACAGAAAACGTCATGAAAAAATGTACGCTTTGTGTGGATCGTATCTACAATGAAAACCTGCCAGAGGTTGATCGAGTGCCGGCATGTGTGAAAACCTGCCCTGCAAGCGCTCGTCATTTCGGTGATTTTGCTGATCCAACTTCTGATGTGTCGAAAATGGTCGCAGATCGTGGCGGTATCAATCTGATGCCGGAGATGGAGACATCACCTGTTAATAAGTATCTGCCTCCACGCCCGAAAACACGCCCTGACGCACCAAAGACGACTGAAATGCCTGCAGCTGTTGTTGCAGATAAAGGTGTTTTGGGATGGCTCGACCGTGCATTAACATCTTTAGATAAGTTGGGATAAGTCATGCATCCAGCAATCTCCGTTATATTTTTCACTGTAATGTCTGGTGCCGGTTTTGGCTTCATGGCGATGATTGGTCTTGGTTGGCCAATGCCGCAAGGACCACTTTCAGCATTTCTCATTTGTTTTCTTGCTGGTGGCTTGGCTGTCATTGGCCTTTTGTCTTCTACATTTCATTTGGGGCATCCTGAACGGGCGTGGCGAGCATTCTCGCAGTGGCGTTCTTCTTGGCTATCGCGTGAGGGTGTCTTAGCTGTTGTGACGCTCATGTTGTTTGGCATCTATGCACTTGTATGGATGACAACAGGCGAGCGCATTGGTGCTTTGGGTTTTGTCATTACTATTTTATCGCTGGTCACAATCTATGCCACATCAATGATCTATGCGCAGCTTAAAACTGTTCCTAGCTGGCACAGTAATCTCACGCCAGTGTGTTACGTTGCTTTTGGTATTGCTTCTGGTCTTGTGCTTGCTGCAACTTTTGGTGCTAAGCATGGTATGATGGGGAATATGGCCGCATTATTTGCGGGACTTTCTTTGATGATTGCATGGGGCGCGAAAGCTCTTTGGTGGAGCCATGCAGATGGGGTTGGCTTTTCACAAACTGGGTCTGACACTGGAACGGCAACAGGCCTTGGTCATCTAGGTAAAGTGAAATTGTTTGAAAAGCCGCATTCAGGTGAAAATTATCTGACTAAAGAAATGATGCACCAAGTAGGTCGTAAGCATTCTAAAAAGTTGCGCAGAATATCCGTAATTCTGGGTTTGCTAATTCCATTTCTAATGGCAGCGCTTTCTTATCAATTTGGAGGTCATGGCCTATTTATGTTCATTGGCTTTATATCGATGATCGCCGGATTGTTTGCTGAAAGATGGTTGTTTTTTGCTGAGGCAAAGCACGCTGTCTCACTATATTACTGATTATGTCGCACCTTAGTTGCGCCTTGCTTTAGTTACGTTGAGGCCCAATCACACAATAGGTTGTATAATCGCGGTATGGTTTTTTGAACACCATGCCGCGATTACTTTTTTGGCTGATGTGGGAAAGATACTCAAGTAGGTCAGTGCGGGGTGAAACATGAAAAAGTTTTAACCATCCGCGTAGAATGCTCCGAAATGTCTTTGGTAATTCAGATTGTTGGCCAAAATCAACGATGTGCAAAGAACCCTTTTCAGAAAGGTGAATCAATGCTTGGTCAACGGCTTCTTTCCAATATGGCATCATCGATAAACTATACGATATAAAGATGCGATCAAATTTTGTGATCCCAAATAATTCTTGAGGATTGAAATCTGTTGCATCCGCATTGGCAATCTTGATCTGGTCTTGAAGCTCGTTTTGCTTGATCAGTTTATTGGCAGATTTTAGCATTTCATTTGAGATATCTAAACCAAAATAACGGGCACGGCGGCGGGTTCCAGCTGCAACTACAAGATTACGCCCAGTACCACATCCAATCTCCAGAACTGAGCCGCCATTGGGCGGCCGTAACCCCATAATCATCTGATCACGACCTAATAGATAAAACTTTCGCGTAGCGTCATATATGTGTCTTTGTTTGCTATAAATATGATTCATCAATGATTGATGTTGCGAGCTACTTGCAAGCATTCTAGTTGTCCTTGAGTTTATAGATGTGGAAACCACCATAAATCGCCGAGCGGTCTTGTTTGTTTAGTTTTGTAGAAGTTTCGCCCAGATATTCCCAGTGAGATAAAATGCTATCATCTACGCGTCCCGGCAAAATAGTTGGAATGCCTGCAGTCCTGAATATTACACGTGCACCCGGTGCGGCAGTTCGTGTGATCTGTCCCCAGAGCTCGTTGAGTTGTTCATTTGTCATCCAGTCTTGTGCGTCTAGTAGAACATACCCGTGTTTTGTATTCGCGGCGGTGTTTGATAGAAAACGTGTAAATGTTTCATTTCTTACATCCACTCGATCTGTTAGTTCACGCAATTTCGAAAGGTTATTTATTTGAAGGTAAGGCGGTAGCGGGCCTACCCCATCTTGATTATAACTTCTGGAAAAGGCCTGCCACGCAAAGTAATTTTCTTTGAGCGGAAAATTACACATGAGGGATCGTGTACGTTCTTTCAATGCTCCCAAAATGTCGCCACCTGCGGCATTTGCTAGTTCCTCATATTGCTGTGGGGGGATGCCCAAGCCGAACAGACTTACGCGATTTTTCGCAATGAACTTTATAAGACGGCTGTTAAAGATCGGTTCTACATTGGATTTGAAGAAACGCTTCTGCTCATCAAGTGTTCTACATTGTATAAAGTCTGTCAGGTCTACTCCGTGTAACCTGGCAACTAGGTGAGCTGCGCGTATGAATTTTCCAAGAAGTCCGTATTGATAAAACCCATTCTTGAACATATCGATTTTGCGACCTGTTAAGCCTAGTCGACTACTCCAATATGCATTAGACTGTGCATCTAGATGTGGCCTGAAGAAGAATTCATAATTTGTAACATTCGAGCTTAAATTGCCACGTACGAAGAAATCATGAAACGTGCGGTAATCTGGAGAGTGCTTGGCTGCAACCAGTTTAAGTTTATTAAGAGCAATGTGTGCGGGCGATAAATCGACAGCTGTGATTGATGCCGGTGACATTGTTAAATACGACATGATATTACATCCACCAGAGGCAATGCACACCAAATTATGATGAGGTTTGATGTCCAGCGCTTGCATATCAACTTCCGGGTCTTCCCATATCTGGGGGTAAACTAGCTTCGTGAAGGCATTTGCAAATAGGCGTTCCTGAAGCCCGGTTTTTGAAAGCGCGCGGTTTTGCGACACTGCGTTTTGTAACTGACGTTTAACGCCGATTGTTTTGCTCATAATGTGTCCAATCCCACTTATATTGCTCTAGCCTGCCCAGATCACACGGTTTTAGTCTGCCGCCCGCCCGCTACTAATTGCATTTTCTTGCTTGATCGTGCTTCTGTGCGCAAGCGCGTTACTTTTGACCATTCAATCAACTCAAATGTACCGTCCAAGTGCTCGATAACCGCAGTGCAACTTTCTACCCAGTCGCCTGTGTTTATGTATTTAATACCATTGACGTCATGCATTGCAGGATGGTGAATATGTCCGCAGATGATGCCGTTAACATCGGCCTTCTCAGCCTCGGAGCTAAGCACGGCTTCGTAATCACCGATGAAGTTTACGGCGCTTTTGACTTTATGTTTTGCCCAACGTGACAGAGACCAATATTGGCCACCCCAGAGACGTTTAATTCGATTTACCAAAGTATTAATCTTTAAGATTGTCTCGTAGGCCCAATCACCCAGATAGGCTAACCATTTTGCATTTATGACAACCATATCAAATTGATCGCCATGAATGATGAGAAATTTTTCTCCGCTTAACGCAGTATAAATGTCTTTTTCTTTGACATCGATACCGCCAAAATGTGTTCCCAGATAGTTTCTCATAACTTCATCATGATTACCCGGAACATAAATTATTTTACTTCCCTTGCGACCTTTGCGCAGGATTTTTTGAACCACATCATTATGTGATTGCGGCCAATACCAGCCTTTACGTAGGCGCCATCCATCGAATATGTCGCCGACGAGATAGATATATTCAGCGTCATATTCACGTAAAAAATCGAGAAGCATTTCTGCCTGACAGCCACGGGTTCCCAAATGAATATCTGAGAGAAAAAGTGCCCGATATTGAAAGCTATCTGTCATGAGTTGCACCCTAAGAAATAGATGCCTTCTTTTATACCCACACCAATGACATTGCTGTGACAGCTTGGAGAAAGTCTAATGACAGGGCTAGTCAAATAGTTAATCATTTGTAAATTGCAGCGCTGATCGTATCGAATACGGTTAATGAAAGAGAAAGGTCCATATATTATTATCAAATCGAGTAAGTGTTGCGTTTGAGTTGAGTTGATTGCTAAAAATGGCAAAAAAACAAGATAGTAAATTGCCTGAAGATGGTGAAAACAAGCCTAAGAAAAAAGGTTTGTTCAATTTTTTACGCCGTAATTCCAAATCTAAATCAGATGTCGCTGACCACAATAATGCATCTGTAGATAAAGGCTCCACGAGCAAAAAACAGTCATCCAAAAAAGCGTCAACCGCAAAGAACAAAAGTACCAAAAGTGCTAAAAAACAAGCGCCTAAAAAACGTGGCCAGCCAAAGAAACAAGAGCTTGACGCTGAAATTGTTAGCGCCGAAGCGACTGAAAATAATGTATCCCCTCAGAAAAAACGAAGTCTTTTTGGTTTTCTGAAGCGCAACAAGAAATCAAATTCTGAAGGTGTTGATGTTACTGCCAAGGACGGTGATGAGAAGAAACCCTCCCCAAAAGGCACAAAGAAGCCTGTAGATAGTCAGGCCAAAACCACAAAAAAAACAACGGGAAAAACATCCAAGAAAACCGCTACAAAAACTCCTGTAAAAAAACTCGGGCGTCCGAAGAAGGTGATTGAAGAACCAAAGATTGCTGCGTCAGAAGTAGCTGATGAAACAGTTGATAAACTTAAGAAGAAATGGTTTCGAGGTCTTTTAAAGCGCAACAAGAAAAACAATAATGATGCAGAACACAGTGAACTTGTAGCCTTAAGCGACGAAAACTCTACAGATATCTCAGTTCCTCCGGTTGGCGGGGATGTTCTTCAGATGGAGCTTGATCCTGAAATCGTTGAGGATGTTTCTGAAAAAAAATCGGGCTTCTTCACGAAGAAGATAATCATTATTATTATAGCTCTGTGTGGCGTATCTGGCGCAACAGGTGCAGCTGCCATCGTTTTTGCAGGGCCGCTACTTGGTGATGATCCACTAAAAGGTTTAGCCTGCAAAGTAGCTCATAAGGCAGACTTTGTGTTGATGAAAGAAAAGCGTGTTACAGCGTTTATCCGATCGGATTTTCTTCCGCCACGACAGCGAATTGAGATGCTGATGAGTTACACAAAATTTCTGGAGAGTGAGTATGTAGGTGCCAACCTGATCACAGTTTCGATGATAGATACTCAAGGTCCGTCCAATCGTGCGGATTTTAGGGGGGATAATATCGGTGCGCAGGTTGTTTACGCGCCTGACCCGCTTTTAAGTATGGCGACAAACTCTCAATGGGAAGTGCGCTATGTAAATGTCGAGGAGACCTATGGTGGCAGGTTCATGGGAGATCGTTTCACACTTTCACAAGAAGAGATTAATGATTTTAATAATGATCAGCTTCTCGCTTTAGATTGTTACACCGAAAAAACGGATGAAGAGTTGGAAGCAGAAGAGCTTGCTGCCGAAACGGCAGCTGCGGAAGAAGAAGCTGCTGTTATGGAGCCTAACGGTGACTTGACGGAAGAGCACGAGCAAATGGAAACCTCAGAACCAGGTTTCATGGATAATATGTTAGGCATGGTTGGTTTTGGCAGTGATGAACATGCTGAAGGTGAAATTGAGATGGTGCATGGGGAAGAACTTCAACAGATTTACCCCGGTGATAAAGGCCCGAATGCGGATGTCATGCAGGAGCAGGCAGGTTTTTTTGATAATGTCTTGTCAATTGTTGGTCTCGGCAACGGTGATGACGACCTGAATCAGGACAAAATCCCAGGTGTTTTGGGAACGCGTGTTAAATACAATTAACTCCGCGTAATTACAGTACGTTATGAAAAGTGAGTAAACTGTAGAAAAATCGCCATAATTTGCAGTGATGATCTCCTAAATGTTTAGGAGAATATCATGTTAAACGTACCTGAACCCAAAGTTCTCGATGCTGCATTTTCTGTTTGGCAATATCATTGTTTGGAAGAAATCATTCCACTTGATCCGAGTGGATTTGACCTGATTGTTGGATTAGGCAGTTATGATACACGCGTTGCTGAAAAGTGTGCCGACCTTTATCATGCAGGTTTAGGACCGAAGATAGTTTTTACAGGCGCTCGCGGCAACTTTACCAAGGATATATTCGATGTAACCGAGGCCGCAGCGTTTGCTAAAACTGCGATCAAAAATGGTGTTCCAAATGAGGACGTTCTTCTCGAAGAGCAAGCAATGAACACAGGTGAAAATATCCTGAATGTAAAAGAAATGTTTCCAGAATGTACATCGGCTATCTTTGTAGCAAAACCACTTATGCTGCGACGGTGCCGCGCGACACTAGATCAGATATGGCCTGATTTAAGCTCAGTTGTTACTGCACCGAACATACACATGATCTCTCAACCTACGGATAAGGTTGATATTCAGAAGGTTATTCATGAAATTGTTGGCAACTACTGGCGTATTCGCACATATCCTCAACGTGGATTTCAATCTGAACAAGACTTTGATGAGAATGCAGATAAGGCGTTCCAAACGCTGATCGATCAAGGATATACAAAGCATCTCCCGGATGATTGGGAAAATGCTTTGCAAGACCTGGAGACAGAACTGGTGAACTAGGTTTTTGTTTTCTGCGCTGGAAATAAGATTACATCACGGATGGATTGGGCATTTGTCAAAAGCATGATCGCGCGATCAATACCTATGCCGATACCAGCCGCTGGTGGCATGCCATGATCCATTGCTTCTAAGAAGTCTTCATCCAAAACACGTTCTTTTTCGCCACGGGCTTGAGCCTGTTCGACCTGCTCAACCATGCGCGCGCGCTGCTCGACAGGGTCGTTAAGTTCGGAAAATGCGTTTGCAATTTCCCAACCATTGATAAATGTTTCAAAGCGCTCCACAAGGCGCGGTTCACCCGGAACTTCTTTGGCAAAAGGTGATATATCTTTTGGCATATGCGTGACGTGAGAAGGTTGGATGAGAAGGTGCTCGGCTTTTTCTTCAAACACAAGTGCAAGCATTTCGCCCCAAGTGCCATCCTCATCGATATCGATACCTGGAAGCGCCTTCTTGGCAGCCTCGCGCGCATCCGCATCATTGTCAATTGCAAGGAAGTCAATTCCTGTCGCGTCTTTAACAGCTTCAGGCATTGGCACGCGTTTAAATGGAGCTTCAAAAGATATCGTTTTGTCACCAAATTCGACATCAGTCGTGCCATAAAGTTGATTTGCCATCTTTGCAAACATACGTTCGGTCAGGTCCATAGCGTCTGTATAGTCATGATAGGACCAATAGGCCTCCATCATCGTGAATTCTGGATTATGACGCGTAGAGACGCCCTCGTTTCGGAAATTACGGTTAATTTCAAAAACCTTGTCGCTAACGCCGCCAACCAATGCACGTTTGAGATATAATTCGGGCGCAATACGCAAATACATATCCATATCAAGCGTGTTGTGATGGGTCATAAATGGATCGGCTGTTGCGCCACCGTAAACAGGATGGAGCATGGGCGTCTCAATCTCGAGGAAGCCCTCATCCTCCATAAAGCGGCGAATGCCTGAGACGATTTTCGCACGCATTTGCAATCGTTCTTTGGATTCCTCATTTGACATTAGATCGAGGTAACGCTTACGATATCGTGTTTCAACATCCGTTAGACCGTGGAATTTTTCTGGCATTGGGCGCATTGTCTTACAAAGCATTGTAATTTCTGTCGCATTGACAGTTAATTCGCCCCGAGGTGTGCGACGTACCTCGCCTACAACACCAATAATATCGCCGATATCGATATATTGAAGGCGCTCACGTACATCTTCACTGGCATTATTTTTGTGGGTGAAAATCTGAACTTTACCACCAGCATCGCGCATATCCATGAACATGCCATTATTGCGTGATGAATAGATACGTCCGGCAACAGTTACAATATCACCCGTCATATGACCGTCTTCTATGTCGGCATATTTTTCCATTAACTCGCTGTTGGTGATTGTGCGATGGAAATTAGTGGGAAATAAGTTACCAACCAACTCTTGCAGGCGTTCGCGTTTTTGCAAACGTACTTCGCTGGCATCAGTTGATAGGGCTTCTTCGGTTTTATTATCAGTCATCGTAATCTTCTTTAACGAGTTTATTCGGCTGCCGTGTCTGCTTGGGCGTCAAGGGATGCGTGCAGAACTTTGCTTGCAACAACGAGTCTTTGACGAACCATAGCACGGCCTAATAGGACCATCGCATCAAATAGCGGTAGTGAGCGTGATGAGCCGCTGACTGCTACGAATAGCGGTGGCGTTAGTTTGCCAAGTTTGGTTTCAAGCTTTTCAGCTGCCTGACGCAATGCGTCTTCGATGCTCTCACGATTCCATTCATCAATTTCATCCAATGCAGGGCGAACTGCATCGATAATTTCGAGGCATTTTTCAGGCGGGTTCTTTTTGATGTTAGCAAAAGATTCAGCCGTTATGCCAACGTCACCCTTGAAGAGAAAACCAGCAAGATCCGGCAATTCGGCAAAAGTTTGAATGCGAGACTGAGCGAGCAACAAACCCTGTTTAAGCTTATCGTTTTCTTGTGCCCAAGTTAATGCACGAGACAAAAACTCTTCGGGCGATAGTTTTTCGCGCAACCAACGGGCGTTTAGCCAGTCAAGTTTTTGTACGTCAAAAATAGCACCGGCCTTTGACATTTTCTCAACTTCAAAGCGTTCAATAAGTTCATCCATTTCCATCAGCTCATCGCCTTCAGAGATCTGAATGAAAAACAGTCCGAGGAAGTTGGCCAAGGCTTCTGGCAGATGCCCAAGGCCAGCATAGTAGGACATTGAAGTCGGGTTTTTTCGCTTAGATAGTTTGGATTTATCAGCACCACGCATGAGTGGCAGGTGAATAAACTCAGGAGCTTCCCAACCAAGATATTGATAAAGTAGAATGTGTTTTGGTGTCGATGAGACCCACTCCTCACCACGGGCAACATGGCTGATTTTCATGAGGTGATCATCCACAATATTTGCCATGTGATAAGTTGGCATGCCATCTGCTTTTTGAATGACTTGCATATCAACAGCATCCCACGGGATTTCCACATCACCATAAACACCGTCTTGGAATTTGCATGAGCCTTCTGTTGGAATTTTCATGCGAATAACGGGAATATCGCCAGCATCTTCTCTTGCTTTGATTTCCTCGGCGCTTAAACGCAGGCAACGACCGCTATAACGAGGTGGTTTACCTTGGGAACGTTGAAATTCACGCATCTCATTAAGTTCATCAGGCGAGCAGAAGCATTTAAAGCCATGACCTGCCTCAAGAATTTGGTCAACATATTGACCATATATGTGTTTGCGTTCACTTTGGCGATATGGGCCGTAATCGCCGCCAACATCTGGGCCTTCTGACCAATCAAGACCCATCCAACGTAGACTATCAAAAACTGTTTGTTCATATTCAGGTTTCGAGCGCGTCGCATCGGTATCTTCGATGCGAAGAACTAATGTTCCGCCCTTTTTCTTTGCGAAGAGATAGTTGTAGAGTGCAACATAAGCAGTACCAATATGAGGTTCACCAGTGGGAGAGGGCGCTAAACGTACCCGAATATTTTTATCTGTCATTTTTGATGGTCACTTTTTTCGAAACGAAACGTCGAACAATTATCTTTGCGCGGTTAGGCCATAAAGCCGCCGTTTCGTCAAGTCTAATCGATATTTTTGGGCTATCTCACTCGCCCTGAATATCAGCTGCCGATGTGCTTTTCACCGCGTTTTTTTGCAAGTTCGACTTGTAATTGTCTATCGCGAAAACGGGTGCGGTCTTCATCTGATTTTTTATCAATGCAATGAAGGCAAGATATCCCTTTTTCATAGGACGGTAGTTTCATATCTTCGTCGGAAAGCGGCATACGGCATGCATGGCATTGATCATAATCACCTTGGACGAGGCCATGACCAACGGAGACACGCTCATCAAAAACAAAACAATCGCCTTGCCATTTGCTTGCTTCTTTGGGAACCTCTTCGAGATATTTCAATATACCACCTTCAAGATGATAGACATCATCGAAGCCCTCTTGCTTCATAAAGGCAGTTGATTTTTCGCATCGGATACCACCGGTGCAGAACATCGCAATTTTGGTATCTTTATTGAGCTCTTTTTGTTGTCTTACCCAATCTGGAAATTCACGGAATGTTTTGGTTTTTGGATCAACCGCGCCTTCAAATGTTCCAATGGCTACTTCGTAGTCATTGCGGGTATCAATAACGATCGTGTCAGGATCAGAGATAAGTTCGTTCCATTTTTCAGGTGCCACATAAGTGCCAACAATCTTATTGGGGTCAATGTCTTCGACACCCATGGTAACGATTTCTTTCTTCAACCGCACTTTCATGCGATAAAATGGCTGTTCATCTGTAAAGCTTTCTTTATGTACCAAATCGGCAAAAAGATGGTTGCTTCGGATGAATTTTAACAACGCGTCGATGCCGGCTCTGGAGCCAGAAACAGTGCCATTGATGCCTTCATGGGCTAGCAACAAGGTGCCTTTAATGCCATTGTCATTACAAACGTCGAGCAAGGGCTCCTGAAAATTCTTGAAATCAGGAAACCGAGCGAAATGATAAAGCGCAGCTACCACAATGGGTAGATTTGTGTGTTCAGATTTTTCTTGTGTCATGATGGTTGTGGAAATACCTTGTTATGAAGCGAAGTGCAATTATTGTTTAGCACCTGCGACCATTGAGCTGGACTTTTTGTCATCTCGTCTATAATTGAGGGTATCTAATCGATTTAAAGGAAGACCAATGAACGATAAAACAGAAAATCTACTAAATATCCTGAAACTGCAACCTGTGGTTCCTGTCTTAGTAGTTGATGATGTTGATTCTGCTGTTTCTCTTGCGCGTGCGCTGGTTGCAGGTGGCTTAAAAGCTATTGAAGTGACCTTGAGAACGCCGGCTGGTCTGGATGCAATCAGAGCAGTTGCGGACCAAGTGGAAGGTGCCGTACCAGGTGCTGGAACGGTGCTTGACCCTGCGCAATATAAACAAGCTGTCGATGCAGGATCGCAATTTATCGTCTCGCCGGGTGCCACGCTCGAACTTCTTGACTATGCTAAAAAATCGGATGTTCCATTGTTGCCGGGCGCTGCTACGGCGAGTGAGGTGATGTCGCTTCGTGAAGAGGGTTTTAAGGTTCTAAAATTCTTCCCTGCGGAACAAGCAGGCGGAGCGCCATATTTGAAGTCGCTTTCATCACCAATCCAAGATGTCATATTCTGCCCAACAGGCGGGGTTAATTTGAAAAATGCCAATGACTATTTGTCTTTGCCTAATGTTGTATGTGTTGGTGGTTCTTGGGTTGCTCCTAAAGATCTTGTCGCGAAAGGTGACTGGGATGGAATTACCAAACTGGCGAGCGAGGCTTTTGCTCTCAGTAAGTAACTAAGGTTTTGATTGAATATTCAATTCACCCAGCCTATTGTTTTTGCAACAATAGCTGGGTTTTTTGATGGCGTTTTTTTATCATAAAATGAAATTGGTTTTGCGGGTAAGCATTTGCCTTTTTGTATTGGCATTTCCAGCAAAATCATCCGATAAAATTGTCATCTTTGCTGCGTCTAGTTTAACGGACGTATTGCGAGATATTGCGCAAAAATATAGTGCGACTTCGCCCAATGTAGATGTAAAAATTTCTTATGCATCCTCGGGCGTTTTGGCTCGCCAGATTGAGCAGGGTGCGCCTGCTGATATTTTTATATCAGCAAATCAAGACTGGATGACCTATCTGGTGGATCGGCAAACTATTGATGATAGCAATATTACTCCGCTATTATCTAATGAATTGGTCGTTGTCATGCATAAGGATAACGCACCAAAACCATGGACGGACGTAATTATGTCTGATCGGTTTACTATGGGTGATCCTGCACATGTGCCCGCTGGAATTTACGCAAAGCAAGCCTTAGAACATTCCGGTATTTGGAATGAGGTCAGGAAAAACGCCGTATTTGGTGAGAATGTGCGTGTTTCATTGCGGCTTGTTTCCAAGGGTGATGTTGGCGCGGCTATCATCTATAATTCAGACGCATTGTTGGAAGAAGGGCTTGTCATCGTGCATCGGTTTCGAGCAATGCAGCATGGTGAGATTTTCTATCCAATGGTTGCGTTACGACAAGATAAAGCAGTAACTTCATTTGTAAAATTTTTATCAAGTGTAGAGGCAATAGCAATATTTAGTGCCGCGGGATTTAAGCCTATTATCTCTCATGTCGATGGAAAAACCAATGGTTGATAATGCTTTACTAGACATTGTTCTCCTGTCTTTGCAGGTTGCATTACTTGCTATGATTTTTGCAGTGCCGTTAGCTTTTATCGTCGCCTATATCTTGGCGCGACATCATTTTCGAGGGAAAGCGCTCTTACAGGCTTTCATTATGCTGCCGTTGGTTATGCCGCCAGTTGTAACGGGGTATTTGTTATTGTCTTTATTCGGAAAGAAGGGTGCTATAGGTCAATTGTTGTCCACTGTGGGTGTCGAGCTCGCTTTTCAATGGACGGGTGCCGCTCTTGCCGCTGGGGTGATGGCATTTCCACTATTGGTACGACCGATGCGATTGTCGATTGAGGCAATTGATTCAGGTATGGAAGATGCAGCCAAAACATTGGGTGCAAATTGGCGGACGCGATTTCGAACAATTATTCTGCCTTTATCCTTTCCGGGTGTTATTGCAGGCGCAGTACTGGGTTTTGCGAAAGCACTCGGAGAATTTGGTGCAACGATTACATTTGTTTCAAACATACCTGGTGAAACGCAGACATTGTCACTTGCAATATATTCGTTTTTGCAAAGTCCAACCGGCGATCAAGCAGCATTTATCTTAATCATTATATCCATCTCTATTGCGGTGATGTCAGTTTTGTTCTCTGAGTATTTGGCGATGCGTATTTCGTTGAAGGAACGTGATGATGCTCACCGTTGATATCAAAAAAACGCTTGGGAAATTTGAACTTTCAGCCTCTTTCGAAAGCGCTTATGGCACGACAGCAATTTTTGGTCCTTCTGGTGCCGGAAAGTCATCCATTTTATCGATGATCGCCGGTTTGACGACGCCAGATAGTGGGTATGTTGAACTTGATGACCGCGTTTTATTTGATAGCTGTGGTGGGATAAACCATCCTGCTGAACGGCGGGACATCGGAATGGTTTTTCAGGATGCACGCCTCTTTCCCAATATGAACGTTCATAAAAATCTGACATATGCCGAATGGGCAGGTGGGCGGCGTAGTCGTATTAATTTCGACCATTTAATTTCACTTCTAGGCCTTGAAACATTGCTTACGCGAATGCCATCATATCTTTCTGGTGGTGAAAAACAACGTGTTGCGATTGGTCGTGCATTGCTCTCAGACCCAAAAATACTTCTTCTTGATGAGCCGTTGGCATCGTTGGATATAAAACGCCGACAGAGGTTACTGCCTTTTTTGAAAGCTGTACGTGATGAATTTAACATCCCCATGCTTTTTGTATCGCACGAGCCTGATGACGTTAAGCAACTTGCAGATCATCTGATCCTTGTTGAAGGTGGCAATGTAATTGAAGCGGGTAGCGTTTCAGGTGTTTTTGCAGGTGATAGAATGCAAAACATGCTCGGTGATAGGGATTTGGGTGTGGTTTTGAATGCAAAGATCACAGGTCATGACCAAGAGTATATGCTTTCAGAAGCTATTATTGACGGCGATCTGGAGATGCTGTTTCCAGTTAAGATTAGCTTGGATTCTACAAAAATTGGTAAGCCGGTTAGATTGCATTTGCGTTCGCGAGATATCGCCATTGCTCTTCAAAAGCCAATACAATCCAGCTTGCAGAACTCGATTGCTGTTCGTATTATGGAAATACAGGATGTTGGTGGTGGTCAAGTTAGATTGCAGTGTGATTGTTTCGGACAAGTCGTACTAGCCCAAATAACGAGAAAATCCTGTGAGGAGCTAAACCTGCAAGAAGGGCAGTCTGTTTTTGCTATGATTAAGTCTGTCGCGCTGGCTTAAGGCACTAAAGGTAAGTCAAAACTAACCCGTTTATACTAGGGGAAATAGTTAAGCCTTCGTTAACCTGTAACGGCGATACTTAATCATCATGTTGATTTTCTCCTCCCAGATTTAACATGCTCTTCGGGCGACTTTCATAAGTCGCCCTTCTTTTGTCTTCCCGCCGCTCAACTTAGAAATTTATCAACCCGCTCCATTGCACGTTCTATATTTTCTAAAGAGTTTGCGTATGAAATTCGGATGTAACCTTCTCCGAGAACGCCAAAATCTGGCCCACCTATGAGTGCGACCCCTTCTTTTTCTAGAAGTTCATTTGCAAGTTCCTTGGACTTACGGCCTGTAGCTTTCACATTTGGGAATGCGTAGAAGGCGCCTTTTGGGGTTTTGCAGCTGACATTAGGCAATGCATTTGCAAGCTCAACCACGCGCCCGCGCCGCTTATCAAAAGCTGCGAGCATTTTTTCAACTTCATCTTGCGGTCCATCAATAGCGGCAATGCCGGCAAACTGGCTGGGTGCATTGACACAAGACCAGCAATTAACAGCCAGTTTTCGCACGTTTTCAATAAGCTTATCAGGCCAGATTGACCAACCCATCCGCCAGCCTGTCATTGCCCATGTTTTGGACCAGCCATTTAAGATGATCAAACGATCCCGAATGTCTTCGAATTCGAGAAGAGATGTATGTTTTTCGCCATCATATGTCATGACATCATAAATCTCGTCAGACATGATAGCGACATGCGGGTGCGCCTCTAAACCCTTTACGAGCTTTTCGATCTCCTGACGTGGTGTTACACCGCCCGTTGGGTTGGCGGGAGAATTGATGATGATCAATCGGGTTTGTGGGGTGATCAATGAGAGTGTCTCATCGGCAGAAAAAGCAAATTCATTTTCTTCACGAATAGGAATAGGGATCGGTGTTGCACCCGTATATTCAATCATTGAACGATAGATTGGAAACCCAGGATCAGGGTACATGATTTCGGCGCCGGGTTCACCAAACATGACAATTGCCGCGAACATGGTAGGTTTGCCGCCTGGCATGATCATAACGTTATCGGGAGAGATTTCCTGACCAGTAAGAGATAGCGTTCTACGGCAGACGGCTTCGCGTGTTGCCAGAATTCCATTGGCTGGCGTGTAGCCATGATGGCCGTCCTGAAGCGCCTTTATCGCAGCCTCAACGATATGTTGTGGCGTTTGAAAATCTGGTTGGCCGATCCCCAAATTGATGACATCCATTCCGCTCTGCGCAAGGGCAGTTGCCTTTGCCAAAACTGCAAATGCATTTTCCTCACCAATTCTATCAAAATTCGAAACCGTTTTTAACATCTTGCTTTCCCAACGAATATCTAGCATCACATCATTTGGTTCTTTTAGGCTGAATTTAGTTACGATGACAAATAGGTTTTTATAGAATGAATGATTTATCAAATTGGCAATCATGTCCCAATCCTGAAAATGTGACCCTTAAGGGCGATCATGTTACTGTTGAAACTTGGGATCGGGCTAAACATCAAAGTGAGTTATGGGCTGCTCTTGATATTGAAGATGCGAATAAGCTCATGCATTATTTCCCACAAGCTACATTTGATGGAGAAGAAGATTTTGGCGCCTGGCTGGAGAAAAGTAATTCGTCAGGCGCATTTCAAACGATGGTCTTTCGAAGTCATGAGGCTGGTAAACTCGCTGGTATGGCCAGCTATATGGCAATAGATGCAAAGAATGGTTCAATAGAAGTAGGGGCGGTGGCGCACGGACCTCAAATGTCGCGAAGTAGAATGTCGACTGAGGCACATTACCTCATGGCAAAATATGTGTTTGAGGATTTGGGCTATAGGCGGTACGAATGGAAACTAAATAATGAGAATAAACCGTCCCACCGTGCTGCTTTAAGATTTGGATTTGCGTATGAAGGTTTGTTTCGTCAACATATTGTAGCCAAAGGCCGCAATAGAGATACAGCCTGGTATTCAATGATTGATGGCGAATGGCCCCTTTGTAAAGCTGCATTTGAAGCTTGGTTATCAGACCAGAACTTTGATGCGGCAGGACTGCAAGTCAAGACGTTAGAAGAAATTAGAGATGCACTTTAGAGCTATCAAGAAGGTTTGATATTTATGAGTAAAAAGTCTGAAACAAGAGCTGCGTTTATAGCATCTGGCCTGATCATGGCGGGTGTAGCATCGAGTTATTTTTTCATGCCGCCATTGCTCAATTGGTTGTCTGATATTTCTGTCTGGCTTTCATATACGGTTGCTTGTCTATTTGTGTTGGCATTCTTTGGGGTTTTTTGGTTGCGGAGCCGCTATCAAAAGAAGCGCGACGCCGAAAAGCAAGATGCTTAGTTTGCAATTAACTTAAAGCAGCTGTTAGCAAGATTATTCCCATTGATAAAACTAACAATGCGCCAAATATTTCAATCACCGAGCTAATTTGATGGTTCGAGTGTGTACTGTTTGAGAATTTTAATGCTATGTTTTTTGCACTAACAGCCAGTGTGGCCAAAATTGAAACAGTGATTGCTGTACCAATAGATACGGCGAAAACCGATAGGATTCCGCCCAGATAAAGCCCGTTTAGCAGGGCAAAAGACAGAACAAAAATTGACCCTGAACACGGTCGGATACCAACCGCTATAACCGCAGACCATGCTTGTTTTAAAGAAAAATCACCATCGATAGATTTAGGTTCAGGCATGTGGGAATGCCCGCAATCAGAACAAACGCCTTCCTCATGATGATGGTGGTGCCCCTCATGATGATGATCGTGCTTTTCATGGTGATGTTTGTGACTATCATGATGGTCATGCGTTTTTGGTTTAAAATGGCTCTTTAGTTTTCGCCATAATAACCATGCGCCAAATGCAATGATGAGGACGTAACTGGCAAGCTCAAGCGCGTGCGTTGCGTTGTTCATCGAGATATTGGTGCCTTTAAGTGCAAAGTAAACGCTGCCGACAACAATAAGAGCCATGAACCCTTGCATGAATGCGGCTAAAAACGAGAGAAGGACCCCGCGACGTAACTCAACTTCATTTGCAATCATGTAAGATGAAATGACCGCTTTGCCATGCCCTGGACCAGCTGCATGAAAAATGCCATAGGCAAAAGATAATCCGATGAGCAACCAAAGCTTTGCTGGATCTTCTCGCATACCTTTGAGGGCACTTGTAAGTGCGCGATAAAACTCTTGCTGGTATAGATTTATCTGCGCCAAAATTCCAGATGACTGACTACTTGCCGTTCCGACAGGATCGGCTGCTCCCAAGCCAAGTGATGTTTGTGCCTGAACAGCTAGTGCTGTGCCCAATGATAGAGCAATGAGAATAAATACAAGTCGGAGGGATTTTAGCATGTTAATTGAATACGGGTCGCAAAGAGTTTTGATAGATCATTATTTTCAGCATCCTCGTAGAATGCTTCGGTAAGCGTTGTTTGGTTTTGCGCTATCACTTCATCTGCGTCGGGTCGTATGACTGCCCGTTTACATTTGTCAGCAGATGCGCCTGTTACGATCAAATCCTCATCGTTTATAAACTCCATTGCAGCATAAAGCGTTGGATCATAAACACCCGCGCTTATTTTGCCTTTAAGCTCTAGTGGACGCTTAGGTTGCATGGCAAAAAACAATAATAGTTGACCGTCAACATAGTCAGCATTGAGAACGTTGGGGGCGGACATTGCAAAGTCATAGCCATCGACGGTGACGTTTGTGTAATAATCAAATTCGGCGAGAGATTGTCGAACAATTTCTCCGATTTTACGGAGTTCATTTTCATCAAGTTCAAGATTTTGATCTTCGTCAAAATCAAGCACAACGCTTGCGGAGAAAAATTCGTCAAAACGCCAGACATGCCGTAACTCTACAACCATGCCATTTTCAGATGTTTCTATTTCAAGTCGAGATTCAGCAAAGACGTGTGGGTGCGCAATTGCTGTATGGATTGGAGACAAAATGCCTGCAAAAAAACAAAGGCCTAACATTGAGCGTTTTAGATATGACATGAAATCCAACCTCGTGAAACTTATATATAACTTCAAATTAAGACAGAATTCTGGCGGGAAACTGTTTATCCGGCAATATCTACAACGCCACACTCACCTTTTTCTGAACCAAAGGCAAGTAAGCGGCCATCTGATTGCCAGCCCATTGATGAAATTGCAGAGTTGCCGCCGCGCCGCAAGACGGCTTCTTTGCTATCTTCAAACCGTGACGCTAAAATCATACCGTCGGCGAAGCCTATTGCCACGACGTCCTCTTGCGGATGACAGGCAACACATGTGACCATAGTATCGCCTCTTGTTGCGAGTTCCATAGGGGCTTTTCCCATTGGGCCATCTTTGCCTGAGAATGGCCATGCAATGGCAGAATGCGCTCCTGATGTTACAAGCCACTTACCTTTAACCGACCAAGACCATGATTTGATTTTCGCGGGGTAACCGGTCATTTTCATATGGCGATCTTCATCGCTGTTTTTGCCATCCAACTTCCAGCCGTGTAGCGCATTTTCCTGCATGGTTGTGACAAGAAATTTGCCCGCCGGTGAAAACATCACATCCAGATGAGCACCATCCCAGTGAAGATTAGTTGATTCGGTTTTATTGTTGACCCAATTGAGTGAAACACCGTTATATCTTGCGAAAGCAATACGCATTCCTTTGGGAGCAAAGGCCATGCCTTCGACGCTACGTTCTTCATTAAACTCACGCAAAGTTCCATCTTTTAAGAGCACATAGGCCGTACGACCTGTGGCAAAACCAATTGCATCCTGAGGGCCACTAGCTAGCGTTGAAATCCATTTGGAACCAATAGACGCGAGTTCGGTGCTTTCGCCTGATTTAGTTAGGCTACAAACCCTGCCATCTTCACCGGATGTTAGAAGCTTCTTTCCATCTTGTGACAATGTCGCGGCAAGCAAGCCATCATGTTGTTCATGATGATGATGGCCGTGGTCGAGGCGATGAACTTCTCCCGATGCAACTGCAAAAAGCGGAACATCTTCGCAAAAACCGGCGAAGACACAATGTTCATCTAAATCCAGAGGTGCAACTGTTGGCATTTATGCCTCGCATGCCTTGAATGTGCGCTCAAGCCGTTCTGCATCCAGATCGCGACCAATGAAAACAATACGGCTTTCACGTTTTTCGCCGTCTTTCCAAGCCCGATTATGATCGCCTTCGATAATCATATGAATGCCTTGGACAACGTAGCGGTCATCGTCACCCTCAAATGAGATTATGCCCTTAAGGCGTAATATATTTGGACCATCCATCTGTGTCGTCTTTTGGATCCAAGGGAAAAATTTATCTGGATTAAGGTTTCCGGCTCTCATGGAAATCGATTTTACAGACGTGTCGTGCGTATCATCGGATAGTTTATGGTGGTCATGATCACAATCTGGTCCGCAATCATGGTCATGGTGGTCGCAGGCCGGCCCACATTCGTGATCGGGGTGATTATGATCGTCTGTGTGATCTAAAAAATGTGGATCGTTATCGAGTGCTCGCGATAGGTCAAAGGCACCGCGATTTAGAACTTTGCTCAAATCGATATTCGAGCGTTCTGTTTTATGAATGTGAGCAGAGGGGTTTATTTTTCTAACAGTTGCTTCGATACTGGCTAGTTCATCAGGCGATACAAGGTCGGATTTGTTGACGAGCACGACATCGGCAAAAGCGATTTGATCCTCAGCTTCTGGGGAATCTTTTAATCGTAGCGGTAAGTGTTTGGCGTCTACGAGTGCTACAACGGCATCAAGTTTTGTCTTTGCACGAACGTCATCATCCATGAAGAATGTTTGCGCGACGGGGGCAGGGTCAGCAAGGCCTGTGGTTTCGATAATAATTGCGTCGAAGCGGCCAGATCTGCGTGTAAGGCCTTGTACCACACGGATGAGATCTCCTCGCACCGTACAGCAAACGCAGCCATTATTCATTTCATAGATTTCTTCATCGGATTCGACGATCAGATCGTTGTCGATACCGATTTCGCCGAACTCATTTACAATCACTGCATAGCGCTTGCCATGTTCTTCCGTCAGAATACGATTGAGAAGAGTAGTTTTTCCTGCACCCAAATACCCGGTGAGAACTGTAACTGGAATTGCGGAGTTTTCTGCTTCAGAAGTCATGCCTGTCTATCCATTATTTCTTGCTTAGCCGCATATAGGTGTTTTTGTCTGAGGATACTATGTTTAACGAGAAGTATTTCACCGAAATTGTGCCAAGTCGAATTGCGATATGTCTGTAACTAGGTCTTTAAGGCCTGATATTGTATGTTCCAATATCAGATTGCCCTTTTCAGCCGTTGCAGAACTTGCATTTCCTACGACACCCTGATCATTTAAGTCACTCATTTTCCAACCAAACGCATGCGGCCCATATGCTCGCAAGAATTTATAATTATCAATATAAACAGATTGTTTGGATGGGAAATTTTCAGTATATTTCATATTCACCAGATCAGAATTGATTGATAGCATTATAGATGTTTCAATATCACCCGCATGTATATCGATGGATTTATCCATTTTGTCTGCGAGTTCATCTGGCAATCCAAATCGGGTCCAATGGGTAACAACCACCAACATATTCCATTTCACACGAGCTTCTGTTGCAACAATGGTTAAGAGGGGGGAGTTCCCACCATGCGCGTTTAGCAGAAGTATTTTGCGGTGGCCAAGATCATATTGTTGTTTAATAATTCCAAGCCAGCGTTCGATGGCCTTCTGATAGGAGAAAGATTTAGTCTTTCCAAAATCAAGGTGCTCAATAGAATAGCCTATCTGTTCAGTTGGTAATAACTTAATTTTAAGCTTATCAACGACATCACCTAGCCTTCTGGCAAGTTCTGTTGCTATGATCGCATCGGTATCACTGGGTAGGTGCGCTCCGTGTTGTTCATATGCGCCAAATGGTATGATGACAATAGTTTCGTGATCAGTGGTTTTCATCTGGATGTCGTGCCACGTTTTTATTAGATTAATCAAGTATCGTGTCACCTGGATATTTGCTAAGGGAGCAAAAGTTGGCCTCAAAGGTAAAGAAACAAGGGAAAAAGTCTAAAAAGACCGCTTTAAATCATGCATTAGTTGAGGCGGTATTTGTTTTATCTCGTCAAATGAGATCGTCGTTTTCTGCAAGATTAAAAGCTCTCGATTTATATAGTGGGCAAGAACGGATTATTCTTCTGTTAGCTAAAGCTGATGGAAAAACACCTAGTGATATTGCCGAGAGTTTAGGTGTATCTGCACCAACGATCGCAAAATCTATAAATAGATTATCTGCTCGTGGTTTTGTTGTCCGCAAACAAGATGTTATTGATCGGCGAAGAGCTAATGTTTATTTAACGGAGTTGGGTGTTTCACTCGTTTCCAATATTCGAAATGAGCAGAAAAAGTGGCGTAAGGAACTTTTAAAAAGCCTTTCAAAACCAGAAAAACAAGTCATGCTTGAGAACCTTCAAACCATTCTTTCGAAAACTGAAAAAAATGATTGAATACAATAGGTTTGCAAATTTCAGTTAAATAATTTAGGAACTGTTTAAAATAATTAAAATTGGGTGGCGTAACTGGGAGTGGGCACTTGGCGCAAAAGATAAAATTATCAACTATTGCAGATAAGCTTAATGTCTCGACCGCTACGGTCTCGCTTGCATTGCGGGATAGTGAGCTTGTAGCAGAGGAAACCCGAATTAGAATTAAAGATGCCGCTCGAGAGATGGGTTACATTTATAACCGCCGAGCGGCGAGTTTAAGAACGTCTAAATCAGGCATTGTTGGCGTTGTTGTTCACGACATAATGAATCCGTTTTATGCGGAGATTTTAAAAGCGATTGAGAGTGAGCTAGATAGAAGCCGTCAGACGTTTATCCTTTCCAATCATTACGATTCTGTTGAAAAGCAGCGAGACTTTCTGGAGACACTTCTCCAACTTGGTGCTGATGGCGTAATTATGTCGCCTGCGATTGATACGCCACCACGAGATATTCAATTGGCCGCAGACAACGGTATGCCCGCTATTTTGATCGCTCGATCAATTCCAGAAGTTGAATTGCCTACTTTCCGTGGTGATGATGCGTATGGCATTGCACTTGCCACAAATCATTTGATTGGATTGGGGCACCGATCAATTGCGATGGTTGGTGGTGCAGATAATACATCAACAGGTCGTGATAGATATCAGGGCTATGTGGATGCACTTGAAAAAGCAGGCCTTAAAGTTGATCCGTCTTTGCGCATCCCCGGGCCAAGAACAAAACAGGAGGGGTTTGAAGCTGCTGTTACATTCTTGTCAATGTCTCAGAAACCAACAGCTGCCGTTTGCTGGAATGATCTTGTCGCAATTGGATTGATGAATGGTATTTATCGCGCTGGTCTTACACCGGGCAAGGACATTTCTGTAACTGGTTATGATGATCTGGTCGAAGCCGCCATTTCTATGCCGGCTTTGACGACTGTCTGGAATGGCCAATCTATGGTTGGGCGGCGTGCTGCACGTGCCTTGCTCGATCGTTTAAATGGTTCTGAGGAAAATGTAAGCGGCCTTCAGCTTATTAAACCGGAAATGCGGATTAGACAATCCACTGCGCCAATGGTTGAGCGGAAGTAGGCCGTAATTTATAGTAACCTAGTGGAGGGGTTTTGTGTCAAAGCGGACCATACTTATTCCGGGTAATATTCATCAACGTATTCTTGCTCGGCTAACCGATATTTTTACGGTTATTCGAATTTCAACTGCAGATATTGCGCTTTTGAATGATCAGCTGGTCAATGAAATATCAGGAATTGCATCGATGGGTGTCATTCCAAATTCTCTTATTGCACGTCTGCCAAATCTTGAAATTATAGCACACTTTGGCGTAGGGTATGATGTTATCGACGCCAATTATGCTGCGAGGCAGGGGGTAATCGTGTCGAATACACCTGATGTTTTAAGCGAAGAGGTCGCCGATACTACAGTTGGCTTACTCTTGAATACGTTGAGGGAATTACCGCAGGCTGAAAATTATCTAAGACAAGGTAGGTGGGCTAAAGAAGGTAATTACCCGCTTACGAAGCTGACCTTGCGAGGACGAAAAATTGGTATTTACGGCCTAGGTCGCATTGGTTTGGAAATTGCAAAGCGACTTGAGGCCTTTGGAGTTTGTATTGAGTATCATACTCGTTCTAAGAAAGTGGATGTTTCCTATGGATACCGTTCAAGCCTTCTAGAACTTGCTCAACAGAATGATACGCTTATTGCAATTGTTCCAAGTAATGCTGCTACGGATCATTCGGTTACGTCTGAAGTTTTATCTGCTCTAGGTTCGCAAGGTGTTTTCATCAATGTCGGGCGTGGAACGGTTATAGATGAAAATGTGCTTATCCATGCATTAGAAAACGGTGTTATCGCTGGTGCCGGGCTTGATGTATTTGAGGTCGAGCCATCAACTCCGACGCGATTGTTTGATTTTCCAAATGTGTCTTTGCTGCCTCATGTGGCGTCGGCGTCGATACACACACGAGATTTAATGGCCGACCTTGTCGTTGATAACTTAATTAATTGGTTTGATGGTAAGCCAGCGCTCACGCCTGTTATTGAGACAATCAACCTTCAGCGTTCAATTTAATTACAATGTTTTGCGGCAAATTCGATTGAATTTCCACGAAAACTCAACATGTCGCATTGCGTGTTTTGAAGTGATTGTGTATGCGAGGTGTAAATATCTGCGAAATGGAGAATGATTATGGCAAAGCAAAAGTCAGGTCCGGTCGAATTGGGCGGCGAGATGGATTACTCCGAACACGATAAAACTTATGGTGTTTTTATCACTGGCACGAAATATGGCACGCTTGCTTGCGTTGCGCTTCTGATTGGAATGGCAGTTGGGTTTTATACATCCGGTGGTTTCTTAGCTGGTCTAGCAACTTTTATTGTAAGCATGTTTGTAGGCCGGATTATTATGAATAAAATCATTTGATGATTTTGTATCTCTGAATACTAAAAGCCCGCCTACATGGCGGGTTTTTTATTACCGGCTTTTATCTAGATGTTGGATAATTATAAGCTGAGTAAGCTTAGCGTTTGAAAACGCGGGCTAAACCACTTTTTGCAGGTTGATATTTCGGGTCGAGCGAAATGGCCTTCTGGTATGATCTCTTCGCTTTTTGTTTCTCACCGCGCTGCTCGTAAACAAACGCCTGATTGGACCATGATTCGGCAACGGTTTTATCCAAATTAATTGCTGTATTGAAATCTTCCAGTGCCTCATCCGTATTGCCGCGTGCAAGTTGAGAAAGTCCACGACCATTAAATGGTTCTGGAGATTTTGGCGAGATGGAAATGGCCTGAGCAAAATCTGAGATAGCTTCTAAATGTTGGCCTCTAAGTTGATGGATAAGACCTCGGTTATGGTAGGCACGAGGATCTACTGTATTGAGAGAAATTGCGCGATTGAAATCAGTTAAAGCCTCTTCATTGCGCCCTGCCTGCCTGTAAAGATTTCCCCTGCCAATATAGGCCGTATCATATTGCGAATTGATCTGAATCGCTCGATTGTAATCTGCAACAGCTTGTTGCGGTTGATTCAAATTACGATAAATCAGCGCTCTGTTTGCGTAGGCCTGATAAAAATTCGGGTTGAGGGAAATTGCTTGATTAAAATCAGCAAGAGCATCCTTAAATCTTCCAGCTTTACCAAAGGCAGAACCTCGTACATTAAATCCTTCTGGATTTCTGGGATTTGAGGCAATAACACTTGAAAGCGATGAAATGTTTTCTTCGGACGCCTGATTACGGTCAATGCGGATTACATCAGTACTTGTAACTGTAGATGTCGTTTCACACCCAGCCAACGCAAGTGCGGATAAAAGTGCGCTGCCAAAAAGTACTTTGCGAAACTTGAAGTTATTAGTTGAGCTAAGTTCGCATTGTTTAAATTCAACCATGTTTTAGCAACCCTGATTTGTGCTTGTGCTCTACATTAAGCCAAAATAAAAGCGGTGACGATTTGCATCGCCCCCGCTCAATTACATACATCTTGAAAACGACCAAAAAACGGCAGCTATTAGCGACCTGAACGTCCGCCGATCAAGCCTTCGCGCTGCGCACGTTTGCGAGCAAGTTTACGAACGCGACGAACAGCTTCGGCTTTTTCACGGGCACGTTTTTGAGAAGGCTTCTCATAAAAATCACGCATTTTCATTTCGCGAAAAATACCTTCGCGTTGCATTTTCTTTTTTAGCGCTCTTAGCGCTTGATCGACATTGTTGTCACGGACAAGTACTTGCACGTTATTTCCTTAAATGTTTAGGTTATATAGCCGCTTTAAAACAGCAAATAAAATTCTGTTCGCTCAACCTACGGCATCACGATTAACGCAGCGATAACAGGTTTAAAAAGATAAGTCTAGTCTCAAACGTGTTCTGAGGTCGGAAATTGCCCTGAATTTTGTGCATATAGATAGGTTGCATCAAGAATATGTTAATATGCTTAAGTGATGACAGTGGGAGTGTCTCGACCTGTTCGTTTTGTAATTTCAGCAAGCGACTGAGCTGCAAAGATCAGGTGAGATAAGGCCTCCTGTGGGTCGAAATTTTGATTCTGCGGATCAGGTTCAAATGTTTCCATGTAAACACGCAATGTTGCGCCACTTGTGCCTGTGCCAGAAAGACGTAAAACCAATCGAGCCCCACCTTCAAAGAATACCCTTATGCCTTGGTTTGCGCTTTTGCAGTGATCAATTGGATCGCAATATGAAAAATCATCTGCATTTTCTATGGTGAGCGCACCGATTATTTTGCCGGTTATCGTACTTAGCTTTGCACGTAGGTCCGACATTAACTTATCTGCAATACTTGCATCAATGCCTTCGTAATCGTGGCGGGAATAGTAGGTGCGTCCAAAAGTATTCCAATGGTCATGGACAATGTCTTCAATGCTTTGTTGGCGACTGGCCAAAATGTTTAACCAAAGTAGAACAGCCCATAGGCCATCCTTCTCGCGGATGTGATCAGAGCCCGTTCCAGCGCTTTCTTCGCCACAAATAGTTACTCTTCCATCGTCAAGCAAATTACCAAAAAATTTCCAACCTGTCGGTGTTTCGTGTAATTCAATGCCCAGTTTTTCCGCAACGCGGTCAGAGGCCATACTCGTCGGCATTGAACGGGCGATGCCAGCAATGCCCTCTTTATATGCAGGTGCATGGTGTGCATTTGCTGCCAACATGGCTAGCGAGTCGGATGGTGTTATATATATGCCTTTACCGATGATGAGGTTTCGATCGCCATCACCGTCAGATGCGGCGCCAAAGTCAGGAGCATCATCACCCATCATCAAGTCATAGAGCTTCTTGGCATGAACCAGGTTTGGGTCAGGGTGATGTCCGCCAAAATCTGGCAGTGGTGTGCCGTTCATAACGGTGCCTTTAGTCGCTCCTAATCGGTTTTCAAATATTTCTAATGCATATGGTCCCGTAACGGCGCTCATAGCGTCAAATGCAAACCGGAAACCTGATCGGAACATTGCCGTGATCTTTGGAAAATCGAATAGAGTTTCCATAAGTTCAGCGTAATCGTTAACCGAATCAATGATCTCAATCTGCATAAGTCCGATCGATTTTTTCCCGATCAAGCTGAGATCGATGTCTTCGCTTTTTAGTATCTTGTATTCTTGAATGTTCTGGGACAGTTCAAAAACTTTATTGGTGATTTGTTCTGGGGCCGGGCCACCATTGCTAACATTATATTTTATTCCAAAATCTTCATTTGGTCCGCCAGGGTTGTGGCTGGCAGATAATATTAGACCACCAAACGCGCCATATTTGCGAATGATGTGAGACGCCGCTGGTGTTGATAAGATACCATTTTGACCAATAATGACCTTTCCAAATCCATTTGCTGCAGCCATTTTGATAGCAATTTGAATGACTTCCTTATTGTAGAACCGCCCATCGCCCCCAATAACAAGAGATTCTCCTTCAAAATTTTCCAACCCATCAAAGATCGCCTGAATAAAATTCTCAGTGTAGTTCTTCTGCTGGAAAACCGAGACTTTTTTGCGTAGACCAGATGTGCCTGGTTTTTGATCCGTAAATGGAGACGTTTTTACTATGGTGAAGTTTTCTTTTTCAAAAAGCATATAAACTCCCAAGTTCTATTTCTGTGCGGACAGAATATCACCCTCATATTTTCATTCTATGAAAGTTTTTTCTTCGAAAAATATAATTGGAGAAGAGGATGGTGGGCATAACAAGGATTGAACTTGTGACCTCCTCGATGTCAACGAGGCGCTCTCCCGCTGAGCTATACGCCCATCCGATGGCCGCTTACAACACATAAAGACCGCGTGCGTCAATACCAATCGCACTGATTTTTAAAATGAAGTGGTTATTGCAGCCTGGCGGTAGCTTAAGCCGCCTGAAGCATCTTCTCAACTTCATTCACAAGGTCTTTTAGATGGAATGGTTTTGATAGAACCTTTGCATCTTTAGGTGCTTGCGAATCAGGATTAAGCGCAACCGCTGCAAAGCCTGTGATAAACATAACTTTCAAATCAGGGTCGAGTTCTGTCGCTTTGCGTGCAAGTTCAATACCATCCATCTCTGGCATCACGATATCTGTTAAAAGAAGTGAAAATGGTTCTTCTCGAAGACGGTCATAGGCACTGGCTCCATTATCGTATGAACGTACTTCATACCCGGCTTTTTCCAGCGCTTTGACCAGAAAGCGGCGCATGTCATTATCATCTTCTGCTAAAAGGATTTTCGAATTCATATTTGTCCCAACTCTAAACTCAGTAAGATATTTAGCCCTAAATTAGGATATATTTATACAGATCGCCAGTAAATAAGCAGTGAATGCAATTAAATTTACACTATGGAATCATTCAATTATCTAGACAGACCCACAACAAACTGGCAACATGGTTGCCTAATAGTTAATGTTTTCGAGGGTGCGGTTTGGTAAAGCAAAAAGACTTTGCTGATTATTTTGGTGTTGAACCATATGAGGTCATTGCACCTTCTGAGCAAACACGTCCTTTTGTATTTAATTCTCCCCATTCAGGTCGTATTTATCCCGAAGGTTTTTTGGCAAGTTCGAGACTGGATTCACTTTCGATTCGTGCTTCTGAAGACTATTATGTTGATCAATTCTTTGACAAAGTTGCCCAATTTGGGGTTCCGTTTCTAAAGGCTAATTTTCCTAGAGCCTGGCTTGATGTTAATAGAGAGCCTTATGAATTAGATCCAAAAATGTTTGATGCTGAACTCCCATCTTATATAAACAGGAATTCTATTCGGGTCGCCGGGGGGCTGGGAACGATTCCCAAAATTGTTGCCGAGAAAAAAGACATCTATCATCACAAGTTACCTCTATGTGAAAGCCTGGATCGTATTGAGCATTTATATCGTCCTTATCACGAAACATTACGCAAATTGATTGCGCGCACCCATGCAAAGTTTGGATATTCCTTTTTAGTAGATTGTCATTCTATGCCGTCGAATGTTGGTCAAGGGAACTCAGCTCCACGACCTGATTTTATTATTGGAGATCGATATGGAGCAAGCGCTGATAAGTGTTTGATGCAAATTGCGCTGCTTTTGCTGAATAATATGGGATATCATGCTGTAAGTAATAAACCCTATGCTGGCGGTTTTATTACCGAACATTATGGACGCCCGCGAAAAAATTTGCATGCTTTGCAGATAGAAATAAATCGGGGGCTCTATATTGATGAGCAAACATTGGAGCTTAAACCCTCTTTTGCTGGATTGCAGAGCGACTTGCAGCGGTTCTCAACCCAATTTATGCACTATGTTGAGCATGAATTTTCTAATATTCAGGCTGCGGCTGAGTAAGTTAGCCTTTAAAATTACCCCCAACTAAAGCAAAATTCGGATAGTGAGATGTTACCAAATCGTAATTTTTTTGAAAGCTTAGCAAATGCAGCTGCTGAGCAAACACTTCCCCGTTTCAGACGTAACATAAGTATCGAGAACAAACTCACGTCAGGCTTTGATCCTGTGACTGAGGCTGATAAGTCATGTGAGCGAGCCATTCGAGCTATCATCGAAGCTGAATTTCCAGAGCATGGGATTTTAGGGGAGGAGGAAGAGCCTACTAATTTAGATAGTGAATATGTATGGGTAATTGATCCCATAGACGGAACCAGAGCGTTTATCACCGGTTTACCTGTTTGGGGAACATTAATTGGTTTGTATCAAAATGGTCGAGCTGTTGCGGGAATGATGGATCAGCCATTTACTGGCGAACGTTACCTAGCCGACGAGGGTGGTGCGGTTTTAAAAATGCGCGATGGCGTTCAAATGGATCTTAAAACAAGTCGCAACAGCGACCTTGGTAGAGCCAATATTTTTACCACCTCACCCTACTTGCATGAAGGGGTAAATGAGGTGCGTTACGATGCTTTGGAAAACGAAGTAAACTTAGCAAGATATGGCTGCGACTGTTATGCTTTTGCAATGGTGGCTCTGGGTACGGCAGACATCGCGATAGAATCGGATCTAAAGCCCTATGATATAGGCGGCCTAATTTCACTTGTTGAGCAAGCCGGTGGTGTCGTCTCAACTTGGGGAGGGGACCGCCCGGAAATGGGCGGAGATATTATTGCATCTGCAAACTCTGAACTTCACGCTAAAGCTCTAGAAATTTTGAACAGGTAACTATCGTTTGTTTTATTTAGTTAAGTTGCGAATCTCGTTGATCACATCTGGCCTAATGTCATCGCGTTCCATAGCATAAGCGATGTTGGCTAGAATGAAGCCTTTTTTTGTACCGCAATCATACGTATTACCTTGGAAACGATAGCCAAAAAAATCTTGCTTTGCAGCCAGCTTCAGCATTCCATCCGTTAATTGGATTTCATTACCTGCACCGCGTTCTTGTGTTGCCAAAATATCAAATATTTCAGGTTGAAGGATGTATCGGCCATTAATAAAAAGGTTTGATGGTTCTGAGCCACGTGCAGGTTTTTCGACCATGTCGGTGATTTCAAACCCGCCTTCAACGTCTTTACCTATGCCGACGACGCCATATTTATGTGCGTCTTCCATGGCAACTTCCTCAACAGAAATGATGTTTCCACCCGATTGGTTGTATACATCCATCATTCCTGACAGACAGCCGCGTTCATCTTGCATAACCATGTCAGGCAGCAGCAATGCGAACGGATCGTTCCCAACAATATCGCGCGCGCACCAAACAGCATGGCCTAGGCCCAAAGGTTCTTGTTGGCGCGTAAAACTTGTTGACCCGGCTTTGGGTTGAATAGAGTTCAACATTTCAAGCTCTGCGGTTTTCCCCCTGTTTCTGAGCGTGTCATTGAGCTCATATTGAATGTCGAAATAGTCTTCGATAACTCCCTTACTTCGACCTGTTACAAAGATGATATGTTCGATCCCTGCTGAGATAGCTTCATCAACAATATATTGAAGTACGGGTTTATCTACGATGTTGAGCATCTCCTTAGGAACAGCCTTTGTCCCTGGGAGAAACCTTGTTCCCAACCCAGCAACTGGAAGAACGGCTTTCTTTACTGGCTTGATACTCATTTGACTATTCCTAACTGCAAGTGATTGAAAACGACCAACTCAATCGGTTCTTAACGTGAAAAACCTAACGAAAAGGCAACACCTTGGTTTCAACGATATTCATGGTAAAAATTAGTATAATTTGATTCGCTTGTCATATGGACTTGTTACATGGATTTGGATTTTCATTGAGCGTTAAACTTACAGAGAAGATGAACATTATGCCGTTTCTTCAAAGAACCATCATCATCGGAATTACTGCTTCATCCATATTATGGAGTATGGAAGCATCTGCAGATACAAAATTTAGAGGGTGGCTTAATAGTTTTTGCGCCGGTGCGGCTAAGCAGGGCGTGCAGAAATCTACGTGTAAGAGTGCCTTTGCCGGACTTAAGTCACCTGACCCTAGAGTATTAAAGCGCGCACGATTTCAACCTGAATTTCGGACTAAAGTTTGGGATTATGTTGATAGCCACGTCAATCCTTACAGTATAGGCGAGGGGCTTAAAAAAAAGAAACAGCATGCGTCAGTACTACAAGCGCTGGAGGATCATTTCGGTGTCGATAAACACGTAATGCTCGCCATTTGGTCTATGGAAACGAATTACGGTGCTCTTTTGGAGAAAAAAGACAAGCTGTTTAATGCTCCCCATGCTTTAGCTACATTAGCTTATGCCGATAAGAAGCGTTCAAAATATGCGCGACGACAATTAATATCTGCCCTAAAAATTATTCAAAATGGTAATATTGGCCCCAATGATATGTATGGGTCTTGGGCTGGTGCTCTCGGTCAAACTCAGTTTATTCCAACAAGTTATGATATCTTTGCTTACGATGCTGATGGGGATGGAAAAAAGGACATTTGGCGATCTGTACCGGATGCATTGGCATCTGCTGCTAATCTCTTGAAAAAAAATGGATGGCGCTCTGGTCGTACATGGGGGTATGAAGTTAAAGCTCCAAGGTCCGGTAATAAATATAACGGCCAAACTAAAACTTTATCCCAATGGAGCAAAATCGGATTTAAACGTGTTGGCGGGCGTGCATTTCCGCGTGGAGACGAGCGGGCAGAACTTAAATATCTGGCCGGCTCTGATGGACCCGCTTTTTTGATGGTTCGAAACTTCTTTGTTATCAAAAAATACAATAATGCAAATAGTTATGCGCTTTCTGTCGGCCTTCTAGCTGATAGATTATCAGGTGCAAAAAAAATGGTGCAGCGTTGGCCGCGGCCAGTCGGCGCACTTAATGTCGATGAAAAGGTTTTGTTGCAAAAAGGCTTATTCAAGTTGGGTCTCTATAAAGGTGAATTTGATGGCAATATCGGATCTGGTTCGAGGGCTGCAATTGCAAAGTTTCAAAAGAAGTTCAGACTCCCTGTTGATGAAAAACCATCGCAAAACCTTCTAAAAGCTGTTAAGAAGAGAGCTAGAATAAAGTAAGATTGTAATTCAAGGTGCAGATCAAAGTGGGACAGCTACCAAAACAGATTGTATATGTTCTGGTGTTTATGTTGGGACTTTCAGTGATAAGTGTGTCACTGGATATCCTTCAAATTGAAGTGCATGCGCAAACCAAAACCAAAAAGAAGAGCAAATCCATTTTACAATTTCTCTTTGGAAAAAAAGAGAAAAAAGTCGTGAAGAAAAAAACACGCACAAAAAAGCGACGAAAGAAAAGTGGCGGTAGCGCAAGCACTTCGACAGCGGTGCTTCAGAAATCAGAAGACGCTCAGGTCTTACTCGTCATGGGCGACTTTATGGCAAGCGGGATCGCCGATGGTTTAAAAACAGCCTATCAAAAAGTACCTGGAGTTATTGTTTCCAAGAAGACCAGTGGTTCATCTACAATCGTGAGACCTGATTACTATAACTGGCCAGTGAAATCAGTGGAATGGATCACAGAATTTAAGCCAAATACAGTGGTCTTCAATATAGGTTCAAACGATAGACAGGATATGACGGTTAATGGGTTGACTGTTGAATTTGGTAAAGAGGATTGGTGGACGGAATACCGACGTCGTGTTTCTGAAATGGCTTCGACCATCCGCGCGCAAAATGTAAATTTGCTTTGGGTTGGCGTGCCGTCCTTTAAATATAAGAAAATGACAGCTGACATTTTAGCATTTAATGGCATATACCGAGAAGAAGTCGAAAAGGTTGGTGGCGTTTTTGTCGATATATGGGATGGGTTTGTGGATGTCGAAGGGAATTTTATTTACACGGGATCGGATATTAATGGGCAGCAAGTACGCTTGAGAAGTTCCGACGGAATTAATCTCACAACAGCCGGTAAGCGGAAAATTGCTTTTTATGTAGAGAAGCCTGCGAAGCGATTTTTGAGTACTAGCGCAGACCCATTTTTTAACCCGTATGATGGTCTAATCGCGTCGCCGTCTGCCACTTTGGAGCCGGTGCGAGATCCAAGACTGGCAACGAAGACTAAGGTCTATGCTTTCACGGACCCGGAGTTGGATGGTGGTGATATTATGCTGGGAGTTGATCAAAAGCTGCCTGATTTTAAAGAGAAATCCCCTCTTGACAAGCTTATTGAAACGGGTGTTGTCGTTTCTGCTCCGACTGGACGTGCTGATGATTTTGCATGGAAATTATCTCGCGATGAACCACTTAGATTAGATGCTCATTCAGCACCTAAAGATACGGCAAATAACTAAAAAGGCGCCACAAGATGACGCCTTTAATACATGTCACAATGTTTTAACGAGGCAAAACAGTCTCACCCATGAGTTCCAGATCAATTGCACGTGCTGCCTGACGACCTTCACGAATTGCCCAAACAACGAGTGATTGCCCGCGGCGAACATCGCCAGCCGCCCATAATTTATCGACAGAAGTTTTATAGTTCATCTCATCAGCCGTAACCGATTTTGAACCGCGGCGGTCGGCACCAATTTCCAGCGTGTCGCCAAGTTCTGAAAGAACACTATCTTCGTATGGACCACGGAAGCCAATGGCGATAAAGGCGAGATCAGCTTGAATAATGAATTCTGTACCGGCAATCGGTTTGCGGTTCTCATCAACTTTACAACATTTAACGCCGGTTAGAACGCCATCTTCTCCAACAAATTCCAAAGTCCCTACTTGGAATTCCCGCTCGGCACCTTCGGCCTGTGAAGAAGATGTGCGCATTTTTGTGGCCCAATAAGGCCATACAGCGAGCTTGTCTTCCATTTCAGGCGGTTGCGGGCGGATATCAAGCTGAGTAACTTTTACAGCGCCCTGACGAAATGCCGTCCCAACGCAGTCGGATGCCGTATCCCCGCCGCCAACGACAACGACATGTTTGGCTCCGGCTAATATCTCTTCGCTTTGCCAACCGTTACTTTGGATATCTTCTTCGCCAACACGTTTGTTTTGTTGCACAAGGTAAGGCATTGCATCGTGCACGCCGTTTAGTTCACCACCTGGAATACCTGACTCGCGGGGTGTTTCCGAACCGCCAGAATAAAGCACTGCATCATACTCGGCTTTTAGTTCTTCTACCGTTTTATCAACACCGATATTTGTGTTGTAGATGAAGGTAACGCCTTCGCCTTCCATCTGTTTAACACGGCGATCAATATAATGTTTTTCCATTTTAAAATCAGGGATGCCAAAGCGAAGCAGGCCGCCAGCCTTCGACTCACGCTCATAAAGATGAACGTCATGGCCAACACGACCTAATTGCTGTGCCGCTGCCATGCCTGCAGGACCTGAGCCAATGATCGCAACTTTTTTACCCGTCTTTTTCTCAGCAGGTTGTGGCGCGATATAGCCAGATTCGTATGCTTTATCGGCGATCGCATGTTCGATGGTTTTGATCGTAACAGGAATATCTTCAAGATTGAGCGTACATGCTTCCTCGCAGGGTGCGGGGCAAATACGTCCTGTAAAATCAGGGAAGTTATTGGTCGAATGCAAGTTCTTGATCGCCGAATCCCAATCATTGTTATAAACAAGATCATTCCAGTCTGGGATTTGGTTATTGATAGGACAGCCTGTTGAATCATGACAATAAGGCACACCACAATCCATGCAGCGCGCAGCTTGATCACGCAGTGCTTCATCGCTCATTGGAATAGAAAATTCTTTAAAATGGCGAATGCGATCTGAGGCAGGTTGATACTTCGCAGTACGACGATCAATCTCCAAAAAACCTGTAACTTTACCCATTATATTATTCCTTAATCCAAAATGACGGCGGTACCTGTTGCCGAAACCATTAAGAGTGATGAATTGCTGCCAGCGGAGATGTTTTCATAATCAATATCGATGCCGACAATTGCGTTTGCGCCCACTGCTCGAGCTTGCTCTTCCAGTTCCGAAAATGCGATCTCGCGAGCTTCACGGAGTGATTTTTCGTAAGCTCCTGAGCGACCACCTACAATATCTCGAATTCCAGCGAAAATATCGCGGAAGATGTTCGTGCCCAAAATGGCTTCTCCGGTTACCACGCCCTTATAGGCAGCAATATTATGACCCTCGACCGTATTTGTTGTTGTGATGATCATCCTATTCAGCCGCCACTTTTGAGTTTTCCATTTCCTGCAAGGCACGACGGTATTCAACCGGCATGACTTTACGGAATTTTGGACGATAATCTGACCAATTGTCGAGGATCGTTTGTGCGCGGGTTGAGCCGGTATAGTGAGCGTGATTTGTAATCAGTTGATACAGACGCTCTTCATCGTGTTTGGTCATATCACCAGAGACATCAACGCGGCCTTTATGGTCCAAATCACCACCATGATGATGCAGTTTCTCAAGCATGTCATCTTCTTCTGGAACGGGTTCAAGTTCAACCATTGCCATGTTGCAGCGGTTTGCAAAGTCACCTTCTTCATCCAGAACATAGGCAACACCGCCAGACATACCAGCTGCAAAGTTACGACCGGTTTGACCAATCACAACAACAAGACCGCCGGTCATATATTCACAACCGTGATCTCCCACGCCTTCAACAACCGCTATGGCCCCTGAGTTACGAACAGCAAATCGCTCTCCTGCAACACCTCGGAAATAGCATTCACCTTCGACAGCACCATAAAGAACCGTGTTGCCCACAATGATTGATTGTTCAGCGACAATGTTTGAATCATCAGATGGTTTAACAATGATGCGACCACCTGATAGGCCTTTGCCGACATAATCGTTGCCATCACCAGTCAGAGTAAAGGTCACGCCGCGCGCAAGGAACGCTCCAAATGATTGGCCAGCTGTGCCACTAAAATTGACTGAGATTGTGTTTGGTTTAAGACCCTTGTGACCATAACGCATAGCGACTTCACCAGATAACATTGCACCTGTTGAACGATCAACGTTTTTGATCTCTTCGTTGATTACCACCGCTTCTTTGTTCTCTAAAGCAGGTTTGGCTTGTTCAATTAATTTACGATCAAGAATGTCAACGATTGGGTGTTCTTGACGTTCGGTCCAGTAAATATCTTTGGGATCCGCTTCTGGTTTGAAAAACACATTTGTGAAATCAAGACCTTCTGCTTTCCAGCGCTCAACCAGTTTGTCTTTTTCAAGCAGTTGAGATTGACCAACAAGATCATCAAATTTAGTGAAGCCCATTTCAGCCATCAGTCCACGAATTTCTTCTGCAATGAAGAAGAAATAATTAATGACGTGTTCTGGCGCACCTTTGAAACGCTTACGCAAAACCGGATCTTGTGTCGCAACACCAACAGGGCAGGTGTTGAGGTGACATTTGCGCATCATAATACAGCCAGCTGCAACCAGTGGTGCAGTAGAGAGGCCAAATTCATCAGCACCCAAAAGTGCGCCAATAATGACATCACGTCCAGTTTTTAGACCGCCATCAACTTGTAGTGCGATGCGCGAACGTAGACCATTGAGCACCAATGTCTGGTGTGTTTCAGCAAGGCCAAGTTCCCAAGAGGAACCTGCATGTTTCAACGATGTGAGAGGCGATGCGCCTGTGCCGCCATCAAAACCAGAAACAGTGATGTGATCTGCACGTGCTTTAGCGACACCAGCAGCAACCGTTCCCACACCGACTTCTGACACGAGTTTAACCGAAATATCTGATGTTGGTTTCACATTTTTCAGATCGTAGATAAGCTGCGCTAAATCCTCGATGGAATAGATATCATGGTGTGGAGGAGGAGAAATCAGTCCAACGCCTGGTGTGGAATGACGCGTTTTTGCAATTGTCGCGTCCACTTTATGGCCTGGCAATTGTCCGCCTTCACCAGGTTTTGCACCTTGTGCTACTTTAATCTGGATCATATCTGAGTTTGCCAGATATTCAGTTGTGACACCAAAGCGACCGGATGCAACCTGCTTGATTGCTGAGCGCTCGGGATTTGGAGAACCATCCGCCAGGGGTTTGTAGCGATCAGGCTCTTCGCCGCCTTCGCCTGTATTGGATTTGCCGCCCAATTTATTCATAGCAACGGCAAGTGTTGAGTGAGCTTCACGGCTGATTGAACCGAAAGACATTGCACCTGTTGAGAAGCGTTTTACGATATCTGTTGCTGGTTCCACATCATCGATAGAAACTGGCTTACGGCCACTTTCTTCGGCAGTTTTTATTTTAAACAGGCCGCGAATTGCATTCATGCGCAATGATGATTCATTTATGATTTGCGCAAATTCATTGTAGCGATCTTGTGCATTACCGCGAACAGCATGTTGAAGTGCAATAACAGCGTCGGGTGACCAAGCGTGTTTTTCACCGCGCGTACGATAGCCATATTCACCGCCAACATCGAGGAAGTTGGTAAGAACGGGATCGTTGCTGAATGCTGAGTTGTGGCGCGTTACTGTTTCTGCAGCGATTTCTTTCAGGTTTACACCCTCAATCATGGTTGCTGTACCAGCAAAATAACGATCAACAAAGTCGGATGATAAGCCAACCGCGTCAAAAATTTGTGCGCCACAATATGATTGGTATGTCGAGATGCCCATTTTGGACATGACTTTCAAAATACCCTTGCCGATTGCTTTAATATAGCGCGTGACAACTTCATGCCTATCAACTTCTGGAGGGAATGCTCCCTTTTTATGCATGTCTTTCAGCGTGTCGAATGCAAGATATGGGTTGATGGCTTCTGCGCCAAAACCAGCCAAACAGCAGAAATGGTGAATTTCACGTGGTTCCCCAGTCTCAACCACGAGACCAACGGATGTGCGAAGGCCCTTGCGGATAAGGTGGTGATGCACAGCGGCCGTTGCCAGAAGAGCAGGGATCGCAATTTTATCTGGCCCGATACGCCGATCGGATAGAACAATGATATTGTAATTGCTCTTTACAGCTTCTTCCGCACGCTCGCAAAGCCGGATTAGTGCAGCATCCATGCCATCGGGACCCTCTGCGCTAGGGTAACACATGCCAAGTGTCTTGGTATCGAACCGATCATCCATATGGCCAATCGAGCGGATTTTCTCCAAGTCAGCATTGGTGAGAATTGGTTGGCGCACTTCAAGGCGCTTATTTTTTGATGCACCGTCATGATCCAAAATATTTGGACGTGGACCAATAAAAGAAACGAGGCTCATTACCAGCTCTTCGCGGATTGGATCAATCGGCGGATTGGTAACTTGCGCAAAATTCTGCTTGAAATATGTATAAAGCAGTTTGGATTTATCTGACATCGCGGAAATTGGCGTATCAGTTCCCATCGAACCAATAGCTTCCTGACCCGTTGTTGCCATTGGGGACATCAAGATTTTTGTGTCTTCTTGCGTATAACCAAATGCTTGTTGACGATCCAGTAATGTCACATCTTCACGTGGCGCGCGTGGTTCAACCGGATCAAGATCTTC
Source organism: Lentilitoribacter sp. EG35 (assembly GCF_040784015.1). Classification (NCBI taxonomy): domain Bacteria; kingdom Pseudomonadati; phylum Pseudomonadota; class Alphaproteobacteria; order Hyphomicrobiales; family Rhizobiaceae; genus Lentilitoribacter; species Lentilitoribacter sp. EG35. Next base: position 202,199 of record NZ_JBFNGQ010000004.1, read on the forward strand.
AAGAATCAATTGTGTATTATTCAGCCATTCCTGATAGGGGTGCGATTTTGATAGTTGAGATTTAATCTCCTCATCAGAAATAATACGGCCCTCCGCCATATCAATGAGAAGCATTTTACCAGGCTGTAAACGCCATTTTTTAACAATATTCTTTTCTTCAACGGGCAGTACGCCAGCTTCTGATGCCATGATAATACGGTCATCATTGGTTACAATATAGCGGGCAGGGCGCAGACCATTGCGGTCGAGCGTTGCGCCAATCTGGCGACCATCGGTAAAGGCAACAGCGGCGGGGCCATCCCATGGTTCCATGAGAGCTGCATGATATTCATAAAACGCTCTGCGTTCTTCAGACATAAGAGCGTTACCGGACCAAGCTTCTGGGATCAGCATCATGACCGCATGTGCCATGGAATAGCCACCTTGGATCAAGAATTCCAAGGCATTATCAAAACAAGCTGTATCAGATTGGCCTTCATATGAGATTGGCCACATTTTTTCGATATCATCGCCAAAGAGTGGTGATGAAATTGACGCTTGACGCGCCGCCATCCAGTTAACATTGCCGCGCAATGTGTTGATCTCACCATTGTGCGCCACCATGCGATATGGATGTGAAAGGCGCCAAGATGGGAATGTGTTTGTTGAAAAGCGCTGATGAACAAGTGCAACCGCAGTTTCGAAACGGGGATCAGCCAAGTCTTTATAATATGCTCCTACCTGATAGGCGAGGAACATGCCTTTATAAACAATTGTGCGAGATGAGAATGAAACAGGATAGAATTCAGTAATACTGTTTTCAATCTTGCTTAAAATGCTATTGGAAGCGTGTTTACGCAAAGTATAAATCTGACGCTCATATTCGTCGTCATCAGTAATGGAAGCATCACGATCAACAAATATTTGAATATGGATTGGCTCAGTTGCTGCAATACTCGGATCTTTTGATAAAGAGGAATTATCTACGGGCACATCGCGGATTGCGATGAGATTAAAGCCTTCAGAAGATATAGTGTCTTTGATAATATCTAAAATCTGCTCACGAAGAGCTTTGTCTTGACCCAAGAAGTAATAGCCAACGCCATATTGTCCAGCATCTGGAAGCTCTATGCCATCTTTTGCGAGTTCTTCTTTGAAGAGATTGTGTGGAATCTGCATGAGCATACCCGCACCATCACCCATCAGCGGATCAGCGCCGACAGCGCCACGATGGGTGAGGTTCTCGAGCATGAACAGGCCGTCTTTAACGATCTGGTGTGACTTCACACCCTTCATATTGGCGACAAAGCCAACACCGCAGGCATCATGCTCGTTGCGCGGGTCGTACATGCCTTGTTTTTTGGGAAGACCAGGCGTGTAAACAGGTTTTCGCATCTGATCCGTATTGATCACGCGGTTTGACTGTACATTTTCGGATGGCGATTGTTTCGTCATCTTGGTCTCCTTTTGGCCCCCAATTGGGCGGTCATCCTTCGTTTCCGGCTCTCAGGTGGGCCAGATGAAATAATGTCGGCATTTTATAAAGTGCCACAAGATCAAATAGAGCAAGATCGTTTTGGAAACGACTATATCTGCCAAATCATCTTGTATGTGTCATTTGCTCGGCTCCGCTATCGGTCAAGATGGTGCGGTAACGAGGTTAGACTGGTATCATCACAAACGAATTATAATTTATTGTGACAATATTAGGACAGTAATACTGTCCTATTTAAGACCTCGTATGCCAGAATCTTAATTGAATATCAAGATCACTGTACGACTTTTATCGCGCCTGTGTATATTTGTCTAATGTACTATATATAATGTAGAAGTTCGAATTTGACTTTCTAACAAATATATTAGTCGATTTTTATGATCACTATAGCAACCCCAAAACAGGTAAGCCTTGAACCTGTTTGAGCTGTTTTAACCCAAGTTAGGGATCTTTCACTCGCGAAGTGATCACATCGAGTTGATCAAATCTAACGCGTGGTTGATTTCCATTTGATCAGTGGTTTGGGTAGAACTATATCTGTCGGGTCCGCTGGAGACCTTCAATCTTGATGATATATCATCCTAAGGAGAATTTATATGTCTAAGAAAATTATTGGTGCATCTGCACTTGCTGGCGCTGTTGCAATGGCTCTTTCTGGTGCAACTCTAGTTGCTTCTACAACTGGTGCACAAGCGGCTAAAGAAAAATGTTATGGCGTGTCACTTGCTGGCAAAAACGACTGTGCAGCCGGTCCTGGTACTTCATGCGCTGGTACATCTACAGTAGATTATCAAGGCAATGCTTGGAAAGCTGTTGAAGCTGGTACATGTGTTTCAATGTCAGTTGAAGGTGACCGTAAAGGTTCACTTGAGCCACTAACACGTGATCTTCCTGCTTAATTCTGTTAATTAAGTAGTATTTTGCAGTATAGGAGTTTTGAGATGTTGAATGCCACCCCCCGGCCTATCCCAGCTGATCGATCCTATCCTGTAGATAGTACAGTTCCCGCGCGAGCGGGGGCTGGGCTTAAAGGCCAGCATATTGATGATATTCTGGCCGATAAGTTTAAAATGGGCTTTTTTGAGGTTCATGCTGAAAATTATATGGGTGATGGCGGCATGCCGCACCGATCACTGACCAAAATTCGAGAAAATTTTCCGATCACAGTTCACGGTGTCGGACTTTCCATCGGGTCAGAAAAAGGTCTGGATGACATGCATATCGAACGGCTTGCGAAAGTCGTTGATCGTTATCAACCCGGTATTGTGTCTGAGCATTTAGCCTGGTCAACTCATGATACACACTACTATAATGATTTGCTTCCGGTTCCTTATGATAAAGAAACATTAGATCGCGTTGTCAATCATATCAGCCAAGTACAAGACCGTTTGAAACGTCCGATTTTGCTCGAAAATCCATCAACTTATGTCGCATTTTCGCAAAGTACGATGAGTGAGACCGACTTCATCACCGAGATTGCGCGACGTGCTGGTTGTGGATTGTTGCTTGATATTAATAATGTATTTGTATCGGCGACCAATCATAAATTTAGCCCTAAAGAATATCTTCGTAATTTCCCGCTTAGTCATGTTGGTGAAATACATCTGGCCGGTCACGCCGAGGATATAGATGATGATGGTGAAACATTACTGATTGATGCACATGATCGCCCTGTATCTGACGAGGTTTGGGGGCTTTATAAAGATGTTGTGACCCAAATGGGACCAATTCCTACTCTCGTCGAGTGGGACAATGATGTGCCTGACTGGCCAATTTTGCGCCGAGAAGCTAAACTAGCGGAAGCTATTTTAAACAATGTGCCAGAACATCCGTTGCTTGGAGATCGTCATGTCGCGGCTGAATGAGCTTGATGGTCTGTATTCGGTTTCGCAAAGTTTATTTTCCACACTTCTGTTAGATCCTGAAATACCTTGCCCTTCGGGTTTGGTAAGTCCGAGTGGGAAATCAGATCAGAAACGTTTTTCTGTCTATCGCAATAATGTTGTGGTCGGGCTCACGGGTGCACTTGCCGATATTTTCCCCGCTATTCAAAGGTTATTGGGCGAAGAGGCGTTTAAAAACCTGGCGCGAATTTATGTGGCCAATGAACCGCCAACATCACCATTGATGTTTGAATATGGTCATAGTTTCGCAAGTTTCGTTGAGTGTTTTGAACCGTTACAACAATATCCGTATCTAGCGGATGTTGCACGTATCGAACGGCTATGGCTCGATGCGTATCATGCGGCTGATAAAACGCCGCTCGCGCTAGATGTATTATCCAGTTTTCCACCCGAACAATTGGGTGATTTAACGTTTAGGCCGCACCCTGCAACAAGATTGCTTTCGAGCCAGTTTGCAGCTGTTTCAATTTTTTCGGCAAATAGGCAAGAACAATTTATGGAAGGTATTGATCCCTCGGTTGGCGAATCTTGCTTGATTACACGACCTGACACGGACGTGGACGTACGCCAAATACCGCAAAGTGCCAAAGTATTCTACGATAGTTTGGTTGCTGGTCGTACACTTGGAGATACTGCAAATGAAGCAGCTAGCTTAGATGAGGCATTTGACATAGCAATGGCTATATCTACCATGGTTGAATCCGGAATGTTCATTGAATGCGTTTTGGCTGAGTAAGCCAGTATTAATTACAATTAGGGGATGACAAAATGACAGGGTTAATAACGATGATACGAGGGCTAAATGATGCCGTGTTCGGATTTATCGAGAGAGTAACAGATGGCTGGTTTTTGGGTCTTGCTGCTCGTTTTGTGTTTGCTGCGGTCCTTTATTTTTATTATTTGAATTCCGCACTTACGAAAGTGGGTGAAGGCTTTCTGGGTTTCTTTCAAATATCAGACGGTGCCTACTTCCAAATAGCAGGGACAGCGGTCGAGGCCGCCGGATATGATCCTGCCGCCGTAGCTTTTTTCCCTTGGGGGTTGTTAGTGTTTGTCGGAACATATGCCGAGTTTATTTTGCCATTGTTGATTGTTGTTGGGCTATTCTCACGTGTGGCAGCAGCTGGTATGATTGGCTTTGTTATTGTCCAGTCATTAACCGATGTATATGCCCATCAAATAGGCGCGGAAAGCACTGGAAAGTTGTTTGACCGATTACCGGATAGCCTCATTCTTGATCAAAGACTTCTTTGGATATTTGTTCTTACAGTCATAGTGATAAAAGGTGGAGGAAAGATATCACTAGATCATCTGTTCTTCCGTTCTGCAAAATAGAACTTAAAAAAAATCTGTACAATAAAAATGGCGTCCTTGAGACGCCATTTTCGTTTTGCACTTCTGTGTTCTAGGGGAGGGACGAGACCACAGAAGCGCGATAGTGAACAGGTGATTTAGGCTTTTTTGCTTTCAATCTGCTTTGCTTTTGTTTGCTTTGCATTGGTGCCTGCAATCTCAATTTTACGAAGTTTTTTATCTTCCGGAACCTCACGAACAAGTTCGACATGAAGTAAACCATTTTTGAGGTTTGCACCTTGAATTTGTACATGTTCAGCGAGTTGGAAACGTCGCTCAAAGGCGCGAGTTGCGATACCACGGTGAAGGTAGGTTACATTCTTAGCTTCTTCGTTTTGTTCGCTTTCATCCTTCTTCTCACCCTTAATTGTCAGCGTATTTTCGCGTGCTTCAATGTCGAGGTCTTCCTCGGAAAAGCCAGCGACCGCCATTGTAATTGTATAGGCATCTTCGCTTGTGCGCTCGATATTATAAGGTGGGTAGGATGTTGTTTGTTGTTCAGGCTGTCCGAGGCTATCTAGCATCGTAAACAGACGATCAAATCCAACTGTTGAACGGTAAAAAGGTGAAAAATCTACATGACGCATTTGTGTTCTCCATTGAGCAACTATGTTTAGCGTTAAACAATTCATGGTCCCATTATTGGCGACCTGATTGCGGTTTATGTGACCCGATTATCGGCGTCTACGTTATATAGATGGGGAGCATAAATGATGTTTCAAGAGTATTATTTAAAATTTATGAAGACACTATTTTTGTTCATCCAGCGTTCATATTGGTTGTTGCATAAAGGATTTATCAACAACGCCAGTGTGTAACGTCCCATCGACATTGGCAAAAAAAGCTAGAGCCATAGTGAAGTAATTTCACGGGGCTCTGGCTTTTTCTTTTGACCTTAAAGGCTGTTCGCATTATTGCCTTTGTCAGGGGTGGATATTCTTCATGGGTTCTATTTTATTTTCAACGCCAAATAATGAACTGCCTGAAGACTTTAAGGCGGGTTATTTTGATGGTGTTGGCGGAGTTAAGCTTCGTTATGCATTTTTTCGTTCGAGTGGGCAGAATGCTAAAGGCACAATTGTTCTACTTCAGGGACGAAATGAGTGTATTGAAAAATACTATGAGACGATCCGTTATTTCACCAATGCAGGTTTCTGGGTCGCAACGTTTGACTGGCGAGGACAGGGCGGTTCAGAGCGTTTGTTGGCCGGAGAACGGCGTGGGTTTGTTCAAAAGTTTCAGGATTATCAGGATGATGTGAAGCATTTTCTAGACCAAGTGGTGTTACCTGACACACGCATGCCATTTTTTGCTGTCGGGCATTCTATGGGAGGGCTGGTATTGCTATCAATAGCACCGTCAATTGCCAACCGTATTGACCGTATTGTGCTCGCCGCACCATTTCTAGGGCTTACAATTACTGGCGCGAGACGATTTTTTATTGGATTAGGTTTAAAGCTGGCAAATATGTTTGGCTTTGGCAAATATGCGCTACCCCGCCGGGAAAATAATCAAAAATCTCGTTTTGATCGACTGACATCCAGCTCAGAGAGATTTATGAGAAATCAAGGCATATATGAGGCTTACCCTGAATTTGGAACAGGACCTCCAACAATTCGTTGGTTGTTGCAAATGATGAAGGTTCAAAAACGCGTGAATGACCAGTCGTTTTTAGAACCCATTACTGTGCCCACAGTTATTCTTGGTGCGACACATGATGGCGTTGTACCCTATCATATCATGGAAGATATCAGCACAAAGTTTCGTGCTGGTCAGCTTATTCCATTTGATGGTTCTCGTCATGAAATTTTACAGGAAGTCTCCATATACCGAGAACCGGCATTGGAGGCGATTTTGGCGTTTTTCTCGTCATCAGATGAGGTCTATTCGCCAATGTCGATGAAGAAGGAAAAATCTGAAACTATCGAGTGAGTGTCAGGCCCAGCCCTACCGTAACATTATTGATTGTAGAGGTGCCCGCTTGTTGTGTTTTGCTATAACTTGCATCCGCATTCATACTAACGTACCGATTTATTGACCAATCTAGTCCCGCGTTTGCGCCGTAGATCGTTTGATCTGATGGTGCCGCGCTGCCGGAAAATCTGCGTAGACTATAGTTGGCACCAATATTTGCGTTCAAATTATTTGATATTTGTTGCGTGATGCCAGCCGTTAATGAGTAAAGTGCTGCCCCACTTACGTTGACCGAGGTAGATGGCTCAATTACAGTCGCAAAACCAAATGTTGCATCTGTACCGCGCCTTGGAGACCAATTTAAATTGCTATCAATAGCAAATGTGTTGAGGTTTATGAGACTGGAATCATCAAATTTATTTGTCACGTATCCAACAGCAAAATCACCACTTAACTTATCACTTAGGTTGACGTCTAGGCCGAGGCGAAGCGCATAATTTGAGTAGGATCTCTTTATGCCATTGTTGTCGACTTTTTGAGTATAATTTACACGCCCAAGTTCGCCCTCAACAAATGGCATGAGGACAGGGTTTGCTGCATATTGAATTCTAAGAGCTAAACCAGAACTTAATAAATCACGATCAGCGCCAGAAACCTTAATGTTATTTGCAAGTGTTGCATCGCCATGTATTTCTTTTGAAAGGCGACCAGTAATACTTCCCCTAATAATGCCGACATCTTTTGACAGAGCTAACTCGCCATTAATCGTATGGATATTTGCTTGGCTCGTTGCATTGGAAATCGCGTTCGGATCAGTTCGGTCTTCGACCCTGAAATTGTAACCACCTCGAATGTTTGCAGTCAGTAGATCATTAAGATTGAGTTCTAGATCTGCATCAATGTCGGCGTTTGGTTCTTCATTCAAAGTCCCGCTAATATTTTTTTGTAATGTTCCAGTTCCGCTTATTGCTAATGAATGGCGTGACCAGTCTGATTGTAAGGTAGCTGCAATAGTTGTTTGATTGTAAACACGGTTTAAGTTTGTTGTGTCCGTCTTCTCATTTTCATACACGACCCTAGTTTGAACTGAAGGGCGTAGAGTAAATGAACCTAACCCAATTCCGGGTGCATTTCCGTCATCGGCATTTATTGAATTGGTTATATTCGATGAGTTTTGTAAGGGAAGGTTTTGTTGGCCTTGGGCAACCGGGGTAAGGGAATTGAGCCTCAAAGGTGTTTCCGTGAGTGTGTTTTGAGTTGATGCTGAACTTGGTGTTGCTAAATCAAGAGGGGCATCAGTGCTTTGCGCTAAGGCGTGGTTTGTCAGTATTCCAAGTATACCAATTCCTAGAAAACACACATATATGCCATAGCCGGATATTACCTGCCTCTTTGCTACATAATTTTGTGTGCTAATTCGCATAGCCTTCCCGTCACCAGAGCGGAAGTTAAATCTTACCAATCCGTAAAACTTTATAGTTAACGTTTAGTTTAAAAAGATTAACAGAAGGCTATATGATTTAACTAAACTCAGGCTTGTGCGACTTTTAGACGGTTGGAAGAAGCTGAAATGACTTGGATTTTTTCACCAGATTTTAACTCGGGCCCCTCTATGACCCACAATGTGTCGTCGAGTTTGATGCGGCCACGCCCATTTTCGATTGGCTCTTCTAATGTTGCAATACGTCCGACTAAGGCCTCGGTTCGTTGATTTAAAAGTGGCTCATCACTCTCTCGTTGACGATCTCCAATATATTTCTTGCCCGCATATCCAGAAACAACAGATAAAATGGCGAAGACAGTTATTTGCAATTGCCAAGGCCAAATTGCGCTATCCCAAAGAGCAAACGAAATTGCACCAACTATCATGGCTGCAACGCCGATCCAGAGAAAGAAAATTCCTGGTAGCAGGATTTCAATTCCAAGGAAGAGTAGGCCTACAACCCACCATGACCACGGACCAAGCTCTGTAACGATGCTCTCAATCATGATGTTGGGCCTGATCTTGGTGTTGTTCTGGCTGGTCGTGTGACATCATCGGTGCCATCACCGAAGACTTCTTTAGCAATCGCGCCAATACCGCTAATCGAACCAATAAGGGAAGACGCTTCCATTGGCATGAGAACAACTTTAGAGTTTTTGGCTGAACCAATTGAGGTGAGGGCTTCAGTATACTTTTGTGCAACGAAGTAGTTAATAGCCTGCACATTTCCTTCGGAAATAGCCTGAGAAACCATTGTTGTAGCTTTAGCTTCGGCCTCTGCCAAACGTTCACGAGCTTCCGCATCACGGAAGGCTGCGTCTCTGCGTCCTTCAGCTTGAAGAACGGCGCTTTGTTTTTCACCTTCAGCTCTCAGGATTTGGGAGTTTCGAGTGCCTTCCGCTTCTAGAATGTCGGCACGCTTTTCACGTTCCGCTTTCATCTGGCGTCCCATAGATTCGATAAGGTCACGTGGAGGTGCGATGTCTTTGATTTCAACGCGGGTAATTTTAATGCCCCATGGTGCAGCGGCCTCATCAACAACTTTTAAAAGACGGTCATTAATAGCATCGCGGTTTGATAAAAGGTCATCAAGGTCCATAGAGCCCATAACTGAACGGATATTTGTCATCGCCAGGTTGACCAAGGCGTGCTGCAAGTCATTAACTTGATAAGCTGCTTCTGCGGCGTTCAGTACTTGATAAAAAGCAACGGCATCTGCTGCAACAGAGGCATTGTCGCGTGTAATGACTTCCTGTGTGGGAATGTCGAGAACCTGTTCCATCATGTTCATTTTTGCACCAATACGATCAACGAACGGAACAATAATTCTCAGACCCGGCGATAATGTCGCCGTATATCTGCCAAACCGTTCCACTGTATAGGCAAAACCTTGAGGAACTGTTTTAATCGCTGATGCGAGAAAGATAATCGCCACAAAGACGATTGCAATAACTGTAATATCCAAACCTTCAATCACCATGAGCGACGTCTCCTATTAAAAAAGCTTATGCCTTTTAGATAAGCTGTTCGTGTGACAGATTCAAGATAAATCGGGTGTTACAGCCAACCACCAAGTTCGCGCTTTACAACAGCTTCTATAACGTTCATCCCCTCATTGCTGTCATTTAGACATGGAATATGAGAGAAGTTTTTGCCGCCATGTTCATGAAAAATTTCCTTACCTTCAACACCCATTTCTTCAAGGGTTTCGAGGCAATCTGAAACAAATCCTGGATTGAATATAGCAATGCTCTTCGTTCCGGATTTCGCAAGTTCTTCAATCGTTACATCGGTATATGGCTGGAGCCATTCTTCTGGTCCGAACCGAGATTGGAACGTAGTCATTAAGCGGCCTTCTTTCCAGCCTAGTCGATCTTTCAAAAGGCGTGAGGTCTTGTAACAATGGCAATGATAAGGATCACCCTTTTTGAAATAAGATTGTGGGATGCCATGATAAGACGCAATGACTTTTTCAGGTTCAAAATCGAGATTTGCTAAATGTTTTTCTATCGACTGCGCCAGCGCGTCGATATAAACGGGGTCATCATGATAAGCAGGAACCGAACGTAGAGCAGGTTGCCAACGCATGTCTAGAAGTGTTTTGAAGGCTTTGTCATTAACTGTCGCGGTTGTTGCTGCCGCATATTGCGGGTAAAGTGGGAATAGCAAGATACGTTCACAGCCTGCATTTTTTAGCGTCATGATTTTATCTGGAATGGATGGTTGTCCATAGCGCATAGCCCAATCAACAATAATATGTTCATGGGGTTTCATAATTTCGCTGAGTTTATCAGATTGATTTCGCGTATATGTCCGTAAATAGCTCTCATCCAGATCATTATTCCAGATAGATTTGTATGCTTCTCCGACTTTTTGCGGTCTTTTGTTCAAAATTATGCCAAACAGAATTGGATACCAAAGAGCTTTCGGCCACTCGATAACACGGGCATCTGTTAAAAACTCTTTTAAATATCTACGCATAGATGTGTAATCAGTGCCATCTGGTGTGCCAAGATTAACGAGAAGCACACCGACCTTCCCAATGTTTACAGGCGGGTGTTCTTTTGGCAAAATTGTAGGTACGTGTTTAAATGGCATGTGGGTAAAATCGCTTTTTCCGTTAATTTAGAATCTATATAAACTATACGTTGGAACTTGCAATTTGGAGCAGTTTTAATGTGCTGTTTTTGAATAAACTTATTGCCGCAGGCGAAAAATGAAAAGGCCCGACAGTTATCGGGCCTTCATCAGCTTTTAAGAACTTTTATTGGTTTAAGCTCTTAATTCTACCATCTGTATAGGGGGTGTATGAACCGCCTTTGGCAGCAATATAATCTGCAACGACCTGTTCGAGCCCTGGGCCATAATCATATGCAGCTGTCGCTTTCGTTTCAAAAACATTATAACCATCTCCGCCCTGACGAACGTAATTATTGGTTACAACGCCATAAGTTGCGTTAGCATCAATTGGACCAAATGTTCCATCTGCTGCTTGCACCATCACGTCAGAAATTCTGGACCCGACCTCTGCATCTTTGTTAAAAGTAAATGTCATTCCAGCAACTTGAGGGAAACGACCTGCTACTTTGTCATATTGACTCACGCCGTTTTCAAGTGCTTCTAACAGACCAGCCCCTGTTATTTCAAAGGTTGCCAAGGTGTTTTGAAAGGGGAGAACGGTCAAGACTTCGCCCATGGTCAATTCACCCTCGTCAATAGAAGCACGAAGACCGCCGCTGTTTTGGAAGGCTATTGTGACACCTTGAGATTTTACACGATCTAGCATTGCGTCTGAAACAAGGTTACCCATTGCACATTCCATCTGACGGCAAATATCACGGCTGCCTTCGATAGTTGCGGTACTTGCGCCAATAACTTTGGTTTTCAACTCTTCGATAGGTGCGCCTTTTTCCTTTATATAAGCAAGGAATTCTTCATCTTCGGGCACCATAGCGTTGAGTAGCCAGGGTGCTCCTTTTGCTTTTGTGACATTGCCTTCATCGTCGAATTCGACTGTTAGTTCTCCGAGGTATTTTGAATATGCGTAAGCTTGAACAATTTGAACCGGTTTACCGTTTGGTGCGTTGACGACGGTTGGATATTCATCAAGTAAAGTGTGGCTATGCCCACCGACAATGACATCAATACCATCAACCGCAGCAGCTATTTCCTTGTCTCGTTCAATACCAACATGAGAGAGAACGACAATCTTATTGATGCCGGCTGCCTCAAGCTCGGCAACGGTTTGCTTCAATGTTTCTTCGGACTGTACGAAAGCAATATTTTTTCCCGGCGAAGATGTTTCCGCTGTATCTTCAGCGAGAACTCCAATAATTGCTACTTTTTCGCCGCCAATTTCTTTGACAATATGGCTTTGGATTTTGTCTTTAAGTAAAGGTTCTTTTGAGATGTCTGTATTTGCAAACAGAATTGGAAATTGTGCCGCTGTTGCAAATTCAGCTAATTTCTCTGGCCCATCATCAAATTCATGGTTGCCGACAGCCATGGCGTCAAAGCCAATTTTATTCATGAGATCAACTGCAACACTACCTTTGTAGGTAGAATAAAAGAGCGACCCTTGAAATTGATCACCGGCATCGAGTGTCAGAACATTTGCTCCTGCGGTGTTCAGCGCATTGCGGCGCAGATCGATTGCTGTTTTAACTCTGGCCATGCCACCAAAGCAAGAACCAGCAAGATTATCAGATGCACGGCAGGTCGAATCATACTTATTGATGGGTTCAATGCGCGAGTGAACATCATTTATGTGCAAAATTGTTAACTTATAGTCGGCTTGAGCTGCAGCGGTTGACAACATAAGTGCCGCTGCACCCAATAATAACTTTGACTTTATCTTCATTGTGAAAATTCTCCCTATTTAAGCACGTGCAATTAGAAAATATTCCGATTACCTAGCTGATGTATATATCGACAATGTGACGAGGGAATATGAGATTTGTCAATAGAATTTCGCACAGCAAACGATTTCCACCGTTTGAAATTTAACTAAGTTGTCGCAAATTTATTATGCTTGCCGGAACAACGTAAACTGCGCACCGCCACTAGATGTGCAATTAAGTCGAGAGCTTGTTGCCAGTGAGCAGTTCACCTTCGAAACCGTTTTACGAACAAGAGACTTAACTTCAATTTCAGCCAGTGTAGGGCTAACTTGTGTATAATTGCCAACTGCCAGCAATGTGTTTGTTCCATCAGTCGTTTTTGTTTGGAATTCGCCGTTGTAAAAGGTGGATAATATTCCATTTTGATCAAGCCATTGACCTTCAAAACCAGAAGTGGGGACGGTTGAACGATAATCAGATTGTGTTTGGCAAGCAGTGAGTGCAATGGCGGTTATGGCCAAGGTTACAGTTTTTTTAAGTCCCAACATAATCGTCCCCTTTAATCCGTATTTTCTTTATTTGCGTTGTTTGCATGGCAAAAACAAGGCAAAATCAGATTATTCGCTCAATTCTGCGTCTAGTGCTTCCAATTCGTCGATCAAGCTTTCGATCATGGAAAGTCCTTGATTCCAGAAATCAGATTGAGATGCATCTAATCCAAATGGCTTTAACAGTTCGCTATGATGTTTGGTGCCGCCAGCTTTAAGCATGTCAAAATAACGGTTCTGAAAGCCCTCGTCAGCATTTTGGTAAACGGCATAGAGTGAGTTAACCAGGCAATCTCCAAACGCATATGCATATACATAAAAAGGCGAATGAATGAAGTGTGGAATGTATGTCCAGAATGTTTCGTAACCTTCATTAAGCTTGATTGCTGGCCCTAAACTGTCAGCTTGCACAGACATCCATAACTTGCCAATTTGTTCAGACGTCAACTCTCCTTCGCGACGGGCAGTGTGGAGTTTACGCTCAAACTCGTAAAACGCAATTTGGCGAACAACGGTGTTTATCATGTCCTCGACTTTTTGCGCCAATATGGCTTTGCGTTCGCGTTTATCTTCGGTCTTTTTTAAGATAGCGCGGAATGTAAGCATTTCTCCAAAAACAGATGCAGTTTCAGCAAGTGTGAGCGGAGTTGAGGCCATTAATGCGCCTTGATCTCCGGCAAGAACTTGGTGCACCCCGTGGCCAAGTTCATGTGCCAGTGTCATAACATCTCTAGCTTTGCCCATATAATTGACCAAAACATATGGATGCGCTGATGGTACGGTAGGATGGGCAAATGCGCCTGGGGCTTTACCGTGACGAACAGGTGCATCGATCCATAACTTATCAAAGAAGTCGCCCGCTATATTGGCCATTTCCGGTGAAAATTCATCGTAGGCAGATAGGACGATATCTTTTGCATTTTCCCATGAGATCAGCGACTTTGATGTTTCTGGTAATGGTGCATTTCGATCCCAAAAGTTAAGTTGTTCAACACCGAGCCATTTAGCCTTTAGCTTGTAATAACGATGGGACAGGCGAGGGTAAGCATCTCTGACGGCGCTGGCTAATGCGTCAACAACTTCGCGCTCCACTCGATTAGCAAGATGGCGGCTATCTGCAATGTCTTCAAAACCGCGCCAGCGATCTGAAATTTCCATGTCTTTAGCTAAAGTGTTGGAAATTAACGTGAAAATACGCAAATTTTCAGAAAAAGTTGTTATAAGTGCCTGACCCGCAGTTTCTCGAACCTTTGGGTCATTATCCTGTAAAAGGTTTAAAGTTTGCTCAATTGAAAGTGTTTCGCCATTCACTTCAAATCTGAGGTCAGACATGGTTTCGTCAAATAGTCTGTTCCATGCGCCGTGGCCTGTCATAGATTTTTCGTGGAATAACTGTTCAATTCGATCTTCAAGTTGATAGGGCTTATCTTTTTGAAGGTCTGTGACCCAAGGTTCGTATTTCGCCGCAAGTGGGTCGCTGGAAAACGCCTTATTGATTAGATCTTGATCGAGTTTATTAAGTTCAAGGCCAAAAAACAAAAGTTTTGTGCTTGCATCCGTGATATGCCCTTGCATGTCACCATAAAACTTTGCGCTTTGCTCGTCCAATGTATCGGAAAAGTATGCAAGGCTTGCAAATGACATAAGCCGGCCCATCACATCTTCAATTTTTTCAAATTGTTCTATTGCGGCTCCCAAACCTTCACTTTTGTTTTTGCCGGCTGCCTGTTCAAGCTTGCCCTTCCAGGTTTTCTCGAATTCAGTTGAAGCTTCCATAACCCAATTTCGGTCATGTTGAAGTTCAGGTGCATCCATTGATGAGTAGAGATCTGCCAAATTCCACGTTGGAAGATCTCCCAAATCTGTGTTATCTGTTGAGGTGTTTGAATTGCTAAATGTTCGTGTTTCTAGCTTGGTGTTCACTTAAAGATTCCTCGATTTGGAGCAATGGCTAATGATGTGACTTTAATCAGTTCATATTGATTTTGGAAAGCGTATTCTGCGGTAAATTCTAGCATCGGAATGTAAGTTTTGGTGATTGAATTTCCGCTTATCATTACCAGATTATTACTATCCGTGAATTGTAATTAAGTTTAAGGAGTTATTAGCAATCTATTTACTATAATTTGGCTAACTTTCTTAGGGGTTGCAGTTGCCACGATGTTACCCCATTTATAAGGTATTACCAGCATCGACGGCGTTTATGTATGAGGGCGATCTTGCAAAAAACTTTGGATATCGATTATCCTGAACGGTCAATTCAAAAGTCTTGTTCAAGACTTTTGGGTATGATGCTAGTTTTTGCATTTTGTTTTACTGCTACGCTCGGTCTCGATATGTCTGTATCCGGTGTGGCGCATGCACAAACTAAATCACTCAAGTTATATTTCACGCATACGAAGGAACGTGCAAAAATCACGTTCAAAAAAAATGGCCGATATGATAAAGCTGGCTTGAAAAAGCTTAATCGATTTTTGCGGGATTGGCGTCAGAACGAACCAACAAACATGGATCCGCGGTTATTTGATGTGTTGTGGGAAACTTACCGTCAATCAGGTGCGAAGAATTATATTCATGTCGTGTCAGCTTATCGTTCACCAAAAACCAATGAAATGCTAAGGAAAACTCGTGGCGGTCAAGCCAAGAAGAGCCAACACATGGTTGGGCGGGCCATCGATTTTTATATTCCGGGTGTTAAAATAAGTAAGCTACGCGCGATTGGTATGAAGCTGCAAGGTGGTGGTGTTGGTTACTATCCAAGGTCTGCGTCGCCATTTGTCCATCTTGATGTAGGTAGTGTTCGAGCTTGGCCACGTATGTCGCGCAAAGAGCTGGTGAAATTATTTCCAAATGGCAAAACATTGCATTTGCCAACAGATGGTAAGCCGTTGCCGGGTTATCGAACTGCTCTTGCAGAATACAAACGTCGTAAAGGTAAGGTTGTAACTCCAAAAATCGTTACAAAACCAAAATCAACACCTGTTCTTGTTGCGAAAGCCAATACGAATGCGGCGAGTAGTAAAAATACAAAAAAAGAGACCACCCAGTCGAGAGGCTTAATTGCATCATTGTTCGGACGTAGTAATAAAAACAATGAACGGGAAGTCACTCCCGTTGCCCCATCTGGCAATGAAAGGGTTGAGGTCGCCGCACTTCCAACTGTAGCGCAAAACCTTGCTAAACTTCCGAAGGAAAATATTCCTTTGCCGATTTTGTTAAATGCTGGCACATCAGTTCCGGCTGCGATTTTGGAAGATAATCAAGTTGAAACCGAAAATCCAGTTCTGAATAAGGAACCTGAGTTGGGTGTACCAGAAAATGGGATCCCAGAAACTACGATCATTGCATCCAATGTCCCAACACCAGTTCTCGATCAAACATCGGTTGCATCTTTATCTGGAGCCAATTTAGAGCTTTCAGATGAAGCTGATGCAGCTGTTGAAGCACTTGCTTATCAGGAGCCATCTGAAAGAGTTGCGTTACCTAGCCTCTCTGCGATCATTGCGGCAGCGATTGAAACAGATAAACGACGCAAAATGAATGGCGAAATCCCGGCGCCGGTGGTTGCAGGCTTACTACCCGCGAAGGAGCCGAAGCGGATTGATATAGCTTCTCTGGAGCTTCCGCAGCTGAGGGAACATAATCGTTTGAGTCGTGTTGCTTTAAGTCAAGCAATCGCAGACGCTGCCGCGAGCCCTAACGATGTAAGCACAAGTAAAAAAGGTCGTCCGAATCTAAGAGATGCGCTTGTTGCCAAATATAAGTCACGCGCTGCCACTCCAGATTTGGAACAAATTAAAATCTCGAAAGTTGCAATGTCGCCGGAGAGTATTGTAACCATGAAACCGCCTGCACGGGAGGCGCGTTTTGTTAACAGGTTTATGCGCAAGCCGCCGAAGACGGTTTACGCAAATGGTTTTTCCAAAACCAACAATACCCAGCTGATACAAAAGTCATTTGCGGGGAGTGCGGTAAACTTCTTACCTGTTGTAAAATATAACGGCTAGGCAGATATTATTCTCTAAGTGGTGTTTATTCTGCGGCCGCAGC
This sequence comes from Lentilitoribacter sp. EG35, assembly GCF_040784015.1. Classification (NCBI taxonomy): domain Bacteria; kingdom Pseudomonadati; phylum Pseudomonadota; class Alphaproteobacteria; order Hyphomicrobiales; family Rhizobiaceae; genus Lentilitoribacter; species Lentilitoribacter sp. EG35. Next base: position 219,265 of record NZ_JBFNGQ010000004.1, read on the forward strand.
ATCTTCTTCAGATGGTAACATGCCAAGTGCTGCCAGATATGTATCTAAAACTGCTTCTTGCTCCATACGTTCATTCTGATCAAGCTTACGAATTGCAACCACTTTACGGATAACTTTTGTATCATAACCCATGGACTTGGCTTCGCCGTAAACTTCTTTGACATCATCAGCTATTGTCTTTTTTTCTTCTTCAAGTCGCTCGATACGTTCGATGAATGCACGAAGTTGTCCGCTCGCTATGCTATCTGACATAATTTACCCTTTTTATCCATGAGAAGCAGGCGCTTCTTAGATTTTGTTTATGAGAAACACGCTTCTCAGAAAATTTATAAATTATCAAGTGCCGATGATCTTAAAAAAGGTCAAGGGGATATGATTGAGTTAATGGTCTGTTGGTTTGTTTTCCTCAAAAGACTTTTGCTGTTCTATGCTTGCGTCTGTTTGATACTTTTCTTTCCATTCCGCATAAGGCATTCCGTAGATGATTTCACGAGATTGTTCTTTATCTACATCAAGTCCTAATTCGGTTGCTTCTTCATGATACCAACGAGAGAGGCAGTTTCTGCAAAATCCTGACAGATTCATGAGATCGATGTTTTGGACGTCAGTACGGTTTTGAAGATGAGCAACCAGTCGGCGAAAAGCAGCGGCCTCTAATTGTGTTTGGTTATCCATAGCTTTTTCCTAATTCATGCGGTTTTTTAATGAATGTTCAGTTGTATTTGAATAGTTTGAGAATTGAAGAGATAATCTCTCCAACTCACTGGATATTGTCTATATAGTGATTGAGTTGGGAATTTTGAGAGGAAATGACTTCTTTTGTATTTGGTAGGCAATAATTTCAATCGATTTAAGGTAAGCACGTTGACAATCACCACAATGGATAGCAAGAAGGCAATTGGAATTGGTGTTCCAATTAAAATTAGAACAATTTTGCAATATGTCCTTATGTCACAGCGTAACCTACTGCTTTTTGTCACAAAGCTTTCATTGCTCACTTTTATAGTGATTGCGAATCCTGTGTCGAAGCAAGAAGCACTAGCAGATTTTAGAGTTTGCAACGGAACGCAATCTCTTGTTGGGGTTGCGATAGGATATCGAGCATCTGAAGGGTGGGTCTCAGAAGGGTGGTGGCAGGTTGCTCCAACTTCGTGTGAGACCCTGATTGAAGGAAAAATTGAATCTCGATTTTACTATATCTATGCGGAAGATGCCGCCGGGGGTGGTCGCTGGGGCGGAGACGTGAATATGTGCGTTTCTGATACCGAGTTTAAGATTGTGGGCGTTCAAGACTGTTTTGCTCGCGGTTTCCAACGTATGGGATTTAAAGAATATGACACCGGTCGTCAGGGTAGCTGGATGGTTCAGCTAACGGACGGGCGGGAACAAGAAGGAAATTCGGCTCAATGAGACGTAAGCGGAAAGTCAAAATATTAGCAACACTCGGACCAGCATCTTCGGATGAGGCAACCATTAAGCGGTTATACGAAGCTGGTGCAGATGTGTTTAGAATAAACATGAGCCATTCAAGCCATGAAGTCTTAAATGACCTTATTAGTAAGATCAGAAAAGTTGAAAAAAAGTGTGGTCGCCCTATCGGAATTCTAGCCGATATTCAGGGGCCGAAGTTACGGGTCGGAACGTTTGTTGATGGTTCTGTTGAACTGGAAGTTGGCCAATCTTTTAAACTTGATGGCGATGAAACACCCGGTAATAAAACGCGCGTTTATCTTCCTCACCCAGAGATTTTACAATCTGTGAAAGATGGTGACAGGCTTCTTATCGATGATGGTCGATTGCAGCTTAAAGCAACTAAATGCGACGGGAAGACAATCGAAACTGTTGTGGTAAGCGGCACGAAGATTTCCAATAAAAAAGGTGTAAGCCTTCCTGATACTGACCTTGCTGTTGGTGCACTCACACCAAAAGACCGTTCTGATCTGGGTGCGATTATGGAAAATGGTTCAGTTGACTGGATTGCCTTATCATTTATCCAACGTCCGGAAGACCTAATTGAAGTGCGTGACATCGTTGGTAAAGATGTTTGCCTCATGTCAAAGATTGAAAAGCCACAAGCGCTGGATCAAATTGATGAAATCATCGAATTATCTGACGCAATCATGGTTGCTCGTGGTGACCTGGGTGTCGAGATGCCTATTGAATCTGTACCGGGTATTCAAAAACAATTGATACGCAGCTGTCGCCGCAAAGGTAAACCTGTTGTTGTTGCAACGCAAATGCTTGAATCTATGATTACTGCACCTGTACCAACACGTGCAGAAGTTTCTGATGTTGCGACTGCGGTGTTTGAAGGTGCTGATGCTGTTATGTTGTCTGCAGAATCTGCTGCGGGTGATTATCCTGTAGAAGCTGTTTTGACCATGGCCTCAATTGCACGTGGTGTAGAGCATGACCCAACATATTTGAGCATTATTCATGCGCAACGGGCTGCGCCCGATGAGACTGCGGCTGATGCTATCTCGCTGGCTGCGCGGCAAACTGCTGAGACTTTGGATTTACCTGTTATAGTTTGCTATACATCGTCGGGTGCTACTGGTATCCGCGCATCGCGCGAGAGACCAAATACGCCAATTATAGCGCTAACACCTGTTCTTCAAACCGCTCGTCGCATGACAATTGTCTGGGCAGTGCATCCAGTTGTGACAGCGACTGCTAAAGATTTGGATGATATGGTGGACCGCGCATGTCGCATTTCGGAAGATGAGGGATTTGCAAAATCTGGTGATCAGGTAATTATTACCGCTGGCGTTCCATTGGGCCGTGTCGGAACGACAAACATGCTACGCATCGCTAATGTGGGTGATGTTTGCTAAAGTTATTATTCACGCCAGTTATCTAGTAGTTGACCGGAAGTGAATGACCTTCAACTTGTTGGTCGCTGAGTTCTTTATCAAGCTCGGCGGCCATTTTTTTTAGATCATGTTTAGATTTGCCGCTCAAGTTTTCAATGGCGGCTATGGCAATATCTACCGCTGCGTAATCTGGCTTGTGCCCTACATTGTCAAGTGAAATAAGTTCGGCGTTTTCTATGTGCTGCTCTAGTCCTCTGGAATGGATATAGGGGAAGACGACATTATCTTTATCTCCACTGATTATAATCGTTGGAGATTTGATGGTTTTATATCTTGGCCATGTTTTGACAAGGTAGTTGAATAACGCGGTAATATCTTTGGCATTTGATCTAAAGGACCGTGGGCGAAGAACAAGTGAAGGTCCGGTATTCTCAATATAGTTAGATGGCATTATATTGGGCAAAAACACACATCTAGAACCGCTTTCGACACGTTTTAAGCCGGAGGGCAGGGCGAGTGTATTAGCAAAAAGCCAGCCTATAAACGGCATGCTTGTTAAGCTGTAATACCAAGCGACACCGCCAGGCCAAGGGTATGCCGCAGGCGCCAGGAACAGCAGAGCCTTGGTTTTTTCATGATGGTTGAGTGCAAAACTGGCTGTGACGGCACAACCGAACGAATGCCCCACGATAATTCCATTCTGTAAATCTAGTGCACTCATTAACTTTGAGATAATAAGTGCTTGTTTGTCTGGAAATTTTTGGTCTTCGGAACTGCGTTCTGACCAGCCGTGTCCGGGGCGATCAATGAAAAGAAGATTAGCACGGCCCTTTAGTTTATTAAAGAAAGGTTCCGTTTGGTCACGTAAGTTCCCGCTTGCCCCGTGGATGAATATTAAGGCAGGGAGGTCGGAGTTGTCATCAGCTTTGACAAATTTGTAGTGAATACGTGTTCCATCAAGATCCCTAAAATCTCCGATGGGCGGATAGGTTTTTGATATTTCGTTTGTTTTTATCTGCGTAAAGATAAACAAAGCGCCAAAGATTAGCGTCGAAAATATCAACCCATTAGTAATAATTTCAAACAAAATGGTAGCCTGCCGCTAGATTTCACTTTTTTCAAGTTTCTGCGTAAGCTTAATGATACTTGCTTGCGCAGTTCTATTCGCAGGATAAATGGATAAGACGTGTTCGTAAACTTTTAATGCTTTGTCATCGTTTCCGCGGCTGGCCAAGATAGAGGCCATTCCGCTAAGAGCACCAAAATGGCGAGGCTCAAGCGCCAACGTTTGTTCAATGTCGGCCATGGATTTGGCGTGATTTCGCATCATGTAATGAAGTGTCGCGCGCCTGTTCCAGCCCTCTGAATAGTCTGGCACAAGTGCGATGACTTGGTCTAATAGTTCAAGGGCTTTGTTGTGTTGTCCGCTTTTCATGGCCTGTTGAGCCCAAGCCATAAGGGCATTGGCTGTGTGGCTACCTGAGCTGGTCCAGTTCATGGCAATTTGCGAGGCAAGGATTTTCGCTTTGCGCTGATCCGATTCCTTTTTCAATTCGGTAAATAGGGAATCAAGCTTCTCGACGCGTGTTTTTGTTGCTTTTGGTTTTGCCAGGGATTTACTTGTTTCGGGAATTGACGCTGTAGTCTGAGCGTGCGCAACGATATTGTGCGCCGGTCCGGTTAAGATGATCGGCGCAATTGCTAGCACAGAAAGTAGGTGTGTCAAATTACGCATACGAATCAAGGTACGCTCTTTACGTAAAATAGCAAATCCCAAAAAACACCGATAACTAATTGTTAACGGTGTTTATAAATTATTTATTAATATGTGTTAACGCGCGTTAGCCTTGGCGGGCTTTAAAACGTGGGTTTTCTTTATTGATGATGTACACACGGCCTTTACGACGAACCAAACGGTTTGCGCGGTGACGACCTTTAAGTGACTTAAGAGAATTTTTAATTTTCATCTTTTTCCCGGCACCTTATGAGATGCCACTCCTAAATTATTAAACGCATGCTAGACGTAGCGCGTCATTTGTTGAGCGTGATGTAACTTTTAAGGTTCCTATTGTCAATATCCGACTTGCAACTTAGCGTTAAAATTCCGCTAAGTCACAGTTTAAAGAGTTCACGACTTTGGTGTTATATAAGTTACATGTCCCATTTTGCGTCCGGCACGTGCTTCTAATTTTCCGTACAGATGTATTTTGGCATTTGATTTTTCACACAAAGCTGGCAGGTCATTCACATCATCCCCGATCAAATTTCGCATAATACAATCACTATGACGGCTGGGATCACCAAGTGTGAGGCCTGAAATTGCCCGTATATGCTGCTCAAACTGAGATACGGCACATGCAGCTTCCGTCCAGTGGCCAGAATTGTGTACGCGCGGTGCAATTTCATTCACATATAGTGAAAAATTAGCAGTCTTGGCATCTTCTACAAAGAATTCGACTGCGAAAACACCAACATAATCCAGATTATCTGCAATCTTTTTTGCAATTTCTGTTGCTTTGATCGCAACATTATCATGAATTTTTGCCGGAATTGTTGATGTATCAAGAATATGATTCTTATGAACATTCTCAGCGATATCAAAACTTGAAAAAGTACCGTCTTGTGAGCGCGCTGCTATGACCGAAACTTCGCAACTAAATGAGATGAATGCTTCTAGTATGGCATCTTGACCATTCATGGCGCCAAATGCTTCAATGACGTCATTGTCAGAATCTATACGCATCTGGCCTTTGCCATCATAGCCCATTCGTCTGGTTTTCAAGATCGCGGGATAGCCGATTTCTTTCAGGCCAGACCGCAGATCGTCAATTGTGTTGACCTTGAAGAATTTTGCAGGCGTTGCGCCAATCGCAACAGCATTTTCTTTTTCAAGCAATCGATCTTGCGAAATTTTTAGGGCTTTGGAGCCGGGATAAACTTTTGAAACATCTTCCAACATTTCGACCGCGGACGCAGGCACGTTTTCAAACTCATAGGTGATGACATCACATTGCTGAGATAGGCTTTCAAGTGCTATTTCATCATCATATGCAGCCATGATTTGATCATTGGCAACCTGCGCTGCAGGTGCATTTGGATCCGGCTCTAATATAATTGTCTTAAACCCAAGCTGAGCAGCTGCCATTGCAAGCATGCGTCCTAATTGGCCACCACCGATAATTCCAATAGTTGAATTTGGCTTCAATGTATTTGTATTCATGCGTCATCCACTGGTTTAAGTGCGATCGATGCGGAGTTATTTTCGCGCCAGGTCTCCAGCCGCGCGTCAATATCGCTGTTTGATGTAGCAAGAATGGCTGCCGCCATAAGGCCAGCATTTTTTGCACCTGCTTTACCAATTGCCAATGTGCCAACAGGAATGCCACCTGGCATCTGCACAATAGATAAAAGGCTATCTTGCCCGGAAAGCGCTTTGCTTTCCACTGGAACACCTAGAACAGGCAACGATGTTAGAGAGGCGACCATGCCCGGTAGATGAGCTGCGCCACCTGCACCGGCGATAATGACTTTAAAACCATCGTCCTTAGCGCTTTTAGCGAAATCATACATACGGTCAGGTGTTCGGTGAGCAGATACGATGCGTGCATCATACTCGATACCAAGGTCATCTAACACATCTGCGGCGTGTTTCATGGTTGGCCAGTCAGATTGACTGCCCATAATAATAGCGATGGCTGCTGATGATGCAGTACTCAAGCTGATATCTCCTCAAACTTCGTTTCTTTTAGGCGATAATATCGGGAATGATTTGATCTTCGAATTGTGTGAGCTTGTCTTTTATAGCAAGTTTTTTCTTTTTCATACGTTGAATAGAAATTGCATCACTACCTGTTTTTATCATCGCATTAATGGCAATATCGTAGTCCTCATGCTCATGGCGTAGTTTTGCGATTTGCATCTTTATATGGGCTTGTTCTTGCTCAGACATTTAAATTTAATCCCAGATCTAATTGAACTATCCGCAATAGAAATATTTAACGGCTTGTTAATATGGAATTCTATTCAGTTACATTTAACCTTCGACAATTCAGTTTACCCATGGCACACTTCACAGACCAAATCTAGTTTGACTTGGTAAACTGTCAGAAAATCTAATCAAGGAGAGTATATATGTCATCTGAAGCACATCTTGCGTCACTTGAGGAAAAACACCATGCATTAGAGGCTGAGCTGAACACGCTTATGAATAGTCCTCGTCCGCAAGAAGAGCTCGTTATAGACTTGAAGCGACGAAAGCTGAAGCTTAAAGATCGAATTGAACAATTTCGATCTACTAAACACTAAATAATTGTTTTATATAATTTAATTAGCTGGTTCGACCCTGAATTGGTCGAGCCATGCACTTAGTTTACCAAAACCATCTTGGCTAATCGAGTAATATCGACGTGTACCCTGATTGGTTACGTTCACAAACCCACAATCTAAAAGTGCTTTTAGATGCTGAGAAACCGCAGGGCGGCTGACTGGCAACCCTTGGGCTAAAATATTGACCGTTTGAGGGCCTTTTTTAAGCGCTTCAAGCAGATAACGGCGATTCGGATCTGCCAAAGCATAGAATGGATCTACTTTTTGCATGTGGCCAAGATAAGCTGATTTTATGCTGCATTGCAAGATATTTGTGCGATGCAATAAGGGTAAATTTAAAACTGTAATCCATCAAATAAAAGTTTCATTCCTGCCAAGAGCATGAGGACATACATGAGAGGATAAAACACATCCGGCCTCATGCGTTTAACAATCCATGCCCCAACAAGAGTTGAAATGACGGCGAGCGGCATCAATGCAAAAGATGTCTTAAGATTCGTCGCATCAAATTGACCTAATGCGAAATACGGAACCAGCTTGATCACGTTGATAATGAAGAAAAATCGTACACTGGTGCCTGTAAAAATACGAGGACTTTGGCCAAGTGGTAAGGTGTAAACTTGATAAGGTGGCCCACCTGTATGAGCGATAAAACTTGTAAAACCTGCGACAGTTCCACAAATTCCACCTAAAAGTGGTCTATGCGGTTGTGTGGATTGAACTCTTTTTCGCAATTTTGAGATATAGTAATTAACAACAAAACCAACCGATATTATCCCAACAAGCAGCCGGACAGAGCTGTCTGATACATAGGCTGCAGTTATCCAACCAATAGCAATGCCAACTACACCTGCTGGAAGCATGATTTTCAGGGTTTGTAGATCAAATTCCCTTCGCCAAGACCAAAGGCTGAAAATATCCATGATAATGTATATTGGAAGTAATATCGCTGCGGCTTGAACCGGTGATATGACCAATGCCATGATGGGAACGCCAAGCATGCCCATAGTGCCGCCAAAACCTCCTTTTGAAAGCCCGGCTAAAGTGACTGCACATATTGATGCGATTAAGATACAGGGGTCGCTTAAAAGCTGCATATTATTGAGAACTCTTGTTGTCCGATCTGTTTCGGGGTAGAGCAAGAATAAATTTGGCGCAATACTTATCTGGTTTTGCACCACGAATGTTTTTTCTTAGGAGTTTAACTGCATGAATATGCCACTCGACCGTTGCAGATTAGTTTTGATAACTCCGGACATAAAGGATATTTCAGCACTTGAAGACACTGTTTCGTCCGCATTACGTGGTGGTGATGTCGCATCCGTCATAATTCCGCAGCGCGATCTTAATGAGCATGAATTTCAGGACATGACATCCGTTCTTGTGCCTATTATTCAAAAGGCTGGAGCTGCTGCACTCGTTGCTGGAGATACCCGTGTTATGGGGCGTTGCAAGGCTGATGGCATTCATGTCATCGGAAATGTGGATGATCTTTACGATGCTGTTGAGCGCTTTTCTCCTGAAAAAATTGTTGGTGGTGGGAATGCGAAGGATCGCCATAGTTCATTGTCTATGGGAGATACACAACCTGATTATTTGTTTTTCGGCAAGTTGGATGGTGATATTAAATCGGAACCACACCCCAAAAACATTAAACTTGGGCAATGGTGGTCTGAATTTGTAGAGATTCCTTGTATCGTTATGGGTGGAACCGATATTGAATCGGCATTGGAAATTGCGAATGTTGGGTGTGATTTTTTGGCGCTTAATTTGGCAATTTTCTCTAAACCAACCGAAAGCGCGATAAAGGTAGCGGAAATAAATGCGTTGCTTGACGAAAAAGCGCCACGATTTGAAACTAATTAGCATTATATTATACATCTGAACCGGAGCAATTAATGATATACTGGCGAGAAGCGTGTATTGCATCGATTATGCTGATAATCTGCTCTGTTGGTGCTTCGGCTCAATTTGTACCTGTTGAAGGCAAAGATGGGGAAGGTTCACCCGCCGAGACACCAAAGCTGAAAATGCTGAAAACAATACGTTCGGCTCCTTTTACCGGTCCGCCTTCGATTGCTGAAGAAACAGATTCTGCTCTCGATGACGAAAAAAGTGCGGATGATGATAAGACGCAGATCGGTGAAGACGCCTGGCTCGCATTTAGCGCTTTTCAACGTGGGCAATATATAACTGCGATGGAACTTGCATTGCCGCGTGCGCAACTGGGCGACCCTGCTGCGCAAACATTGATCGCTGAGTTGTTTGCTGAAGGGTTTGGTGTTGGCCGCAGTATGGATGATGCTGTTTTTTGGTATGATCAAGCCGCAAAAAATGGAGATGCATCCGCGCAGTATAAGTTGGCATTGCTTCTGACTAACGGAAAGTATGCCGAAAAAGACGAGAAGCGTGCGCGCGAGTTGATGCAAAAATCGGCGGAAGGTGGCAACCCCAAGGCCCAATTTAACTATGCGCAATTACTTGTTTCTGAGCGACCTGGCCCTAAAGGTATAGAGGATGCTTTGCCATTTTTTGAAAGTGCTGCAGCGAGGGGTATTCCAGATGCGCAATATGCCTTGTCGCAGATATATGTAAATGAGATTGATGTTTCTGAGCAAAAAAGAGCACTCGCACGTCGGCATCTTATTTCAGCTGCTCGTGCTGGTTATGACACGGCACGTCTTGATTTGGCTATTTGGTTGATAGATGGTGTTGGTGGAGATCGTGATTTTGAAGCGGGTTTTGAATGGATGCGTCTTGCTGCGCTTAAAGGTAATGTGATTGCACAAAACCGCTTAGCTCATCTTTATATCCAAGCTATAGGCACGGTGGGTAATCCGATCGAGGCGGGACGATGGTATATCGTGTCGCGCAGGGCTGGTTTGGAAGATCCGAGTTTGGAAGATTTTTATCAGGGTCTGACCGCAGATGAGCAAAAGCGCTCTCTTGAAGCCGCAAATCTGATGCGATTTTAACCTTCATACCCGCAAAGGCTTGAAATAAGCCGAAATATGTGGTCTTGAAGCTGAAATTCTATAAATCTCTGATTTTCGTCTAATCGCACTGGAAAACTCCATGAAAATTAATGGCAATGAAATTCGCCCGGGTAACGTGATCGAACATGCTGGTGGTCTTTGGGCTGCTGTGAAAACGAATGCTGTGAAGCCTGGTAAGGGTGGCGCATTTAATCAAGTCGAACTGAAAAACCTGATCAATGGCACGAAACTTAACGAACGTTTTCGCGCAACCGAGACTGTCGAGCGTATTCGTCTTGAGCAAAAAGATTATCAATTTTTGTATGCAGAAGGCGAAATGCTGGTTTTTATGGATACGGAAACCTATGAACAGTTGGAACTTCAACAGGAATTTGTGGGTGATCGCTCTGCGTTCTTGCAAGACGGTATGATGGTAACTGTTGAATCTTACGAAGAAAAGCCAATTGGCATTCGCTTGCCTGATCAGGTCACTTTGGAAATTACAGAAGCTGACCCTGTCGTTAAAGGTCAGACAGTATCATCGTCATTCAAGCCTGCTGTCATGGAAAATGGTGTTCGCGTTATGGTGCCGCCATTTATTACTGCTGGTGAAAAGATTATCGTTGACACCAACGAAGTCACTTATGTTCGTCGTGCCGAAAGTTAAACAATAAAACTGAATTCTTCTGGAGTTCAATAAGGATACCTCATGGCGCGTTCAGCCCTTTTAAATGTCATGGTTACAGCTGCTACAAAAGCTGGCCGTTCATTATCGCGTGATTTCGGCGAAGTGCAAAATTTGCAAGTTTCTGTCAAAGGACAGTCAGGTTTTGTAGGCGAAGCTGGTAAAAAATCGGAAGATATTGTTCGTGGTGAACTTATGCACGCACGCCCCTCCTATGGCTACTTAAGTGAAGATGATGAGGTTAAAGGTACCGACGGTACACACCGTTGGATCGTTGATCCACTCGATGGCACGACTAATTTTTTGCATGGTATTCCTTTTTTTTCCATCTCTATTGCGCTTGAGCGTGGGGGTGAATTGGTTGCCGGTGTTATCTATAATCCAGCCACTGATGAACTGTTTACAGCAGAAAAAGGCGGTGGCGCATATATGAATGACCGGCGTTTGCGCGTTGGTGGTCGTAAAAAATTGCGAGACTGTGTTGTTGGTGCCTGCGCACCACATCTTGGTCGTGGTCATCATGGTCGTTATCTAATTCAGCTCGCTAATATGATGGGCGAAGTTTCGGGTGTTCGCAGTTTTGGCGCTGCATCTCTTGAACTTGCCTACGTGGCGTCTGGTCATTTGGATGCGCATTTTGAAGAGCACCTAAAACCGTGGGATATTGCTGCAGGGATCGTGATGATCCGGGAGGCTGGCGGATTTATTTATGATGTTTCCGGTGGTTATAAAATGTTTGAAACGGGTGATCTCGTCGCCGGAAATGAGCATATTCAGAAAGCTCTTACAGAAGTTATTAAGCGTCCGGCTCCAAATAAAGCTGTGTGACCGTTAGATTTTTTTCTAATTTTGCGGTGTTGACCTTTTAATTTTGCCATTTTTTTGCTTACACTCACCAACGGGGTGATTTGTTGCAAAGAGGCGGATGGAGATATGTCAACATCGAGTTGGGATAAAGCGGCGGAAAATGGTATGTCGCCGAATAAGTTATCAAGTCCCTTGGTATTTCTATTTAGTGTCATTATTTCTTTGGTGATTGCTGGTTTTGCGATCGCGATTTTATTTCGTCAAATTGAAACAGCTTTTATGTCTAACCCAGGTTTGAACGGGCTAATCGTTGCTGTTCTATTGTTGGGTATTATGCTTGCTGTTAAGCAGATTGTGCAGCTAAGCCCGGAGGTTCGTTGGGTAAATTCCTTTCGCGCAGCGGGTGATGCCGATAAGGTCAGCCGTGATCCTGTTCTTTTGGCTCCCATGCGGGCATTATTTAGCGGGCAGCGGGAAAAAGCACTTACAACATCATCCTTGAGGTCAATTCTCGATTCTATTGCCGCTCGGTTAGATGAGACAAGAGATACAACGCGTTATTTGATTGGTCTTCTGGTTTTCCTAGGTCTTTTGGGTACATTTTGGGGTCTGTTAGGTACAATTGGCTCGATCAAAGATGTTATTGGCTCGCTCGATGCTGGGTCTGGTAATACAGAAGATGTGCTTGCCGCACTTAAAACTGGTCTTGGTGCGCCTCTTGAAGGCATGGGTACGGCGTTTTCATCATCATTGTTTGGTCTTTCAGGGTCGCTGATATTGGGGTTCATTGACCTGCAAGCTGGATGGGCGCAAGGACGTTTTTATGGTGAGCTGGAAAACTGGCTTGCATCGGTGACAGATGTGACCTCCGATGTTGGTAATGCTAATGTGCCTGTTATTGAAACCAGTGGCGATAGCTCTGAAGAGCTGAAACTAGTTGCAGAGCAATTGAAGCGGCTGTCAGTGGATGGCGGCGGCGGTGGAGGTTCCAATCAACGCACAACGGCAGCTATGGCAAATTTGGCGGAGGGTATCCAAGGTCTCGTTAAGAACATGCGCAGCGAGCAGCAAATGTTGCGTGACTGGATTGAAGCCCAGCAGGATGAATCAAAAGCCATGCGTCAGACGCTTGATAAGCTTGCTGACAAGATTGATAAAAGCTAGGGCACAGATATGGCACTTTCTCGCAATCGTTTGAGAAGCCGCTCCGTTGACTATTGGCCGGGCTTTGTTGATGCTTTGTCGACCCTTTTGCTCGCCATCATGTTTTTGCTTTCCGTCTTTGTGCTTGCACAGTTTTTTCTAAGCAGAGAAATCAGCGGGAAAGATGAAGTGCTTACGAGGTTAAACTCGCAGATTAACGAGTTGACCCAATTGCTTGCGCTTGAACAGACCGGGCGGCAGGATTTGGAAGATACACTTGCCAACCTACAAGCATCGTTATCCGCGTCGGAGGATGAAAAATCTCGCCTTGAATTACTTCTAAATCAGGGGGCTGGATCAACAGAAGCTGCTGAAGCAACAATTAGTGGTTTAAATCAGACGCTTGATGAAGAACGACAGATTTCCAAACGTGCACTTAGTCAGGTGGCTTTGTTAAATCAGCAGATTTCAGCAATGCGCCGACAATTAGCTGCTTTGGAAAATGCTTTAGATCAATCTGATGCTAAGGATGAGGAAGCTCAAGTTAAAATCGCGGATCTTGGTCGACGATTAAACGTGGCATTAGCTCAGCGAGTGCAAGAGCTTAATCGTTATCGTTCGGATTTCTTTGGTCGTTTACGTGCTATTCTTTCGGACCGCGACAATATTCGTATTGTGGGAGATCGTTTTGTCTTTCAGTCAGAGGTGTTGTTTCCATCTGGCGGTAATGAGTTGAACCCGGATGGGAAAATAGAAATGGCCAAGCTTGCAGAGGCCATGCTTGATCTTGCTCGGGAAATCCCCTCAGAAATCAACTGGGTTCTGCGTGTAGATGGCCATACGGATAATGTGCCTTTGTCAGGCACTGGCCGATATCGTGATAACTGGGAGCTCTCAAGTGCTCGAGCGACATCAGTCGTCAAGTTCCTGATTGAACAGGGTGTGCCGTCAAACCGTTTGGTTGCCGCAGGATTTGGTGAATTCCAGCCAATTGCAGAAGGTGACACGGTCGAAGCGCGTAACACGAACCGCCGTATCGAATTGAAGTTGACTGAAAGATAGGTTTTAGTGTTATGTCTGAAATTGCAGTTTCGCTAAATTAGCATACATGCCATTCGCTTCACTGAGCGATTTATGTGTGCCTTCTTCGATAATTTTGCCTTTGTCCATAACCAGTATTCGATCAGCCTTAAGAATGGTCGAAAGACGATGTGCGATGATCAGTGTCGTGCGGTTCTCCATGATGCGATCAAGCGCTTGTTGAACCAGTTTTTCGCTTTGGGCATCAAGTGCAGATGTGGCTTCATCAAGCAGAAGAATTGGTGCGTTTTTAAGCATGCCACGAGCGATAGCAACACGTTGACGCTGCCCGCCAGATAGAGTTACGCCGCGTTCGCCTATTTCGCTGTCGTATCCGTTATCCATATCAAGGGCGAATTTTTCAACAAGCGCAGACTTTCCTGCTTGTTTAATATCCTCATCGGAAGCTTCATTACTACCAAATGCAATGTTTTCAGCAACGGATGCTGCAAATATGGTAACATCCTGCGGAACGATGGCTGCACGCGATCTGATGTCATGGAGTAGGGCTTCTTTTACATCGACACCATCTATAAGTATCTGCCCAGAGCTTGGATCATAAAATCTCAATACTAGCGAAAACAAGGTGCTTTTACCTGCACCTGATGGCCCGACAATAGCCACTGTTTCGCCAGTTTTTACGGAAAAGGATAAGTCATCCAAGATTTTAGCGTTTGGACGTGTAGGATAGGCAAAGCTGACAGACTTAAACTCAATCTCGCCTTTAACGTTTTCTGGTAAAGCTACCGGATTGACTGGGTCTTCGATTTCAGATCTTTCATTGAGTAACTCAGATAAACGCTCAGCTGCGCCGGATGCTTGAGACAACTCGCCCCATACTTCTGATAAGCCACCTAAGCTTCCTGCTGCAAGAACTGAATAAAGAAGGAACTGACCAAGCGTACCAGCTGACATGTCTCCTTCAAGAACAGAATGAGCACCGGACCACAAGATGCCCACCACACCACAGAAAACTAATGAGATGGAAAACACCGTAAGGGCTGCGCGGGTTGTTATTGCCGCCTTTGCCGCATCGAATGTATCTTCGATTGCGGATGAAAAGCGCCCAATAGCACGGTCCTCAGAATTGAAGGCTTGTAATGTGCGGGTTGCATTGATGGCTTCGCTTGCAAAGCCCATCGTGTCTGCAAGAGTGTCTTGTGCATTGCGTGATCTTTTCCGAACCGCACGTCCAAATGCAATAAGAGGGATAACAACAATGGGGATGCCGATCACTACAAAGAGTGAAAGTGTCCATGATGTCCAAAACATCATGACAATGGCACCCAAACACAGGATTGAGTTTCGCAAAGCCATTGAGGCTGTTGCACCAACGGCGGATTTAATCTGAGTTGTGTCTGCTGTCAGGCGGGAAATGATTTCACCAGACCGATTAACATCATAAAATGACGGAGAAAGCCGCGCGATGTGAGTAAATACATCGCTGCGAAGATCCGAGATCACGCGTTCACCTAAAAGAATCACAAAATAATAGCGCATCGCACTTGCGATACCTAAGACGATGGCAATGCCCATGAGGAACGTAAAGTAACTATTGATGAACTCCGGGTCCTGGCTTGAAAATCCAAAATCAATCACGCGCCGAACAGCCAAGGGTAGGGTGAGCGTTGTTGCTGCCGCCAGCAGCAGAAAAACGCCTGCACCGATGATGAGTTTCGGATAACGTAAGATATAGGGAAAAAGTGTACGTAATGGGGATAATGACGCCCGCTTCTGTTCTTTTTCTTTGTCAGTTGCCACGTCAGTTTCCTTATTCATAAATAAGCTACATTTGCATCATCGAATTTATAAGATGCTCTTGTGCAATTGTTCTGGTTGATGTATAGCCTCGCCATCGAATTACAAGACTTTATTCTTCTAAAGTCTGAAAAGCTCAATGTATGCTGGGATATTTGTCGCATTTAGCGATAAAACTGGCTTGTATTTAAGGCATATGCCTAACCGTAAAGGAATAGAACTATGAAAGCGGATATTCATCCAGAATACCACACGATCAAAGTGGTGATGACTGATGGAACAGAATATGAGACACGCTCGACTTGGGGTTCTGAAGGCGAGACAATGAATTTGGAGATCGATCCTAATTCTCACCCAGCTTGGACTGGTGGTGGCGCTCAACTTATGGACCGTGGTGGACGTATCACGAAGTTTAAAAATCGTTTTGCTGGTCTTGGCCTTTAATCGATTTCTCTTATATCAATTAAAAAACCCGCCTTTTAGGGCGGGTTTTTTGTTGGCCAGCTTTTAAAGCTTGGCGAACTAATTTTTCAAGAAAGCAGTCTGCAGAAGATTGTGCTGCGCTTGTATCGAATTTTCAGTCTCTCGCATGTTTGCATGTGCTTCTTCCGGGCGATAAATTTCGCGATCTAAAAGTGCAACACGATTTTGAAGGCGCAAAGAACGCTCGATCAAATCGCGGAAAGCTTCTGGTAATTCATCCCATCCGGCCGCATTACGATCACAATTAAAGCTTTCAAGACGCACTTTAGATTTCTCCGTGCTCGCTTGGTCGCGTGTCATTTCGCCATTGTTCACAGCGCGTTGTAATAGCAGCCAAGATGCCAATTGCATAAGGCGTGTCGTTAGGCGCATGGACTCAGCTGAATAAAGGATAGATGCAATGCGAGGAAGTGCCTTTGAGGCAGAGCGACCTGTATTATCAAGGTAGTCGGCTGTTTCTTCAACAAGGCCCATGCCATCTGCATATAAAGACTTGAAGCCTTCTGAATTTGCAGCATGCTCGGAAAAACGGATAGTATTGCGGTTTGTTTCAGACATATTAGCCAATCTACTCTCTACTTACTTAACGCCATTGCCGCCTAAATTATCTACGCTTTCTAGGTCAGCCAGATAAAGATGCCGCTTTTTATTAAGTTGCGCAAGCTAAATGTTAAAGAAAGGTTAACGGGCTGATTTGGCCATTAAAGCATGCAATTTGTCTAAATTTAGACAAAAAAAAGGACCGCAAGCGGCCCTCAAGAGTTTAACAGGGAGGCGTCAAGCAGAAAGTCTGTTACATTTTCCGCCAAATCTGAAACTAGTCAGATGACTTAGTAATAACTTGTAAGGCTTAACAGGAGCTTAATTGACATTACCTAGAAGCATGATTGAAAGATAATTTAACTTAGGTAATATCTGCGCAATAGTTAAGTGCGTATTTTCGAGGTCATCATGCGAATAATTGAGATTAGCGAATTTGGTGGGCCCGAGGTTTTAACTGTTGGGCAGATTGCTTTCCCAAAGCCAGCACCAGACGAGATACTCATTCGTGTCCATGCCTGTGGTGTGAACCGGCCCGATTGTTTGCAGCGTCTTGGTCATTATCCACCCCCAAGAGGTGTGACAGATATTCCGGGGCTTGAGGTGGCGGGAATCGTTGAGCGCATTGGCAAAAAGGTGACTAAGTTTAAAGAGGGCGATCCCGTTTGTGCGTTAATTCCCGGTGGTGGATATGCAGAATATTGTAAAGTGCATGAAGCAAACGTCCTGCCAGTTCCTACAGGTTACAGCATGGTTGAAGCAGCCGCGCTGCCGGAAACTTTCTTCACTGTTTGGCATAATGTTTTTCAAAGAGGCTTGTTGCAGGATGGGGAGACTTTTCTTGTTCACGGTGGTTCATCAGGAATAGGTTCAACCGCAATTCAACTAGCGAAAATCTTTGGTGCCACTGTTTACACAACTGTAGGTTCGAAGGAAAAATGCAAATTTGTTGAGGATTTGGGAGCAGATGTCGCTATTGATTATCGTAAACAAGATTTTGTAGATGTTGTTAAGTCTCATACTGCAAACAAAGGTATTGACCTAACGCTTGATATGATTGGTGGAGATTATATAAATCGCAATTATGCTGTTGCTGCATTGGATGGTCGGATTGTTCAGATAGCTTTTCAGCGTGGTCGGCGGGCTAATGTTGATTTTGCACTTTTGATGGCAAAGCGCCTGATGCACACAGGATCAACTCTCAGGGCTCGCCCAGTGGCATTTAAAGCCTTTATTGCACATGAGTTGTTTGAGCATGTTTGGCCTTTGCTTGCCTCTCGTAAAGTCAAGCCGATAATAGATTCTACGTACCCTTTGGAAAATGCAGCTGACGCCCATACACGTATGGAAACCAGTGAGCATATGGGTAAAATTGTTCTGACAATCGACTAGTCATAAAAAAGGCCTCGAATGAACTCGAGGCCTAAATCTATAAGCTGAAATCTTGAGTTATGCTGCTTCGATGTCTTGTTTCCAAGAGCCGACAGCCGCAAGGCCATTCATGCGAGCGCGATGTGTAAATGCGCGCTGACCAGCAGCGACATTTTCTGACTTGCCGCCCCATGCTTTTAGCGCAGCAGCTTGCAAAGCACGACCGTAGGAGAATGTAAGCGCCCAAGGGAGGTCACCCATAGCGTTCATCGCAGATAGGTGAGCGGTTGCTTGCTCTTCTGATTGGCCACCAGATAGGAATGCAATGCCAGGAACCGCAGTTGGTACAGCTGTTTTTAGGCAAAGGAGTGTTTTTTCAGCAACTTCTTCAACGCTGGCTTGTTGCGCACAATTGATGCCTGGAACGATCATATTTGGTTTGAGGATCATACCTTCCAGATTAACTTCTTGCTCATCAAGGGCGGCAAAAGTTTTTTGCAGTGTTTCGAGCGTTACTTGGAAGCATCTATTAATATCGTGTGTTGAGGTCGCACCATCCATTGTAATTTCTGGTTCAACAATTGGTACGATACCAGCTTCTTGGCAGAGAGAGGCATAGCGTGCCAAAGCGTGAGCATTAACAGAGACAGCCGTTTTTGAAGGAAGCGTATCTGAGATTGAGATAACACCGCGCCATTTGGCAAACCGTGCACCTAGTTCATAATACTCGTTCAATCTTTCGCGTAGGCCATCAAGACCTTCTGTTACTGTCTCACCTGCATGACCTGCAAGTGGTTTTGCGCCCATGTCGACTTTAATGCCGGGAACAGCGCCAGCAGATTTGATCAGATCTACAAGGGGTGTGCCGTCTGCAGCTTTTTGTCGTAACGTTTCATCATAAAGAATAACGCCAGAGATATAATTGTTCATTGCGTCATCTGTACGGAACAGCATCTCACGATAATCGCGGCGTGTTTCTTCACTTGATTCAACACCGATTGAATCTAGGCGCTTTTTGATTGTGCCAGTTGATTCATCGGCTGCAAGAATACCTTGCCCAGGCTGGACCATTGCCTGCGCAATATCTTCTAAACGTTCAGTCATATTGATATCTCCAAATTGTGTGCCAATATATGCCCATTGGAAGGCTGTTGGAGAGGTTGATAACAGAGGATTTAAAAAATTTAAATAGCGCTGAATTTATTTAAAACGATTTAAAAATAATTTAAACGATTTAGTTCAGAGATTTCTTTCATTCATGGTAAAATGCACGCATATAATATTGTTAAAATGCGACACGTTGATCATAAGTCTTTGTAAAAATGGAGTGAAATTAGAATCATGAGTCTCGTTTCATCGTCAGAGCTTTCGGAGAATCCATTTAAAACGATTGAATTTTTAAAGCACTCCGGTTCACTCCACCGTGAGAAAATTCCTATTCTCGGTAAAGTCTGGTTTGTGACCAATCAGCAAACATCTATAGAAGTTTTGAAAAACCAGGAAATCTTCAGGGTACGAAAACCGGATGGAAGTGTTGTTGGAATGCGATGGTGGATGCCCAGAGTAATCCAGCTTTTAGCATCTAATATGTTGACAATGGACCAACCAGAACATGAACGTCTGCGCCATATTGTGGATAGAGCATTTCGTAAAGACGCCATTATGGGGCTTGAACCACGCATTGAAGAGATCGCAGACGGTATGATTTCGACCTTGTTTGATGATGGTTCAATGGTTGATATCGTCAATGGGTTTGCGCGGCATTTTCCACTTACGGTCATTTGCGAACTTTTGGGTCTTCCGAAATCTGATCGTGCTCAGTTTGCAAAATGGGCAGAAGGCTTTACGCGTGTTGATGGCATCTGGGGTTTCTTGATGCTGGTTCCCAATTTGCGAGCCATGGCAAAATATCTGCGAATCAAGATTGACACCGAGGATGGTATTGATGGTGACGGATTGATTGCGCAACTTATCGCCATGAAGAAAGAGAGAGCAGCGATTTCTGATGATGAATTACTGGCGATGGTTTTTCTCCTTTTAATCGCCGGTCATGAAACAACAACTCATTTGATCTCCGGTGGGCTATTTGCTCTCCTGACACACCAGGATCAGAAAGATTGGCTACTTGAAGATTGGTCGCGAATAGATCTTGCAGTTGAAGAACTTCTAAGATTTGTAACGCCCGTGCAGATGACCAAGCCGCGTTATGCCTATGAAGATATAATAATTGATGGAACGCTAGTTAAAAAGGGCGAGCTGATCATGCCGTTGCTGACGGCTGCCAACTATGATGAAACCGTGTTTGAAGATCCTGAAAAGTTGAACTTGTCGCGAAAACCAAATCGCCATATGGCGTTTGGCACCGGTATTCACTTTTGCCTTGGGCATTTGCTCGCGCGAATTGAGGGTAGGGTCGCAATCAAAGCGCTTTTTACGCACTTTCCCAACCTTAAACTGGCAGTGGACCAAAAAGATGTAAAATGGCGCAAGCGCATTGGCTTGAACGCGCTTGCTGAATTGCCTGTGACATCTGGAAATTAATGAACCTAGCTGTTTAGCGCTAGAACGCCTGGCAGTGGTTTGCCTTCCATCCATTCCAGAAACGCACCGCCGGCAGTTGAGATATAGCTGAAGCTATCTGCAGCACCGGCCAGATTAAGCGCGGATACTGTATCTCCACCACCCGCAACTGAGACCAACCTACCATCTTCGGTAATTTCAGCAGCAGCTCTTGCAATAGCTACAGTTGCACCATCAAACGGTGGGATTTCAAACGCACCGAATGGGCCATTCCAGATTAATGTGTTTAGTTTTTCGAATTCTGCAATGACATTTGCAATCGTCGCATCACCTGCATCAAGCGATTGTTTTCCTTTTGGGATGACTGTATCTGGGGTCATAGCCATCACCTCGTAAGCAGCATCCGCTTTGAATTCAGCTGAGATTTTACCATCTGTTGGCAAAACAATTCGACAACCATTTTCTTTTGCGGCTTTCATGATAGCGTGGGCTTTGTCGTACATATCCGGCTCTTGTAACGAATCGCCCATATCGGCGCCTAAAGCTGCCTGGAACGTGTTGGCCATGCCGCCGCCAATAATCAGAACATCAATTTTCGTAACCAGATTTTCCAATAGGTCAATTTTAGTCGATACTTTTGCGCCGCCAACAACGGCACCCACCGGATGTTTTGGGTCGCCCAAGGCAGAGTTTAGTGCATCCAATTCCGCCTGCATGGTGCGACCAGCATATGACGGAAGTAGCTTTGTTAGTCCTTCTGTGGATGCATGGGCACGATGGGCAGCAGAGAATGCGTCATTAATGTAAAGATCACCATTTTCGGCAAGAGCTTTGGCAAAGCCTGCATCATTGGTTTCTTCACCTTTGTGAAAACGTGTGTTTTCCAAGAGAAGAATATCGCCATTGTGCAGAGCATCAACGGCTTCTTTTGCTGCATCACCAATGCAGTTGCTTGCAAAATGAATGTGCATGTCCAAAACTTCTTCAACGGACTGCGCGATTGGCTTCAGTGACATAGATTCAACAACTTCACCTTTTGGGCGGCCAAAATGTGCCATAAGAATGACTTTTGCACCTTTGCGAGATAATTCCTGCAGGGTTGGTGCAATGCGTTCAATGCGCGTTACATCTGTTACATTTCCGTCTTTTACGGGTACATTTAGGTCAACACGGACGAGGGCACGCTTGCCATTAAGATCAGAAATATCGTCCAAAGTTTTAAAAGTCATTGTCATTACCCGATTTTAGAATTGGTGTTGGTGCTTTGATAACGGAATTTTTAAAAATATGAAATTGCTTTTGAGAATTCATACTATTATCCAAAAAAAAACCGGAACGCTAATTCCGGTTTTCTAAGTACTTTATGAACTAGATTAGTTCAACTTACCCATTGCAACGGCTGTATCTGCCATGCGATTTGAGAAGCCCCACTCATTGTCATACCATGTTAGGATGCGAACAAGGTTGCCTTCCATAACTTTGGTCTGGTCCATGTGGAAGATTGAAGAATGCGGATTATGGTTCAAATCAATTGAAACCAATGGCTCGTCTGTATAACCCAAAATACCTTTTAGCGGACCGTCTGCAGCCTCACGGATGGCATTGTTTACTTCGTCTTCTGTTACATCGCGTGACGGGATGAACTTAAGATCAACAACAGATACGTTTGGCGTTGGAACGCGGATCGCAGAGCCATCCAACTTGCCTTTAAGTTCTGGAAGAACAAGGCCAATAGCTTTTGCAGCACCTGTTGATGTTGGTATCATAGATACAGCTGCGGCACGACCACGATATAAATCTTTATGCATAGTATCGAGCGTAGGTTGGTCACCCGTATATGAGTGAATTGTCGTCATATAGCCTTTTTCAATGCCGAAGGCATTGTTCAGAACGTACGCTACAGGTGTAAGGCAGTTGGTTGTACAAGAAGCGTTTGAAACAACTTTGTCATCTGCTGTAAGGTCTTCATCGTTTACACCATAAACAATGGTCTTAACATCATTGCCACCCGGTGCAGAAATAAGGACTTTAGATGAGCCATTTTCCAAGTGTAATGACGCTTTTTCACGACTTGCAAAAATACCAGTACATTCAAGAGCTACATCAACGTCTGCCCAAGGAAGGTCTTTAGGGTCGCGAATAGCTGTTACTTTGATCGGTCCTTGCCCTACATCGATTGTATCACCGTCGACAGTAACTGTACCGGGGAATTTTCCGTGTACACTATCATAACGCATAAGATGTGCATTTGTTTCAACAGGACCTAAATCATTAATCGCAACAACTTGGATGTCATTACGCCCAGATTCCATAATACCACGTAGAACATTACGTCCAATGCGGCCAAAACCATTAATAGCAACTTTTACTGTCATTTATATTCTCCGAATAATAATAGGGTTAGGATTGTCCCCAATATTGTACTGGTGTTATTTATTATTATAACTTTGCCTCGACTGCCAAAACTGCAGCCTCAGGTGTGATTCCGAAATGCTCATAAAGTTCTTGATAAGGACCTGACGCACCAAAGGAGTTCATGCCGATAAATATGCCATCTGAGCCAATGAATTGATCCCAACCTTGGCGAACACCTGCTTCGATGGCAACTTTAACAGGGCTGTCACCGATGATTGCAGCTTTATACGCGTCGTCTTGATCATCAAATAGATCCATACATGGGACAGACACAACACGTGTTGTGTGACCTTTTGCGTCCAGCAATGCTTTCGCACTCATGGCAATCTCGACTTCAGAACCGGAAGCAAAAATAGTTACTTGTGCATCGCTTTCAGATGCAAGTTCATATGCACCGTGCGCGCATAGGTTTTCTTCAACGTAAGTTGTGCGAAGAGCTGGTAGGCCTTGACGTGTCAGGGCAATACCAGAAGGGCGCGTTTCTGATTCGAGAGCTAGCTGCCAGCATTCCAATGTCTCGGTAATGTCCGCTGGGCGGAACATGTTGAGATTAGGAATAGTTCTAAGCGAAGCCATTTGTTCAACAGGTTGGTGGGTTGGACCATCTTCGCCAAGGCCGATAGAATCATGTGTGAATACGTGAATGACTCGGATACCCATAAGAGCTGCCAGACGAATTGACGGACGGCAATAATCAGAGAAAATTAGGAAGCCGCCTGAATAGGGAATCAAACCGCCATGTAGCGCAATACCATTCATTGCGGCTGCCATACCATGCTCACGGATGCCATAGTGCAGGTATCTGCCTGAGAAATCATCAGGTGTAATGGAAACTGTTTGGCTTGTCTTTGTGTTATTTGATCCAGTCAGATCGGCAGAGCCGCCAATTGTTTCAGGAACCGCACCGTTGATGACTTCGAGCACAAGCTGCGAGGCTTTGCGTGTTGCTTCTTTTGGCTTGTCTTCTGCAAGAGCTTTTTTGTATTCAAGAAGTGCGGGAACCAATGCGCCCGGCAATTCACCGTTCATGCGACGTTCAAACGTACATCTGATGTCAGAGTCACCTTCCTTGATGCGCTTTTCCCAGTCTTTGTGAACTTTCGCAGAACGAAGGCCCGCAAGACGCCATGCATCGAGAATATCGGATGGGATTTCAAACGGCGCAGCGTCCCAACCGAGAGCTTCGCGGGTTGCTGCAATCTCATCATCTCCAAGCGGAGCACCATGAGCACCTGCAGTGCCGGCTTTCTTCGGAGAGCCATAACCAATTTGAGTTTTACAAGCGATCATTGTCGGCTTGTCAGATGCTTTTGCTTCTTCAATGGCAGCAGAAATTGCTTCTGGATCATGTCCATCTACACGAAGAGTGTTCCAGTTACATGATTTAAAGCGAGCCTCTTGATCCGTCGAATCACTGACTGAAATAGCACCGTCGATTGAGATATTGTTATCATCCCAAAGAACGATCAACTTGTTGAGTTTTAAATGTCCAGCAAGCGTAATAGCTTCTTGACTGATACCTTCCATTAAGCATCCATCACCCACAAGTGCGTAGGTATTATGATCGACAATGTCAGCACCAAATTCATCAGCAAGCTTGCGTTCAGCGATTGCCATACCAACAGCATTTGCAATGCCTTGGCCAAGCGGACCAGTTGTTGTTTCAATACCTGGAATATGACCATATTCAGGGTGACCAGCGGTTGGTGAGCCAAGCTGACGGAAGTTTTTGAGGTCTTCCAATGAAATATCATCATAGCCAGTCAGGTAGAGCAATGAATAAATGAGCATTGAGCCGTGACCAGCAGACAAGACAAATCGATCGCGATCTGGCCAGGATGGGTTTTTTGGATCAAACTTCAAATGTTTGGTGAAAAGGGTGGTCGCGATGTCTGCCGCGCCCATAGGAAGACCGGGGTGGCCTGAATTAGCTTTTTGGACAGCGTCCATTGACAAAAACCTGATGGCGTTCGCCAATTGCTGATGTTTAACCGTGGATGTCATATTTATGCCTGTATTTTATCATCTAGGGAGGGTTGCGGTGTCTCCAGCACAACGGCGTCGCTGTCATAGCACTTCGCGGGGTGGAGTCAATGAAAGTAACTTCTTTTGAGTGTGAATTGATCGAAACGAGTGAATAAATTGATTTGATGTGTACGAGCAATTTGAACCCGTGAAGCTTTATTGACTAGGGCTTTGGGCTATGAAAATGTCTTTTCCTGTAGGTTATAGGGGGCTTGATTCGCATTCTTGGGGATATATGGGCTATGAGTACTGAAGATTTAGCAGTGAAATCAGCGTTAGATCAGCTGACAAATGCGGTAACGTCGCTTGAAAGCGCGGTTGGGCGCCGTCTGGAAAATCAGAAAGACGCTGAACAATCACAAGAAGAATTGAAATCTATGATATCAGATCGATCAAAGCTGGCTGAAGAACTTGATGGTGCACAAAACCGTGCCAATCAACTAGAAGAAGCTAATCGGGAAGTATCTCGTCGGTTAGTCACAGCGATGGAAACTATTCGCGCTGTACTTGATCGGGGTAATTGAGGGTTAAATGTCTCAGGTTACAGTTACTATCGACGGTAAATCCTACCGCATGGCATGCGAGGCCGGGCAGGAAGAACATCTGAATGACCTTGCTGAGAAGTTTGATAAATATGTACTGAGCTTGAGATCTCAATTTGGTGAAATTGGTGACCAACGACTGACTGTTATGGCCGGTATTATGGTGATGGATGAGTTATCGGAAGTGCAAGGCAAGCTGAAGGGCGTTCAATCTGAATTAGATCTCGTCAAAACAACGCGTGACAATGCGCTTCAAAATGCTGAAAAAATGGATACGAGTGTTGCAAGCACCCTTAGTACTGTTGCAACGCAAATTTCGAATATTGCGGACAAACTCAACAAGAATGATTAAAATTGAATGCCAAAATCTTGGTAGTTTCTGATGGGTTTAAACAGAAAATTCTGTTCCATATTCGGAATTGGGTGGTAATAAACTACGACTGAGACTATATCGTGTAAGCGATCTGCTCTTTCCGACAGGACACAATATCCTCGGGCCTTAATTAATTCTAAGGGAGCTGTCCCTGCTTTGGCTCGTGGGTCGGAGCACACGGCGCCCACCTACATTGTAGGTTCCTAGGATTTTAAAATTCCATCGATTGTCAGTGGATCGCACTTTTTGGAGCATAGCATGGTAGATATTTCCAAGGTTGCGGACGTTTCTGATTTAAAGCAAAAAATTCGTTCTGAAGTTCTGGCGCGACGTGATGCTTTGTCCGTTGAGATACGCACCAAGTTTTCACAAGAGATTGCCGAGCACTTCAAGGATTGCCATGTGGAGCCCGATGGAATTGTGTCCGCGTTTTTACCAATACGCTCGGAAGTTGATCTCAAACCAGTTATTTCAAGGCTTTGGACGCGAAAAAACAGAGTTTGCTTACCGTATATCTTATCTAAAACAGAGATTGAGTTTAGAGAATTCATGGCGGGAACAAAACTCGTAGGCAATGGTTTTGGAACGTTGGCGCCGGATGATGCATCATCGGTTCTTCTGCCAGATGTCATGCTTGTTCCGCTTTCCGTATTTGATCAGAACGGTGATCGCATTGGTTATGGCGGCGGGTTTTATGATCGCGCGATTGAAAAACTTAAAGGACTGGGAAAAGCTCAAACATTGATTGGTGTTGCATTTTCTACCCAAGAGGTTGATGAGGTTCCAACGGATGACCATGACGTACCGCTTGATTTCATTTTAACTGAGCGTGGCTTGCGCGAATTTTAAAGCCCCCTTATAGAGGCGGCATGAGATTTCTATTTTTAGGTGATATGGTCGGTTCAACCGGCCGCGAAGCGGTCTGGGACCAGCTTCCGGGGTTGATATCTGATTTCAAACTCGATTTTGTTGTGGTCAATGGCGAAAATGCAGCTCACGGTTTTGGTATAACAGAAGAGATATTTTTAAAAACAATTGATGCTGGCGCTGATGTCGTGACCACCGGCAACCATGTTTGGGGGCAAAAAGAAGCGCTATCATTTTGTGAACGCTACGATACATTTCTTCGCCCTGCTAATTATCCAAAAGGTACACCAGGTCGTGGTGCGACTTTGGTTCAAGCGCGAAATGGTGCGCAAGTGCTTGTGTCAAACATCATGGGGCGTGTTTTCATGCATCCTGATCTGGACGATCCATTTGCGTGTGCCGAAGAGGTTCTTGGCTCTTGCCCATTGGGCGAGCAAGCGGATGCCGTTATTCTGGATTTTCATGCGGAAGCAACAAGCGAGAAACAGTGCTTTGGCCATTTCGTTGATGGGCGAGCAAGCCTGGTTGTCGGCACACATACCCATATGCCAACAGCGGATTGCCAGATTTTGGATGGCGGTACGGGCTATATGAGCGATTCAGGCATGTGTGGCGATTATAATTCATCTCTTGGTATGGAAAAAGAAGAACTGATCAATCGGTTCGTAACCAAAATACCAAGAGGGCGGATGGAAATTGCAACAGGTCCGGCAACAATTTGCGGTGTTGGCGTTGAAATTTCAGACCGTACTGGGTTGGCTGAGAAGATTGCACCACTTCGTAAAGGTGCAAGACTTGAAGAAACTGTACCTAGTTTCTGGTTATAGGACTTCACGGTACACATAATACAATAAACCTAGACCTTAAGGCGTTTTGTTTTTATAAGGCGGGAAATCGATTTTTAGATTACGAGAAATTACAAAGAGGGTTTCATGGCAGGCCATTCCAAGTTTAAGAATATTCAACACCGCAAGGGACGTCAGGATGCTGTTCGCTCCAAGATGTTCTCAAAGTTAGCTCGGGAAATAACCGTTGCTGCAAAAATGGGTGCGCCTGATGTGTCAATGAACCCGCGTCTTCGATTAGCTGTTCAGAATGCCAAATCATTGTCTATGCCAAAGGATAATATCCAGCGCGCAATTAACAAAGCTGCGGATAAAGATGGCGAGAATTATGACGAAGTGCGTTATGAGGGATATGGCCCAGGCGGTGTTGCCGTTATTGTTGAGGCTTTGACTGATAACCGCAATCGCACTGCATCAAATGTTCGAACAGCTTTTACAAAATCTGGCGGGGCATTGGGGGAAACTGGTTCGGTCGGCTTTATGTTCGACCGTGTTGGCGAGATTATCTACCCAGTAGAAGTTGGAGACGAGGACACTATCATGGAAGCTGGTATCGAAGCTGGTGCTGAAGATGTAGTTTCTGATGAAGAAACACATACGATCTATTGTGCTTTTGAAGATATTGGAGATGTATCGTCAGCACTTGAAGCTGCTTTGGGCGAGCCAAAAACTGTTAAGCCCATCTGGAAACCTCAAAACGAAACACCAGTTGACGAGACCAAGGCTGAGCAACTTATGCGTTTTATGGATGTTTTAGACGATGATGATGATGTTCAAAACGTTTATTCAAACTTTGATATTTCTGACGAAGTGATGGCTAAACTGTCCTAGGCAGGTTCTTTAATCGAATTTTCTAAGCCGGGCATTTGCTCGGCTTTTTTATTTTAAATAGTTTTGTGTGATTTGTTTTTGTTTTGTTCACGTTTTTGGTAGATGTTTATCACCTAAACACATAGGGTGAGCAGATGAACGACGCGATTCGAATTATCGGTATTGATCCGGGGCTTAGAAATACTGGCTGGGGCATTATTGATGTCTTGGGTAATTCTTTACGTTTTGTAGCCTCTGGTACAGTCAAGTCTGATGGTAAAGCTGATCTTGCCTCTCGCCTTTGTCAAATTTATGATGGTTTGGAAGGTATTATTCATTCCCATCAACCCTTTGAAGCTGCCGTTGAAAACACATTTGTGAATGTGAACCCGACTTCAACGCTAAAGCTTGGTCAGGCTCGTGGTGTCGCAATGCTTGTGCCTGCTCGATCAGGGCTTCGTGTGGCGGAATATGCACCAAATGCGGTGAAGAAATCAGTCATTGGTGTTGGCCATGGAGATAAAAAACAAATTCATATGATGGTCAAAGTTCTCATGCCGAAAGCAGAATTTACATCCGATGATGCGGCGGATGCGCTGGCAATTGCAATTTGTCATGCGCATAACCGCACGAGCGCAACCTATAAAATAGCGGCGGTATAATTATGATCGGTAAACTTAAAGGCACGATTGAAGAGATCGCTGGAGATTATGTCCTCATTGATGTGCACGGTGTTTGCTATGTAGCGTTTTGTTCGGGGCGCACATTAGGTAATATTGGTTCTGCAGGCGAGGCTGTCATCTTATTTATTGAAACCTATGTGCGTGAAGATCAGCTTAAACTTTTTGGTTTCGCAACCGAGTTGGAACGGGAGTGGTTCCGCCTTTTACAAAGCGTCCAAGGTGTTGGAGCAAAGGTGGCACTTGCTATTTTATCAACGCTCTCTGCTTCTGATTTGTCTAATGCTATTGCCTTGCAGGATAAAGCAATGGTCGCCAGAGCGCCCGGTATTGGGCCAAAAGTTGCGCAACGAATTGTGACTGAACTTAAAAACAAAGCACCACTTCTTGGTGGTCTTGATGCGCCGGATATGGGGCTCAAGCAGAATATTGGTGATGGCGTAGCATCCGCTCCTGTTGCCGATGCTGTATCTGCACTTTGCAATTTGGGATATTCGCGAGAGCAAGCTGCTTCTGCGGTCGGAGCAGCCATTCGCGATGCGGGCGATGATGCCGATAGTGCAAAACTTATTCGTCTTGGCTTGAAAGAACTGGCCAAGTAATGGCAACTAAAATTGAAAATGTTGACTTCCAAAGAATGATTGACACAGCTGCTGCTTTTTTCCTGGCAGCGGAGAGGTGTGTCCCTCCACTGAAATTTGGTGTGTATCCAGAACATTCTGTATCAGCGCCCACGATCGTTAATTATGCATTGTCAGTTGAGATAGTTTTAAAAATTCTGTTGCGTCATTATGAGTGTGATTTACCAAAAGGAACGAATGGACATAGTATAAAAAAATTGTCAGAAGCTCTGCCAGAAAATAAACGCGGGTTTCTTGAGTATGAAGATGAGGCCATAAATGTTCTTGATACATCTTTTGTTGACTGGCGATATCCCTATGAATATGATTTTTTAGTCATTTCACCGAAAGGTTTTCGATCATTATTTTGTAAATGTTATAATGAAATAAGAAAGCTAAAACCTGATTTAATGTGTATTTATGAGAAGAATTGGGGTCAATTTGAGCCAGATTATTCTTGGGCTTGGCACGAAGAAGAAATTCGAGGCTTGTAGAGAAATATGAGCGATCAAAACCCCATACTAGACCCCAATAAATCTGGCGAAGATTTGGAAGCTACGCTGCGTCCTCAGTCGCTTGATGATTTTACTGGTCAGGCTGATGCACGTGCAAATTTAAAGATATTTATTGAAGCTGCGAAGAATCGTGGTGAGGCGCTGGATCATGTTTTATTTGTTGGCCCTCCTGGATTGGGTAAAACCACTTTGGCACAAATTATGGCTAAAGAACTTGGTGTGAATTTCCGCTCCACTTCTGGCCCTGTGATCGCGAAAGCGGGTGATCTGGCCGCATTATTGACTAATTTGGAAGAGCGGGATGTTTTGTTCATTGACGAGATACATCGGCTTAATCCTGCTGTGGAAGAAATTCTTTATCCTGCGATGGAAGATTTTCAGCTTGATCTTATTATAGGTGAGGGGCCTGCTGCTCGTTCGGTCAAAATTGATCTTGCAAATTTTACGCTTGTTGCAGCAACCACCCGTTTGGGACTTTTAACAACGCCATTACGTGATCGGTTTGGTATTCCGGTTCGGTTGCAGTTCTACACCGTCGAGGAGCTTGAAAGCATTGTTCGTCGCGGTGCGCGGATCATGGGTTTAAACATAACCGATGATGGCGCTAAGGAAATTGCCAGACGGGCGCGTGGCACACCGCGTATCGCCGGCCGCCTGCTACGCCGTGTTCGTGATTTTGCGGAAGTTGCAAAAGCGGAAGCTGTTACCAAAGAAATTGCTGATAATGCACTCACAAGACTATCCGTCGATGCAATGGGACTTGATCAACTTGACCGCCGTTACTTATCAATGATTGCTGATAATTTTGGCGGTGGTCCAGTTGGAATTGAAACCATTGCAGCAGGACTTTCTGAGCCACGCGATGCAATCGAAGACATTATTGAACCGTACCTCATCCAACAAGGTTTTATTCAGCGTACCCCACGTGGTCGGGTTTTAACCGGAAATGCGTGGAAACATATGGGGCTTAATCCGCCAAAAGATCTGGAAAAGACACAGATCAACTTGTTTCAGGATGGGGAATAGCAATGACATATCAATTTGAAGGTCGATTGACCGAACAAGGTCATGAGCTTATTCAACGTGTTTATTATGAAGATACCGATTTTTCTGGCGCTGTTTATCATGCCAGATATTTGCATTTTATGGAGCGAGGACGAACAGAATTTATCCGGTGCAAAGGGCTTATTCAAAGTGAAACGCTGAATAAAGATGACCCAGAAAATGCTGTTGCTTTTATGGTGTCAAAAATTGAGATTAAGTATGTAAAACCAGCTCGTATGGATGACGTTTTGACGATTCTCACCGAACCCTTGGCTGCACGTGGGGCTCGTATGGAGCTATCTCAGCGTGTTCTGCGCGGGGACGAAATCTTGATTGACGCTAAAGTCACTGTCGCCTGCGTAAATGGTGTTGGGCGGCCGCGTCGATTGCCTGAATCTCTTTCATAGCTGTAATTCTGTCATCTAATCAACGTGATTTGGTCCAATTCTAACGAATCCTAACGCTTCATTAACCATAATTATGGCCTATTGCCCTCAAGTTTGTCTTGTAAGATCGCGCGCCATTGTTTGACCGCATTTTTTAGACATTAAAGCATGAACGAGTATGCCATATTTGCTTCGAAATCTGCTTTCTTGAGGTGTTTGGTACTATTCTATGATCGTTTAAGGGACTGAAAATGGAACAAGTTGGATTGGCCGCTACTTCTGACGTGACGCTTTTGTCACTGTTTTTAGAGGCAGGTTTTGTCGTAAAATTAGTGATGTTGGGACTTCTGGCTGCCTCAGTCTGGACATGGGCAATTGTTGTCAACAAGGTTATTGCGTATAAAAAAGCTAAGATACAGCTTGATCGTTTCGAGGATTTGTTCTGGTCGGGGCAGTCTCTGGAAGAGTTATATCGATCTCTTTCAGAACGAAAAAAGAACTCAGGTATGGGCGCAATTTTTCTAAGTGCGATGCAGGAATGGAAGAAATCATTTGAGCGCGGTGCGAAAACCCCGATGGGTCTTCAAATGCGGATCGATAAAGCCATGGACGTTGCACTGGTACGCGAGTCAGAGGCTCTAGAGTCTCGTCTTGGTTGGTTAGCGACAATTGGTTCCGCTGCACCATTCATTGGCTTGTTTGGTACCGTGATTGGTATCATGACATCATTCCAGGCGATTGCGGGTTCTAAGTCCACAAATTTAGCCGTTGTTGCTCCGGGTATTGCCGAGGCGCTGTTAGCAACTGCGATTGGTCTGTTGGCAGCGATCCCAGCGGTGATTGCTTATAACAAATTTTCCGCAGATGCTGCGAAATTAAGCTCGCGTATGGAGGGTTTTGCCGACGAATTTTCCGGCATTTTGTCTCGTCAATTGGATGAGCGTTCGCAAGTCCAACAACATGCTTCGCAGTCACAAACATCGCATTCTCAAGCATCAATGTCTGGAGTATAGCTATGGCTATGATGATGCCAAATACCGGTGGTCGCTCAAGCTCTCGTAGACGAGGGCGCAAACTTGCGCCTATGAGTGAAATTAACGTGACACCGTTTGTTGATGTGATGCTGGTACTATTGATTATCTTCATGGTTGCAGCCCCTCTTCTAACCGTTGGTGTGCCGATTGATCTACCGGAAACGCAAGCAAAATCATTGAATTCTGAAACGCAGCCGATAACAGTTTCGGTCAATTCAGAGGGCGGTGTTTTCTTACAGGAAACAGAAATTCCAATTGATGAAGTGGTCGCAAAACTGGAAGCGATATCGACAACTGGCTACAGCGAACGCATTTATGTGCGCGGCGATACAAATGCTGATTATGGCACCGTTATGAAAGTGATGGCGCGCATCTCAGCCGCAGGATTTAAAAATTTGGGACTTGTAACTTTGCAGGAGCAGGACGGGTAGAACGTGCAGATAGGCCTTGTTATATCATCGTTTTTGCATGTTGCGATATTAAGCTGGGCTTTGCTCTCGTTTAATGCGCCCAAAACACTTGCGGTTGCCGATGTTGAATCCGTACCTGTTTCGATTGTCCCAATTGAAGATTTGACGAAAGTTCTTGAAGGTGTAAAGGAAGCAACCGCGAAGAAGAAGCCTGCACCTAAAAAGACTGAAGTTCGGACGAAAGTTGAAGACGCTCAGAATACTGGTGAAAACTCGGTTGACTTAAAGAGCCTTAAGGTTCCAACACCAAGTGAAAATGAAGTGGTGTCTAAAGCACCGCCAAAATCCGAAGACAAGCCTAAGCCAACCGCGGAGCCATCACTAAAGCCAGAACCTGTTGAGCAGGTCCAACCAAAACCAGAGACAAATGCGACAACCGCAACAGAGATCGCAGCTCTTCCGAAGGAAGCGACACCAGTTACGCCCGATCCGGTCAAAGAAGCTATAAATTCAAGCGAACCTGAAGCTGAAAAGCGAGTTGAATTACCCAAGACAGGTCCTGTTCCGATTTTAAGAGAAAAATCAGCGCCAGCGAAAACGGCTAAAACCCCGGAACGTAAGAAAACTGAGGTCGCGAAAAAAGAAACGTCATCATCTAAGAAAAGTGATTTTAATTCAGACGAGATTGCATCACTCTTGAATAAACAAGATGCACAAGGGGGCGGTGCGAAACGGTCAGCCAGAGATGAGGGCTTGGGCGTGAAAACAACGAAGCCCGCCAGCAAACTCTCACAAAGTGAAATGGATGCACTTCGCGGGCAGATTCAAAAATACTGGAATATTATTCCCGGATTAGCAGATGGGGGTGAAATTCGGGTGACGGTTTCCATGCAGTTGGATAAGTCCGGCAATATTATCGGTCAACCCGATGTTAATGCAACGGGTGGATCTCAGTCAGTCCGAACAACGCTCGCGGGAAGTGCACGACGCGCCGTGTTAAGAGCGCAACCATATAATTTACCTCTCGATAAATACGACACGTGGTCAGAAGTTGTTGTTAATTTCGACCCCAGCCAGCTTTTCTAATAACAGGATAAGGTCTTATGCTTCAGCTTAAAAACCTACTCATTTCAATATCTGCCAGCTTGGTATTAATCGCGGTGCCTTTGACTGAGGCTCATTCGCGTGTCGAAATTGATATCAATCAGGCAAATATTGAACCTTTGCCAATTGCGGTGTCTGACTTTGTGTCAGGTGAAGCCGTTGGCAAACAGATGAGTGATGTCATTGAAGCTGATTTGAAGCGGTCAGGATTGTTTCAACCGGTCCAGAAGCAGGCATTTATTCAGAAAATCACGGATCCAAACGCAACTCCGCGCTTTGATGATTGGCGCGTTATCAATGCTCAAGCTTTGATAACTGGCGGCGTTACCAAAGAAGCTGATGGGCGTTTAAAAATCGAATTCCGACTTTGGGATAGTGTTGCTGGCGAGCAGCTTATTGGTCAACGTCTTTTTGCCCAACCTCAAAACTGGCGGCGTGTGGCGCATATTATTTCTGATGCGATCTATGAGAATTTGACTGGTGAAAAGGGTTACTTTGATACTCGGGTTGTGTTTGTATCTGAAAGTGGCCCGAAGACGGCACGTATAAAAAAATTGGCGATCATGGATCAAGATGGCGCGAATTTGAGAACACTTACGAATGGTGATGATCTTGTGCTTACACCCAGGTTTTCGCCAAGTAAGCAAGAAATAACCTACATGTCTTTTGAAGGTGGGCAGCCACGAATTTATCTTCTCCAACTTGAAACAGGTCAGCGTGAACTTGTCGGTAATTTTCCAGGTATGACATTCTCACCCAGGTTTTCACCCGATGGTCAAAAGGTGATTATGAGCCTGCAAGAAGGTGGTAATGCGAACATTTATACAATGGACCTGCGCACACGTAGTACTACACGGCTAACCAATACGAGCGCCATTGATACATCGCCATCTTATTCGCCTGACGGGTCTCAGATAGCATTTGAGTCTGATCGTGGAGGACGACAACAGCTTTATATTATGGATTCAAATGGAGGCAATCAGCGTCGTATCTCATTTGGTAGCGGATCCTATTCGACACCTGTATGGTCGCCGCGTGGCGATTTGATTGCTTTTACAAAACGTGCGGGTGGTAAGTTTTCAATTGGTGTGATGAAGACGGATGGGTCGAATGAACGCATCCTAACGACAGGTTTCCATAATGAGGGGCCGACATGGGCGCCAAATGGCCGTGTGTTGATGTTCTTTCGTCAGCCTGCTGGATCGGGTGGCCCTCAATTGACCAGTATCGATCTAACTGGGTATAATGAGCAACAAGTGACAACCCCGAATTTTGCATCGGATCCCGCTTGGTCACCTTTACTTGAATAGTCTGATTTTCGCCTGAATTTAGTCATGAAACCACCACAATTTGGGGCTTTTTAGACAGTAGTAAGAGTCTATTAACCCTGTCTATTGAGAGCAATTTAACTTTGAGTGGTTATATTTTGTCAACTTTATTTCATCAAGGAGACCGGGTATGAGCGGTTTAGCATCTTTGTCACACAGTCGTGTTTTAATTGCGCTCTTTCTGGGCCTGACATTGGCAGGTTGTGCATCTAAGAAAAACCAATTGCCAAACAATGTAGGCGATTTGGGATTAACGGCTAACGGCGCTGTGCCTGGGTCGTTGCAGGATTTTACGCAGAACGTTGGCGATATTGTTTACTTCGATACGGATTCGTCGGTTATTCGCGGTGATGCAGCAAACATTCTCGTCAAGCAAGTCGCTTGGTTAAATCAATATCCTGATAAAATTATCACGATTGAAGGTCATGCTGATGAGCGCGGCACACGTGAATATAACCTTGCGCTCGGTGCCCGTCGTGCCGCAGCTACAAGAGATTATCTAATTTCACAAGGCCTGACTTCCGCAAGAATTAAAACACTATCACTTGGTAAAGAACGTCCGGTTGCAGTTTGTGATGATATTTCATGCTGGTCACAAAACCGCCGTGCGCAAACCAAACTACTTGGTGTAAATAGCTAGACTAACGTTTAGTTACTTTTGATAACTCTTTCGCAATCGCGTCGTAAATGGCGCGGATGCGTGCTGATTGTTTCAAAGCTTTGTTTGCAGTGAGCCAAATTGGTATCGGTGGTATATCGATTTCATCAAATAAACGAACAAGGTTATCCGACTGTTGTGCAATTACCACCTGTCCGACGCCTATTCCTGCACCTGCTTTTAGTAAATGCCAATAGGCCGCTTGATCATCACACCGCACTTTGAAAAAGCTGCGGTCAACTTGCCATCCAAGTGCGCGCATACCCTTTATCATTAGCTCAGATCGATCATATCCAATCCAGTCATGCTCCATTAATTCTGTCATCGATTTGGGGATACCATTTCGATTGATGTAATTTTTAGATGCAAAAATGCCTATCTCCGTATCACCAACATGTCGTGTAATGATATCAAGTTGGTCAGGTCTATACATGCGAATTGCAATATCAGCTTCGTGGAATAAAAGATTTTCGCTTTCATCACTTGCATGAAGTTCCAGCTCAATATTTGGAAACTTGGAACGTAGCTTTGCAATAATTTCCGGTAGTATGAAGTTGGACATGACAAGTGAGGCTGTTATGCGAACGGTTCCAGAAAGTTCGTCTTTCTCATCCAAAGCTAGCGTTATTAATTTTGCCGCCGAGATGTGCATTTCCTTCGCTATTTTGAGAAGTTGGACACCTTGATCTGTCAAGGACAAGCCATGTCGTTCCCTTGTGAATAACTGAGTTTTGAGTGCTGTCTCAATTTTTGCGATGTCGCGTCCAAGTGTCGGTTGGCTTCTACCAAGATGGTGCGCGCCACCTGTCAATGAGCCATGCTCAGCTACTGCGATGAATGATTGGATGAGTGACCAATCGAGATTCTTAAAATAATCTGCCATTCAATTATGAATTTCTAATATAGATATTTGGGCAATTTAATATTGAAATTGAATATCATAATTTCCTTTCAACGGCAATGAAAGGATTAGATTATGGCGAAGACAGTTCTCATTTTAGGCGCATCTGGAAAGATAGGTAGACATTCCAAGGCGGAATTTGAAAAGGCTGGATGGGACGTAAAGATATTTAATCGCAGGCACGATAATATGATTGAGGCTGCTGAGGGCGTAGATGTAATAATCAACGGTCTTAATCCGGCGGGTTATAAAAACTGGGCGACGCAGATTCCTAAAATTACAAATCAGGTCATCGCTGCAGCTAAGTCAGCCGGTGCGACAATTATTGTTCCGGGAAATGTATATGTTTTCGGGAAACAAGCGGGAGTATGGGACGAGAATACGCCCCATCGAGCTGATACCAGAAAAGGCAAAATTCGCATTGAAATGGAAGAGGCATACAAAGCGGCTGCCAGTGAATTTGGCGTACAGACTATAATATTGCGGGCAGGGGATTTTATCGACGATAAACGTAGTGATACGTTGATGGGTATGGGAATTTTGTCAGGTCTCGAAAAGGGTGCGATCAATGCGCTTGGTGATCCGAACGCAAAACATACATATTGTTATTTGCCAGACTGGGCTAGAGCATGTGTGCAAGTGTCAGAAAAACGAAACAAACTGAATGTGTTTGAAGACATTCCGTTTCCAGGGTCAATCTTCTCCATTAAGGAATTGGCCATCACTTTATCGGAGAAATTGGGCAGGCAGGTAAAAGTCAAGAAGTTTCCTTGGGCGCTTATTTACTTAACAAGTCCGTTTTGGAAAACTGGGTATGAGATGATTGAAATGCGATATCTCAATGACATAGATCACTCACTTTCGCCACAGAAGTTTCGTTCCATTCTGCCTGACTTTAAAACAACAGGCATAGATGAAATCATGTTCTCTGAGGCGCGGGCTTAATTGATTACACTCCCACGCAAGCGGGTTGTGTGATATATATCTGCCACGATATTGATCGCGTATGTGGAGGGTTTAGATGGCAGACTTAAAAACAAAACCTCATGATGGTTCGGTGCTTGACTTCCTAAATGCTGTGGACCACAAAACTCGCCGCGAGGATGCGTTTAAAGTTCTTGAAATATTTGAACGCGTTACTTGTGATCCACCTGTAATGTGGGGACCTAGTATCGTGGGTTTCGGGCAATATCATTATAAATACGATAGCGGTCGCGAAGGTGATTGGCTTCTTGCCGGATTTTCGCCTCGAAAGGCACATCAGGTGATATATATGATGGGATGCTATCATTCTGGCGGATTTGATGGTCAGCAGGAGCTGTTCGCAAAGCTTGGAAAGCACAAAATGGGAGCTTCGTGCCTTTATATCAACAAACTTGCGGATATAGATATTGATGTATTGGAAGATATTATCGACCGATCCTGTCAGCTCATGCGCACGAAATATCATTGATTATAAAGTTTTGCTTGTTTAGACAGGAAACGGGACATTGTGTTGGAGGCGTTTTCTTAGCCCCACAGGACAGAGGAGCACAAAAATGTCGAGTGTATTGCGTTTCATCACGAGCGGCCTTGCTGCGGGTTTTCTAATAATGTGTACTTTGGGGGCAAACGCGCAAATGTTACTCAAGGCGGGAATTCCTTTAGATATATCAACGGGTATTCAAACCGAGCGATCATTGCCGATTGTAAAAATACAGAATGCTGATCAAGGCACGCGTGTTTTGCAGCTCGAAGAGCAAATCAGGCAATTAACCGGTCGCCTCGAAGAACTGGGTTTCCAAATGCTGCAAATGCAAGAGCAGATGCGTCAGATGCAGGAAGATAATGAATTTCGTTTTCAAGATCTCGAACGGACTAAAGCAAATGATCAGTCTAGCGTTGCGCCCAAAGCCGACCGCACGGAAACGGACGCTACCAATATACAAATTGGCGAGGTTAAGGTTGATGCAAATGGAAATGTAACATCGCAGAAAAATACAAGTAGCGATGTTGAAAGTGAATTATATAAAGCTGGATATGCACAAGTGTTGGCCGGGGACTATGCGACTGCCGCTAACACATTTCGCAGCTATCTGGCAAAATTTCCAAATGGGGCGGAAGCCGCAAACGCAAATTACTGGTTGGGTGAATCACTATATTCCCAAGGGGATTTTCGCGAAGCAGCGCGTATTTTTCTAGACGGTCACAAAACCTTTCCAGAATCGCCAAAGGCACCGGACACTTTGTTGAAACTTGGGATGTCACTCGTGGCTTTAGATAATCGTGAAACGGCCTGCGCGACGTACGATGAAGTGTTAGTACGTTATCCGTCATCTTCGAAAGCTGTGAAAGACAAGGTCGCAAGTGAACGATCACGTGCCAAATGCTAGTCTGCTGATCCGACAAGCAGAATATTTTCTAAAATCTTTAAAACCTGGCCCCTTAGCAATTGCTGTTTCTGGTGGTAGCGATAGTTTGGGTGCGCTTTTTGCTATCAGTGAAGCAAATGATTCCGACAGGGAGATTATCTGCTTTACTGTCGATCATCAACTCCGCACGGAGGCTGCCGATGAGGCTTTATATGTTGGTGAAATTTGCCGGTCTCTTGGTATCAAGCACCAAATCTTAAAATGGGTGGGTGAAAAACCTGTTTCTGGAATTCAAAAAGCGGCGCGGCATGCGCGTTACAAGTTGCTGGCCGATGCATGTGCTGCGAAAAATGCTGTAGGTGTCGTCACCGGACATATCCAAGACGATCAGCTTGAAACCGTAGCCATGCGCTCTGCTAGAAATAACTCTGATGCGGCGAGGGGGCTAAGTGGTATGGCACCTGCTACATTGTTCTATAATCAGATGTGGGTATTTAGGCCCTTTTTAAGCACAACAAAGGCAGAATTTCAAACGTTCCTTGATGCCAAAAATCAAGCCTGGATCGAAGACCCATCTAATCAGGATGATCAGTTTGAGCGCGTTCTCGTTCGCAAGCAAGCCGATTTTGTGATCGGGTTGCCCGAAATTATGCGTGCACAAAAGTTGCGTACAAAGATTGCTATCGCAGCAGCGGAGTACCTGTCAACATACTGCATCGTTAAGGATGGCTTGATTGCCGAAGTGGAAATCAAGCTCGATGATATCCCTGTATTATTGCGCGCAGTTGAGAGTTTGATCTGTGTTATTGGTGGACGAAATCGAACACTAAGTAGCCAACAATTGGAACGTATTGAGAGGTTTACACGATCTGATAACCCAAAACCAATGACCTTAGGTCGTGCTTATATAGCGAAGAAGGCAGGTATGCTCTTCTTACAGCGCGAAAATCGAAATTTGGATGTCATAGAAATTGGTGCGCAATCAGATGGGATGTGGGATGGACGATATTGGATCAAAAACAACCATCAGAAAACACCATTAGTTGTCTCTGGTGATAGTCAAATGGAGGGATTTCCGCCCAAACTATTTTGGAAAATCGATGATGTGGATAGCAAGATCGATACCAATGAAAGCGACCCGTTTATCTCCGTCCGAAGATATGCCAATAGGTTCGACGAAGTGCTAACTTTTTTCGACATGCCTCTAGCTACGGAGATTGCAAAACTATTTGCATCTCGTGGCATCAAAGCCAGCCCATTTGTTGGTGACCCTTAATTCAGGACAAAAAATCGCGCATTTTCGTTAACTGATTAGCGAACTTCGCAATTGTTCCCTTGGCAACAGGCTCTTAGCTCCCTATATGATGGGATAAGAAAGCATAATAGTATGCTGTGATTTTTTCGGGAAAGTCGATGAACCCTAATTTACGTAATTTTGCACTCTGGGCCATAATTGGATTATCACTTATTGGTCTATTTAATATGTTCCAAAGCCCAACTGATGGCGCTAGCGGTCAGAAGATCGCCTATTCTCAATTTCTGGAAAATGTAGATGCTGGTCGTATCGGCGATGTAACTATTTCAGGCCAGCAAATCTTTGGGAGTTTTAGAGATACTGGTACGAAGTTTCAGACGTATTCTCCGGGTGATGCCGATTTGGTTCAGCGCCTTGAATCAAACAATGTAACCATCAATGCGCAGCCTGAGTCTGATGGCTCTGGCTTCTTGGGTTACTTTATTTCATGGCTGCCAATTCTTGTAATTCTGGGTGTATGGATATTCTTCATGCGCCAAATGCAAGGTGGGTCTCGTGGAGCTATGGGTTTTGGTAAGTCAAAGGCCAAGCTTTTGAATGAAGCTTCTGGTCGTGTGACATTTGAAGATGTTGCGGGTGTTGAAGAAGCTAAGGAAGATTTGGAAGAAATCGTTGATTTCTTGCGCGATCCTCAAAAGTACCAGAGACTTGGCGGCCGTATCCCGCGCGGTGTTTTGCTCGTGGGCCCTCCGGGTACTGGTAAAACTCTTCTTGCGCGTTCGGTTGCTGGTGAAGCAAATGTGCCGTTTTACACAATTTCAGGTTCTGACTTTGTAGAAATGTTTGTCGGTGTTGGTGCATCTCGCGTGCGTGATATGTTTGAGCAGGCAAAGAAAAATTCACCTTGCATCATCTTTATTGATGAGATCGATGCAGTTGGTCGTCACCGCGGCGCAG
Organism: Lentilitoribacter sp. EG35; assembly: GCF_040784015.1. Taxonomy (NCBI): domain Bacteria; kingdom Pseudomonadati; phylum Pseudomonadota; class Alphaproteobacteria; order Hyphomicrobiales; family Rhizobiaceae; genus Lentilitoribacter; species Lentilitoribacter sp. EG35. Next base: position 260,886 of record NZ_JBFNGQ010000004.1, read on the forward strand.
GCGTTGGCGGGGGTAATGATGAGCGTGAGCAAACATTGAACCAGCTATTGGTTGAAATGGACGGGTTTGAAGCAAACGAGAGTATTATTTTGATTGCTGCGACCAACCGTCCAGACGTGCTTGATCCTGCACTTCTAAGACCCGGACGTTTTGATCGTCAGGTTGTCGTGCCTAATCCTGATTTGACTGGTCGTGAAAAAATCTTGCAGGTACATGTCCGTAATGTGCCACTTGCACCAAATGTCGATCTAAAAGTTATTGCACGCGGGACACCTGGGTTTTCCGGTGCGGATTTGATGAATCTCGTTAACGAAGCTGCTCTACTTGCTGCTAGACGAAACAAGCGTCTTGTAACTATGCAAGAATTTGAGGATGCTAAAGATAAGGTTATGATGGGCGCGGAACGTCGTTCAACGGCTATGACCGAAGAAGAGAAGAAACTAACCGCTTATCATGAAGCCGGTCATGCTATTTTGGCAATAAATGTGCCAGCTGCTGATCCTGTACACAAAGCGACAATTATTCCTCGCGGACGCGCGTTAGGCATGGTGATGCAGTTGCCAGAAGCTGACCGCTATTCCATGAGTTATAAATGGATGATTTCTCGTCTTGCTATTATGATGGGTGGACGTGTGGCGGAAGAGGTAATTTTCGGAAAAGAGAATATTACTTCTGGTGCATCTTCGGATATCGAACAAGCTACAAAGCTCGCTCGTGCTATGGTTACGCAATGGGGCTTTTCTGATGAGCTTGGGCAGGTTGCCTATGGTGATAATCAACAGGAAGTTTTCCTGGGTCATTCAGTTGCACAGTCTCAGAATATGTCTGAAGAAACTGCGAATAAAATTGATGCTGAAGTTCATCGTTTGATTGATGAAGCGACTGCCACAGCTCATAAGATTTTGAAAACCAAGAAAGAGGACTTCATTGCGATAGCAGAAGGCTTGCTTGAGTATGAGACACTTAGCGGTTCTGAAATTGCAGCTATAATTAAAGGTGAAAAACCCGCGCGTGATATGGGTGATGATACGCCACCAAGCCGTGGTAGTTCAGTTCCATCCGCGGGTGTTAAGAAGGAAGCCCCTAAGGGTAAGGGTGCTGAGCCTGAACCTGGAGCGGAACCAACTCCAGAATAGGAAGGGGCTCTTTGAGCCCTTTTTTATTGGCAGTTGGTTTAACGTAATTTGAACAAAGACTTTGTATAAGCGTCATGTAGTTTTGATTTTCGGGGATAATATGAGCAAACGTTATTTTGGTACAGATGGTATTCGAGGCCGCTCTAACACATCACCTATGACCGCAGACATAGCAATGCGGGTGGGTGCTGCTGTTGGCAACTTGTTTCGTAACGGCGATCACCGACACCGCGTCGTGATAGGTAAAGATACCCGTCTTTCTGGTTATATGATCGAAAATGCGCTGGTTGCTGGTTTTACTGCTGCCGGATTGGATGTTTTTTTGCTCGGCCCAATTCCTACGCCTGGGGTTGCTATGCTGACGCGGTCGATGCGCGCAGACATTGGTGTGATGATTTCTGCATCTCATAATGCCTATCAAGATAATGGTATTAAACTTTTCGGACCCGATGGTTTTAAACTTTCTGATGATATCGAGTCTCGTATAGAAGACATGATTGATGCCGATTTTGAAACACTTTTGGCGAAACCCGATGATATTGGCAGAGCCAAACGCGTTGAAGGCGATATTTATCGATATATTGAATTTGTAAAACGCACTCTGCCGCGTGAGTCTCGTGACCTAACAGGCTTACGGATTGTGATAGATAGTGCCAATGGTGCGGCATATAAAGTAGCGCCATCGGTTCTTTGGGAAATGGGTGCGGAAGTGATTTCACTTGCCGACACACCGAACGGAACAAATATTAATTTAAATTGCGGTTCAACTCACCCAGATAGATTGATCGAAAAAGTGCTTGAGACAAGAGCTGATATCGGTATCGCGCTGGATGGAGATGCTGACCGTGTGCTTATCGTCGACGAAAAAGGTGCCATTGTTGATGGTGATCAGCTCATGACACTTATTGGCGAATCTTGGGCCAAAGAGGGGCGTTTGCAGGGTGGCGGCGTTGTGGCTACTGTGATGTCAAATTTGGGTATGGAGCGTCATCTCGTGGGTAAGGGCCTGGAGCTGGCACGTACCAAGGTTGGTGATCGTTATGTTGTTGAACATATGCGTAAGCACGGATTTAATCTAGGTGGTGAACAATCTGGTCACATTGTGATGACTGATTATGCGACGACTGGAGACGGTCTGGTTGCGGCCTTGCAAATTCTGGCCTGTGTTCAAAAATCTGATTGTCCTGTCAGTGAAGTGACGAAACGTTTTGAACCCGTGCCGCAACTGTTGAGAAATACCAAATATTCAGGAGGCTCTCCACTAGAGCGTCCTGATGTGAAAGAAGCAATATCAGATGCTGAGGCCGAAATGGGTGACAGTGGGCGACTTGTTATAAGAGCGTCTGGCACCGAACCGCTTATTCGCGTTATGGCTGAGGGTGATGATGCTGCTCAGGTTGAAAAAATCGTAGATGGATTAATTGATCTGATTTCAGATTAAGAAGCGAATAAATTTAATGAATTGTTAATCAAAAAAATTAGGAATTGCTCTTTAAGTTAGCGAGCCATTAACCTTTATAAATCATTATCAGCGACAATACGTATGTGAGAGACGCCTATTTTGGGTGCTTCACACTGGTTCACTGATGGAGTGATTTATGAAAAAGATGCTAGCTAGCACAGCAATTCTCTCATTGGCAGGCTTAACGTCCGCTTTGGCCGCAGATATAGGTTCTCCGCCAGTGGTTTATCCGCCGGTTATCAATGAACCACTTCGTCCTGCGATTGAGGTAAGCTCTTCATCGGGTTGGTACCTACGCGGTGATTTAGGGTTTAACTATAATCATTTGAGTGGGATTGAAGCATACCCCGCTGGCAATGGGACGAATACATTTACTAAAGCTAAACTGAAATCAAGTTTTTCCGTTGGTGCTGGCGTTGGTTATCGTATTAGCAATCGGGTGAGAACCGATTTGACACTTGACTATTTAACAAGATCAAAATTTGTCGGAGCGACTGTAGGAAGTTGTGGAGTTGGCGCAAATTGTACATCCACTGATCTGGCATCATTTACTGCTTGGAGCCTATTGGCAAACGCCTATGTTGATTTATTCACTTATGGTAGGGTAACAGCTTATGCAGGTGCCGGGCTTGGTGCGACGTATATCAATTGGGAGGATTTGAAAAACACTGCTTGTTTGACAGCTACTCCTACAACTTGTGATGCCACTGTAACACATAGGGGGGCGAGCGGCTGGCGTGCAACTGCTGCATTGATGGCTGGAGCCTCCGTTAAAATTAATTGTGCATTGGCGGCAGATGTTGGCTATCGTTACCGCTATATGGCTGGTGGCTCTATGTTTGGACGAGCGGTTACCGGTGGTACTGCAACCGGTCCTGGTGTAAACAAAGCAATTCATTCTCATGAAGGGCGCGCAGGCTTGCGCTATAGCTTCGGTGGGTGTTCTGATACCTACATACCCCCTTATGAGCCACCGACATTGCCTCCTGTTTATAAATAGGGCAATTTTCAATAGCTTTTTAAACGCCGGCAATTGCTGGCGTTTTTATTTTGTGCAAATGGGATCAGGTTAACAGCAGCATAATAAACATGGTTAACGTAAGATTAACCACTAGAGACGATATTGGCAGCATTAGGCCCTTCAAACAGGGGCGCGCAATTTTGTGAGAAAGCCGATGTCCATCGTTATTCGTCCAACAATATCTCTAGTTTTTGGTATGTTGTGTGCTGTTAATACAACGCATGCGTTGGATTTGGACAAAGCTATAACTTTACCAGATGCACCGGTGACTCTACCAATTACCGAGGCAAAGGGCTGGTACCTTAGGGGCGATATAAGTACGAGTTTTAAAACGTTAAACAGGTCACATTCATTTTCTACATTTTCGGTTGGCAATAGCTATCGCGCAGGTACAGCGACCAATTCGAACTTTAAGGAAAACAGCCTATCAGGTGGTGTGGGTATCGGTTACCGTTTTAACGATGTATTCAGAGCTGACGCTACGGTGGATATATTCAGCGGTAGTGGTACAGTTTCTGGAACAAGTTTAGATAGGTGCCCAGGCGCGCTTGGAGGTACAAATTGCGCGCTCACATCAAGTGGTAAATTTACAAGCTATGGCCTTATGGTAAATGCATATGTTGATCTTGCAACAGTTGCTAAATTTACACCGTATGTTGGCGCTGGCATCGGTGCGACACAAGTAAATTGGGGTGAGTTTAATGGAACGGGCTCTTGTATTGGCGGTGGTTGCGGTGGTGTAGCTGATGTCAATATAAAGAATTCAGGCCGTTCACAATGGCGAACTACCTGGGCTTTGATGACGGGCGTCAGTTATGAATTATCCGAAAAAGCGAAATTGGATTTTGGGTATAGATATAGCCGAACTTCTAGCGGTAAAATGTTTGGATATGATTCTGCCTCCACTGCGCTTGGCGCTAGTGGTACTCAAGCCCGTGATGGAGGTTTTGACCGTCACGAAGTTAGAGTTGGTTTGCGGATTGCCGCTTGGTAATTTTCTAAGATATTGAAAATAAATTGAAATATTGTGTGAAATCGCAGAATGTTATTCTTTCGCTTGACATTATTCTAATCAAGTCATATCTCCCTCCGTGGGACACCCTTCCCCAACGAAGGGCAATCTATCTGGAAGGATAGCGATATGACTGCTATAAATCGGCCGGGCACACGTCCGGATAATGCCCGTTTTTCTTCGGGTCCGTGTACTAAACGTCCAAACTGGACGCCTGACGCTTTATCTGATGCGTCTGTGGGAAGATCTCACCGAGCAAAAATAGGTAAAGCAAAACTTCAAGAAGCAATTGAGTTAACGCGTAAGGTACTGCAAGTTCCAGACGATTATCGTATTGGTATTGTACCAGCGTCGGATACTGGTGCTATGGAAATGGCTATGTGGTCTATGCTCGGCGCACGTGGCGTTGACATGGCTGCATGGGAAAGCTTTGGTGCTGGTTGGGTCACAGATGTGATCAAGCAACTTAAACTAGATAATGCCCGTAAGCTAACTGCGCCATACGGTGAGTTGCCCGATCTTAACGACATTGATTTTAATAATGATGTTGTTTTTACGTGGAATGGAACGACTTCTGGCGTTTGTGTTCCAGATGCGAATTTTATACCAGATGATCGCGCTGGCCTTACTATTTGCGATGCGACGTCTGCCGCATTTGCGCAAAACCTTGAGTTCTCAAAACTTGATGTTGTCACATTTTCTTGGCAAAAAGTGCTTGGCGGCGAAGGTGGCCATGGCGTCATTATTTTGTCACCGCGCGCTGTCGAGAGACTTGAAACATATACACCGGCATGGCCATTGCCAAAAATCTTTCGCATGACGAAGGCTGGTAAGCTCATTGAAGGTATTTTCAAAGGCGCGACGATTAATACGCCGTCTATGCTTTGTGTTGAGGATTATCTGGATGCGTTGAACTGGGCTCAATCTGTTGGTGGGCTTGATGGTTTGATCGGCAGAGCAAATGCGAATGCGCAAGTCATCCATGATTTCGTTGAGAAAACATCTTGGATCGGTAATTTGGCTAAAGATCCTGTAACACGTTCGAATACGTCTGTGTGTTTAACAATCGTGGATGCAGATATCCTTGCACTCGATGATGATGCGCAAGCAGCTTTTGCAAAGGGCATGGTTGGCCTTTTGGATAAAGAAGGTGTGGCCTTTGATATTGGCGCCTATCGAGATGCACCGTCGGGTCTTCGTATTTGGACAGGTGCTACGGTTGAAAAATCGGACCTTGAAGCTCTGATGCCATGGCTTGACTGGGCTTTCGAGACCCAGAAAGCATCTCTTAATTCCTAGTATATTGGTTGCGCGTTCATCGCGCTTCCATGATTTTCCAATTTATTGAAATGGAGGCCTGAAATGGCACCTCGCGTTCTTGTATCTGACAAACTATCTGAAACTGCTGTTCAAATTTTCCGCGACCGCGGTATCGATGTAGACTTTATGCCTGACCTTGGTAAAGACAAAGAAAAATTGCTTGAAGTCATTGATCAATATGATGGTCTTGCAATCCGTTCTGCAACCAAAGCTACTCAGAAAATTATAGAGGCAGCAACTAATCTTAAAGTTATCGGTCGCGCTGGTATTGGCGTTGATAACGTAGATATCCCGGCTGCATCTCGTCGTGGTATCATTGTTATGAATACACCATTTGGTAATTCAATTACGACTGCCGAACATGCGATTGCGATGATCTTTGCAGTTGCACGTCAGCTTCCCGCTGCTGATACATCAACACAGGCCGGTAAGTGGGAAAAATCCAAATTTATGGGTGTTGAGATTACGGGCAAAACGCTTGGTGTTATCGGCTGTGGTAACATTGGTTCCATTGCAGCGACACGCGGCATTGGCCTTAATATGCGCGTCATCGCTTTTGATCCATTCTTGTCAGAAGATCGCGCGAAAGAATTGGGCGTTGAGAAGGTTGAGCTGGATGAACTTCTCGGCAGAGCAGATTTCATCACGCTTCATGTTCCAATGACCGACAAAACACGCGGAATTATCAATGCTGAAAATATCGCGAAAATGAAAAAAGGTGTACGCATTGTCAATTGTGCTCGTGGCGGTTTGGTTGTCGAAGCTGATTTAGCAGAAGCGCTCAAATCTGGTCATGTCGCTGGTGCGGGTTTTGATGTTTTCGAAGTTGAGCCTGCTACAGACAGTCCGCTGTTTGGTTTGCCAAATGTTGTTTGCACGCCGCACTTGGGTGCATCTACTACTGAGGCTCAGGAAAATGTTGCTCTTCAAGTTGCCGAGCAAATGTCAGATTATCTGCTTAAGGGCGCAGTAACAAACGCGATCAATATGCCGTCTATCAGTGCCGAAGAGGCACCGCGCCTGAAACCGTTCATCTCTCTTGCTGATGTTCTTGGTGCTTTTGTCGGTCAGGTAACAGAAAGCGCGATTGAAGAGGTTGAAATTCTTTATGAAGGTTCAACGTCTGAAATGAATACGCGTGCATTAACAAGTGCGCTGCTTGCTGGCCTTATCAGAGCCCAAGTTGCAGATGTGAATATGGTATCTGCGCCAATAATGATCAAAGAGCGTGGTATCATGCTTTCAGAGGTTAAGCGTGACAAATCTGGCGTTTTTGATGGCTATATTAAGCTGACTGTTAAAACAGCAAATACCACTCGTTCAGTTGCCGGTACTTGTTTTGCTGATGGCAAACCTAGATTTATTCAGATTAAAGGTATTAATCTGGATGCTGAAGTTGGACATCATATGGTTTACACAACCAATGCTGATGCGCCGGGTATTATTGGTCTTTTAGGTACAACATTTGGTGATGCAGGTGTGAATATTGCAAACTTCCAACTGGGCCGTAACAAACCAGGTGGAGACGCAATTGCTCTTCTTTATGTGGACAATGCAGTGTCAGAGGATGTGCTTGAGAAGGTGCGGGCGAATAGTGAAATTCTATCAGCAAAACCACTGGTATTTAATATTGAGTAGCAACTTTTGATTTAGATCTTGTCGGATGTCATGAATAATACTGTATATTGCTAGCGATATGCTTGTTTTATTCAACAAAATTCTATCAAAGGCTCGATTTTTGACCCGCATCTCCCTATAGAGATGCGGGTTTGTTTTTTAAACGTTACAATACCAAGAGGATAATATGACAAATGTAGTGGTTGTCGGCTCCCAGTGGGGAGATGAAGGCAAAGGCAAAATCGTAGATTGGCTATCTGAGCGTGCGGACGTCATTGTTCGTTTCCAAGGTGGCCATAATGCCGGCCATACATTGGTCATTGATGGTATCAGTTATAAATTATCTCTTCTTCCTTCAGGCGTTGTTCGTAAAGGAAAACTAGCGGTCATTGGCAATGGTGTTGTAATTGACCCTCATGCGCTGGTTGCCGAAATTGATCGCTTGGCTGAGCAAGATGTTGTCGTGACACCTGAAACGCTACGAATAGCAGATAATGCAACGCTGATTTTATCATTGCATCGTGAACTTGATGCTATGCGGGAAGATGCAGCTTCCAACTCGGGTACAAAAATTGGCACAACGCGACGTGGTATTGGACCGGCATATGAAGATAAAGTTGGGCGCCGTTCTATTCGTATTATGGATTTGGTAAATACGGAGAGTTTACCAGCCAAAGTAGACCGATTACTTACCCATCATAATGCACTACGTCGCGGGCTTGGACAGACGGAAATTGCGGTCGATACTATTATAGATGAGTTGATGGCAGTTCGTGAACGTATGTTGCCATTTATTGAATCAGTATGGCTTTTGCTGGATCAAAAGCGAAGAGCCGGCAAGCGTATTTTGTTTGAAGGTGCACAAGGCACCTTGCTGGATATTGATCATGGCACATACCCGTTTGTGACATCTTCGAATGTTGTTGCTGGCCAAGCTGCTGCGGGCAGTGGCATGGGGCCGGGGTCTCTTAAGTATGTCTTGGGTATTACCAAAGCCTATACAACTCGTGTAGGCGAGGGGCCATTCCCAACAGAGCTTGACGATGAAAATGGTCAACGCCTTGGTGAACGAGGTCATGAATTTGGTACTGTGACAGGCCGTAAACGCAGGTGTGGTTGGTTTGATGCCACGCTGGTCCGTCAATCTGTTGCCGTTAATGGAACAACAGGTATTGCCTTAACTAAACTTGATGTTCTCGACGGTTTCAAAACGCTTAAAATTTGTATTGGTTATGAACTGGATGGCAAGCGCATTGATCATTTCCCTGCAAGCCAAGGCGCTCAAGCACGGGTTGTACCTGTTTATGAAGAAATGGATGGGTGGAATGAAACAACAGTTGGTGCTCGTAGTTGGGCTGATTTGCCTGCACAAGCTATTAAATATGTGCGCAGAGTTGAAGAACTTATTGGCGCTCCTGTTGCTATGTTATCCACAAGTCCAGAACGCGAGGATACAATACTTGTGACGGATCCATTTGAAGACTAAAGTCTTGTTAAGGTAGTTATTATATGGATAAGTCTAATTGCATGAAATGTGAGGCTAAAAATGGCTGATTTTTCCGCGGTGATTAGGCGCGCAATTAGTGGGCTTTCAACGAACACGCCTGAAGAACGCGGCCGAATATATGAACGAGCACGTGCGACGATTCAACGGCAACTTGATTCATTGCCAGAGGGGATGAATCGCACGATTTTTGAAACTCAACTTGAAAAAATTGAAAATTCAATCCTCGAGATCGAGCAAGAATATGCTGATGGTGTATCAGGACTTTCGACACAAAATACTTCATTCCAGCAAAATCAAACTACTGAACGCGTTCCAGATCAGCCTAAGCCGCTAGAAGAACAAACTTCAGTACAATCATCCGAACCCTTGGCTGGGACAGCAAGCGATGCGCTAGATACTGTTAAGTCAGACGTTGTCACACCAGAAACTATACAGCCACCTGTTGTGCCGTCAAAGCCTATAGAGACAGCGGAAAGGCAGTTTGATGAGGAAGCTGTGAGGTCTGAACCTCCGGCAGAAGAGACAGCTATTGAGTTGCCTGAAGTATCTTCATCATTGTCGACTGAGGTGGAACCTCAGATCGAGAGTACGTCGGAAAATATTGATGACTTGAGAGCGGGCAAGTTAGACGAAGTAAAATCTACCGAACGTGAGATAGATTCTGAGCTTCAAATTCCAGATGCTCCCAAAAGTGAAATCATAAAGCCGCATGTAACTGCTGAACAGCAAGATATCTTCATTGAACAGCATGATGAACCTGTCATACCTGAGTCGGGTAATGGGCCGATTGAAACACCGCTAGATGATGTTTCTGCGTCGGACAAGGACAGCAATCTAATTGATCAAGCCGTTAGTGAAATCCGGTCAACGTTGCAGGAAGATGCTTCGAGTAATACTCCGTTGCCGGATCCCAACTTATCATTTGGTTTTGGCGAAGAAGCATTGCCGGAAGCGCCTGTGCCTAGGCAACGTAAATCTCCTGTTGTTATTGTAATTGCGGTTCTACTGCTTGTTCTTGTTGCCCTCGCATTTTTCTTTTGGCGGGTCGGTTGGCAAGGTATTCAAGACTTAATTCCGCAAAGTACAATGGAAACCACAGAGGTTTTGGAAAATAAGGATACAGCTGTACCAGAAGAACAAATTGCACCGGCGGATCAGCCAGATGTAGATTCAAGCACGGCAGAAGACGTTGCCGTTGTTAATGGTGAAGCGGAGAAATTTACTCAGCGTTTGAATTCAGATGGAACAGAAATTGATGCTGGTCCGGCTTCAGATTTAATAGATGGTCTGCCAAATGAAGAAGGCCGATCTGTTGCAGCTGCAGATGCAACAGATGACACAACCCCAAGTGAACCTGATACTGCTCAGGCTGATAATGGGGAAACTGCTTTGCAGAAGATGTTCTTTTACGAAACAAGCTTGGGATTGGAACAGCAGGCCCGTTATGAAGGTAGTGTAGTTTGGTCTGAGAAAGTTGAATCAGATTCAGAAAGGTCACGCCCATATATTGAAGGTACGATACAGGTTCCGGAGCGTGATTTATCCATTGTCATGACAATAAAATTGAATGGTGATGAAACGCTTCCTGTAAGTCATCTTATCGATTTGAATTTTTCTCTGCCTGAAGATTTTGACGGTGGAGAAATTGAACAGATAACTGAGGTTAAATTTAAGAGTAGTGAAGAGCAGACTGGCGATCGTTTGGAGGCAATCTCCGCGAAAATTGATACTTCATTCTTTGTGGTTGGACTTCAAAATGATAAGTTGGATGTCGTGGAAACCAATCTTCAACTTATGAGTCAACGAGGCTGGATAGATATTCCACTTTCATACACGAATGGCCGTAAAGCACTTATTACGCTTGAGAAAGGCGCCAGTGGTAAGGCAGTGTTTGATAAAGTGCTGGCCAATTGGAAGTTAAATCCTGCTCAATGATATTATCTTCCTGCTCAATGGCTTTGATCCCATTGTGTATATTTTTATAAAATAGACACAAAAACGCGGGCTTATCCAAGAATGAAGCCCGCGCAAATGTTGATTTCAAAAAAATTAAGCAGTTTCTTTTTCGATAGATACCAAACTGTTGTTCGCATCCAGAGCTGCCTTGCGTACAGCTGCTTGAACTTTTTCGAACGCGCGAACCTCGATTTGGCGAACACGCTCTCTTGAGATTGAAAATTCACCAGAAAGCTCTTCAAGGGTAATCGGTGTTTCGCTCAATCGTCGAGCTTTGAAAATACGTTGCTCGCGCTCATTAAGTGATTCCATTGCTCCAGTAAGCATATCTCTTCGGGTTTCAAGCTGGTCTTGTTCAACCAGCATATCTTCCTGATTTTGGCTGTCGTCAACAAGCCAATCCTGCCACTGCCCTGCCTCACCATCGGCTGATTTGATTGGAGCATTCAATGAAGCATCGCCACTTAAGCGCTGGTTCATCGAGATAACATCCTTTTCAGGAACACTTAATTGACGAGCAATTTCGGCAACCTGATCTGGTTTAAGATCGTTTTCATCGATTGCTTTCAATTTGCTCTTCAGTTTACGCAAGTTGAAGAATAAGCGTTTTTGATTTGCTGTTGTGCCCATCTTAACAAGCGACCAAGACCGCAAGATATATTCTTGGATCGAAGCTTTAATCCACCACATGGCATAAGTCGCAAGACGGAAGCCTCGCTCTGGATCGAATTTCTTAACGGCCTGCATAAGACCGACATTACCTTCGGACACGACTTCACCAATTGGCAGTCCATAGCCGCGATAACCCATGGCAATCTTAGCCACAAGTCGCAGATGGCTTGTTACAAGTTTTTGGGCCGCATCGCGATCGTCATGTTCTTCATAACGTTTGGCGAGCATATATTCTTCTTGCGGCTCAAGCATCGGAAAACGCCTGATTTCTGCTAGATATCTGTCCAAACCACCCTTGCCGGATGTGATTGACGGTAATGATTTCTGGGCCATAAAGCACCCTCCTACTAATGTGACTTCCGTTATGGCAAGTCGCAATTGAGCTATTTGCTCTGTTATGATTGTATAGATAATTACGGCAAATCCGTGTTTCAAGATCAAATTATCAATTGAATGTGATCTTGTTGTGATCCCAAAATCAACGAAATCAAGATTTGAGCGTTGAAAAACGGTCTATTAGTGTTGCCATATCTTTAGGTGGCTTGGTTTCAAAACGCATTATCTCATTTGAGATTGGGTGTACAATTTGTAATAGATAGGCGTGCAATGCCTGTCGTGAAAACAATGCAACATCCGATTTAATTGTATCAGGAAGCTTGTTCGCTTTTGTCCGGAATGCAGCTCCATATGTATCATCACCAACAAGGGGGTGACCTATATGGGCCATGTGCACGCGAATTTGATGTGTACGACCGGTTTCTAAGTTACATTCAACGAGCGAACAAATCGCTTCATGGCTATCTGCCATAAGAAAACTGTTCTTGGTTTTAAAATGCGTCAACGCATGTTTTGCACCGGGTGCCGATGGTGAGCAGACAGCACGTTTCAGACGATCATTTGAACGACCCAAATAGGTGTTAATGATGCCCTTGGGTGGATTTGGTGCACCCCATATCAAAGCAATGTAGGAACGTTCAAGCGCACCTGTTCGTCCGTGGTCAGCAAATTGCTCTGAGAGATACCTGTGGGCTGCGTCATGTTTGGCAACTATCATTACACCGCTTGTATCTTTATCCAGGCGGTGGACAATTCCAGGACGTTTAACGCCTCCGATTCCGGATAAAGACGAACCGCAATGATGCAACAATGCGTTTACCAGTGTGCCTGTGGGATTGCCAGCACCAGGATGAACCACAAGACCAGCAGGCTTATTGATAACAATAATATGTTCGTCTTCAAAGAGCACATCTAACGGTATATTTTCAGGTTTTGGTTCCGGGTCTTCTGGTTTAGGGATTGTAATTTCAATACACTGTCCACCCACGATCTTCTTTTTGGGTTCAAGAATTTTGAGGTTGTTTATTGTAACAGCGCCAGCTTCGATCAATGATTTGATACGATTGCGTGAAAATTCACCTGCCATAGTCTTGGATAACCAGACATCTAAACGTCCTGAGGCATCTTCTTCTACAAAGAAGGCTTTCTTATTGGCTTCATCTTCGTTAAGTGATACTTCGCTGGTCAATTAAACAATCCGTTCAACTAAATAATCCGTAATGGGCAAAATCAATGCAAGATCTTAATGTCGATAAAGAAGATGAAAAACCACTAGATCCTGAAATGGAAAAAGTTCGGCGTAAAATGGTTCGCCTCTTAGGTGTCTCTCTTGGCATTATGTTCATCGGTGTTATGGCGGTCCTTGCTGCTGTTGTCTATAAAATTAATGCTGCTGGTGACGACGAAATTGCAAATCCTGCGATGCAGTCTGAAATACCGGTTATGATATCCAATGATCTTGAAGTGATATTACCAGTCGGGTTTACTGTCGTGAGCTTTGATCTGGATGGAGTTAGTGGGGCCATAACGGGAACGGCTACTGACGGGAAACAGCATATCTTCATTGTTGATCTCAAATCTGGCGAGATTATCTCTGATATTTTGTTGAGAAATTAGTCAATTTTCCGAGAAAGTAGATGAGAACGATCTGAGGATTGCGGTGTAATTGCTCCCGGTTCCTTAAGATCAGGCTGCTTAGTTTATCGGCGGGTTGTTCGTTTTTTCTATCCGGCGCTTTGCTCTGTCTGCTAAGTTTGGCCGTTTCCCTGAACCTGGTTTGGTTAGGATATGATCTTTTAGAATATCATGAATTTTTGATGTTTCGCCTTCCCTAGCAGCAGTAAGGTCGATCATCATGGCCGCAATTTCAGCGAGTTCACGACGATGATCACTATCAGGACTATTGTCGCTTTTTCGTTTTAGATCTTCAATCAGATCATTATGACGTTTACGAAGTCTTTCAACGCGCTCTGCGATTTCGCTCCGCGAAAGTGAGCGATATACCAATTCTTCTTTGGAAATATTTGTTGTTTCTTTAAATGCAGGCGTTGGTTTTGGTGTATCTATCCGAGCTGACTTATGTTCAACCGGAACTCTGCCTTCGTGCTTGGATAGTTGTTTTTCAACCCGTTGCAATTTTCGTTCCAGCGTCCTACGTTCCGTTTCGCTCATTTTAAGTGATTTTCTTAGATCAGACGTTTCCGATCTTACTGCGCCCATCTTCTCTTTAAGACGTTTGATTTCGTCGTTGCGAGCCTCTATTTTCTGATCTCTGTTAGCAATTTGGGTCTCTGCTGTATCGATGCGTTTTTCAAGTTTGATTGTTTTTTGACGTTCAATCCCCAATTCAACCTTCAATTTTTCCGCACGATTTTGAAGCTCAGATTGATTGTTTCTGAGGCGACGATGCTCATTTCTTAAAGAATCAATCGTTGATCGCAGATTTTCAGCCTCAGTATCCTTCGTGGCATTTTCAATTCTTAGAGAGTTCATTTCTGTCGAAAGATAATTTGCCTTATCAAGCATCGATAAGATTTGCTTTTCTTTCTCAGTATTGGATTTCTGCGCATCTTCTAGAGCATCTTGCGCTTTTTCAAGTTTACTTTCTTCAATGCGAAGATTTGAACGTAAGCTGCCACTTTCTTGTTTTAAGTCGTTAAGATCATTTTGTAGCTCAAGGTTTTGACTACGCATTTTTACAACAGTATCTGATAAACGCGAATTACCTGCCCGTTGTTCGGTTAATTGCTCTCGTTCTTTTCGAAGTTCTACCGATATGCGTGCATTTTCGGCTGCAAAGGCGGCACGCTCCATATCTTTAGCTGCTTTTATTTCAGCCGCATTGAGAGGCACTGTCGAGCGCATTCTACGTTCAGTTAATTTCACTACACGGCGATAAATAGCTGGTGCAACAATCATGCCTAAAAGGGCAGCTGCTAGAAACCCCAGTGCAACAAATAGTATTAGCTCGATCAAAATAAAATAAGCCCAAAAGTTTACATATACCTATAATAGGCACCCAATAAACCTTAAAACATAGGCTGCTTGGCTGAGCAAGTTTATAGTGAAATTAAAGTTAAGATTGAAAATGTGGCGCTAAAATTCGGACTTAATTGTAAATCAAAAAGGATTCCATGTGGGTTTCTTTGTCACTTTTAGATAACCAACATTAATACCAAGTCGTGCTCCGACACCTGTTCTGATAGGAACGAGTAATACATCACCGCGTCTGAGGACAGTTAGTCCAAGGCCGGCAATGGCATATGCAGAACCGCTCAAGCCACCATATCGGCCATATACGTTTTCGATGCTTGGTAGGTCATAAACGAGCATCATTGTGCGTGACCCTTCTCCGCCATAGTCAAACCCGATTGATGGGCCTTGCCAAAAAGTTGGGTGCTGACCCGCGTTCTTTGTGTAAAGCACACCTTCTCCATATGTAAGGCCGCCGACAATTGCTCCGGAAGCCTCTTGGCCGAGGATGTATCCGTTCGGGACGCCATATTTACTGAAAGTATGTTCAATCAGTTTAGCCAGTGCGCCTGATGTTGAACCAAAGAACCCATGTCCTGCATCCACAATTTCCTGAGCTGTGTAATAGGCCTGATTATCTTGCGATGACGCTTGCGTTGCCATCATGGGCAATATGAGAGCAAGTGCACACAATAAACGGTTAAAGTTTTTCATTGGCGCAAAAATAGATCTCATTTTGTGTCTCCGGTTGTTATTTGTTACAAACTTTAGGCCTACAACCCAATTTTGTTCACTTTGCAGCATTTTCTCTCAATGATGTTAATAAGCGGTTTACCAATTAAGGTTTCATTATGGCTAAGTTGTGAATCAATGTATTGATGACCCAAAGCTTGTGATTGTTTGCGGTTGCCTTGTTGCCAGAGGCTTATGACAATTGATTTTCGAACACGGTAGAAATGCGTTAGATGCGCAATCTGGAGAACCACATGCCAAATAATCCAAATCTGAAATTAGCCGGACATGATCTTGCAGCATTATTATGCTCTCGTGTGTGCCACGATATAATATCGCCCGTGGGTGCTATTAATAATGGTCTTGAGCTCCTGGATGAGGGAGGTGCAGATGACGATGCAATGGACCTTATCCGTGCTAGTGCCGCCAATGCTTCTGTGCGGCTCAAGTTTGCTAGGCTGGCTTTTGGAGCCTCAGGCTCGATCGGCGCTTCTATTGATACAGGTGAGGCTGAACGGGCTATTCAGGACTTCGTGTCAACCGATGCGAAAACGGTGGTTAACTGGTATGGAACCCGTGCGATTGTTCCCAAGAACAAAGTTAAATTGTTGATGAACTTATTCTTGATTGCTTTTGGTGCAATTCCACGCGGTGGTGAGATTGACGTTTTCTTGGAAGATCTGGACACGGCACCGCATTTTAGGCTCGTCGCGCGCGGTAAAATGATACGTGTTCCTCCGAAGTTTCTTGAAATCAATTCAGGGCAGGCTGAGGAGGCAATAGATGCCCATGCAGTGCAACCATATTATACAGTTTTGCTTGCTGATGAATCTGATTTAGAATTGGCATGCGTCGTTAATACGGATGATGTTGTCTTTACAGCCAAACCAAAGGCATAATTTAAAATTTGTTAGGAGAAGACTTCCCCTATTTGCCTTGAGTTAAAATGGGGGAGGCGTTTTCGTGTCTCGTTTACTTTTTGTTAATCCTGTTTTTCCAGAATTTAACGCTGTTGTTTTCATCGTTTCGAATTTTTCAACACGATGATAGCTAGAAATAGCCTTGGATTGTGTAACAACTTGTTAAGTCTGATTGATAACTGAATATTTGTTTGGTGATGTTATATTGACCCCACAATTGGAAGAATAAGGGGATTAAAATGCGTCGATTAGTAATTGTTGATGAATCACCGGTGATCTGTAAAATTGCCAAAAAGATTCTTACTGGATTTGACTTCGCTGTTGTTGAAACAAATTCGTTAGCCCAGGCGAGAAGCTTCTGTGAAGCAGATCTTCCTGATGTGTTGGTTGTGGATGCCGATCTAGAAGGTGCCTTAGATCTTATTGCTGAAATTCGTTCGATCGAAGGTGGCAAAGATATACGCATTGTCTATAGCTTAGTAGAGGCTGATTTGAAGCGTATGATGGCAGGTCGTCGTTCTGGTGCGAGTGATTTTCTTTTAAAACCATTTGATCGCGCTGCACTGACAAATGTGTTCGAGCCGATGTTAGCTGCCGCTTAAACCCATTTTGTTGTTGAAGCGCATGAAACCGATTGTGGTTTTATAAATTTAGCTTCAAAAAACCCGTCAGAGGTTGCTCTAACGGGTTCGGAAATTAGATTATTTGGAATGGATAACTTAAGCGATTTCGCGAACTTCGTTTTCATCTGGTTCGCGTAGCACATAACCGCGACCCCAAACGGTTTCGATGTAATTCATACCGCCTGCCGCGGTGGCCAATTTTTTACGAAGTTTGCAGATGAAGACATCAATAATCTTAAGTTCTGGCTCGTCCATACCTCCGTAAAGGTGGTTGAGGAACATTTCTTTTGTAAGCGTAGTCCCCTTGCGCAGCGAAAGAAGTTCGAGCATTTGGTATTCTTTGCCAGTAAGGTGAACACGCTGGCCGCCAACTTCAACTGTTTTTGCGTCAAGATTTACAATGAGATCGCCAGTGGTGATAACGGATTGAGCGTGGCCTTTTGAGCGACGAACAATCGCTTGAATACGAGCAACAAGTTCATCTTTGTGGAAGGGCTTAGTCATGTAATCGTCTGCGCCAAAGCCTAGGCCGCGAACTTTATCTTCTATGCCCGCCATGCCGGAAAGGATTAAGATCGGGGTTTGAACTTTAGATAAACGAAGTGTTCTAAGAACTTCATAACCTGACATATCTGGAAGGTTAAGGTCTAAAAGAATGATATCATAATCATAAAGCTTACCAAGATCTACACCTTCTTCACCAAGATCAGTAGTGTAAACGTTAAAGCTTTCAGATTTGAGCATTAACTCTATACTCTGAGCAGTCGCGCTATCGTCCTCGATTAATAGAACACGCATGTAATTCCCCTTTGCCGCGGTCGAAGAAGGCTTTTCAGTGCTTTCCGACGATTTAGTACGTTTTGTTTCTCGCAAGAAAGTTGCCATGAAATGGTTAACAAATTCTAATTCTTAATTGCAAGTATCATTAGTTTATTAATTTATTTAATCAGATTATTGTTTTTGTTAACTAATTTTAATTTTGTATTATCCTTAAATCTTAATGTTTCGAGCTAAATGATTCTATTGACTCAAGAATCTACTTTCAGAACATTGCGTGAGACTGACAAAAAAACTTCGCTACGTTTACTTAGCTTTAAAACCTATGAGGTAAATTAATTTTGCATGTGATGTTTTCCACATGGAGATTGATACTCTTTTGGGAAAAATAGCGTGTTCGGCGATATAGTGATTCGCTGAGTTTTGAGTTTAGTTCAGGACCATTGGTCCATGGAGTTATGAGTATGAAATCACGTGAAAGCCAAACACGTCTCAAACAGTTTCAGGTGTCTGAAAAGACGCGCCAGCTGAATGGGATTCAAATGATGATGGCTGAGATGGAGAAAATGGTTGCTGAGCTGGAATACCAGATAGCTTCCGAAGAAAAGAAATCTGGTATTTCTGATCCATCCAATTACGCTTATCCAACCTTTGCTAAAGCAGCTCGCACCCGCGCAGAAAATCTACACGGTTCGATTGCTGAACTTAAAGTACAGCTTGATGCTGCAGAATTGGCATTGGAAGAGGCTGAAGCCGAATTTGAAAAAGCTTCTGCTCTTGCAGAACGCGACCAAGGTCATCGTCGCGTCGGTTAAACGATTTTAGGTGCGTTTTGGCAGTGGGGAGCCTAATCGACATTTATTTTACTTAGTAAGTAAGCTTGCTTTGGACATATTTCCGTGCCAGTGATTATCTATAGGGTAATCTGGCGGCGGTTTTTTGGTTTTTCTATTATCTTTTCTCATCATTTTGTCTTCAGTGACTTTAACGCTAGGCGTCGTCTTGCCGATAATGAAGTTCGAATCCTTCTACTTTTTTGATGAGACAACCTCAATCATAGATGTCATCACGACATTATATGTAAGCGAGGAGTATTTGCTGGCGGCATTGGTAGCCAGTTTTTCAGTGATATTTCCATTTACAAAACAAATGGCTGTTTTGTTAGAAGCTATCAATTGGAACCGACAGAAAAATGGCGTGTTAATGAAACTCATTCCGCTACTTTCCAAGTGGTCCATGATGGATGTTCTGTTAGTCGCATTGGTTATCGTAGCAGCCAAATTATCAGGCGTTGCATCCGCATTTTCTCAGATTGGATTATGGTTTTACGCAAGTTCTACTTTACTTACGATAATTTCTCATTGGCTCATACATAAACGATCCTCCGCAATTTTACTTGCAGAAGATTGAGAATCACAAAAAGTGCATTCAGCAAACTGAATACACTTGAATGTAAAATTGGAGACGTTTTAGTGGCGGTACTGCTGAATTCTCGTCGTACGCAAACCAGCTAATCCATGATCATTGATAGAAGCCTGCCACGATAGAAACTCTTCTACCGTTAATGTGTATTTCTCACATGCTTCCTCAAGGCTCAACAATCCACCCCGTACAGCAGCTACTACTTCTGCTTTTCGGCGAATAACCCATCTACGGGTCGATTCAGGCGGAAGATCGGCAATCGTTAACGGACTGCCATCAGGACCAATTACAAACTTTACTCTAGGCCGTATCATTTCGGTCATTGTACTCTCTTACTTTTCAAGACCAACACTAAGCCCACTATATCGCCACAATTTTAATTTTTGCCTAAAGTGTGAGTAACAATTTGGTAAGATTTAGAATTATTTTGAACCTTGTTGTTTTACTCCTAAATGCTTATAGAATAGGGCATAGAAGTTGATCAGCGCCTTTAACGCTGTTGAATTGAGGTCAAATGAATAGTCTAGATATAAATAAAAAACCTGAGGATACTCGGGTTGTTGTTGCCATGTCTGGTGGCGTAGATAGCTCTGTTGTTGCAGGCATTTTAAAACGCCAGGGATATGACGTTATTGGTATAACCCTTCAGCTTTATGATCACGGAGCAGCAATTCATCGCGCTGGGTCATGTTGTGCAGGGCAAGATATTGATGACGCTCGCAGAGTTTGCGAAACCATAGGTATTCCGCATTATGTACTTGATTATGAAAAGCGCTTTGCGGAAGCTGTGATCAATCCGTTCGCAGAAAGCTATGTTGCTGGCGAAACGCCTGTTCCATGTATTTCATGCAATCAGACAGTAAAATTTGCGGATTTATTAGCCACATCGAAGGATCTTGGTGCCGATGCGCTTGCAACCGGGCACTATATACGTTCTCGCGCCAATCCATCTGAGGATAACCCAAACAGACGTGCGCTCTATCGTCCTGTCGATAGTAATCGTGATCAAAGTTATTTTTTGTTTGCGACAACGCAGGACCAGCTGGATTATGTTCGCTTTCCATTGGGTGATTTACCGAAATCAGATACGCGTGCATTGGCAGCGGATATGGGGCTTGTTGTTGCGCAGAAGGCAGATAGCCAGGATATTTGTTTTGTTCCTCAGGGAAAATACTCTGCTATCGTTGAGAAATTACGACCTGAAGCAGTGTTGTCTGGCGATATTGTCCATATTGATGGACGTGTGCTGGGTCAGCATGAAGGGATATTGCGCTATACTATTGGTCAGCGGCGAGGCATTGGCGTTTCCATCGGTGAACCGCTTTATGTTGTGCACATAGATGCAAAGACACTTCGCGTTGTTGTGGGGCCAAAAGAAGCATTGCAGACAAAATCTGTTGTTTTGAGAGATGTGAATTGGTTAGGTGATAGCCCAATCAATGAATTGCCAGATGAAGGTTTTCATTGTTTTGCAAAAGTTCGGTCCACGCGACCGCCTACATCTGCTCTTGTACGGTATATTGATGGAGACGTAAGCGTAGAATTGCTGGATGGTGAAGAAGGTGTCGCGGCAGGGCAGGCTTGTGTTCTCTATTCTAGTCCAGATGATGAGGCACGCGTTTACGGTGGTGGGTTTATTGCAAAATCGCTGAGAGATCCGAATACAGAGCATATGTTGGCGATGTTAAATGAACAGAATTCTCGTGAAGGTGAAACCGCCCACGCTTTATAATTTGGCGTCCCAAAATGCAGACTTATCAATTTAGAAATGTTGAACGCAATGATTTCCCAATGTTGGGTGAATGGTTGCGTTCGCCTGAATTGCTGAAATGGTGGGGCGACCCAGAAGAAGAGCATCGTCTTATCAGGCATGACATTAATGATCCTAAAATCAATTTGATGATTGTATCCCTCAACGAAATGCCATTTGCGTATGTTCAAGATTATTGCGTTCACGATTGGCCGCAAGACTATTTTGCTTCATTTCCCCCAACAACGCGCGCAATCGATACATTTATAGGTATTGATGAGATGATTGGAAAAGGACACGGGCACGGTTATTTGGGTCAGCATATCGAGAACTTGATAAGTCATGGCGCGGAGCAAATTGTTATTGACCCATATGTTGCTAACGAGCGCGCAATTAAAGCTTATGAAAAATCAGGGTTTAAAAAACATAGCGAACATGAAACACATGAAGGTCGAATCTGTCTTATGACCTACGTCTAAGGCAATCTTTTTACGATTAACAAAGCGATACCCATTTCAACAATCGATATTCTCTCTACGCCTCTATTTTGTATTTAGATAGGGAGAGTATTTCAGTTTGCCTGTTTGTTGATGTATTAGAGACTGTTTTATCACCAAAGTGCCTAAATATTAATCAGTTGATATGGCTGTGATTATGGATTGAGCTATTTGACCGAACTTTCATCATGAAAATATATGGAAAATGCAAATTATAGCGCCATTTCTTAATTACTCCGACTACTTGGCACGAACCTTGCAGCGGGTTTGATGAGTAAGTCCTGAGATAAGGGGCTTCAACTAAAAATAATAGGGGTGTTTCTTGTGATTGGAACAGATGTTTTCTTCGTCCTTCTGGGCGCAATTTTGGTTTTCGCGATGCATGGTGGTTTTGCTTTTTTAGAAGTAGGTACCGTTCGTCATAAAAGCCAAGTCAATGCGATGGTTAAAATCATTTCTGATTTTGCTATCTCAACCGTCGCCTATTTTGTGATTGGTTATACGGTTGCATACGGGTCAAACTTTTTCACCGATGCTGCGACATTGTCTGGCCCGAATGAGGTTTTTGAAGCGCAGGGGCTAACACTTGTTAAACTCTTCTTTCTAACAACATTTGCAGCCGCTATTCCTGCAATCATCTCTGGTGGTATTGCTGAGCGTGCAAAATTCTATCCGCAACTTATAGCATCGGCATTGATCGTTGGTTTTTTCTACCCGTTTTTTGAAGGTATTATCTGGGGTGGAAATTATGGTTTTCAAAGTTGGTTGAACGAAACGTTTGGAGCAGAATTCCATGATTTTGCAGGTTCAATTGTTGTGCATGCAGTTGGTGGTTGGATCGCACTTGCAGCCGTCATTTTACTTGGTGCGCGTTATAAGCGTTATAAGAATGGCTCTAAAACACCAAACTTTCCACCATCGTCCATTCCGTGGCTATCGTTGGGCTCATGGCTTCTTTGCGTGGGTTGGTTCGGATTTAATGTGATGACAGCTGCATCTGTGGCAAATGTTTCTGGCCTGATTGCGTTAAACTCGTTGATGGCAATGGTCGGTGGTATTTTAACGGCTCTTATTGTTGGTAAGAACGATCCAGGCTTCATTCACAATGGTGCGCTTGCAGGCCTCGTTGCTGTTTGTGCAGGATCTGACATCATGAACCCCATTGGTTCATTGGTTGTTGGCGGTATAGCTGGGGTTGTCTTTGTGATGTTTTTTAACTTGTGCCAAAGCAAGTGGAAGATTGATGATGTGCTTGGTGTTTGGCCACTACACGGTCTTTGTGGCCTGTGGGGTGGTATCGCTTGTGGTATATTTGGTACAGAAGCATTTGGTGGCCTTGGCGGCGTAACATTTATGAGCCAGTTGGTTGGCTCCATTGTTGGTGCTGGTTATGCCTTTATTGCGGGTCTAATTGTTTATGGGATGCTTAAGGCAACACTGGGTATTCGTTTAACTGACGAAGAACAACAAATGGGTGCCGATTTGGCCATCCATAAAATTGGCGCAAACCCTGACGTCAGTAATTTCTGATATGGAATTATCTCGGATCGTATGTGACAAATGTCACTTAGTTTTTGCAATGTATCTGAAAAAAGTAGGGCGCCGGCGGTAATTCATGTACTGTTTTCGATCACATGTTTGCATCTATTCAACGGGCAGATTAGTGAATTTAAGCGGTCGTATGAGCGGAGTGTAATATAGTATTGACACCATACGTATCGGAAGTATGTATGGTGTGATTTATCTAATTATCACTCGACAAAAAGGTAGAGACACGTGCAAATTGAATTTCAAGTTCTCTTGGCCGCATGTTTACTAGGTGTTGTACATCTGACGGCAGCTTCATTCGCCTTCAAACGTCAGGTTGGGCATGCTTATACAATTGGAGCGCGTGACGAAGGTTTGAAACCCTCTGGATTGGCCGGTCGATTGAAACGTGCACAGAGCAACTTTCTAGAAACATTTCCCATTTTTTTAGCGCTCATTTTTGTGCTACACGAGACCCAAGGCTTTGATGAAATTAGCAAGTGGGGAAGCTTATTGTATATTGCTGGACGGGTCGCCTTCTTGCCACTTTATGCTGCGGGAACGGTGCTTTATCGGACGCTTTCATGGAAGC
The DNA here is from genome assembly GCF_040784015.1 of Lentilitoribacter sp. EG35. Taxonomy (NCBI): domain Bacteria; kingdom Pseudomonadati; phylum Pseudomonadota; class Alphaproteobacteria; order Hyphomicrobiales; family Rhizobiaceae; genus Lentilitoribacter; species Lentilitoribacter sp. EG35. Next base: position 284,738 of record NZ_JBFNGQ010000004.1, read on the forward strand.
TGGCGACAGCGGGGATTGCGTTATTAAGCGTTTCTGTTTTCGTATGACAGTTGGGTAGATTCAGGTGAAACGATATCCTATTTCAGCTTTATGAACATCACAAAGCCTAGAGGAGCCTCGTCAAATTAGTCAGGCTCCTAAGATATATTTTTATTGGCGCGGGAGCAGCTACTTCAAGTCAGCTGATGAAAATAGTACTGTGTACTTTTCGCAGAAAATTGCAACTGAGTTAAAATCTTCAGGGTTTGCACCCTCTGGTAGGTCGTAGCTTTGTGACCCCGTTGTTGATTTTAGAGCGCCAAGGTTTACGTGTTTGCCAGCTATGACATCAGCACCTTTTTTCAGGCCAGAGGCTGCAACCAAAAATACCTTAAGATCAGGGCCAGAGGTAGACGAGAAGTCAGATAATTCAACAGCAAATTTTCCGTCGTCTTTTTTGACAATTTTTACATTGCCTTCACCTTGGTAGTTACCACCTGCACCCTTGATCATACCAGTTGCAACTGACATTGATTCTGCTTGTGCACTATTGATGCCGAAAAACTGTGACGTATTTGAGCTTAATGGCGCGGCGAAAATTGTAAGCGCGGCGACAGTTAATGCGATGGATGTCTTTTTCATGAATGATTACCTCTTGTTCGATTGAGCAGAAGATGAACCAATCATTCTAAAAGAGCAATTGACGTCTTTTCACAAAATAGAGAGGCTAAGTTTACCTCTCATATTTGTAAACTTTAGCTGTTGTGCCTAACCGTTCCCGCTTCCAATATTTTTATGATTTCAAGGCCATCTTTAATCGGAGTGCGCGGTGTGTCTCCTGTTCTGATACAATGGAGAAAATCCTCAAGTTCTTTGGTTAGTGGCATATCCTCATTTACTGGGATATATTCGGGATCAACCATCTCACTTTGCCAGCCGTCATCATCCTGCCAGATGTTGTGTTTATAAAGAGCCAGTTTCTGATCCCATGGTAAAGCATCGTCAAACGACATCATGGCCTTTGAGCCAATGATTGTCAGGCGGCGCTCTCTATAGGGATTAAGACGTGATACTAAGACATGCGCTTTCACATTATCCGGGAATTTCAAATGTAAATGTGCAAAATCGCTCAGTTCATTTAAGGTTGCTGCACCTTCACCATGAATATGAGTTGGAGGTTTGCCCGTTATTGCCAAGATGAGTGATAAGTCGTGTGGTGCGATATCCCACAGCGCATCATTATGAGGGTGAAATTTACCCAGTCCCACTCGGTGAGAATGTATATATTTAAGCTCACCCAACTCGCCGGACTGAAACATAGAATGCATTTTTTCAAAAGCGGAATGATATCTTAAAATATGTCCCGTCATTGCGATTGTACCAGCTTTCTGGGCCGCTTCGACGACACGTTCAGCTTCAGCAGCGGTTAAACCGATGGGTTTTTCAACCAGCACATGTTTGCCAGCATTTAGGAGCGCCACTGCATGTTTTTCATGCAGGTGAGGGGGCAATGCAAGGACAGCGCCTTCGATATTTGTATTAGATAACAATTCATCGAATGTTACTGCAGGAACTTTGTATTTTGCTGCCGCGGATTTCGCATTGTTCTCGTTTAGATCACACACTGCCGAAAGGGCTTTTAAGCCTGCTAATGTTCGGGCATGATTTTTGCCCCAATACCCGCAGCCCACAACTGCAATTGATGGTTTTCTGCTCATAACCGCTCGTCCTTAAAATAATGAGCAGAGGATTAAACCTGCGCCAGGTTAGATGCAAGTCGTTCTGGTATAATATCTGGTTTACGTTTCAAAATAACTCGAACAACCGACTATTTTAAAAGCAAGAAGAATGGAATTCGATTATTTACTCTTATTGTATGATTTAATTTTCAATATGTTGCCCATAATGCTTGACAGAACAACATAGTCGCCCTTATATGCCGCCGATCTGTTAGACAGATTTTACGCATTCATCGCGTATTGTGGCGGGGTAGCTCAGCTGGTTAGAGCAGCGGAATCATAATCCGCGTGTCGGGGGTTCAAGTCCCTCTCCCGCTACCAAAATTTCTTAATATATATAATAGGTTAGCTCTAAGAGGCTTTGGTGCGGCCGTTCGGGTTTAGCTCTTGGGTGCTGTTTGGGTTTCATTTTACTTGGGTTTAAATAGAACGAGTAGAAATGATTTACCATTGAATGGAGTGATCTTGAGACGTGCATGCAAATACAAACAAGTGGAGTCTATATGCGTAAGATGATACAATTCCAAATAGTAAATCGACTCATACGATAGGGAATAATATTGCTACAGGCTTGTGAAAACTCTGAGACAGAAGGCGATGTTGAAACTAAAGTTGTAGGGCCATTGTTGCAGGAAGAGATTTATCTTGCCATTCCCAAGGATTTTATTAAGTCCAAAACATATCTCTCGCCTCGAGACATCGATAAAGGCGGCGCGAAAAAGTTTGGATACTATCCTGATTTTTCTATATTTATCAACTCGTTGCCGATTTGTATTATAGAGGCAAAATCGCCCCAAAATAGTGAAGATGATGCATATAGAGAAGCTTGTTTGTATGCGCATGAAGTTAATCGTGCCTATCCAAACAACGTGAACCCCTGTCAACTTGTTATAGGTACTAATGGTAAATCAATAAAGGTTGGCTATTGGGATAGCGACCCTAAGCTTAATGTGCGGGTAGAAGACTTGCTGGTTGGCACAAAAGCACTTCAAGACTTACAAGAATTGTGCTCGTATTCGGTCCTTAGTTCATTTGCAAATGATGTAACTGCGAAACTTCGTTTGGCTGATTTTAAACGACCATTTAATCAGGGTGAGGGATCAGCTTTAATTAATTCTAAAGTCGGCAGTAATACTTTTGCTGCGGACTTGAATCCAATTTTACGTAGATATTTCACTTCCCATAGTCAACAAGATGACATGGAGATATTTGCACATGCCTATATCTTGTCTACTGAAGTTACTACGCATGACAGGAATTTGCAGGCCTTCTTAAAAGACAGGTTAATGCGTTCAAGCTCGGCAGGGCGTACCGAACTTAGGCCAGGGAAAAAAACGTGAGAAACAGCTGGAGAGGGTTGTTAAATCTAGAGTAGCTAAACCATCCAAGAGTGGAGCCCTGCAACTGTTAACCGGTTCTGTTGGAGCAGGGAAATCCCTTTTTGTTCGGCGTTACAAGGAATATCTTCAACCCAAAGATATCGCTGAAAAAACCCATTGGTCTTTTTTAAACTTTAATGATGCTCCTCCAAAGTTAGAAGATGCTAAAGCATGGGTCTGCGCTTCATTCGTTTCGTCTCTGATAGACGAAGGCGCTCCAATTGATCCTACAGATTATGTTGATCAAGAAAGAGTTTTTTCTTCTAAATTAGGTGAGCGACAAGCTTACTACAATCGTATGAATGAAATAAATGCAGGCAAAGGCGATCTAGAGCGTGCTCGGGATCTAGAGCAGTGGCGACAGGAGCCTGAAACCTTGGCAGAAGGCGTAGCACGTTATCTACAAGGAGATCGTGGGGAGTCAGTCGTTGCTGTTTTTGACAATGTGGATCGTCGCGATACTGAAGAACAGTTAGTTAGCTTTCAACTAGCGTTGTGGTTTATGGCACTCACACGCTCCTTAGTAATATTACAAATGAGAGATGTGACTTTTGAACGCTTTAAGAATGAACCACCATTGGACACTTATCGTTCGGGGGCCATTTTTCACATTAGTGCACCGCGTTTTGTTGAAGTTGTGAGACGTCGACTAGAGTTGAGCTTAAAATATCTTTCAGACGAAGCGCCCGAAAAAATCACTTATACTTTATCAAATGGTTTATCCATTTCTTATCCAAAAAGTAAAGCTGGTGTTTTTTTGAATGCGATTTATTCTGAGATATTTCAAAGGCCCAGAAATATTTCTACAATTATTGAGGCTCTTGCTGGAAAAGACGTGAGACGTTCATTAGATATGTTTATGAATTTAATTACTTCGGGGCACATGCCGGAAGAAATGATAACAAATATTGCGCAGGGTAACGCTGAATATTCTGTGCCGGAATATCGTATCATTCGAATTTTGATGCGCGGGGATTATAGATTTTTTAATGATAGTTCTGGCTTCATCGCTAATATCTTTTACTGTAAGAATAGCTGGCAACGCCCATCGAATTTTATCGTTCCGGAAATACTTTTTTGGTTAATCGGGAAAAGAAAGTTGGCTGGCGATAACGGCCAGATGGGATATTTTTCAGTAAGGCATATTATGAATGAACTGGAAGCTATAGGGTTTGTTCGAGAAGACGTTTTTGATGCTTGCCAGTATACTTTAACGAAAGAACTCGTTGAAGCTGATACTTTGTCTGTGATTGAATTAGGCGTCGATGATTGTATTAAAGCGACTGCGTCAGGTTGGATCCATATGCGTATTTTATCAGAACGAATAGAGTATCTGAGTTCTATTCTTGCAACGACCCCCATAAATGATACCGCATTTAGTTCACAAATTTTTGAGAGAATGAAAGCGGAGAATAGATGCGGCTCGCAGGGATTTATGCAAAGCAAGAAACTGTGTGAAGGCCTTCTTAAATATCTCAAAGCACAAAAAGAAAAACTAGAGTTGCATCATGAATATGCCAGTCGAGATAAAACAGCATCTAACTATTTAATTCAGAAGATAGAACTAGCAATAGAGGGTCCGCAAGCCTCTCAACGTCAAGGTAATAACGGGATACAACTAGACCTTCTTGACCAATAGGTAATACACACCGAAATTCAATTGATCAGAACTGCTTTCACCTCGCTTTCTCCCTTTGAGCCCTTCGCCCACCTCCAAGGTGTTCTTGGCTTATGAGATTTTGCTAACTCTGGATATTTCTTGGTATCTCGAGCTGCAGTGCGTAATCGTTCTCTGGCCTCGCGTGGATCGAGCTTGAGTTCTTTGCATAGCTGTTTGAGTGTGATGATTTTTGTTGTCATTAATCGTCTCCTATGTTGGACGATAAAACTACTAAGACAGATATAAGAGTGCTGTCAGGGAAAACTCTAGGTGGGCCTATGAGATATTTGTAAACACGCGATCAAACAAATCCTTAGGATCTGCCCCAATCGCAATCGCCAGATGAATGAACTCGACAACGTCAATCCGGCGTTCTGAGTTTTCCAACTTAGCCACATATGATTGTGGTTTATCAAGCCTATCAGCCACGTCTTGTTGAGTAAGTCCCATATCTAATCTTGTTTGTTTCAAAATCTCAGTGAATTTTGTGTATTCTTGCGTGTGAGTTGAAACCGTCATTCGTTGGCACCTTTATTTGATGCCATCTGGATAATCCTGTTTTGGAATTATCCCATTTTGGGTTATATTGATTTTGACCAAGATGGAATGAAGTTATGAGCGACTACTTTGCAAGCCAATACACACCCTACGTTCTGTTCGGGTTGTTTGTTGCATCGGTGTTTATCTGGGAATGGTTCCAGCTACATATTCGCCCGTTGTTTATCACAAAGTCTGAGATTGGACGAAAGGCCGATGAGTTGCTTGATAGGTATGGTGGTGATGCAGAGCGCATTGCATTCATCGAGGAAGACCGAACCATGCGATATACAGATACTTATCAGCAAGGCGTCTGGAAACGTGTTCGCAAAGAACTCATCAGCCGTCTTTAACTAACCAGCACTCTACGCAGACATAAGCGCGCGTGGCCGCGTTACATTGAGCCAGCAGCGCATTTCATCAATAATCCTGAGAGATTATGTTAGTGAATGCAATTTGGTGTTATTGGCGCAAATATGAGCCCTTTTGCACCCAGAAATGTACCCATACGCCACCCCAGAAGACGCGATTAGCATGTGGGATATATTTGATAGATTGATTTCATTGGATAATTCGAAACAAAAACGCTCATAACAGACTGATGATTAGTCAGCGTGTCGGTCCAGCGCCTTCGGTCAGGTGACCACAGATGGGTAGGGGGAAGGTGTTTTTTTATTCGTGATGTCCATAGATGCGAACGAGTGGTGATATCGACTTCTGAAGTTTTGGCTCTGTAGCCGATGAGCACAAACGCTATATGTCAATCACTTCGATCACATCATCACAACAAAGACAAAAGTGATTTCGTGATCAAAGTGATCGCACTCGCAGGTTTCACGGTAAAACGTACTTTCCCCGACCTTGCTTTCTTAAGTCGCCATCCGTCACCATGCTGGACAACAATTGACGAATATTATCCTGTGGTTGATTGAGCGCTTCAGCTATCGATTTAGGGCCCATTGCGATCGTTTCATTTCGTAACAACTCAACGATGGCTTTGCGCTCAGTTGAGATTTTGATCTCATCGCTATCGCCCAAAATATGCCAAAGGCAATCATCCAGTTCCAAAGTGATATCTATGTCGTCCATTTCTCGACCACGACCATAGAGGGTTGTGCCGTGGCTCTTTCGATCAAGGACGAGAACGGTATCAACTGCACCGGTTAAACCTGTAGAGCCTGATACCATGTCCAAAGGATCGTCACTGTTCATTTTACGAAGATGATGGATAACAAGAATAGCAATCCCATATTCTCCCGCAAGCTCTTGCAATGGGCCTAATGCTGCATAATCAGCCTCATATCCATTATCACTGCGTCGTTTTGGTTTTATATGCACCAAGGTATCGATGATGATGAGACTTGGTTGATGTTCGTTGATCCATGCTTCGAGTTCTTCACGCCCCCCCTTCATCGAACCTGCTCATATGGGTCGAGAAGTGGAAATTCGGAGGCCAATTTATTGCATCGCCATAGATGTGGTGCATACGACGTTGCAAGCGTCTTTGGTTGTCTTCAAGCGCACAATAAAGTGCTGTGCCTTGTTGGCACTGTCGGGTTCCTAGAGCCTCACTTCCCAAAGCAACAGACATTGCCAGATCAAGTGCCATCCAAGATTTACCCATTTTGGGTTTGCCAGCGAGAAGCGTTAGGCCTTCGGTGATCAATCCCTCAACCAAAAACTCTAAAGGTGGGAAATCTATTGCTTGCAGGTCATTCGCCGTGAATGTTTGCAAACCCTCAAAATGCATCTGCGTCTTTTGTTTCTTGCGAGTCCTTTTTATCTTTGTAGATTTCCTCATCTCACGCCCCCAAGCTTGCTGATGACGCGAGCGATTTCCTCGTTTAGCTTGCCAAGGTTCTGACCGTGCTTTTCAATGAAATAGGGATTAATCCAGAGAACACTGGCAATCTCATCTGGTGACGCTCCAGCTTCATGCAATCCGACGATTATGTGAAAGATTTGTGCAGACTTGTCTGGTTCATAGGCTTTTCGATTGCTGATCAGTGTTCTGACTTTGGGGTGAAGAAATTTGCGATAGCGTTTTAAAACTTGATCGCAATTGTGCTTTTTGGGGTTTATATCGATATCAGGTATGCGTGCTACAGAAAGCTGATTTGATCCTTTCAAGAGCAACGGTCGAGATTGGATTTCTTTCCAATCGCAACGTACTATCTCCACAAATGGTTCGCTATATTGAGGCTTGTGATTGACAGAACCAATCAGACGCAACATCTTTGTGCATGACCAGCCATTCTTGTCACCACCATGACGATAAGCTAGAGCTTTTGAATATTGTTCGGCTTTGTGTGCTTTGTATGGTTGATCCCAAAGCCATATTGCTTGATAGCGATTTGGCGATGTTCCCCAAACAAGACTTGCCCATGGATCATATGTCTCTGGATCGCTTTCATCCATGTCGCACAATGCAAGTCGTGTAGATAATGCATATTGTTGTTTTCGGCGTGGTTTAGAAAACAGATTGGGGCAAAAATATTGATCATAATCCCAACGATTGAACTTGTTCAGTAGCTCCATAGCATCTTGCAAAGATAGGGGTATCTCGATTGCTTTCTCTATCCACTTTCCTGTGGTCACCTTTCTAAAGGCGAGGAAGCTGAAAGCTGGGCTGTCAATTTCGTCATTGATATCCCATATATCCTGCAGAAAATGAAATTGGCTGCGCACAACATCATAATCATCTTCGTAATCTTTGCATATTCTGATTGTTTTTTTGGCGTGTTTTTTCGGTTCATAAATGGGCATTTTGCTGCCTTTCGTAAAAGACAGATAACAGCGCAAAGAGGCCTGTTCGCACTGAGCCCAGCGCGCTGATATCTGATGATTTTTCTTGATGTTGTAGGTGTCTAAATCTGGTGATTAGAAGTCTGAGTAGACATGTCGCTTGCGCTCCTCAGCACGAGTCTCGACCCATTCATCAACTTCTTCTTTGAGCCATGCTACACGTGTTCCAGCGAGGCGCAGGCGTCTTGGGAAACGACCTGCATTTTCCCATCTGAGTAAGCTGGAATTACTCACTTTGATACCGATCTTTTGAAGATCATCACGGCCAAGGATTACGGGTTGCTGTTCTATATTTGTCATATTGAAATCTCCATCTGATTGTTGTGATGAAGAAGCGTGCTTCAACGCTTATGAAGATGTTTCAATTCCTTTCAGAAAGCGAGCGAAGTTCCGGAGGGTTTTGCTGCCCTTTAGCTCTCATTTCCTCCGGAATTGTGCTTGACACGCTTCACGGCGATTTTGATTTCATCGTCAAGTTGCTTGTGCCATCGGGTAATTTGGTGGAAAGAAATTCGAACTAACTCTTTGAACTTATCGGACATTCTATTCTTGCGTAGTTCAGGTAGTTTCTCATCAATTATCGCTACGAGGCCTATAACAATTTCAAGCTGGAGCTGCGTGGTGTTTTGAATACGATGATATGTTTGTTGATCTATTTCAATAAATGCAGCTTCCGCGTAATTGTGCAATTCACCTAGCAAATCAAGGATTTTATCCAGATCAGGTTCGACTGAGGAATGATCGAACATGACACTTTTGAAATAGTGACGCTTTTCTGATAGCAGCGCAGCTTCCAGCCTTGCGATGGGTGTAAGGACTTGTTCTTCAAGCCAGTTAAGTTGGTCTGGCAAATCAATATTGGCTGGGCCATTTGGAAACTTGGAAGATAAGGAAGCAATCTGATTGCTATACGGTCCGGCGAATACTCGTAATTTTTCACCAAGCTCAGTGAACTTCGCTTTATCTATATTTGAAGCCTCCTTACGGCACTTTTTCAGCCATTCGTCACCAAATTGGCTTTCATCGCCAATCGGCTTAATTCCTTCGCCCACAGTTCCAATGCCTCGCGCTTTTCGTCTAAATAGCTATAGCGATTATAGGTCGCGCCAACGCCACTGACTATACCTGATTTATGATTGGTCACAGCATCGATCACATGCGGTTGTACGCCAAGCCTTGCCATCTCAGTTGAAACTGTGCGCCTGAAATCATGAAAGCGCCAGTCCTCGGTGTTCTCAGGTAGTGAGAGGGCTAGGCGTTCTTTCAAACGACCAAAGCCAGAGATGGGTGTTGTGCCTGTTGTCGTAAAGACTAAATCACTGTTCATGAACCTTGGTATGGATTTTAAAATGTCGATTGCCTGTGACGACAGTGGCACAACATGTAGACGACCGTTTTTGACGCGATTAGCTGGTAAGGTCCATAATCCCTCATCAAGATTTATCTCTGACCATCGCATCCCAGAAACCTCTCCACGCCTTTGGCCTGTCAGCATGAGTACATGTACGAATTGTGCAAAGGGATATCCTTCAGCGATTGCACCATGCCATAATGTTTTTATTTCATCATGTGACAACACACGGTCGCGTGATATTTCCTTCGTAGGAGGCCTCAGGTGAGCCACAGGCGATGTTTCGATCACGCCTCGGTCAACACACCAGTTCATCAGCTTTTTGATCGCAGCCAGCGCTCGGTTCGCTCGTGTTGGTGTTCCTGATGCAACGATATCATCAAGTATGCGCACGATGTCTGTGCGTTTAATCTCATTAAGTCGTTTCCTTGCAATTGGATCAAACTTCTTCAGGATGCTTTGAGTGCCTTTCCAGTCCTTAGTGTTTGGCTGTGCATAGAGTCTGATGAAATCAGGAATAATCTTGCCAAGTGTCGGACAACCTTCTTCCTTAGGTTCCTGTGGTTTCAAGGTGCCGAGTTCAGCATCTCTTGCCAACTCCATTGCTTTGCGCCTTGCATCAGCAAGTGACACCATAGGGTAGGGACCAATTTTTATCCGTCGTCTCTTTTGGTCTCGACGAACGAAGACACAGAAAATTCTGGTGCCGGAAGTTGAAACTCTTATGTGCAAGCCTTGCACCTTGGCATCACGCACCTCATAACGTTTTACGGTAGCAGGTTTTAAAGCTTCGATTGATTTGGTTGTGAATGTCTGTTTCATACATCCATAATAAGACACCCAACCTCCGCGTGTCAGGGTATGGTTTGGGGGAGCATGAAAGACAACTTGTCTAGATAAAGATATCTGCTTCAAAATGCAAAGCAGGCTTACTGAGTATTATTACCTGTTGTCGGTTTTGGCCCGATGCAGACATCAATCGTATCTGATCAACCTATTTCTTTAAAAACCATCTGCAAATTTGGTCGCGCTGGAAATACCGGCAAGAGAAAAGGTTGAATTAAATGCTTTACCCTCCAGATTAAAAACTGTGAACTTGGCGGACAAACCTCTCAGCATTGCTCGATTGACACTTCCCGAAGCGGAGAACGGAATAAGGCAACCATCTGTATGGCAAGAGCGGTAACTTAATTTACCGATTTTCTTTCGGTCGATTTCCAGATCAACACCCTTGGATAGCAGAAGATCAAGAGGTGTTTGCAACAAAACAATACCTGGCTTATTTTTGCCTTCAAAAACTACTTTTAGCGAAATAGGAGCAATTGCCTGATTGTTTTCAGGTGCCACTTGATTGGTTGTAAGTTCACACCGCTTGACATCTGATTTGGCAGATACGGTACATTGAACAAACCAGTCTTTAAAGTTTGCATACTCGATTTGATCATCTACAGAATTTTGTGAAACCAAATGTGTTAGCAGCGGAGACGATGGCTGTTGTGCAGCACCTGTTGAAACAAAAGCAAAATATATCACAATAAACACCCAGCGAAACAAAGAGCTTTTGGTATCCCATTTTGAATTTTTCAACGCATTAGCCTATTGTTGATCTGTAGAGATTAAGCGCTCGGAAGCTGCACTTAAACCTTCGAATGATAACAGAACGCGTATTTTTCGCCCACTTCGGTCAGCAAACTCTAGATTCCCCTTAGAGCTGGTCCCGAAACTCTTCAACTGCTCTTTATTCGTTTCAGTACGAGCTAAGCAAATATTATTGAAACACGAAAAGTAAGGAGCTTGAAGCGTATTCTTTTTATCCTCATCAGACAGCACAACAGGTACGGTCAATAATGCGCCCTGTGGCACCTGCATTACCGAAACTATCTTTTCTGGACTTGCGGCATCAATGCCAAACGCGAGTTGCGCAATGACGTTACCCTTTGCATCTTGCAGAACTTGAACCAACTCACATGCTTTTTTGCTAACCGCTGTATCATCAGCATTTGGTTTACTAACCTGACTGCAACGATATGTCCAAGAGCCATATGTCTCTGTGGTTATGCTCGGCTCTTGTGCAAAAGATTGCCCCGTAGCCAAGAGTGAAACGGAAAGTATTAAAGTCTTGAATAGTTTCATAGCATCAACTCTCAATTTAACTCCTCAAGGAGTTTATAGTTGGCCATAACTAGCAAAAAACTGCAGTACTGTCGCCTAAGAGGCTCTAAAACCTAGCATTAAGGTTAAAATTGAACCGGACATCACCAGTCTTGGTTCTGGGTCCATTTCTGAGCGCCACACCGAGGCTCGAATTGAAAGACACATGTTCACCAATAGCGGTATTGAGGCCAAATCCTAAACTTGCGAGATCAGCAGTAGAATTCTTGGCTATATCTTTCACATGTCCGGCATCGAAGAAGGCATAAAGATCAACTGCACTGAATATATTCTTATCTTCAGGAGTTACATCAAAATGCAGTTCATTGCGGATAATAACACCTTTGTCACCCGTTGCTTCTGATGCGGAATAACCTCGGACAGTATCGACACCACCAATGCTTAAAACCTCTGTTGAGGGAAGTGTTTCGTTCGAATATTGACCTGTAACTTCAGTCAGCAACCGAATGGCATCTGTAATGGGCGTTGATCTTTGTATATTTGCAAATGCATAATTATAACTATCATCTGCACCCGTGTTGCCACTAAACGCTGCATAGCTTGCAGCATTATTAAATCCACTCAGACCTCCGGGGCTATGAACAAACCTAACATCAAAATTGGTTTGTCCAAATTGATCTTTAGCATTGCCCCTTAAACCAAAGAGAAATTGATGCACATCAATCTCAGCATTGCTGGCAAGCGTTGACCCTGTATAAATCCGGCGCTGGCTATTTTTAAATTCATAACGCCCATAAAACTCCGGGCTTATTGAACCGATATTCTTGGCAGGTATGGCATATTCGGTTGTGAAAATCGCAGTATCTGTTGCGCTTACAAGACCACCAGTTAAATTCGAACGAGTACGTATATAGGCGGCTCGTGTGCGAAGTTTATGCCGCCAAGGAAGTGGTATGAAATAGTTGCCATCATGGGAGAGGTAAGCGGCTTGTTTGGATGCGGTAAATGGCTGTTCCAACCTTGCAAGAGCTTCTGGGCTCATGGTCAATTGATAACTCAATTGATGATCAAGAGCTGGAATATTGGCAAGGTGGAATCCTGCAAATAAACGGTTCTCGTTGGTCGCGGGCGTTCCATAATTGTTGTAACCGCCATAAACACTCCATGGCTTAGCCTCGCTCGCCCTGAATGTCAGCGCCGTACCACCAAATTCTTTTCCCGGCTCAGCAATCACAATCAAATTTCGATATGGATTGAGATTAAGCCAATTCAGATCAGCAATAAGTTGATCCGTATCGACGGTCTCACCTTCTTCGGCGCCAATATTATCAAGGATGTAATCTTCATCTGTAAAAACCAAACCTTCCACACGTTTGGTTTCCAACACAGATTCAGTAACAATGATTTGGATTACGCCACTTGAAATTTCCTGAGGAGGAATTGTGCCAGCAACAAATGCGCGACCCGCCTTGATGTGCGCGCGAATTATGTCATCCCGCATCGCAAATAGGCTTTTAAAGGAAACAGACTTACCTAGATAAGGTTTTAGCGCAGCCTCTAAATCTATACCTTCAGGGACCTCGACTGAATTGATATCGATGCCAGCGAAACCACCTGAGCTAACAAGATCATTTGGATCTGAAATAATCCGCACACCTTTAAGCGTAATACCCAAAGGTTCATCACTCGCTTCCGCAGGGTCAAATGCACCAAGGCCGGGCAATCGTAAAAGTTGCTCGCCCTGCAAACGAGGTGGCTGGCTCTCTTCAACAAATTGAGCAAAAACTGACGTGCTTCCCAGAAGTAATATAAGCCCAATCAAAATTGAAAAAATGCGCATTGCTGATAACCGTCCCTCTATCACCCAACACAGAAAGTTGAGTGTTGATTTTGCGAACGAAAATCGTGTTTTATGGTTAACAGACGGTTAAGAAACGCTAAATATAGTTACCTAGCGACAACTAATACTTAATCAATACTTGGATACTGACAAAAAAGGAGAGAACTCGTACAAATGTAAAAACCGACCAACCAGAATACACACGCACGCAACTAAATATAGGCTAACTAATGCCTATCTCTAGAATCAATGATTCGCTTCGGTAAATCAATGAAATATAATTTCCGTCGCAGAGACTAAGAATAATCGGATTTTTCGGCATCACACCGCTCCTGCGAAACCCTAAATACGGGTTGCAGAAGTGAGATGGAAATGGATTGAAACTGTCTCCGACCCACCAGTCATTCACTGGCAGGCCGAAAACCTTATTGTTTATTGACGAACCAGCATCGAAAGCTCACCGATATTTTGCTCTTCGTCGGTGCAACTTGCTTCTATCCGGTTTTCCTCATCAAGAGGCTCATCTTCATCCAATGAAACTTCGCAACGAATATTTGTAAAGTCTTTCGCAGGCGTTGGTATAATTGGATTGCTAGTTTGACCAATCAGGTAACTGCCTTGGAATGCAAATGGTCCAAGTCCAGTGAAACCTAGTGTTAGCTCCCTATTGGAATCATCACCAGTAGCAATGATCAAGAAAGGCAAACTTGCACCAGACAGCGTGGTCTGAACATCCGAGAACTGGTTGGACCCCCACCAATTTCCTAGAATATCTGCGGTCCCTGTGCCTTCATTATTGAATGCAAACAATCCATTGCCAAACGCAAAACCATCACCTGGAATGAAGCTCTGATTGACTTTTAGATTACCTGCGCCGATGTCAGCTAAAGCATCAATCAAAATTCCTTCACTACCGTTTTCTACAATGTAATTTTGGAAAACTTCTACAGAACTCATTAAGTCGCCAAAAATGTATATTCCATTTTCAGAATGACCACCGATGAAATTGTTGTGTATTTTCAAAGGTGCCGTGGAGTTAACATTCCCGATACCAATGCCATCAAGACCCGCAGCTAGCATATTGCGGCTGACTGTAACGTCAGCGCTATCTAATACATCACCCAAGATGGCCACGTCCGCACCAAAGAGACCAGTAATACCTCCCAAAACAGTAAAGGTAGAGTTAACTGGCTCACTGCCATCATATAGAACGCCATTTTGAATGGCAGTACCATTTCTATCGACTTCTACAGTACTTGAACCTATAATATTTCCGGCGAATTGAATACCATGACGATCACCTGTAATGGAGCTATTGCCTGTAACCATCACGCTTGTTTCTCCAGGTGTGCTTGTTCCGACGATATCTCTAAGGACTATTCCGTCCTCATCGCCTTCAATAAGCATATTATCTGAGATGACAATTTTAGAACCATCCTGAATTGGTCCGTCAATATCAACACCATCGTCGTCACCAGAGATAGACAAATTATTCGATATCGTAACCGTAGAATTTATGACGCGCTCAATATCAATGCCGTCATCTGCACCTGATATCGTATTTGCCTCTGCAGATGAAGCTCCACCGATCACGATATCTGAATCGACTATACTTTGTGTAAATGCGATACCATCTTCTCCACCGCCAATGATGTTACCATTGCCGGAAATAGTTACCTCGGAATTTCCAATAACTGAGGTTGAGTGGAAGCCAAAACCATTTAATCCAACAATCGCATCATTATCAGTAACGGTAAATGTACTATCGAGAAGAACGGTCGAACCGGGGGTTAAAATACTACCTAGCTGAACACCATTCCCGAGAGCACCAATCACACCATTGTTTGAGATCAAGATATCACTCTCACTTATATTGCTGATAAAATCGATGCCAAACAAGGCACCAAGTGTGAATTCATTGTCTGAGATTTCGATATTAGTATCGTTCTCAATTTCACTTGCGAATATAATACCGCCAAGCAAACCGCCAATACCAAAATTGCCTGATATTATTATGTTACTATCGTTAGTGTTAGTACCACCAACATTACCTATATCGCCAAAGAAAATTCCAGCGCCTGCGCCAGCAACACCACCATTATTCTGGATTAGAATTTCAGAGTTCTCTTGAATATTTCCTTTAAACTGAACTCCAGAACCACCAAGACCGCCAAGAATGAGAGAGTTTCGTGCAACCTCAACGCTTGAACCGACCACATCACCGATAATGATGCCGTCTTCGTCGCCTTGAATGAAGTCATTGTCTACGATGGAGATAGTTGAAGCCCCGATAATAGGACCATCGATATCGATGCCATCATCTACACCAAAGATGTCGATATTGTTGGCGATCGTAACTGATGAGTTTGAAAGCCCTTCAATATCGATACCGTCATCCTCGCCATCAATAACATTGCCATCCGCCGATGTTGATCCTCCGATTGTGATATCGGAATTGGTTACGGTTTGCGTAAAGGCGATACCGTCGTTATTAACGCCAAAGATATCTGCATTGCCAGCAATCATGACGCTGCTATCATCAACAGGTCCTTCAAAAATGATCGCGGTAGCGTCCCCAAGAATTTCTAAATTGTCGACGATACTGACCGCTGCGCTATTATTAATTCGCCCTTCAAACTCAATTGCGTCGCCATTTTCACCCTCAATGAGCGTATTGTTTGCAATCGTGAAGGCACCTCCTAAGACATTTTCGATGTCGAGACCCTCATCGCGCCCTATAATCATACCATTGCCATCAGCAGCGGTGACGCCCCCGATCATCACACTTGCGTTGGTGATGTTACTGTTAAACAAAATACCGTCAAGAGTTGTTCCACGGATTTCATCATTGCGCGAAATAGTTACACTTGCGTCGTTAATCGTTGCCGGTCCACCAGTCGTAAAGTCAGCGAAGTTAATGCCTCGGTCATCACCACGGATTAATGTATTATCATCAATCAGAATACTGGTTGAAGCTCCGGAAATTGCGCCACGGAAGGCGATACCATCGCCAAGCCCATCTTCGTCGGCGAATGTGCCAAGCCCTTCGACGCGCTGGTTACCAGATATTGCGATGCTGCTACCATCACTAATTGCACCAGCAAACTCCACGCCATCTCCGGCTCCTTCAATAGTGCTACCAGAAATCGTAACATCAGCCCCTGTGATCGCAGATGAAAAGCGCACCCCATCAGTTCCGCCTACAATATCGCTATTTTCAATTAAAACGATATCGCCAGCCGCAAGAGCTGAATTGAACTGAATGCCTTCCTGATCGATAGTAGTCATTGTTGCATTCGATATCGTTGTGCTGCCGCTGACGGCTTGAGCAATAATACCTCTGCTGAGATCGTCAAAGCTATTGTTTTGGACAATAGTGCCAGATGCTGTGCTTACACCAGTCTCACCCAACTCAACACCAGTATTTGTACCTGCAGCTGCCGAAGTGAACCGGAAGCCAGCAATAGCAATGTTGCTTACATCACCTGTACCAGAGACATCACCAGCATTTACACCACTTGTATCCATCGCGTAGATTCCAAAGCCATTATTAATATCGCCATCGTTTGCAAATGCATCGACGGCATCTGTATCAATGATCGTTGTT
This sequence comes from Lentilitoribacter sp. EG35, assembly GCF_040784015.1. Lineage (NCBI taxonomy): Bacteria > Pseudomonadati > Pseudomonadota > Alphaproteobacteria > Hyphomicrobiales > Rhizobiaceae > Lentilitoribacter > Lentilitoribacter sp. EG35. The sequence goes on from NZ_JBFNGQ010000004.1 coordinate 301,747, forward strand.
GTGCCTTGACCTTGTAATGTTAGATCATCAACCCAGACTTCTACAGAACCTCCAAATGTACCAGCAGTCACGTTCACTGTCTGCGCACCACCGAGCAGGCCTGCAGCATTAACAGCTGTTTGAATGCTTTCACCTTGCACAACAAACAAATCGCTAATGTTAATCAGGCCGAGTGTATTATCATCTGGGAAATGAATGATTTTGTCTTCGGTTGCCAAGAGTTCGGCAAGTGTCATTGCACTAGCCAATTTGCCGTCAAATGATACTCCTGTGGCGTCGAGCACTGTTGGGCTGCCGGGTAAGAACTCAGCACCATTGGCAAGTGTGATATAATTACCTGCAATATTCGAGAAAATACTGTTGTTAAATGTGTTACCTGCGATGTCGATATTGGCTCCATCGAACAGCATGCCAGCGTTGCTGTTGTCAAACACGTTACCAACACCCACGTCGATGCCGATGCCATTTCCAGTGCCGCCATCTGTCACAGACAAGCCAGTTGTCAGGCCAGTAAATTGATTTCCAAGAACATCGGCATCTGCAGAGTCACCCACCAAAACATTAGTAAGTGCGCCAGCTGTACTATCAACAGTCACGCCTGTCGCATCAACAGGGCTGCCATCGCCAGAGAACCTGAAACCATCGATGGTTACATCACTGGCAACAACGTTCATGCCTACGCCGCTGTCTGCAACATTTACAATAGTCGTATTAGAATATCCATCACCGAGAAGCGTCAAAGCTTTGTCGACTTTTATGCCGCCGTCAAATGATCCATCACCAACATTCACTGTCGCTCCAGCCGCCGCAGCAACATCAATACCATCTTGAATTTCCGCGCCGTCAAATACATTAACGGTGGAAGCGGTGCCATCGATAATTCCAATAACAGCAGCGAGGTCACCTTTTAGATTGATTGTCTTCGCCAACATTTCAAGTTCGTCGTCGCTAGATACTTTCGTACCGGCATTTACATTTATCACCCTGCCGTCGGCATTATACGTAGCTTTGCCAACGCTATGAACATCAACTTCAAATGTGAGATCGCTTAACAGATTCAGGATACGTGTTGTTCCACCATTTGAGGATGATGTTAGGCCGTCCAACGACGATATTGCCAATCCACGAGGGCTGCCATTATCAATGTCGACTACCCCATTAGCGTTTTCAAACGCTAAATTGCCAACGCGAGTTGAGAGATCAAGACCGGTTCCTGATCGCAATGCTAGATTATATACGGCAATATCGATAGGGTCTGCATTGGTGGAGGTGATAGAGCCGCCTGTTGTCAAAGATAGCGTATTTACTTTGGCGGTGTTCGGCGAAATGGTGTCAGAAACATTGATATCACCAATACCTGCCTGCCCAATCTGCAATATTCCTGCAGTGATTGTGTCCAACTCTGCATCTGATAATTCAAGTGCAGTGCCAGCATCTGTTGTTGAGCCCAAATCAACTTCCTGCCCGACGAAAACTGGAGAGATGCGCACACGACCGTTCGAACCCGCCGTTATTGTACCACCTTCCAGCGCCATGCTGGCAGCCTGTAGATCCATACCAAATCCGGCAGTTGTACTGATGGATGAATTGTTATCAAGAAGATTATTACCCAGCGCAGCAACTAACAATGAGTCCAGCGCTGTTGAAATGGCAGCATTAACAACAAGGTTGGAATTCTCGGCGCTTATACGTGTTTGGCTCAAGCCAGTGATGGCCTGATTACTGATACCAACAACACCGTCGACGGTACCGATCGTGAGATCACCAAGACCTGTTTCCTGATTTAACTTGATGCTGCCCGACGTGCTATTAATCGCCGCAATGGTGTCAACACCGGTTTCCAAAGTTCCTGCGGAACCAATACCATTAACCGCCTGCAAAGCTAAGTTCGAAACGGTAATATCTGGATCGATCGCATTGCTGTCGACAATTTGGTCGCCGGTGATGAGTGATAAGGTATCTGTTAATGCGGGGCCGATCGCTGAGGAAACGGTTATCGAGCCAGCAACAGAGTTTCCAATTCGCAACATGCCAGCCGTAATCCGATCAAGCTCGGCATCGGTCAAGCCCAGCGTACCGACCGCATCTGTTCCGCCCAAGTCAATCAACTGTCCGTTAGTTGCCGTCTGCAAGGTAACAGTGCCCGTGCCAGCCAAGATCGAGTTCTGAATATTCATCGCATCAGCGTTAATCGTGATATTTCCATTACCGCCAGAAACGGTCGTCCGAACCGCGGGAGATGCTGCGTTATTGGCAGTAAACACGCCGCTAGCCCCCGTCGTCAGAGTAATATCACCACCTTGCGTGCGGATTTCCGCACCCGAAAATGGACCTGATGTATCGACTATGGAGATGTTGCGACCAGCATTTGCCGTGATGGTCCCCGCGCCACTGGCTTGGACAAAAGTTCCTGTATCCACGGTGATGTCGCGTCCTGCATCTAGTACTACACTCCCGCCGCCAAAGACGTTGCCCAAAGTGCCAGCGCCCGCAGCGTCACCCAACAACAAATCTCGCTCAGCTCTCAGTGTGACAGTTCCACCAGTGGACTGAACGGTCGCATTTGGTATCGTAGCGTTGCTACCAGTTAGAATATCGGCAGTGGCGCCGTTTGCGATCACAGTAACATCCGCTGGTCCTACAAGCCGTTCACCGACTAAGTTCATGTCAACACGGCCCTGGTTGGTCAATTCGATGTCGCCAGCAGTGACAACACGCACACCGCTCAGGGCACCTGTCACTTCACCGATGGTTAGATCACCAATGTTGCTTAGGAAGATGCCGCCATTGTTGGTCTGCGCTTCCAGATTGCTGACTTGAGTTTCGAGGGGCGCAGCGGAACCAATACCATTAACCGCCTGCAAAGCTAAGTTCGAAACTGTAATATCTGCGCCTGGGGTGTTGCCGCTGGTGATCGCATCGCCAGTAATCAATGATAAAGTATTAGTGTTAGCGGGACCCACCGCGGAACTTACATCGATGCTTCCAGCATCAGCACTGCCGATGTGCAAAACATCTGCAGAGATTCGATCTAGTTCTGCATCAGTAAGTGATAGCTTACTCCCATTGTCCGCACCAAGATCGATCGCACGACCGAGGCTGGCAACATCTAGCGTAACGTCACCCGTTCCAGCATTTATGTCCGCTCCAATTTCGATATTGTCTGTGTTCAAATTGACATTACCGTTATTTGTCGTAATCGATTGATTAACTACTATCGCATCTCCAGCGGTGGCAGACAGCTCGCCACCCAAATTGGTCATCGCAACAGCTCCATCAAACGAAATCGTTTCGCTGGCAATAATTGAGACATTCGTGGTTCCGCTCAAATCCGGTGCATTTACATTCACTTCAGTCGTATTGGCGCTGTCACCAAAGTTAATTATGCTCGCGTTCATGCGCGATAGTAAATCATTGTCAAAACTCAACTCGCCGATTGCACCAGTTCCAACGCCGATTGTACCAGCAGCACTGCGCTGGAAAGTAATGGTTCCAGCGCCTCCGTTTGCGTTGAAATTCAGCTGACCGCCGTTGATTTCCCGGATCCTAGGCGCTGTCACAACAATGTTGCCGGCGCTGTTGAAGAAAGAGTCGCCGCTACGTGTATTCTCCAGAGTGTCGAAACCGCCGACCACACCAGTGTTGTCTGCATCGACGTTCAAGACGATGTCGCCGACTGTTGTGGTCATAATCGGCTGGGTAAAGACGGTTACACCATCGTTGGCGTTGAGTTCTATGGAATGAGTGGTCAGATTGTTACCCGAGCCCAAGCCGATATAGGAATTCGCATTATTGAGCGCATTGATCTGTACCAAGCCACTGATATTGCTCGAAAGGTCAAGACCAGCGCCAGTGTATTTAATCTCGACATAATTCAGATTGTTGTCTGCCGCGACTGAGTTACCAATTATCAGACCACCAGCTTTAAATAGCTGTAATTCTGCGGCACTAACACCGCCATAGTTTCCGGCTGTAGCACGATCATACAGAATGGTGCCAGTGCCGGCGTCTACCGCGGCATTAATAGCGAGATTATTTGATATTAAAGTGATATCGCCATTATTCGTAGCCACAGATTGATTGACTGTGATGCTATCGGTCGCCTGCGCTGTTAGACCAACACCCGCATTGGTCATCGCTACAGTCTGATCAAAGATAATGGTTTCGCTCGCAACCAGAGATACATTTGCACCAGCGCCATTGATTGTTGCAGCATCAATAAGGAGATCAGTGGTTATATCACTCGCATCGGCCGCTTGCGCTAACGTGCCTGCTGCACCACTAGAAATAGTAATATTACGTGGATCGAGTAGCCAATCACCGACTTTTCCATTTGGCGCAAGCGCATTAACGTAAGCGTTCTCACCTACACCAAGACGCTCAGCACCTGATGTTTCAACAAAACCACCATCTCCGCGCAGTTCTCCACCGCTTACGTCAATCTGACCATCAAAATATGTAGTTCCATCTGCCCATGCGATCACCGTGCCACCGTCACCATCAGTCGCAGATGCGTCGAATGTAGAAGTTTCGGAAATTAATAGAGTGTTCGTATTTTGCACTTCGTCAACTGCAAGGCCTTTACCACCTTGGAATTCGCCACCAACGCGAATACGGCCGCCTTGGTTGATGCCAGACGCATCAAGCTTTGCATTATCAATCGTAACGCTATCCTTCGCACCAATGTCAATCTTACCGCCGATATCGCCCGATACATCAATGAGACCTGCAACATCAACGATATCTGCGTTGATAAAGACTTCCCCGCCCTGATATGTGGTTTTCTGAGCGGTGCTGCTGGCAGCTTTGCGTCTGACACGAATTTTTTGATTTGTTTGAACTTTGCCACCATTGGCAGTGAGGAATACACGTCCGTCGGATTTTTTAGCACCTGTAATCTGGATAGAACCTTTACGGTTTTGTGCCAAAGCATAGACATTGCCAGAATGCGCGCGCAATTCTGCGCTGGCCGCTTCAATAGCGCCTTTATGTGTTACTGATCCACCGGACTTTCCAGCCTTAACTAAAATACGTCCGTCAGCATGGTCATTGTCACGCAGTAGGATTTCAATACCCGCAACAAGACCCACATTGCCATTCTTTGCTTCAAGTGTGCCTTCATTGACAACTTTGTGAGCAATCAGCGTAATATCTCCACCAAGGGAGGATACCTTACCCAGATTTATAATTGCGGCATCACTATCTCCCATGAACGTATTATCACCACCGTTCAGGTAGTCTGCATTTGTAATATCACGCGTGGAAGCTAGAAAGCTGCCGCCTGTATCAATAGTACCATCGCGACCGACAATCACACCATTTGGATTGATAAGCAGTAGACTACCAGTTGCAGACAAGCGCCCATCAATTTGGGATACGTATCCACCTGTAACGCGGTTAAGCGTCGAACCGGAGCCATTAGCAAAATGAACATGTCCATCCTTACCAATTGAGAATGTATCAAATTCCAAGATCGCATTTTGTGAGGCTTGGTTGATAAGCAGCTTATTTGGATTTTCGAGAACAATATTCGCATCACCAACAATTACTGTGCCTCCCGTTGGAAGCTCCGTTGCATGTGTAATAACGGGCAGGATAATCAGTGATGATGAAAGTAAAAGTGCAACGAATTTTCGAGCGACTTTAGAGGCACTGGAAAATAAACTATACACAGACACACCGGATTTGAGCCGGGATATGGAACTAGGAACACCGTACACAATAACACCAAACCGAAGGCCAATGCCTTCTTTTACGCAACACAACAAAACACTTGCGAAAGGTGAAATGGCTGGAAAATTCGTGCCAAAAACACAATTCCGCGACCCTATTAAGCTTTTGTTAACCGCTTATGTCAAGAATTTCTTAAGAATTGGGCGTGTTGTTCCGCGTCATGGTGAATAGATAAAATTTTAATAAAATCAATCAGATGGCAACATAATTTTGGGAAAATAGCGTGATACTGAACAGTTGTCGATTGAGAATGACAACAACTTGCACTTTACAATCTGAGAAGAATAACTTGAGAGTGCATGCGGAGAAAAGGGAGGTATCCGTTTTGATTGACTTTTGCAAATGCGTATGTTTCCGGATGCCCTTGCGTGATTTTTCAGCACTGGTAATCATTCTCCGTTGGCGCCGGGAAACGTCCAATGGAGGAAATCGCGGGAATTTTGGTTTGGATTTTCCGCTTGTTTTATCTATGG
>NZ_JBFNGQ010000005.1:0-254903 GCF_040784015.1 Lentilitoribacter sp. EG35
TGGGCAAATTATCAATATTCCATTTATCTGCTGGTAATGACCTTTGTTTGTTGGCATCAGCTTGAATAAGACTGGCATCAACCGCAAAGCTTTCACCGCCAACCAAACCTTCATCTAAACAACGTTGAACAGTGCTTTCAAACAGATGTCGAAGAAGGTCGCTGTCTCTAAATCTGCCGTGGCGGTTCAATGAAAATGTAGAATGATCTGGAACTTTGCCATCCAAACCCAAACGGCAAAACCAACGATAGGCCAAGTTCAGATGTACTTCTTCGCATAGACGACGCTCTGAGCGAATACCAAAACAATAGCCAACAATGAGCATTCGTATCATCAAGGCTGGATCAATTGAGGGACGGCCCATTGAACTGTAAAATGGCCTCAATTTCTCGCGCAGATCATCCAAATGAAGAAACTGATCAATCTTCCGCAGTGAATGATCCTCGGGAACATGATCGTCTAAACAGAAATCATAGAACAACTGATCCGGTTCAGCTTGTAATCCCATCATCAACTCATTCTCCATATGAAAATCAATGAGCAAATTGAATCAGACCATCAAGGCAAACAAATGGCAGACTTTATCAACAATATCGGCCACAAGCAGACTTTCTCCATAATTAGCGAAATGGATACTATCCGGACGCACGTCCATAGTCGTCAATTAAATACCGAAAAATGTGTAATTTATATAACCGATAATGAAAACAATGCCCATAGCGAGTAATAGTAGGATTAAGGGCGCAATCAAACCGCCGAGTAATCCGAACTTCTCCAAGTACAGGATAAGTTTCTTTGCTATATGCTCAGAATTAACAGTTAGATCTGGAAGCTCCCGGTCTGGATTCTTAGCCACCGGATTCATAATATGAGCCAACAATGGAATACCAGTTATACAAACCAACGCCAGAACGGCGGCTATGTATATTGATGTTCCAATGATGTCGGTATCTGATGATCTAGCAAATAATATGTACCACCAAAATGCTAGGACTAGTAGACCTACTGTAATCAAAACTCCAATGCTGGCGAGCGGTTGGATTTCGATTTTGGCTTCGCAAGTCTCGCACTTATAACGAATGGATGAACTATAAATTTGGATATCACGCGAAACTGGGATCAGAGTTGGCTGGTCGCAATCCATACAGATTCGAACTTCTGGTTGTTTCATTTTTGCTCCAATAGAGATTGCGCCAAGGACTACTCCAGCCCGATTTTGCAAAATTTTCGGATATGCGCGACACCCGCAGCCGTACCTTTGGTTGGAAAACTGTACACCAATTCGCCATCTGTATTAAGTATGTCCAGTTTCAAAGCGCCTGCTAGCGCATCTATTTCAGATTTCCCGGCATGAATTGAACCCACCCAAACTTGATCTCGGGCTCCCCCATCTCGATATTGAGGTTCCCACAATTCACGTACAAGAACGCCTCCTCTTAAGGTGAAAAGAAACGATAATTTTGCAGTTGCGCCGTCAAGACCATTTAATCGAGGCAACGGCGGGCCATAAAATTTTGCACCCAATCTGTAATCTTGCCAATCATGTTCGTCGCAATAAAACTCCATTGCAAATTCATGTACTCGTACGCTCATGGAAGCAAACTCGGCTCCGTTTTCCTCGTAACCGGTATGCATTTGCCATTCTTGCGCATGCGCTCCAAATGAGCCGCCAACTATTGCCAACACAACTAATGAGACTTTAATTAGATTATGCATATTCATTAAACTCCAGTTTGTTCATACACAATCTGCTAAAATCCAAAGTCGGCACTTAGGAAACTAAGACATGTATCTTCATATTTTTGCCCAGGATACACTTCTAAAATGGTGATCAGAATACCATATGGGCTAACTTCACTTCCAAGAAGAATTTCTTGCACACCTGTTTCATCACGCAATGTTCTTACCCAGGTTTGCCCACCAAACGCGTCGTGTGATTTAATCTCAATTTTCTTAACACGTGAGTTTTCTGTGAACGTCTTGGACGTTCTATCATAGCCATTGGAGATGAGCAGTCGGTCAAAAGCTGGCGTCTGACCTTCGCCAGCATAGGACTGAAACGACAATTCTACACTCGCACCAATACCCTGACCGGGGTCTCCTTCACACCACGCCCCATCGGCCTGAGCCAGGTTTTCCGGACCATAAGTATACTCTTTTTGAGAAGAAAGCTGACTGTTCAAACAATATGTTGCGGACTTAGGTCCTTCAGCACGATTTTCATGGACATGGCAGATAATATCGCGGCTATCGTTGGGTTGCTGATTATCCGAAGCATCTGATGTTGAGTTAGTATCTGAATTGGATTTATCCGCTTTGATATTTTGCGAGTTATTTGTGTCTGTTGCCATCTCTGGCGCAAGTTCTGCGGCATCGGAGCCATCTAAACATAAAGTATTTGATGTTTTACCCTCAGCGGCAACTTCACCAGCGGCATCATATATAACTTGGCCGCTTGTGAGCGTCATCGCCTCCAATTCTAAACTATGACTTTCGCGAATAACCACTGAACCCTTATCCCAAAACTCAAGATCAAATTGCAGTAATCCACCCTCTCGATCAACAGTTCCAAGAGTGAAATTGACACCATAATTTCCTTCATGATGTTCATGAAGTAAGATAGTATTTCTCTTTGGATCATAACTGAAGTCAAGCAACCCGCCGTAATCGCATACGTAGTTCTGCGTTAATTTATCTATGGACTTTGATGCGGTACCAGCTTGGTCTTCCCTCACTTGTGAATTATTAACAAGTACACAATTTGCTCTAATCGTTGGACCATTGACAAAAATCTCCCCACCGTCACTATAGAAGTCTCGATTTGAATCTAGGCTCATTCCCGTGAGATCAAGACTATGTTCGTCTCGCATTACCACGACACCGTTTTTCCAAAATTCTAAACTAAAGTTTAAATGGTCATTCTCTTGGATGACATCACCAAGCGTGAAATTTGGTCGGTACCCCCCATTGTTGTGCTCTTGCAGCAAGACGGTATTTCTTTTCACATCATAATCAAAACTAATCCGTTCCCCCAGATCACTTTCACCATTATAATTGCAAAAATAACTCCTCTTTGAAGCAGTTTCAGTTTTTGTGGCTTTTTTAGCTAAATTAGTTTTCTTGACCTGCGACGGATCGATGGTCGATTTTGGCTTCTTCTGAGCTATCACTTTTTCTTCTGGCATCGACTTCAACCAATGCCTAGCCAATGCACGTTCCAAATTTATGCCGCCTGAGTTACTTGATTGCTCTAGCCTATCTTTGGCTTCAGATTTATCATCACTTAACAATGCCAACTGACCTAAATAAAAGTATGCAGCCGTAAAGTTCAAAACATGCTCTTCCTGATTTTTCCCTAGCTGTTTCGCTCTATTTAATAATTTGTTCGGCTCCCACCTGTTTAAAAACATAGCAAGGCTTTGAGCATGTATATCGCGTTCCTTTGAAAGCGTATTTAGATCGTTTCCAAGGTCATTCGCAACTTCCTGAAGAGACCGCTCATCCAAATTCCCGTTGGCAATTAATTTCGAGAGGGAGCAGCTGTATAACTCCTCGCTATCCTCTGCATCCAGACAGGAATTAAAATCTGCGCTTGCACCAAGTTTATCGCCTGATACGAACTTTGCCCAACCCCGAATTAAAAGAAATTTGGATTGGTTAAATCCGGCTCTAATTGCACTGTCAGATGCCTCCAACAATTTCGCCATATCGTCCAAAGCAATGTATGAATCCATTAGGGTCTGATAAGCATTAACCCTATGATTGCCGGTAACTTCACTGGCCACAAGTGCGCGTTTGCTCAATTCAACCGCTTCCCGATAAGCGCCTTTTCCCAAAGCTTCCTTTGCGGTTTCTAACGCTTTTATGCCAACAATAACTGCTGGCATTGGTTCCGATGGGGGCAATATTATTGTATAATCTGGTCGCAATTTGGCTTGCAGCGACAAAGGTTCCCACTGTGCCCTGGTAGAGATTTTAAAGACAGGGGTTAGGGATTTTTCTCTGGTGGTACGCGCAAAATATTTTAATGGCACTTCAACTGTAATGGGTTCATCGATTACATCAACACTTTCACTCTTCTTTGCCACCCACCCTTTTACGGGCACTACTTTTTCGTTGATTCTCGTGGTGACGTTCTCAACGGATACAACCTTGCTGGTAAGATGTTTTTCACCCTTGAACTCCACATGTAACCAATAGTCCAGCTTTTCCATACAATTACGAGAAAAATCGAAATTGAGTTTGAGAATTTCACCATGAATTTCATAGCTAAGGTTTTCAATTTTCTCGGAACCGGAACAGCGATTATCAAACAATTTGCCAAATTGCGGCGTTCCCCATCTGCCTTTTTCAGCCGCGACAAGACCATCTTGATAAAATTCATGACCGCTTGTTGCCTCAATGACGTTTTTTATGTTTTGAGTTGCATAATTTGCGTAAAGCGCGGCGATGTAAGGTGTGGAAAACGATGTCCCATCCAAAGTCTCTCCATCAAGATTGACTTGACCAGGGCCAAGGATGTGAGGCGAAATTTCCCCCAAATATGTACTTCCAATACTGGAAAAAACAGATGGTTCAATTCTACCGTTTTGGTTTAGCCCAAAAGACCCCACACTAATCAAAAATGGTGATTCATACTGAGTTTCTGTGCTAAGGCTCTGCCGGCCATTAAAGACACCTTTCCAAGTACCAATATTGTCTGCAAATAATGCAAAACTCAAATCGTCCGCGCCATAAACTCGAGTTGCTTTTACGCGCAGATGATAAAGACCGGTTTCGTCGGATTTATAATTCAGCACAATTGACGGTCGCTGATCAATCGCCGACTTCTGACTTGTAACAACTTTGCCATCTTTAAGTAATTGCAATTCAATATCTGATTTATTTTTTGGCCACTGTGTCCATGAAAGTTTGAAACGCGCAAAAAAGCCTTTCGGTAACAAAACCGGATTTTCTTCAAGCATTTCCTCGTTATCTGTAAATTCAATAAACCCGTTTTTATTTCTGTCATTAAATCGAAAGGAGTGGCTCTTGCCGCGATGATTTGCGGCGGCGAGGAACATTGTTATTTGATGCTTTTCTAGCTCTTTAAGCCATTTTTGATATTTGCTTGGGTCGTATGTACCCATGGCATTGAGCGTTCCTGAGCTCTTAGATGCGAAATAGCTTCCCTTTTTCCGCATAATATCTATAGCTTTGGCGGTTTCTTCTTCATTACGTGCTCTTAACAGCAAAAACTTTGCTTGCGGCATAATGGCATGGGCTACTTTGAAAACACTAAAACCGTGCGAGCTTTTAGCTTCCGATTCTTTTTCAAAATACTCAACGCGGCCTTTCATTTCCGGATGAGCCTCCATCCATTTATGTATGCCTTTGAACCCATTATCCATGATAGTGAAGTAAAATTCTTTGCCCGTGCTCATGGGTATTTTTGCAAGCTTTTCAGGAAACCCCAGAGCTAGTTTCCCTTCAAATGGACTAAGTGCTTTTGGTTCGTTATCGCGCTCATTGGTGGGAGGAGCCTGAGTTTCAGCCATCGCGGATGTGAGAAACCAGATCACCAGCGCGAACAATGTAACCACAGAAAAAGATGCTCTTATCAACGTCATAAAAAACTCGCTTACAAAATTATAAATATATTTTGTATTCTAAAACCAGCCCGATTCAGCATGCTATTCTGTTAGCAGGCAGAAACAAAAGCCACCACATTAGGCAGGGTCCAAGCAATAAGAAAGCCCCGATAAAGCGGCATTTGAACCCTTAAGAGAAAATGATCCAACATCAATGATCTCTAACTGATTTCCTCGCTGCAGCGCTGTAATGACTTCCCTTGAAGGAAATCCAAAGCTGCCGCATTTCTTACCGTCTGCAAAGCATTGGAAAGCCACATCATGATTTTTCCCATCAATTTTAAATATGATAATTGGCATCTCCCCAAGTGATAATTTGATTTCACTGGAAAGCGCAATTGATGGACCTCCGCCATTTCCACATTCTACTTCTAATCGAACAGTGTCATTTTCAATCGCGGCTTGGCCCTCAAACCCGATGCCAGCATCATATGTCCATTTTTTATCGACCTCTGCTCCGCTAGCGAGAGCGATGGTGCAAATGACTAGCACACCCAGTATAGTTAGTACGACCCGCTCCACAAACCAACGCATGATTTACTCCCCATTTTGTGCCAATTTGAAATGCTGTAAAAGTTTATCGGCAGATATCGCCCTGAAATTTTGTTCTTATGGCAGCAGATTTGTACTTAATTCCCTGCTGTGTGTGGAGATATATGTTCATATGTCGATTTGTTTCAAAATCATAACCTGCAAATGTCAGACACTGACCGCTTGACGTTGGCCGGTGAGAGACACCTTGGCAATTGCGATCATTAAGGCAAACTTGAGCACATTCGGCCAGACTACTTACTGTTACAGCTTGATTGGCCGTTAACTTTTTCCCGGTCTCCATATCTGTTTGAACGATCAAGCCTCTATAGAATGTGAAGCCGCCATACTCACCGAGCACGGTACCGTTGGACCAGCTGCAAGCAAATGATGCGTTTGCCGTCAGTAACGTCAACGCGAATACTGCAAAAAATTTTAACAAACTAATTCCTCTTTAATTTAGGGGCCGTTTCATCTTAACTTAACTCAGGAGCTAACATCGAGCAGGGCTTTGATCGATATTGGTCGTCGGTGAAATGTTTTGAATATGCATCGCAATATTAATTTGGCCAGGCAACGTAGCACGCGCTACCACCGCGACTTTTACAATAATGCATCGCTGAACGGTTTGCTTCTGCTTGTGAACTGGCGCTTTGAATTGTCCAACCACAGTGAGCGCCGCCTGGAACCATAGCAAAAGCTTGATAGCCAGCTCTACTTTGCGCTTCACGAAGACCTTTAACGCATTTTGGATTGCTGATCGAGGCTGCTTCAGTTGTAGTGACATTAGAGAAAGTGACAACATTGATTGCAAGTGCGAAAAAAGCAGTGAATAAGAGAAGTTTCTTCATGAATGTAACCTTTTTTGAAGTACTTGATTGATCTGAACATTATGAGCAGTGCTTATCTCTCAGTCCATTAGTACAGATGTACTAAGTGCAAGTGATTTGACTATGGACTATTCTTGACGATCATTCAGGATCATACGACATGAAATTATCCAAATTGATGACCACTGACTTTGCTATGGACCGTGCAAAATTGTTTGCCCGTGCGCCCGCTAAAATATTCTTCGGCCATATAGCCTCGGCATGTGTACTGATATATTTGGCGTGGGATGTTCTGCCCCTTTGGGTATTGATCTGTTGGGGTATTTGGGAAATATTTGGAACACCAATTCTTCTATATAAATTGGGTAAACAGATAGATGATTCCGATCGGGACGGTCTCGATCTGGATCGCTGGCAGAGCAACCTACATATTCTGTTTGCAATGGTCGGCATCAGTTGGGGGTTATTCGTATCGATCGGTTTGGATGTAGAAAACCCTGCACATCTCGCGATGCAAATGTCGATAGTCGCTGGCGCTTCCGCTGCCGCTGCGCGTTCACTTGGAATATTTAAATATTCGTTTTATTTTTATGAAATCCCATTTACTGGGTTTCTCGCGATCCGCATCTTTTTAATCGGCGGTGATTATATTTTGCTTGGCATGTTGGTTATTATCTTCATGGGTATGTTGTGCCGTTTGGCCAATGATACAAGTGAAGAATTGTCGGACTATTTGGCGACAAAGTCCGAAAATCTTGACCTTGCAAAAAAATACCAGCAAGCAGCAGCAGAAGCAGAAGAAGCAAACACTGCCAAGACTCAATTCCTTGCGCAGGCAAACCACGACCTTAGACAACCTATCCACGCTATTGGTCTGCTAACGGAATGTTTGAGAGATCAGTCTTTGGACAAGGAAGGCAATCGAATATTGGACACAATTGATACCTCGGTCGATAACCTGTCAAAACTCTTCAAGTCTCTTCTAAATATTACATCACTGGAATCGGGTGCTCTAGAACCAGAGATAAGTGTCTTCTCATTGGATGACGTGATCAAACAAACTGTCCGTCAAGCACAGCCCGAAGCTATGGAATATGGTTCTATCCTCAATTCCGTTCCCACCTCAGCATGGGTTAAAACGGATAAAGCACTCCTGACATCAATATTACAAAACCTTGTCTTCAACTCCGTAAAGTATGCGCGGGGCTCTAAGATACTAGTGGGTGCACGTGTAAATGATGGGCATGTGAGTATCCACGTTCTGGATCAGGGTGTTGGAATACCTGAAAGTCTGCAACCCAAAATATTCAATGAGTTTGTTCGTGCAAATCCATTAGGTCCCCAGCGCGTTGAAGGCCTGGGCCTTGGTCTGGCGATTGTTGCAAGAACGGCTGATCTACTCGGTTTGAATGTTCAACTAAAATCGGTTGAAGGCAAAGGGACCCACGTCGTAATTGACGGATTGGAATTAATTTTGAAAAAAATAGAAGTCGTTGCTGCGATAAAAAAATCCACTATACCGCCAGTAAATGACCAAACTGCATTGATTATCGATGATAATAAACAGGTTCTGGAAGGGTTGACGACACTTCTTCGCAAGTGGGGTTATGACGCAAAATCCCAAACACCTGATGAGAAAATTACACCTATCACCGCACCGGACATACTGTTGATAGATTTTCATCTTAATGAAGAGATTGACGGGATTGAATTTGCACAGAAAATATCTGCTGAATCTAACAAGGCTATTCCAACCGTCGTGATAAGCGGCACAATGACACCGGAAATTGAAGAACGAGCAAAACAACTTGGTTATTGGACTTTACTCAAGCCGGCCTCACCAATCAAACTAAGATCAACGCTTCTAGCTATGGTCGCGAAAACCGCCTAACTTGGCCATAAATGCATATCAAATTAGCCCGTTTTGCGCAGCTATCGCAACTGCGGCAGTTCGGGTTGAGACACCTAAATTTCTAAATAGCGCTGATACGTGTGCCCGGACCGTAAAAGGAGAAATATCCAAATCCCTTGCTATTTCTTTATTGGTTTTCCCCTGTCCCAATCCTACCAAAACATCCATGTGGCGCGGTGCGAGTTTGTCAATTGCCGAGTCAATATCTAGGTCATTCAACTGATCTTGAGAATCAATACAAATGACCAAATCACCCTCGATAATCTGATTGATAGCGTTTACCATTTCATCGGGAGAAACCGATTTTGAAATAAACCCATTTGCACCGGCATCCATAATTTCTTCCGCAGTCAATTTTTCATCGTTCATAGATATAACAATGATAGCTGTATTGGGGTACTTCTTTCGCAGTGCTGATACCGATTTAGCCCCTTCAAAACCGGGGAAAATTAAATCCAGTATTAATATCGTGGGAACTGGCGTTTGCTGGACTTCCGTCCACAAAGCGGCCGCATCTGCTACTTCTACGATGTTGCCCGGAACAATCCGCCGAATAATTCTGCTGATACCTTCTCGAAATAACGGATGATCGTCCGCCACAATTATTTTATCAGCCACTAAATTCCGCCCCCCACTGCAGATTGATAATCTGTAGTACCTCACCACGAAGCCAGAATAGAATTCGAAATGCGATTGTGCAAGCCCTAGGTTAGTACACATGTCCTAATGGCTAATGGGTGTCTTTTTGCTATATATAGAAGCAGAAAACAAATATCATTGGTCTATGAAAAACGAGCGACGGTGCGACATGGCGAAAACAGGGCAAGTAGAATAATAAATTATGCTTCAAATAATATGCAATTTAATTCTCCCAGGACTTGGGACTCTATTCATGAGGAAACCAATTATTGGGACCATCCAACTTCTGCTAATGTGTTTTGCAATTATCTTGGTACTAACCGTATTTCTCACATCTTTTGGTATCGCAATTTGGTTCATTGATTTGATGTGGGCGCTAGCCGTTGGCATCCTCTGGTACAAAGAAAGAGCCATTATTCCTCAGATAATATGCAATTTAATACTTCCCGGATTTGGTACTTTGTACATGGGGAAGCCAATTACTGGAATAATTCAACTTCTATTGATGGGTGTATCTATTATTATGGTATTAAATTTATCTCTCAATATTTTCAGTATTACGATTTGGGTCATTGATTTAGTTTGGGCGTTAATCATCGGTATTTCTCAATATAGAAGGAATAACTTGGGCGATGGATAAAACAGTATACGAAGCGCGAAAATGCACTTGCAGCGAACAAGCACAATTACTGCCAATCGAGCGGAAACTTGAGAGATATAACTCCGTGATTTGTTATGAATGTGACAGCTGCGCTAAGAAGGTTGAAATCACCCCGCTTGGTAGTATCGGTGTACTTATCACCGTTGGAACTTTCGCTATCGGTATCATTGCGTATTTGCAATTATCTGGTGTCGGGCAGCCGGATTTTATTGATTATATGATAGTATTGTTTTGCATAATTTGTATTGCGGGCGTCACTGTTCCTCAATTGCTAAAACACAATCGCTATCCCCTTATGCCTTCTAAAGACGCAATCGAGTTGCCTCCTGAAGAAAACAGCTCCAGACATATTCTGGCAAAACCTATTTCTTTCATAGAGGGGTTTGGATTTTTATTGGGACTAATTGCTCCCATCATATTTATAGCTTGTTTTCTCGGCTTAGCCGCATTGATCGGTTATATAAATTTCACCTATTTTCAGTAGATAGGACGCTAGAATTAAAAATAAGATTCGGATTTTCGAATGAAATTCATACTCCCAATTATTATTTTCATTTTATCCGGTTGTTCACCAACCTGGCAATCTTCTGATGTCGTTTCAACGCAAAATAGCGCCGCCAAGAGACAGATTATCTCTGCAAGTTCAACGAACACCAAAAGCCTAAACGGTGACGAGGTGTTTTTACTGGTTTATCGCGAAGGCGGCTTTGTGGGGTCTGCGACTGCTTGGCCTATTCAGTATAATGGAACAAAGGTGGGTTCACTAAAAAACGGGTCGTTTATAGCCATTAAGACCAATGCTGGCACCAAGAATTTTACACCTGAGTCCCACCTTGGAATTTATTCAGAAGGTGTTGAAGACTTCTCGATTAATACTCAAGCTGGCCGCACGTACTATCTTATGCATGGACCTGATTCAATCTACACATCTAAAGTCAAAATCAGGGAAGTTAATGCAGGCCAAGCAAGCGCTAAAGTCGCCAAATACAAGCTGGTAACGGTTATTAATGATTACAGCAAAACTTCTTCTAAATTTTCGAGCAAAGTACTTTCAATAAGCGGGAGGGCGTTTGTTGAAAGAGGAATTAAAACTTATCCTGCGACGCAGGGATTTCCTTTGCTTGTGGGAGATAAAATTAACGTAGAAGAGGGGTCCCAGGCAACTCTTGAGTTGGCCGGATCGGGCGTGATCAAAATAACAGAAAAAACTTCATTTCAAATCCCTGAAACAACCAAATCTACCGCCCCTCCCGGCATGGCGACAAAAGCTTGGGAGAAGATTAAAGAAATGATCCGTGGTGAAAGTTTCGAACTTAAAAAACCTACAGGCGGAGGTGGAGTACGAGGATAATAGGATTTCTATCCACCTCACGTTTTCTGAGAATATTCAATGTTAATTTGAGTTTATGTTCTCCTTTGGGCCACTTTCAACGATGCTTGTCATATAGTTTTAGCTCGGCTTTCGGCTCTTGAGCAGAACTCTCTTTTGGCGTTCGTGACTTCAATCTCGTACACAAATTCGGATATTTGCTTGCAAATTGAAACTCCGTTTTGGGGCAATTACTGCCCCAAAATGCGATTATGCGACCTTATGAACAGAGCTCTATTTAGCCGAGTTGCTAAACCTGATACGAAATACTTCTTTCTCTGCTGAAGAGGACGTCAGTAATGCTTCGTCAGCATCACCCCAGGGCCGAAGGATAAGGGATTTTTCCGCATAGGTTTGCTCCGGACTATCGCTAGCGAGAGGAAGTGCGAATATCGGATCAGATATCGAATTGCTATCTTCTGTGATTATGATGGCATAGTCGCTATCAGTGTTCAGTGTAATCACTTCATCCATCGATTCAAAAAGATGTCCTCCTGTAAGGAAATCCATAGCCGCGTCTCTTGCAGGTTGAATTGCCAGAAATTTGGGGTCGTTGTGAAGTGCTTTGCGCTTATCCGCTGATGGCCAACTGGCCAAACTACCTGTCTGCGGGTTGCCGCCTGCAAAATTTGTCGCAATCACACCAAAGCCAGCAAGAATCGAAAGCCCGTGTTTGGCCATAGTTGGTGCCATATATGGAAAATATTCGCCATACATCCATTCTTGTTTCTCGGGTTTCACAGTACCAAAGCCAAACTCAATGAGACTGTCGGCCGTCAGATTAAGCTCTTTTGTCATATTTGTTCTCCTTATTTTTTTAGGGCAATACCTAGTTGGGCGGCAGTTGGTTCAAAATTGCCGGTTCCTAGTGTTTATGGAGTTAGATCGGCCATCGTCAGCATCATAAAACGATGGTCGAAATCAGAATTTACGGGTAGTTTTTGCGAACTTCTGTGTAATTGTCCTTGTTCACAATCTTACCTGTTTCTGCGAAATATTTCAGACCAAACAAGTGTTTGAGCAGCGATTTGGCCATTTGCCCCTTCATCAGGTACTTCATGAAATCAGGAGAAAACGAATTGAATGAGATCATCTTGATCTCGGTTTTTTCATCTGCAATGGCTGTCAATTCGTAAATCGCTGACATCTCCTTCACAAAAGGGAGGTTATGCTCGGTAACGACTATTTTGAAGCTATCAGTACCATTCACTTCAGTAATTTTTTCATCCAGGAACAGTTTTTCACTAAACTCACAATGCCTTACGGCGTTTAATTCGCCTTTAGAACCCTCATTCAAATAGTTCGATTTAATCATTGTTGGATTGTGGATATGGATGTCTCCATACTGGTTAAAGAGCACATCCCAGGTTCTCTCCTTTGATGTATTTATGATCTCTTTAAATTCTGTGCGGTTCATTTTGCTCGCCATGCTTAGTGTCCAGTTCTTGTGTTGTGTTGAACTTAGTCCATTTAAAATGAATTGGAATTGCGGTATTTGGAGGTTTATGGTGCAATAATCGACCACCCCTATGGAGGACCTGCATGGCCGAACTGGATTGGAACGACATCAAGGTATTTCTGGCGCTGTTTCGAGGCCGTTCTGTTCGCGCAGCAGCGGGAGAGTTGTTGATGAGCCATTCAACGGTTTCAAGACACCTAACCGATTTGGAAACAAGTTTAGGCGCAGTGTTGTTCACCCGCTCGCGCGACGGCTTGCTGGCAACCGCAGTTGCCGAACAGGTTTTTACAAAGGCAGAACAGGTCGAAAGTGAGGTTCTTGACTTTCAACGTGAGGCAGAGAGCTTGGATACGGAACTTGCAGGCCAGGTTCGTGTGACATCGCCACCGTTGTTGTCCCAGTACATGTTGATGCCACACCTTGCCTCATTCACGCGAAAATATCCTGGAATTGAGATTTCGCTTAACACAAGTTATTCAATTGACGATCTGATGAGGGGCGCGGCTGACGTTGCGTTCCGGTTCCAGTTTAATCCAGATGATAGTTTGGTAGGTCGGCGGCTTCCTGATTTTGTGGAACGCGCATATGCATCACCGCAATATATCGCCAATCATTGGTTTGAAGACAATAAGACAAATGCAAACTGGATTGGGCGGGGTACAATCGATCCCGGCCACAGGTGGATCACGGAGGGGCCGTTCCCGGATGCGGAAGTGAAACACCAAATTTCTGATTTGCTGGATCAGGCAGAAGCGGCGAAAGAAGGTTTGGGGATGATCGTTTCTCCATGCTTTTTTGCCGACTCGTTAGATGGCTTGGTTCGTATTCCCGGAACTGGACCTGTCTCTACGCGGCCAGGATGGGTTTTGACCCATCCCGATTTGCGTTCTTCAGTTCGAGTGATGACCTTTGTTAGGTTTCTTGTAGCAGAAATGACCAAACAAGAAGCCCTAATTAAAGGTGATACGGTATAGGCAAGTTTTATTGCTTTGGGGCCAATAGCAGTCATTGAGACTAATGAGGTGTTTTATAATAGCTGGCAGTAAAACGTTCTGATCACACATCATTCTCAGGATCAGAAACGGGGTCAAGAACCAGAAGTAAACGTGTTTCGCCCGTGCCGTCAATCGGGGGAGATCGATGCAACAGGCCGGATGTTGGTGTTTCAGGCTTTGGCTTTCTATCTATGCACTCATCTGTAAATCTTGGTGACGGATCACCCGTGTACGCCCATAATTATGCAATCCGTCATAGATCGCATTAATAACTACGCGCATATTCTCAGTCACAGCATGCCGATGGGGATAGACCAGATAGATATTCTTCGGCTCGACTACATAGTCAGGTAACATCACTTCTAATGTTCCTTTCTGAATATAGTCGTTGGCTAAAACCCGCGGTAAACGGGCAAATCCAAGTCCATCAATTAAAGCATTCATCAGGTGCGAGGGGGTATCGACAACCAGTTTGGTTGCCAATTCAATCTCTGCGTCTTCACCGTCCTTCTGTACAGTGTGAAAACCATGTGCACGGTGATCAGCATATTGTACAAAAGCATGCTGCCCCATTTCTGAATGATCGGTTGGTCGACCGTTTCGATCTAGATATGACGGCGCTGCGACAAGCACGGTTTCGAACTGGCCGATTTTGCGCACGATAGCATCAGAATTGCCAATCTCGCCTGTGCGTAGTGCAAGATCATACCCCTCATCGACGATATCCACGAGCCGATCTTCAACTTTAACCATCAGCTGCAAATTTGGATAAGCTCCATGCAGTTTTTGCAACGCAATCCCAACAGGGTTTTCGGCCATGACCCTGCTGATACTAATGCGTATCTCACCTCCTGGTGTCGTTGACAGGGCAGAGATGTCTGCTCGCATTCGTCTGTGTGTGGTCACAAGTTCCGCCGCATGCCGCGAGATAATCCGGCCTGCCCGTGTCGCAGTGGTGCCAGTAGCGCTTCTCTGGAGCAAAGGAGTTCCAAAATCAGCCTCCAATGCAGCCATTTGTTGACTAATTGCCGGTTGGCTAATACCCCGAACTCGGGCAGCGGCACTAAGGGAGCCTTGATCCAGTACTTCTAGAAAACTCTCAAAATATCCAAGGCGATCCATATAATCCTCTAAGTATTACTTATGGGAGACATAAGATGAAACCTCCTATGCCGAGCTGATTTATTGGATATAGTATGAATCAACTAATTATTCCAGAAAAATCCATAGGAGATGCTTATGAACATTAATCGAAGAAACTTTCTTGGCATGGGGGGGACTGCTGCCCTTGCTGCGCCTTTTATCGTGCGTCCCAATCTGCTTTCTGCCCATGAGGTTGGTCTAGATGCAGGGGCGATACCCTCCTATGCTAAGCGTCGCGTTGGATCGGCAGAGATAACTGTTCTATTGGATGGCACCATTGATGTCGGGCAAGATTTAATTGTTGGGTTTGATCAAGATAAAGCGAATAAAACGCTAAAACAGCAGCATCTGCCTGCTTTTGAGAGTACACGACCACTACCGGTTCTTGGTCATGTCATTGACACCGGTGAGCGGAAGATTGCCATAGACACAGGCACGCTGCCTGGATTTTCACCCAAGACAGGAGGATACCATGCGGCACTAAAACAAGCAGGCATCGATGTGACTGAGATTGATACTGTTCTTTTAACCCACCTTCATCCTGATCATATTGGCGGGCTTAGTGCGGATAAAAAACGGTTGTTCCCAAATGCGGAAATTGTTGTCAATTCTACCGAATGGGATTTTTGGCATGGCTCAGCTGCAGATGGTCTGCCTAGTCAGGTTCAACCCTTCGTGCAGATCGCGCGTGATTTGACAGAGCCTTATAAAGACAGATTAAGAACTTTCGATAATGATGCAGAGGTATTGCCAGGCATTCAGGCCAAGTTCATGCCAGGACATACGCCTGGGCATGTTGGTTTCCATTTACATGATGCTGGTGAGGACCTGTTATTTTGGGGAGATCTGATTCATCTGCCGCGATTACAATTCAATAATCCCGAATGGCTGATTGCCTTTGATATGGACCCCGCGCAGACAGCTAAAACACGCGCCAGAATGTTAGATATGGCAGCAGCGGATAGAGTGCCGGTAACGGGTGCACATTTGGAGTTTCCTGGCTTTGGTTATGTGGATCAAACTGCAAATGGGTATGATTTTGTACCAGCAGCCTATGATTATTCACTATAATAAAATTGGTCACCCGATATTAAACGGGTGACCATAACCTAACAAGCGATTTTGTTTCTGAACCTTCTGCCTTTGAAGCCTTCCATTTCCAAGCGGTGTTAACATGCAATTCGTTCTCGAGAAGACCAATAGCAGTCATCGACACCAGTGAGATATTTTAATAGCTGGCAGTAAAACGTTCCAATCACACATCATTCTCAGGATCAGAAACGGGGTCGAGAACCAGAAGTAAACGTGTTTCGCCCGTGCCTTCAATCGGGGGAGATCGATGCAGCAGGCCGGATTCTGGTGTTTCAGGCCAAAGGGTTCCACGCAGCAGGATTGGTGCACCAGTGGGCACGTTGAAAATCTGCTGCGGCTCATCACCTTCTAACGAGGTTCCATATTGCGTTCCCTGGCCGCGATAGGTGCAGACCAGGCGGGCTGTGATCGCGTCTTTATGAAACTTTCTGCAGGCGTTGTCTGTCACCTTTTCCAGCCGCAAGCGCAAATATTCTGTCCCCATGAGCGCGGAGAAAAGTTGCGCCAAGGCATCGATGTCGTTGACCAGCATATCACACGTCGAACCTTCCGGGGTTCCGGCAATTTCGCACAATTGATGCACAGCATCGGCAATGCGGTTCTGCGGCAGTATCAGCCGGCCCTCCGGCAGGTTTTCTGGCGGAAGTTGGTCGATCCAGGTTTGGAAATCGGACTGAAACTTCCGTTTCCACAGGGTTGCCGCACAATTGTGCTCGCGAATAGCGATCAGGTCTTGCGGCTCCCTGGCAATGACCACGCCTTTGGCGTGTTCAATGATTTCTTCGCAAATAAAATTCATAGCGTTTGAGACCTATGCCGCTTGATCCGCGCGCCGCCAGGCGGGGAAGGGATCGGGATAGTTTTTAAGATCATCCAGTGAGGTCGCTTCCGAAACAGGCACCAGACAATCATCCAGACGGGCCTTGAGCGCTGGCCAATCAATGCCGGCACCAATGAAGACAATTTCCTGACGTCGATCGCCCCATGGCTCCTGCCAATGGGCTTTCATGTAAGCGACAGCGGTTTCATGGGTTGGCCTGTTGGCCTCTGGTACGGTTGCCCACCATTGGCCCAAAGGCGATACTGATGAAAGTGCGCCTGCGAGTGAAAACTCGGCAACCCATTCGTGGCGTGAAGCAATCCAGAAATGCCCCTTGGCGCGAATAACACCGGGCAATGAACCGTTTAGTAAGTTTCCGATCTTTTCTGGCACGAAAGGCTGCCGGGCACGATATACATAGGAGGCAACGCCATATTCTTCGGTTTCCGGCACGTGATCGGCAAAACCATAAAGCTCTTTCGCCCACATTGGATGTTCATGCGCCTTGTCAAAGTCAAACATTCCGGTATCGAGAATGGCCTTCGCATCCACATCGGAATGGTTGGTCTCAATAATCTTGGCATCGGCGTTCAAACTACGGATGATTTTGCGGGCCGCGTCCACGCGTTCCGGTCCAGCGTCGCTAATTTTGTTCAAAATAACAATATCCGCAAATTCGATCTGGTCAGTCAGCAAGTGTACCAGCGTGCGGTCATCTTCTTCACCAAGCGACTCGCCATGGTCTTTTAAGAAATCATGAGATGAGAAACCCTTGAGCAGATTAACCGCATCAACCACGGTCACCATCGTATCAAGGCGCGAAACATCCGAGAGGCTTTGGCCATTTTCATCGCGGAATTCAAATGTAGCCGCAACGGGCAGGGGCTCTGATATGCCGGTTGATTCAATGAGCAGATAGTCAAAACGACCCTCGGACGCTAATTTACGAACTTCATCCAACAGGTCATCTCGGAGTGTGCAGCAGATGCAGCCATTGGACATTTCCACAAGCGTTTCATCGGTCCGGCTTAGTTCTGTATCAGCACGGACAAGGTCGGCATCGATGTTCACTTCTGACATGTCATTGACAATAACCGCCACGCGGCGACCATCGCGATTGTTTAAAACGCGGTTGAGAAGCGTGGTTTTTCCAGCGCCGAGAAAACCAGACAAAACTGTGACGGGAAGGCGAGCATCAGACAAGGGGTATCTCCAATAAAACTATGTAATGTTATTACATAACTATGATGATTACCGGATAAATGCAACTGCCTTTGTTGTATGAACTAAAATTTCTGTTCATTGTTTTACGGGTTAACGGTTTTGATGCTTTAATTCGACAAATTTAAGTCAGATCTGAGTAGCTGCGGCGATCAGGCTTATCTGATATTGTCGCTAGTTTGCACAAAGCAGATAAAGATAACACTATCGGGTGGTGGCAGCCCTGCCTTGATCGATCAATCCAGTTTTAACCGTAAAGCAATGATTGCGACAATGAATATGACTATCCCGCCAACAATGAAAGGAACACCTACCGAAAACGTATCCACTAAAACTGCACCTAAAAATGGTGCCGATAGCAAAGCCGTCGTGTTTGCCGCCTCGCTCAACGCAGTGACCGATCCCATTCGTTCTTCTGGCACTGTGTTTTGTAGCACTATGCGCACCGGTACGACTGACATTGCAGTTGCAAAGCCCAACGTTAGAAAAAGACTGATTAAAAGTACAGTACTCATATCCGCATTGCTTGAATCAAATGTTCCAAGAATCAAGAGAATAATAGCAGACAAAGTTGCGCCAGCGGCAACCCAGTATTGCGGGTATTTCACATTAGGAAGTAAAGAAAAAAGCATTGATCCGCATACACCACCTATCCCAACCGCAGCAAGTGCATAACCCAAATGCTGCTGCTCAAAGTTCAAGTTACGGGTTAGAGGTGCAATGAAAGTGTCATAGATGAAGATGGCGAAATAGCTTATAGCCATCATGAAGAGGGCCGTTTTTATCACAGGGCTTTGCCGGACAATAGCCATTCCATTCTTGACACCCGTTAACACACTGTCTGAACTATTCTCATCTTGAAAAGACTTGCGTTCAATCTTGTTGAGGCGTAGCGCAAAAGCTGCGGCGGATGCTGAAATTATTGAATTGAGAATAAAGATCACATCGGGTGCGAACCATATCAAAAATGCACCTCCAGCACTTGGTGCAACAATTTTGGAGGCTTGATTAATGCCGTGGCTCAGGCCATTCGCGGAGGTTCTGTTTTCTTTTGTAGTCAGTGCCTGAATCGCGGCCTGTTTGGCGGGGGTAAAGAAACAGTCTACGGAGCTGCGCACTGTCACCAGCACGATCAGTGTAGTCCAATCTCCCGCAAAGAAAAATGTACCGGTGACGATCGCTCTGCCAAGATTGCTGTAAATCAGAACTGACTTGATAGACCAGCGATCTACAAACACACCCGCGAAAGGCCCTATTACCAAATATGGAGCACCTAGACCGACTGCCAAAGCTGCATAGGCAAAGCTAGGTGCATCCCATACGAACGCCAACAATGCTCCAATCGCCACAAAATCCAGCCAGTCAGAAAAATCTGCAGGTAGCTGTGCGATAAAGAGTTTTCTGAGTTCAATATTTTTAAGGGCTTGTGGATACATACCGAGAAACTGCCTTGAAATCGATCGAACTGCAATATTGATCTTAGTTGCAAAACGGCCGTTCAACATTTAAACTGTCAGGGATGGACGCGCTGTATCATAACACTGACATTGTTGAAGTCTATGATGCAATAAATACATCGCGCGAAGATTTTGATTTTTATATTGGGGAATTGCCAATTGCTCCAGCTACTGTCTTAGACGTCGGTTGCGGTACGGGTACATTTGCGCTTGATCTAGCACAGCGTGGATATATGGTCACTGCTATCGACCCCGCGCCTCAGATGGTCGCCAGAGCCGCGCAGAAAGATACTCATGGCTCAGTAGAGTGGGTTACGGGTCTCGTTTCTGATTTGGTTAGCAACAGTAAATTTGATGTTGCAATTATGACTGGTCATGCCTTTCAATGTCTTCTAGATGATACCCAGGTTTTTACGCTTTTTAATGCAGTCGAGAAACGCCTACGCATTGGTGGGGCATTCTGGTTAGAAACGCGCAATCCTGCGGCCAAAAGCTGGCTTCGTTGGACACCCGAACATGCCACTCGACCGATTGCTCTAGGAGGAGACCGATCGGTTCAAGTGGTTCACGAGCTTCTGGAGGTTAAAGACGATTTAGTGACTTTTAAGGAAAGATATAGTTTTAATGATCAGCTCGGAACATTGACCTCTCAAAGCACTTTACGTTTTATGGAATTTGATGAACTAAAATGCATAGCGACTAAGTACGGGTTAAAATTATTGGAGGTCTTCGGGAATTGGCAACGAGAACCGTTGGTAGCTGACAGTCCCGAAATAATCATTCGATTGATGAAAGATGCATAGCAGATATTTAAGTGCATTGTAGCGCTTTGCGCTTGAATGAATGATCTATTTTAGATCAAACCGAAAACTAACTTAGAGTATGCCCAGACAATTCCCAGCAAAATTGGTTGATGTAGTAGATATGTGATGAGGCTGTGTCGCCCTAGGAATGCGAGTAACCGTATGGCAAAATTATTGTTATTCCACTGCTTGACCGTACTAAAAAAATCACGATCAACAATGTATTTTGCAAATGCCATTCCAAGCAGAAATGGCGCAAACTATGGCAATATTGGTACATAATCATTGGATATTGGGATGTTGGCATTTAAACCTACCCACCAGAGCAAAGGGGCATCGAAAAACTCTGATCTCAAGTAAAACGGTGCGATAATGACCGCAATTGCCGTTAAAACCAAGATAATCGCGGGTAAACGCAGAAAAAACAGGCCAATAACGCTTGCGGTTGCAATAGAATGCAATATGCCAAAAAATATCGGTGCCTGTGGCATGGCTTGATAGGTTGCAATTGAGATAATCGCAGCAGCGCCTGCGACCATTGCGAAGCGTTTTATAAATGACCGAATACGAATGGCTTTCCCATGTCCCAGGACAAGGCTAAATCCTGCCAGAAACAAAAAGCTTGTTGCAATGGAGCGCGCGAAGCTTTTCCATTCGATTGTAAGCGTAAGACCACGTTCTACGAAGCCAAAAAACTCCAAATCCCATGTGAAATGAAAGACCGCCATTGCGATAATGGCGATGCCACGCGCAAAATCAAGCGCCAATATGCGGGATCTTATTTTGCCAGATTCCACAGGTTGGTGCGCTTGCATATCACTCACGCTCAGCTTTCCAGCCATAAAGCCAGTCTAAATCGCGGCATAGGCTTTCAGGTGATTTTAATGATAATACCATATTGCGAGCTGCACGAATTGGCCCTCTCGCATGATAGGCGATGCGGTTGGTCATGGCCCGGGTTCGAACTTTGTCCACGCGTGCCTTACGTCGCATTTCATATTGTTGAAGACCCTGAGAGACCGCCTGTCCTGAATTGCAGATAAGATTTGCCAACACATAGGCATCTTCAATTGCCATAGCAGCTCCTTGCGCCATAAAAGGCGACATAGCGTGAGCGGCATCGCCGATAAGGGCTATATTCGCGCCATTTGTCCAGGCGCCCTCGGCAACATGATTAATTGTCCAACAGCCGAGATGATCGGAAGATTTAAGCATTCTTACCGTTGCAGGGTTAAGTGACATGGACAAAAGCATAGCATCAAAATCGGGTGTAACATGCGGGTCGCCCAGATGCTCGGTAACAAAGACAATGTTACTTTGTTCATATTGGTCCGATGGATAAAGCGCGATATGCCCGTCACCATTCATCATTAGCATAATGTTGCTGCTGTTATTGATGTTGGTTGGCATGTGCGTGCGCGCTTTGGTATCGGTCATGAACCGCCATGCAACATAGCCAGTATAATCTACACCAGCCCCATTGGGTAGAATGCTGCGGGTATCAGACCAAACGCCATCAGCACCAATAACCAAATCAGGCTTTTGTTCTAGACGTTGCTCAATATCTGTCTGAAGTGACTCGATGTTTGCAAAATTTAGCTCAGATGACAGTCGCAATTCGCAATTCGGCATATCTCGTACGGCATTTAGCAGTTCACGTTGCAAATCAGTGCGTCGCATGAGTGCATAAGGTGCATGCCATTCATCTCGACTCAGTCTTGCTATTGGCAATGTTTTTATTGGTTTAAGCGATACACCATCTGTCATGCAGATTGATTGCGGTTCAATCCAGTGTTTTTGCAACGCTGGCAATAGGCCAAGATCAGTAAGAATATGCGTTGCATTGGGGGAAAGCTGAAGGCTTGCGCCAACTTCGCCTAGTTCATCCGCCTTTTCAAAGATGACGACTTTTGCGCCAAATTTAGCAAAGGCGATAGCTGTACATAGTCCTGCAATACCCGCACCAATTATAGCCACTAAAGGCGTGTTTGGACGGGGTGGAATATTGTCAGTTGATGACATTTTTCAAGGCTTTGTGTTGTGCCGCAGCGGGTTAGGCGTTTTCTCGGTCTTCCCATAAGCAGCCAAAAGGTGCTGTGTCTTCATGGCCCAAGTTTGAGCGGTATCTGTATAAAGTTGAGCAGTATGGACACACAATTTCAGTATCATCACCCATTTCTAAATATTCATGGGGGTGATCAAAAGGTGGCTTTGCGCCCACGCACATAAATTTTTTCGTACCGATATCGATAGACGGGTAACCTGCACTGTTGTGGAAATAAGGCATTTTATGGCCAGCCATGCTATCAAGCTCCTGCTTTTATCTATATTTCGAGTCATCTTTAACGCTTTAAACAGTAAATGTGTAGAACTTTCAGCCATGCTGCGACAGTTTTGTTGCTAAATAAACAGATCAGGTGATGTGAAGATGGTTTATAAACCCCAAGAGATGTTAAATTTTGCAAGTAGCAATCCGGAAGGTCCAGAGAGTAAGGACATCCAAATCGCCTATTTTGATGTTGGCCCGCGTGAAGGTGTACCTGTATTTCTCATTCATGGCTTTGCGTCATCGGCTCATGTCAATTGGGTGTTCACAGGCTGGGTGAAAACACTGACTGACGCGGGTTATCGGGTCATTGCTCTTGATCATAGAGGGCACGGTGCCAGCGAAAAGCCACATGAGCCAGAGTTTTATACGCCCAGTCTTATGGCGAGAGATGCAACAAATCTGCTTGATCATTTGAATATCGCAGATGCGCATTTTATTGGCTATTCAATGGGCGCGCGCGTATCTGCGTTCGTTGCAAAAAGTGAGCCGCAATATGTTCGTTCGCTGACTTTTGGCGGATTAGGTATCGGCTTGGTAGAAGGTGTGGGCGATTGGGACCCGATAGCCGATGCCTTACTTGCACCTTCGCTTGATGAGGTGACCCATGAGCGTGGGCGCATGTTTCGCGCATTTGCCGATCAAACTAAGAGCGATCGTTATGCACTTGCAGCATGTATCGCATCCAATCGGGTGTTGGTGACGGAGGCTGAAGCTTCGCAGATGGCGATGCCAACGCTTATTGTGGTCGGAACCGAGGATGATATTGCCGGTTCACCAGAAGAGTTGGAAGCACTTATGCCGAATGCGACTGCGATTGATGTGCCGGGCAGGGATCATATGTTGACGGTAGGTGATAAAGTATTCAAAGCGGCTGTTTTGGATCAACTATCGCAGTTTTGATGCACATTTCCTTAATTGAAAATAAAACAAAATCAGATCAAATGTTTGCAAAATCCAGTTTCTGACATATTTATAGGACTAGTGAATATTTAGTTCGCGATGCAAATAGGCAAAGATGCCATTGGTAAGGACGAAAAAATGACCAATCAAGTTGGCAAGCTTCATCAGGGTAAAGTCGACTCTATGGACCCGATTTGGGACACAATTCGCAAAGAAGCGGAAGAAGTTGTCGCAAATGATCCTGTTTTGACGACATTTATCTATACAAATATTCTTAATCAGCCTTCATTGGAAGCTGCTGTTATCCATCGCATTTGCGAACGACTTGATCACCAGGATTTGAATTCAAGCATTTTGCAGCAGAATTTTCATGAAATGCGCAAGGCAGATCCAGATTGGGCGACGACTTTGCGTGTCGATATTCAGGCTGTTTATGACCGCGACCCGGCATGCAGCCGCTTTTTACAGCCGCTGTTATATTTCAAAGGCTTTCACGCTGTACAAACGCATCGTTTGGCAAGCTGGATGTGGAATAACGGACGAGAAGATTTTGCTCTCTATTTGCAATCGCGTTCTTCAGCAATATTCCAAACGGATATCGATCCTGCTGCGAAAATGGGCAAGGGGATATTCTTCGATCATGCAACCGGAATTGTCATTGGTCGCACAGCAACAATAGGCGATAATGTGTCTATTCTGCAAAATGTGACGCTTGGCGGAACTGGTAAAGAAGAAGGCGACCGTCACCCTAAAATTGGTTGCGGTGTTTTGATCGGTTCTGGTGCAAAAGTACTTGGCAATATAAAGGTTGGTGATTGCTCACGCATTGCCGCAGGTTCTGTTGTGCTTAAGGAGGTACCGCCAAAAACAACTGTCGCTGGTGTGCCAGCGCGTATTGTGGGTGAGGCGGGTTGCCAGGAGCCTTCTCGCGCCATGGATCAAATTATTAATCCTGCAACGCAAGCTGAAGTTGGCGACAGTGATAAAAATGATTAATCACGGGCTCTGTTTCTAAATAACGTTGATGTAGGTCAATTTAGACTTTGAATGTAGCTCATCTCGTGGCAATAAGCTGCCACGAATCTTAAATGGAGAATACTCGTGAATCCTGACGAAATTAAAAAGCTCGACGATTACTTAAAACGCGTTCTAAACCCCACCATCGAAGTGCGTGCTCGCCCTAAGAAAGACGATTCTGCTGAGGTATATGTAGGGGACGAATTTATTGGCGTGATCTATCTCGATGATGAAGATGGCGATCGTTCATTTAACTTCTCAATGGCGATTCTCGACGTTGATCTTTAGATCATGTTTAAAAGTCGGGGCGAAACGCCCCGATTCTTAGGCACAAGAATGACTATTTCCCTTAGTTTTCCACACCATTAAACATAATTAAATTTTTTAAATAGTTTAATCGATTTAGTGCTGGCGCCATCTTAAAATATATGGATAGAAGACGGCAAGCTCGGATCTTCATCGTAAATCTGTATATGTAACAGTCAGTAAGATCTTGTAAAACTGCACAAATGTGCTCACGAGATGGAGAATAAATATCATGGCGGATACCGATTTGGATCTTGACCGCGTTTTATCAATTGAGATTGCACGCGTGACAGAGCGCGCTGCGGTAGCTGCTGCAAAGCTTCGTGGCCGTGGTGACGAAAAAGCTGCTGACCAAGTGGCAGTCGATGCCATGCGTACAGAATTGAACAAGCTGGATATCAACGGCACAATCGTTATCGGAGAAGGCGAACGCGACGAAGCGCCAATGCTTTATATCGGCGAAGAGGTTGGCACTAAAAATGGCCCACATCTGGATATTGCACTTGACCCGCTTGAAGGCACAACGATCTGCGCTAAAAATATGCCTAATTCATTGGCTGTGATTGCGTTTGCCAACAAAGGCAACCTTTTATATGCACCCGATGTTTATATGGATAAGATTGCGATTGGTCCGGGTTATCCTGAGGGCACAGTTTCAATTGATGCAACACCAGCAGAAAATCTTGCAGCTGTCGCAAAAGCCAAAGGCGTTGAAATTGGTCAGGTTTGCGCGTGTATTTTGGATCGTCCACGGCATGCAAAACTCATTGCCGAAGTTCGCGAATGTGGTGCTGCGGTTCGTCTGATTGGTGATGGTGATGTTGCAGGCGTGATTTACACAACAGATTCAGACGAAACAGGCATTGATATTTATATGGGTACTGGCGGCGCACCAGAAGGTGTGCTGGCGGCAGCTGCACTTCGTTGTACTGGTGGTCAGATGCAGGGGCGCTTGCTGTTTAAAAACCAAGATCAAATTGATCGTGCAGCAACCATGGGTGTTAAAGATCCAAACAAAGTCTACCAGCTTGAAGAACTTGCCAGTGGTGATGTCATGTTTGCCGCAACGGGCGTGACTGATGGCGATATGCTTGATGGCGTTCGCTTTAGGGGTGAATCTATTTCAACCCATACATTTGTAATGCGCTCTTCAACAGGCACAGTTCGCGAAATTAAAGCGACACACCGCCTGGGTGGAGATAAGTTCGCCTAAAGAACAGCAAATCAATTTGTTGCATTTACCAACAGGCCTCATTATCAATGAGGCCTGTTTTGTTTCGAAAATTGATATGCAATGTCCGATGATGCTTTCCTAAATGTAGAACAATCGCTTCTGGGCCAGAAATGGGTCGCACGGCTTGATGCGCGTGGGCAAAATACGGCACTTAATATCGCACAAACTACTGATATCCCGGAAATTATTGCGCGAATTATGGCCGCTCGCAATGTTGCAGCAGAAGAGGCGAGTAATTTTCTGTCGCCATCCATCCGTGATTTGATGCCAGATCCATCTACCATGACTGATTGTGATACTGGTGCTGAGCGATTGGTACAGGCGATTGGTTTGGGCGAGCGAGTTGCTATTTTCGGGGATTATGATGTGGATGGGGCCTGTTCATCGGCACTTTTATCCAAGTTTCTCACACACTTTAATGTGCCAAACGAGATTTATATACCTGATCGGATCTTTGAGGGTTATGGTCCAAACCCAAATGCCATTGAGGAACTTATTAACAAGGGTGCGCAGCTCATAGTCACTGTTGATTGCGGTTCCACAAGCTTTGAAGCTTTAGAGAAGGCCAAAGAACTCAATTGCGATGTGGTGATTATCGATCATCATCAAGTCAATGACGAGCTGCCGCCATCCGTAGCGCTGGTTAATCCCAATCGACAGGATGATTTATCTGGTCTTGGGCATTTATGTGCAGCAGGTGTCGTATTTATGGTGCTTGTTGCCACGCAAAGGCTACTGCGCCAAAGAAAACATGATAAGGCGGCGTCATTTGATCTTCTGGCACAACTTGATATCGTAGCATTGGCAACTGTTTGCGATGTTGTGCCGCTCAAAACTCTAAACCGCGCATATGTGGTTAAAGGACTGATTGCAGCGCGCAAAATGCATAATCCCGGCATTGCTGCGCTTATGCGTATTGTTGGCATAGATGGTCCGCTCACGCCTTATCATTTAGGTTTTTTAATCGGCCCGCGCATTAATGCAGGCGGGCGGATCGGTGATGCAGCGCTTGGTAGCCGCTTACTCACGCTTGATGATCCTGAAGAAGCAGACGAAATTGCCCAACACTTGGATAGTCTTAACAAAGAGCGCCAAGCCATGGAAGCTAAAATGCTAGAACAGGCGGAAGCCGAAGTGATGGCGGAAATGGCATCGGGCGAGGGGCCATCGATAATCATCTCGGCAAATGATGGCTGGCACCCCGGCATTGTGGGCCTTGTGGCGGCGAGGCTTAAAGAACGCGAACATCGCCCTGCTTTTGCCATCGCATTTGATGCAAATGGCAAAGGATCTGGTTCAGGCCGCTCAATTCCGGGTTTTGATGTAGGCAAAATGGTGCGTCAGGCTGTTGATGATGGCCTGCTTGAAAAAGGTGGTGGCCACGCTATGGCTGCGGGCCTGACTGTTCAAAAAGAAAAACTTGGTGAATTGCGCACGTATTTTGAGGAATATGCCGCCAAAAATTCTGGTGATGTTGAAGAGGTTCGTTCGCTCAAGATCGACGGTGCGTTGGCTGCCTCAGGGATGACACCCGATCTGGTCGATCTTATCGAGCGAGCGGGACCATATGGTTCAGGTCATTCACAACCCATATTTGTCTTGCCCGCTCATCAACTGAGCGAGGTTCGAATTGTCGGCGCAAACCATGTGAAACTAACATTTCGTGGTGTAGATGGTGGTAAAATAGACGGCATTGCCTTCCGCGCTGCAGATAATGATATGGGTAAATTCTTACTCAATAATCGCGGCCAAAACTTCCATGTTGCAGGCTCAATTTCTGTAGACTATTGGCGCGGCGTAAAGCGGGTGCAAATTCGTGTTCTTGATGCAGCTTTGGCGAGTTAGTTTCAAAGTCTTGAGAATTGAACGCTTATTTAGAACAGGCATCCTTAAATAACACATTGAAGCTCTATTATCGAAATGTCTGATACAAAATGACCATTGAACAACTCCTAGCCTTTTCCCTTTTTGCCTTCGTTTCCTCCATCACACCGGGGCCAAACAATTTAATGTTGCTGACATCAGGCGTTAACTATGGTGTAAAGCGCACGATACCGCATGCTCTGGGCATAGGCTCCGGTTTTTTTGTGCTTTTGTTCTGTACGGGGCTTGGTTTGATCAAATTGTTTGATCTCTATCCAGTGTCATACACAGTTTTAAAAGTTTTATGTGTGATCTATATGTTTTGGTTGGCTTGGAAAATTTTGCAATCTGGCAGACCTCAGACGGGAGATGAAGCTGCAAAACCTATCACCTTTATGGAAGCTGCGCTATTTCAATGGGTAAATCCCAAAGCATGGGCAATGGCAATCACGGCATTCAGCGTATATGCACCAAGTCTGGATTTTTGGATTGTTATTCTTGTTTCTGTGGTTTTCGTTATCGTCAACGTACCATCTGTTGGCACCTGGGTTATCCTTGGCGTTAACTTCCGCCGTTTTCTATCTACCGATCAACGATTAAAAATATTCAATATTATTATGGCGCTGTTATTGATTGCATCACTCTGGCCAATTTTGGCGTAAGGTGATGGCATGATTGGAGATGGTAATGAGATACCTCTGTCCGGCGGCAATGTGAATTCATCTGTTGTAAGGGTTGGCGATACAGTACGGCGTAAGACCAGTTGGCATAGTCCAATCGTGCATCGATTTTTAAAACACCTTGAAGTTCAAGGTTTTGAGTACTCTCCGCGGTTTTTGGGTATTGATGAAAAGAAACGGGAAATTCTGTCGTTCATGCCAGGTTCGTCGGAATTTCCAAAAGACATGTGGAAGAATGATAAGATTCTTATTGCATCGGCCAAGATGTTGCGAAAATTTCACGACGCATCTGAATCTTTTGGCGAACTGGAATCAGCAGATTGGGCATTTACTCCTCAAGGCGACACGCCAAATGAAGTTATCTGTCATAATGATTTTGCGCCGTATAACTTGATTTTTGATGGTAATGGCACACCGACAGCAATTATCGATTTTGACCTAAGCGGACCCGCGCCCCGATTGCGTGACCTGGCCTATCTAACATATTGGATGGTGCCACTCTCATTTCAGTCCAATGATATGGGTAGTTTAAGCACAAGCGATCTTGCTATGGGCAGTCAACGCTTGAAAATCATTTGTGCAGCATATGGGACAGATGATTACCTTGGTTTGTTGGATATGCTTGCAAATGTGCTTATTCATATGGGTGATTATAAAGCTACGGTTAAAATACTCGGTGAAAAGGCTGCTAACAATTTAAAAAACGGCGGCCATATGGTCCATTGGCAAAAAGAAGCGGAAGCCTTCAAACAAATGCTTCCTAAATTGCGCGCAAACTTCTAAAAGCGCACAAAAGGTCTTCGTTGGCCGCGCGCTTACAGATTAAATAAAGGTGTCATTATGCAATTCGCAACTATCAACGGTGTTTCACTTCATTATCAGGTTATCGGTGCTCCTGAAGACAAGCCGACAATGGTGTTCGTAAATTCGCTTGGTTCTGATTTCCGTATATGGCGTGATGTGATTGTTCGTTTGGTTGGTGAAGTTGCAATCATCACGTATGATAAACGTGGGCATGGTCTTTCTGACTTGGGGGAAAGTCAAACAATGGATGACCATGTGGCAGATCTGGAAGGTCTGCTCGATCATTTGGGTGTACAACATCCAATCATCTGCGGTCTTTCTGTAGGTGGGCTAATTGCGCAAAGCCTTTACCACAAGCGCAAAGATCTTGCTGGCGCATTGATACTTTGTAATACCGGTACGCACATAGGTTCCGATGAGATTTGGAACATGCGTATTGAAACGGTTCAAACCAAAGGTCTGTCGCACATTGCCAATGAAGTAATGTCAAAATGGTTTACTCGCGAATTTCGTGAGGAGAACCCGGCTGAAACTAATGGATATATCAATATGCTGACCCGCACACCGGTTCAGGGCTACATCGGCACTTGTGCTGCAATTCGTGATTCTGACTTATCCACTCTTGCAGAAGATATTTCCATCCCAACAATTTGCATTGCAGGTGATCAGGATGAGTCCACACCACCAGAATTGATGAAGCAGATGGCAAAAACCATTCCTGATGCATTTTATGAAGAGATCAAAGATTGCGGACATATCCCTACTGTGCAGCAACCGGAGTATCTGACAGAAGTCATCAAGTCTTTCATGGGTAAATTATCGAGAACGGAAGACTAGGTCAAGAAATGTTCAAAAGGCCAGTTACCGAGATTAAAAGTCTCATTAATTGTTTCAAGTCATATTTTTGAATTAAAATGCCAATTCTGTGTGTTCATACAGTCTTGCAGCAATTGACATTGCGTATTTTGGGTCTATGAGAGTGGTATTGCACCCTAAAATATGATTGGAATGTGGAATGGCCAAGTCGCTCCACGGAAAAGAGACCCAAGCGGTCCTTCGCGAGATACGATTACTTTTTGGCATACCTGATTGGGTATCGACAGTAACGTGGTCCACCGTGCGCGATGATATATTTGCTGCTATCACGGGTGCAACAATTGTTTTGCCGCAAGGTATCGCTTTTGCGGCCATTGCGGGCCTTCCGCCAGAGTATGGATTCTATACGGCAATGATCACGCCGATCATCGCTGCATTGTTTGGCTCTTCCTGGCATACCGTATCTGGTCCAACAACAGCGATTTCAGCGCTAGTGTTTGCGGCTCTTGCTGGCGGACATACACCGGGCAGTCCTGAATTTATTCAAGCCGTGATATTACTGACATTTCTGGTGGGTATATTCCAGCTCATATTAGGTATAGCTCATTTGGGAGCCTTGGTCGACTTTGTCTCTCACTCGGTTATGACCGGCTTCATCACGGGCGCTGCGCTGTTAATTGGGCTTAGTCAGGTTAGGCATGCTATCGGCCTTGATTTACCGCGGCCTGAAGAACTCGGCGAGTTTATGATACAACTCTGGGAGCGATGGCCGGAAGCCGATCTTAATAGCCTTATTATAGCATTTTCCGCGCTGTCTGTCGGAATAATATCTAAGAAGCTCATGCCGAAGATGCCAAACTATCTCGTGGCGTTAGGCGCTGGCACAGGTGTATACTACCTTCTCGGTTGGACCGATTTGGATGTAAAAACTGTAGGTGTTATTCCTTCCGTTGTTCCAAGCTTTTCGATGCCTGCATTCAGCTTTGGTGAAATGCGAGATCTTGCCTCGCCTGCCTTTGCGGTAGCTGTTGTTGGCTTGCTTGAAGCTATGTCCATTTCTCGCGCAATAGGTCTGCGTTCGGGGCAAGATATCGATGCGAACCGAGAATTCACGGGGCAGGGCTTATCAAATATAACAGGTAGCTTTTTCAACTGTTATCCGGGGTCTGCATCACTTACCCGTAGTGGGATAAATTATGAAGCAGGTGCGAAAACACCTCTATCAGCTGTCTTTGCAGCGATTTTCCTGCTTATCATCTTGTTGTTTGTTGCAAAGTGGTTTGCCTTTGTTCCCATTCCTGCGATGGCTGGCGTTATCATCCTTGTGGCGTGGAAGCTTGTTGATGTCAAAGAGATTAGGCACCTTTTCGCAACCAGTAAAACAGAAGTCTGGATTGCTGGTGTTACATTCGCAGCTTCATTGATGTTCGATCTTGAGTTTGCGATTTATGCTGGTGTTCTTCTTTCTTTGGCTCTTTTCCTAAATAAGTCATCTCGCCCGCGGATCGCTGTTGGTGCTCCTGACCCAACAACCAAAACACGTAAGTTTACAAATGCAGAACGTGCAAACCTTCCTGAGTGTCCACAATTGGTGATGGCACGGGTCGATGGTCCATTATATTTCGGTTCCGTCGAATTTGTTCGCCGTAAATTTCGCCATATCGAGCATGAAAGACCTGAACAAAAGCATATGATGCTTATTGTGAAGGGGATTGGTGAAGTTGATCTACCAGGTGGCGAATTGCTTATCGAAGAAGCACAACGCCGCCACAAGCGCGGCGGTTCGTTCCACCTTCAAACAACAACGCCACGCACAATCAGCAAACTTGGACGATTTAAGGTTATGGAAGCGCTCACCAAGCACCATATCCATCTGAGTAAGGGGGAAGCGATCGCGGAGATCGTTCCGATGTTGGATGACGATATTTGTGCGAACTGTACAGCGCGGATTTTCCATGAATGTGCAGGTCGCCCGAATAATAATCGCGATAAGAAGCCTGATCATGTGCAAGCGATGGATATGCTTTCATCTACCGGAGATAATATTGGCGACTCAACGCTCGTTGTAAATGCCAAGATGCAATCTCAATCTGAAAAAGATGATCTCTAAATCGTATCTTTGTAGTCTTTTTGTGTTCTGAATCGAACTAGTTTCAATTCTGCTGATTTTTCAGTTAATTATTTTCAGTAAATCCTTTGAAAAATATGTGGTTTTTCCGCATTCGCAATTGATTTGGCGTATGCTCAAAAATAGTTTCATATAAATGTCACTTTTTTTTCAAAAAATGCAAAAAACACCTTGCTTGAATCAATTCCTCTTACTATAAGGCGCGTGTGTGCTCCCATCGTCTAGCGGTCTAGGACGCTGCCCTTTCACGGCGGAAACACGGGTTCGAGTCCCGTTGGGAGTACCAATTTTTTCTCAAGTAAATCATCTTGTTGTAGGCGTTACTTAAAGTAACGCTATAGGGTATTGCGCGCATTATTTTAGTCGGTACGGATATAGGGGCGTATTGCTAAAATGTAACCTGATAGAGCTTTTATGGAGATGCGCTTCGCGCGACCAGCTATAGCGATCTTGAGATCATATAGATGGTAATGGCAACTAGAACAACGATAGCGGTCTTTATGATGCCGCTGAGGAACATTGTAGGGTTTTTGATGACCTTGAGCACCAGCCATATAACAGCGCTTGCTATAAGTATTCCGCCAGCTAATTGTAACATGAAATGCTCCCACACTTATATATCCTCACATCAAATGGTGTGAGGACCAAGTATTGTCAAGTTAGAATATTACTTACGACGCTTGCGGCAGCGCCAATTCCAGTCGCGTGCCGAGCCAATATCGATATGGACAGATTGGGTATGGCAATAGGTTCCTACACCACCACGCTCGGGGAGCGCACGCACATATTTAGCAAGATCCCACTTGGAAACGCCTTTGACCTGCACGTCTGCCGCTTCGCATGTTGTATGTTTAGAGCCAGATGCTCCACCTATACGCTTATTACTCTTGGGAGAGCGATAGCCTGATGTCACAACGACGGGACGTTTGTAGTAACGTTCCACTTTTTTCAAAAGTCGGACGAGTTCAGGCTTTAGGCAGGCGACGTCAACACGTTCAGTTTGGCGCTGTAATGCTAAGGGCGACAATCTCGCAAGACCACCAATGGCTGCAGAAGCCAGTTTAACGGTTTTTTCAGGTACACCATCTTCGTCGGTTCCTGATTTTAGACCAAAGAGAGATGCAAAGACGTTTGATTTCTTCTTAGTTTTTGTTTTTGTAGGGAGCGGGGTAGCTGCTGCACTTGCAACCTCTTTCGCTTCGGTAATTTGTTTCTTTGCAGGTTCTTCAGGTGTTAAAGATGCAACTTCTTGACCCTGCGCAGGCTGAATTTGTGCATTATCTACCGGAACCGCCTTATTGGGTTCTTTGGTTTTAAAAAGACGAGAGAAGAATGAGCTTTGTTTCTGTATATTTTTATTTGAAGCAACCACAGATGTCTGACTTCCAGCCGGCTTTGCACCTGCAGTTACGTTGTTTGATGCTGTGCTTGTTTGCTGAATTAGTGATGTACGCGATCCGCTAGCGCTTCCCACAATTCCGCCTGCCAATATTTGAGCAGGTGTATTCGTTTGGTCTTGAGAAGTTGCCGGGTTGCCATTGGCAGCCGGACCACTATAGGCCGCTACAATATTCTCATTCCTATCGTAAGGAACTGGAACACCGCCTTCTTGAATGTCACTAGAAGCTAGTTCTGAACCTGTTTGATCATCAATAGAGTCAGAAGAACTTTGTTGCGCAAGTTGAAGGTCCGCATCCGTAGGCAGAAAGCTTGTTTCTGTCGACACGCAACCAGATACAAAAAGTCCCACTGCAACAGGCACAGCTAGCTTTGTCATAAAAGACAAAGTCTGACGAGTTGTATGCTTTTTTATGCGCAATTGTTTCCCCTCAACATCAGCGTAATACGTTTTTAACCGAGAAGGCACGTGATATAAAGTCTAGTTTTAAGAATTATTACCCACTCCACCTCGTTTGTGACTTAAATATGGCAATAAATTGTCGAATTCATAAACAGTCCCTATTTTCAGCCAAATCATAAAGAAAAATGCTTTTCCAAGGTGATCTTATACAAATTATCACCTTAAGCTTTCGCGAAAGTTGACCGATATTTGCAGATATATGCGATTCTGATTTCTCTATTAGTTCTAAATGCTAGGTTTTGGTATTAATTGACCCATGACACAAAAATGAAATATTGATGGTTCATGTTTATAGGATTTAGGTTTCAAAACTGGGGAACTTTGAGATAAAATCGCCTAAAAGACTTGCCTAATAACCCTTCATCGATGCTAATGTATCAATAGAATCAATTTTAACGATTTGAATGTACAGTGTGGGGCACCTAAATATGGTGGAGAAATCGTCAACTGGCAATGATGTTGAGGTAAATGCAGTTACCGGCGATCCTGTTGATTTAATTGAGATTACCGGTGTTGTAAAATGGTTTGACGTAGCTAAGGGATTTGGCTTTATTGTGCCAGATAACGGCATGGGGGATGTTTTGCTTCATGTGAGCTGCTTGCGTCGAGACGGGTACCAAACAATTATGGAAGGTACCCGGATTGTTTGCGAGGTCCATAAGCGAGACCGTGGTTATCAGACATTTCGCATTATCTCCATGGATACGTCTACTGCTGTTCATCCATCTCAACTTCCTCCTGTCAAAACACATGTTCAAGTCACCCCAACAAGTGGTTTGGAACGCGCGTTGGTCAAGTGGTTTAACCGTACAAAAGGTTTTGGTTTTTTAACCAGAGGTGAGGGCACAGAGGATATTTTCATACATATGGAAACGCTCCGCAGGTATGGATTGACTGAGCTTCGTCCGGGGCAGACTGTACTTGTGCGCTTTGGGGAAGGTGACAAAGGACTTATGGTTGCTGAAATTCATCCAGATATCGGCGCACCAATTAGTCAGTCACATTAGAGACAAAAATATGGTTGATCTTTATTTTGCAAGGGGCATGAAATATCGTGCCCCTTTTATTTTATTGCTTGTTCTTTTTTTCACCTCACCGATTTCTTTTGCACAAGAGTACGATGATGAGCTGCTAAAAATTATAGGTGGCACTCATGAGCATTCATTTCGAGTCGAAGTTGTGGATACACCCGAGAAACGAGCGACGGGTCTCATGCATCGCGAGGTAATGCCGATAGATGCAGGGATGCTTTTTTGCTTTGATCAAACACAACCAGTGTTTATGTGGATGAAAAATACGATACTTTCGTTGGACATGATTTTCATTCGCGAAGATGGAACCATCGCAAAAATAACCGAAAATACAGTGCCGTTTTCTGAAGCGATTATTTCTTCCGAAGAGGATGTTCGCTTTGTTTTAGAGCTTAATGCGGGGGCTGTATCCACATTTGGCATAAAAAGTGAAAATAGAGTCGTCCATTCGACGATTTTGAGTTGCACATCGTGATTTAACGTTGTAGAGGCATCTCCGTCGAGTAAATTGGCAGAGTGATTTGTCAAGTGTCGGAGCGTAGCGCAGCCTGGTAGCGCATCTGGTTTGGGACCAGAGGGTCGGAGGTTCGAATCCTCTCGCTCCGACCATTCGATGAATTCCTCAATTTGCTTAGAACTAATTTTACCACTTCTAATCAAATGGATTTGGGTATCTCAAATTGTGGTTCTATTATAAATCTGGCTTGATCTTTTCTTAAGAATCCCGCATTAAGTTCAAGCGAAATTGCAACGCATATTTCGATGTTTAAGTTAGACGAAGGAATTGGTAAATGGCAACTGGTCAGCATTCTGCCGTACGGTCAGCAAAGATTTACAAGCCAGCAAAAAATGCCATGCAATCTGGTAAAGCTCGCACGTTTAAATGGGTGTTGGAGTTTGATACGATCCGCCCTCGTACAATCGATCCGATTATGGGTTATACATCGGTGTCGGATACGCAAACGCAAGTTCGTCTTACTTTTGAGAGTGCAGACGAAGCTATTGCCTATGCTGAACGCAACAATATTGAATATAGATTGCTAAAGCCAAAAATGGCGAAGCGAAGAACCATGTCATATACTGATAATTTCAAGCATGACCGTTCGCAGCCTTGGACGCATTAATCGCCCATGTTTAAAAATGGTCCCATAGCTCAACTGGATAGAGCACCTGCCTTCTAAGCAGGGGGTTGCAGGTTCGAGTCCTGCTGGGATCGCCATTTCTCCAAAGGACTATGATTTTATTTAGAAAATCACGCCTAAAAAGGTGAATTGTCATATTATTTGGATCTTATATTTGCGAATCGTAGTATGCATGTAAACTGTACTATGGGGTGAGCAATGCAAAATTCGGTTCCAACATTTTTGCCGGACTTAGATTTAGCCATCAATCGTTTGGATTTTTACCGGCTATTTAAGGCGTTATGCGTTCAATTTGATTTCGAATTGCTAATGCTTGTTGATATGAATAACTGGCCAGATGAGCGACACATAGAGGCGCTTATGGTCGTTATAAACTCAGATGAGCGCTCGGAACTTGATCTGGATACTATTTCGATCGATCAAGACAATGCAATTTTCAACAGCTTGAGAAATTCAATGTTAAGTTCAAAGTGGGTAGGTGAGCAACTTGTATCCGATTTTGATTTTTGCGGTAATTTAGATGAGATGACGGCTTTTTCAGCGCCGATGCACACCCCACATGGACGACATTTTGG
This sequence comes from Lentilitoribacter sp. EG35, assembly GCF_040784015.1. Taxonomy (NCBI): domain Bacteria; kingdom Pseudomonadati; phylum Pseudomonadota; class Alphaproteobacteria; order Hyphomicrobiales; family Rhizobiaceae; genus Lentilitoribacter; species Lentilitoribacter sp. EG35. The sequence goes on from NZ_JBFNGQ010000005.1 coordinate 37,249, forward strand.
ATTTTGTGTTCTGTCAAAAACCGATAAGATGCAAAATTATGCAATTGAGACCATAAAACACAGCCTAGATTTGGTGTTTGATCGATTTTTTCAGAAGATTATTTTGCCAGTAACATTGCCTGTTATTTCCTCCAGAGAATTAGAGGTGATAAGGTGGAGCTCTGAGGGCAAAACATCCGTTGAAATTGCTATAATTTTAGGTTTATCAGAACACACTATAAACTCTTACACGACCAAGATTTTACAGAAACTACACGTGGTAAATAGAGCTCAAATGGTTGCAAAGGCAATTCGAATGGGTTTGATTCAGTAGTTTTGTAATTCATATCTTCTGAGGAAGAGATTATATGGCGAAGGAAGTTTTGGATATGAGGGAAAATAGAGAAATTGAAATTCTGTTTGTCGATGATAATCCAGATGAATTTGTTCTGATGGAGTGGCTATGCTCACGTGCATCCTCGTATAAAACAAACCTGATATGTGTTTCTAGTATCGAGGAAGCATGTGATGTTATTGAGAAGCGGAAAATAGATATGATCCTGCTTGATAACAAATTGCACAAGAATGATGATTTCCGAACGAGTGTACCAGTTCTAAGATCGAAGAGTTTTATTGGTCCAATTGGTATCGTGTCTTCAAGTATAGAGCCAGAGTATTTTCAGGAATTTGAGCAGTATGGCGCTGATTTTCGTATAGGAAAAAGTGAATTAGACCGCAATGCTCTTGGCTTTATTATAGACGAATTTGCTGGCAAGAAGTATCAATTGCCTGACGATTGATACTTCTCGGGTCGCTTATGCTTACGCTGTCAAAATAGGCAATTATTATGAAATCATCGTTCAGTGGTCTTGGCGATTCTCTTTTTGACATCTCTCCCAGCATGATTTTTATCATTGAAGATAATGCGGTTATAGCTTCTGCCAATCCGTTTGCGCTCAAAGAACTCGGGTTTCAGAAGAAAAGTTTGGTGGGTAAAGAGCTAACTGTTTTATTTGATATCCCAGATGCTGAAGAGATTAAGTCAGCTACAGAAATTTTGAATTGGCTGGTATCCCAATATAAAGCCAACAATTTTGTAGAAGTCAAAATGAACGACGGGCGCTCTTTTAGGTCGCGTGTAAGCATTGGTGAGCTGAGTGAATGTGCGGATGGATGCTTCCGTCGGATAATTTGCATCCACGATAGCGGTGAACTGGATAGCGCAATAACAGAGCAGGGTCGGTATAAACATTTACTAGATACGGCTCTTGGCGCAATTCCTGATGGGTTTGCTGTTTACGACGAAGATGACCGTCTTCAGATTTTCAACAAAGCTTATGCAGAAGTTTACAGTCGTTCGGAACCTGTTCTCAAACTGGGTGAAAAGTTTGAAAACATATTGCGTTATGGGCTTAATGCCGGGCAGTATTTGGAAGCGGGAAACACCAAAGAATCTCGCGATGCATGGCTCAAAGACCGCTTAAAAATGCATAATAATCCGACAGGACCAGTTATCCAAAATGTTGGTGATCGTTGGCTTCGCGTTGAGGAGCGGAAACTAGAAGACGGCCGCATCGTAGGTATTCGTGCTGATATCACTCAGTTAGTTGAAGCTAAAACGGCTGCTGAAATGCTTGGTAATGTTTTAGATGAAATGGCTGCGCCTGTGGTTTTCATCAACTTGGAAACTATGAAATTTGAGTATGCCAATAAAGCCGCGCTCAATAAGTTGCTCTATACAATAGAGGAATTTGTTAATTTGGGCCCCAACGATATCAACACATCTTTATCTCGAGACGCGATAGACGAATACATTCTGCGAGCAGTAGATAATCCTGGCACTGTGGTATCCTTACGCTCTTTACATCTCCGAAAAGATGGGAGCACATATCCGTGTGTTGTTAGCACAGTCTTTGAAACATCTGGCCACTCAAAGCGCTTAATTTCATTTATACGAGATGAGACAGAAGAAGCCAGAATGCGAGATGAGCTGGAGGTTCAACGCGCAGAACTTGAAACGGTTGTTTACAACTTACCATGTTTTATAACGCACTCCAAACCCGACACGACGCTTTTATTTGCGAACGAAGAATATGCCCGGTTTTATGGTCACGAGTTGAGTCAGATGATCGGTAAGAAGTTTGTTGACTTTGATCAGGGAACCAATCGATCGGAGCTTTACAACGGAATTAATGCGCTAACGGTTGAATCTCCGGTTTTTACCAGAGAAGAGCAAGGCAAGCATGAAGATGGAGGTAGATATACGATACTTTGGACAAACAGGATGCTTTTTAAAGGAGGGTCTCCTTACGCCATTGTGTCGGTTGGGCGAGATATAACCGAAATCAAAAAAACAGAACTTAAAATCGAAAAACAAGCTCATCAGTTAGAGTTACGCAACAAGGCACTCGAACAGTTCGCTGGAATTGTTTCCCATGATTTAAGGTCACCTCTCCGGCATATTCGAATGTTTGGAGAAATGTTGATTGAAGATTATGAACATGACAAGTTTGATAATCTTTCGCAATATATCGGGAAAATGCGAGAGGGTGTTCTGCGTATGGAGCGATTGATCGCAAGCTTGCTTGAATTTTCACAAGTCGCATACAAGCAAGTGAAGCGATCTAGCTTTTTACTCAGTGCTGCCGTTGACGAGGCGTGTGAGAATTTAGCGGATTCAATTACAGAACGTAATGCGCTTGTTTGTATAGATGGTGGCGATGTTGATCTTCATCTGGATTATGTTTTGTTTGTCCGGTTGTTAGAGAACTTAATTGACAACGGAATTAAATATTTTGATGGAGAGGGTGTGCCAGAAATACATATAGAGGGCGCACACAACATAGATTCTGCCATCATCACCGTTACTGATAATGGCATTGGAATTCCTGCCGAGCATAGTGAGAGAATATTTAATGTTTTCCAGCGTCTTCATGTGGATGAGACAGTTTACAAAGGAACCGGCATTGGTCTGGCGTTGGCGAAAAGAATTATTGAGGGTCATAACGGTGTGATTGTACTTGATCAGGAGTTTGTCAATGGAACTAAGTTCGTAATTTCATTCCCGACCAATATTTAGATTATTCTCAATACTGTTTTCGTTGGTGTGAGTGACGCTAATTAACTTCCATAAGGAACTGGCAATGCAGAAAAGAATTATTGTATTTGAAGATGATATTTCTGATTTTACATTCTTAAAAAATGCGTTTTCCAAAATTGATAAAACAATGGAGTTGGTTCGAGTTTCGCATCTTGATGATCTTGCCGTAGACATAAGTAGGAATGGAATATCTTGTCTTCTTCTGGATCTGAAAATGCCGCAGGTGGATGGGTTTAAACTTTTGAAGAAGATTAAATCCAATGATCAATTAAAACTAATACCGGTTATTGTTTTTTCCTCCTCAAGTAACCCAAAAGATATAGAATATTCTTATAAATTGGGTGCCAATGCTTATATTGTTAAGCCATCGACATTGCATGGCTATAAGACGTTCGCAACTAAGTTCTACCAGTTCTGGATGGATCTGGTTATCTTACCAGATGGATTTAATTGACAGTAGTATGCTTAGAATGAATGACACAAAGTATGGTTGGTAGCCGCTTTTATCCGTTGATTTTGACATAATTAATTGCAATGTCCTTTTAAGAATTTTCTTTATGGGTTATTACAAATCTTTATATTTCGATCTAAGCTGTTAGGATCTGTGATTACTGAGTATTCGTATGAGTTTCTCGGGGGCAAGCTGGGGAATGTTGTGATGAGAATCGGTGTTAAATATATTGTATTGGCCATCGCAATGATCGGCTTATCTCTTAACAATTCCAATGCTGCAACATTGGATGAAGTTAAGGATAAGGGATATTTGCAGTGCGGCGTAAATCAAGATTTGCCCGGTTTTTCAATGAAGAATTCTGATGATCAGTGGCAAGGTTTGGATGTTGATTTCTGCAAGGGCTTGGCTGCCGCGATATTTGGGCAAGATTTTGAAGTCAAATTTGTGCCTCTAACGGCATCTAATCGTCTTGAAGCGCTTAGCCGTGGTGATGTGGATGTGCTGGCAGGCAACATGACCTGGACAACCGAGCGCGACACGCAACTTGGACTGAATTTTATTGGTATAAATTATTATGATGGCCAGGGGTTTATGACCCGAGCTGATATGAAGATTAACTCCGTTCTTCAACTTAGTGGTGCTTCTATATGTGCCATCTCTGGCACGACGACTGAGTTAAATATTGCAGACTATTTTAAGGAAAATAATCTGGAATACAATCTGGAACTGTTTGAGAAAACGGCAGATGCAATCGCAGCTTATGATGCAGGTCGGTGTGATGTTTACTCAACAGATGTTACCGCACTTTACGTACGGCGGCTGGATCTCTCAAATCCAGAAGAGCATATTATAATACCTGAGATAATTTCAAAAGAACCATTGGGACCCGTGGTACGTGAGGGGGATGATCAGTGGTTTAACATTGCACGTTGGTCCTTTATGGCTGTTTTAAATGCTGAAGAGCTTGGTGTTACCTCGGTTAATGTCGATGATATGATGACAAGCAACAATCCGATAGTTCAGCGACTGCTAGGTGTTACGGAGGATTTTGGAGAGCAGCTTGGATTGCAAAATGATTGGGCAGCACAGATAATCCGAGCAGTCGGTAATTATGGCGAACAGTATGAGCGTAATCTGGGTTCAGAATCACCGCTTGGTATTTCCCGTGGCCTAAACGCTCTTTGGATAGATGGCGGTCTCATGTATGGAGCACCTATTCGTTAGTTACTTTCCTTTAAACAGCCATTTATTTCTCTTTAAAAAGATCACCCATGGCCACGTTGCGCGCAGCTGAGAAGTATTGACGTCTTACAAAAACAAATAATATCAGTGTTGTTGTTATGATCAGAAATTTTGGACCAATAAACCAACCCAAGTAGCCCACTGATAGGAATATGCCCCGCATCCCTGCGGTAAAATGACGAGCTGCAAGTATATTCATTTCACCTCCTTTTCGAGCATAATTATCTGCAATTTCACCATTGTCATCATCACGCTTTGCTGGAATAGCTCCTAGTAGAATGCCGCAGTAATTGAATAGTCTATAGCTCCAGCCAAATTTGAAAAAAGAGTAACCAAGAACAAATATCAATCCAAGTAGTTTGAATTCGATGACAAGAATATCTGCATCTTGCGTTAGTGGTATTTCAGAGAAAACGGATGTGACTTGATCGGCAGCACCTAACGCTGCGACACAACCACCTATAGCCAGAATAGTTGCAGAGGCGAAAAAGCCTACACCACTTTGTAATCCTGCCACAATGCTTGTATCGATCATGCGTAGTTCACGATGACTTGCGGTTACAAACCAGTTTTTTCGATGTTTATCCATAGCATCAGAAAGACTCGGTCTTTTTGAAAACAGCCCATATCGGAGAAATATGGAAAATCCGAACCAACAAAATATAAAATAAGTTGCTGCGATAATGTCGAGTGTTGTCATACCATATTAGCCTTTTTAGGGAATCGAGCTATGCAGAGAGAACATACCACATAATCAACATTTGGTTCGCAATTGTGGTTGTGGATAACTCGGTTAACTTCAAAAAAACATAACTCATTGAAAAAATGGAGTAAAAATAGAATGTGCTGTGTGTTTACGGTTGAAGTTTTGTTGGTAAGACACCAAAAAAGAGAGTGTCGCAAAACTGTAATTTTTGCATTGCAATAATAATAATAGACCTTTAAAAGACGCGCCAGTGAGTGCATGATGCACAAAATTGTAAGTGGAGTTATCATGGAAGAATCCGCACAGAAATGCACCTGGGGAATTACAGCTAAAGCTGTTATCGCCTTTTCTGTAATAATGTTATGTGGGTATATGCTTGGTGGCTTCTAAGTCGCATTAAATTTAGAAAACAGCGTCAAATCTTACGATTTGGCGCTGTTTTCGTTTCTGCCTCCGATTCTTTGTAAATTGGCGCTATACCGAATCAAAAGAACACTGATAATATCTCCGTCATGATTTATAAGGTTCACAACCCATGTTTTTGTCCGTTTCTGATATTTTTAAAATTGGCATAGGTCCATCGAGTTCGCATACGATGGGGCCAATGACAGCTGCCAACCGTTTTCTGGATGAGATTTTAACCGGTGATTGGGTTAGGCCATCTGGAAGTGAGATCAAGTCAATAAAAGTTAGCCTGCACGGGTCACTGGCCTTTACAGGTGTAGGACATGGAACGGATAGAGCTGTTTTCTTGGGCCTTATGGGCTTTGCACCTGACAAGATCGATCCCGATGAAATTGATGAAAAGCTTGAGGAACTAAAGATAATCAAGCAAGTCCAGCCCAAAGGGCACCCGGCATATGGTTTTGATCCAAAACAGGATCTAGAATTTGATCGCAAGACACCGCTTGGTGGTCATGCAAATGGAATGATCATGTCTGGCTTCGATCAAGATGATCGATTATTGCTCAAGCGGATTTACTATTCGATAGGTGGTGGTTTTGTTGTTACAGATACAGAGCTTGAGGCTGTGAAGGCTCAGAAAACACCACAAGTTCAGCGCAATGTGCCTTACCCCTTTTCAACAGCAGACGAAATGTTGGCTATGGCGAAAAAGTCTGGTCTATCAATTGCAGAAATGAAACGCGCGAATGAAGAGAAATTGGCTGGTAAGGATGCACTAAATGCTGAATTAGATAATATTTGGCAGGCAATGAATTCATGTATCGAGCGTGGTTTAAGGCGTAAAGGCATCATGCCAGGTGGACTAAATGTTGCCCGTCGCGCCAGCAAGATCCACGAACAACTGCAAAAAGAATGGAAACAGAATAACTCAAACCCGATGTTGTCTAACGACTGGCTATCTGTTTATGCAATGGCAGTAAATGAGGAAAATGCAAGTGGCGGGCGGGTGGTCACAGCACCAACAAACGGTGCGGCAGGAGTTATACCAGCGGTTATGGCGTATATGAGGGAGTTTTTGGAAGGGGCAGATACGGAACGTTCCATTCATGATTTTCTTTTAACAGCTGCTGCTGTGGGTGGATTGATTAAGACCAATGCATCGATTTCCGGTGCAGAAGTTGGTTGTCAGGGCGAGGTCGGGTCAGCCTCTTCAATGGCTGCTGCTGGGCTTGCAGCTATTATGGGCGGAACACCCGAACAGATTGAAAATGCCGCTGAAATCGCGCTTGAGCATCATTTGGGCATGACATGTGACCCGATTGCAGGTCTGGTGCAAGTACCTTGTATTGAACGTAACGGTGTCGGGGCAGTAAAAGCCGCAATGGCAGCATCTCTTGCCATGCGCGGCGATGGGCAGCATTTTGTTTCATTAGATAATTGTATTGAAACAATGCGGCAAACTGGTCACGACATGAATGCTAGATATAAAGAAACATCCCAGGGCGGCTTGGCTGTCAATGTTGTAGAATGTTGATCTAGTTGCTTATCTATTGTGGAGTGCTAATCACTTTCATACCTGAATGCTTGACCTAGGTAGAACAAATGCACATTTATGAGTTATGTCACTTAACCTCATAAAATTATGTGTCGGTATTGAAAGCGCTGAGCAGCTGCAGGAACTCATGGTTGGGCGAAAAGCTGCGCATGAGGCCGCCGGAACAACTTATGAGCCCATACACACAACCCGCATGTTACCCAAGCGCCGCGATGAATTACTTGATGGCGGTTCGCTTTATTGGGTTATGAAAGGGCAAGTTCGTGCACGCCAGAAGCTGGTTGACATTCGACCATTTACCGACGGCGAGGGGATATCACGCTGTGATCTCGTTTTATCAACAGATCTAGTGTTTACACAATGGCAGCCGCGACGTGCATTTCAAGGGTGGCGATATTTGAAGGTGGAAGATGCGCCTGCTGATTTGGATCATGGGCAGGGCGCTGATACTTTACCGCTTGAGGTTCAGCGCGAACTCGCTGAACTCGGACTTCTATAGATCATAGATCGCGGGTTTTAAAGGCAGTTAGATTGATATTGGTGTCTCATCAAACCTTAAGCCGAAGAGATGAAAATCCGTTTGGATTCTGACTTTTTAGAGAGATTACCGAACGTGGTTGTGACATCCGCCATGCGCGCGCGCCATGAGTTAAAAGCATACCAACAAGATCTTGTGTCTTTTGTTCATTTTTGTGTTCAAGACTTTTATGGGCAAGCCATGCCGCGGCGGTATAAAGTGGATTATTAGGATTTATCCGCGTGTCTTTTTTTGTGGTGTCCCGTTTGGGAAAGTGTAATTTAGTCGACATTTTCATCCTCGTAATACGCAATACAAATTGAGGGCCACATAATAAGCGTGGTTAGATTTCCTCGAGGAGGTTTACATTGCTGATGCCCAGCAACTAATACCTTTTTTCTTTAGTGACTTACAGGTCGATACAGCGTGGTCCTGACCATTAAAACCACCGAAACGTGCGCGATAATATTGTTGTCCGTCTTTCACAAATGCCATTGTGTAAGCTTCTGTACCTGAAAGCGTGCTGCCACCTTTCTTCTTGATATTTGCAAGAAGACCAAGCGCATCATTCTGACTTTGCGCCGCGCCCACTTGCACCGACCAGCCTTTTGGCAGCTTTGTTGAAGCTGTTTTGATGCTATCAACACCCGGACTTGCAACAGGCAAAGGAGCTTTCGGCGCTGTTATGCTCGGTTTTGGAGCTGCTGATGCAACAACAACGGGTTGAGCACTATAAGATGTAATTACAGGCACAGGTACATTTTTAGGAGAAACAGATGCAGTTTTGACCGACGGCACCAATCCTTTTAAACGTGTCTTTGCGTAAAAACCACCTTTGCCAGAGCGCGATGCTTTGCGCAAATACTGGCTAATCAGCTTTTGCATTTGCGCGTTACGGCTTGCACCGGATTTTCCACCCATAACAACCGCAACAATTGAACGACCGTTGGCGCGAACCGATGATGTGAGGTTAAAACCGGATGCACGTGTGTAGCCTGTTTTAATGCCATCAACACCTTTAACGCGCCCCAGCAATCTATTGTGATTACCATAATTGGCTTTGCCATATCTAAATGAGCGCGTTGAAAAATACTTGTAATATTGTGGATAGTGCTCACGCAGAGCAATACCCAGGCGTGCCATGTCACGTGCAGTTGTTACTTGGCGTTTATTTGGAAGGCCGTGCGCATTTCTGAATGTAGTGCTCGACATTTTAAGAGATCGTGCTTTTGCAGTCATAAGACGGCCGAAATTGGCTTCCGACCCACCAAGAAACTCGCCCACCGCCGTTGCGGCGTCATTGGCAGATTTTGTTACAAGCGCATAAATGACCTGTTCGATGGTAATTGTTTGCCCGGCCTTTAAACCCAATTTCGAAGGTTCTTCAGCGGCTGCATTTTTTGAAACGCGAATGCGAGTAGATTTTTTGACCTTGCCGGTCTCAAGCGCCTCAAAAATGAGATACAATGTCATCATCTTTGTAAGTGATGCCGGATATCGCTTGGAATCAGCCTTATATTTATAAAGAGTGCGACCCGTCTTCGCGTCAATCACAATACCTGCATATTTGGGGTTGGCACTTGCACCAGAGGTAAATGTAACTCCCAAACCAATAGCAAAAAGAAGAGTGATAATTTTAGAAGAGATGAACTTTGTAAAATTTTGTTTGATGGCTGCACTCGTCACGATAAAATCCAATTACGCAAAAACTATTTAACTTACAATTCTACGCCCCCACGCAGTCTTGCCTCAAATATAGGGCATCATAGTTACCAAGAAGTTTATCATTAAAACTTGTTTCAAATTATTTTGTTGCGCTGCACAAAAAACTATTGACATTATGTTGCGGTGCACATAAATAGGATGCAGAAACATTAAATGAAGGATTCTCCCAATGTTCAATATCGCAGACATGACTAAAATGAACCAAGACGTTTTGAATGCTGTTACTGCTTCTTCAGAAACTGCAAACAAAGCTCTTCAACAAATTGCTTCTGAAGCAACTGATTTTTCAAAAAAATCATACGAAGAAGGTACTGCTGTTGCAGAAAAACTAGCAGCTGTTAAATCTTTCGACAAAGCTTTTGAAATTCAAAGCGAGTATGCAAAATCTTCTTACGAAGCATTTGTTGCACAATCTACTAAAGTTAGCGAAATGTACCAAAATCTTGCAAAAGACGCTTTCAAAACTTTTGAAGCACCTAAAACGACTGCTAAAGCAAAAGCTTAATCCTCCTAAGCTAGATTGCTTCGGCCTTAGGGCCGTTATATCTGACCTCGAGCTTCCTCCCAAGCTCGGGGTTTTTTGCTGTTTTTGGGTTGTTTTTCGGTCATTTTTTTAAAATAATTGTCTGGAAAGAATTATTTTTGCTGGTCATGATCCCTCAAGGGCTTAAAATACACGAAACGAATACATAGCTAATGCAAAGAGACGTTTAAGGCATCTCAACTTAAAGGGCATAAAAAACAATATGAAGTTTGTTAAATCGGAAGTGATGATGATGGCGGATAAAGAGCCAAAAGATGGTTCGCCTGATAATGATTTTTCGACGGTTACAGCCGAAAAACCAAAGGCGAAGAAACCGAACCTTTATCGTGTGCTATTATTAAATGATGACTATACACCGATGGAATTTGTTATTTTTGTGCTTGAAAACTTTTTTCAAAAGGACCGCGATGCGGCAACACGTATCATGTTGCATGTACATAATCACGGTGCTGGAGAATGTGGTGTCTTTACATATGAAGTTGCAGAATCCAAAGTTACACAGGTCATGGACCTTGCACAGGAGAATCAACATCCCTTGCAGTGTGTGATGGAAAAGAAATAAGGAAGAAATCGTGCCTACATTTTCCAACAGTCTTGAGCAATCGCTTCACAGAGCGCTAACTTTAGCTAATGATCGACGTCATGAATATGCAACACTAGAGCATCTACTATTGGCGCTATGTGAGGATGATGATGCGGCCGCTGTTATGCGTGCGTGCAATGTAGATCTTGATCATCTGAAACGGATCGTGACAGAATACGTAGACAAGGATCTATCTAATCTGGTTGCAGATTATGGTGAAGATTCAAAGCCAACGACTGGATTCCAGCGCGTCATCCAGCGGGCGGTTATCCATGTGCAATCTTCTGGTCGGGATGAAGTGACAGGGGCTAACGTGCTTGTTGCAATTTTTGCAGAGCGCGAAAGCCATGCTGCATATTTTCTCCAAGAACAGGAAATGACACGCTTTGACGCAGTTAATTATATTTCGCATGGTATTGGTAAACGCCCGGGTTCAGGGAGTGATAACTCAATTCGCGGCGCTGATTTGCCAGATACGAGCAGTTCCAGCTCTTCAGAAGGAGAGCAGGGAGAAGAGGGTGCCTCCGGTAAAAAACAGGATGCCCTAAGTGCATATTGTGTAGATCTCAATGCAAAAGCTGAAGCGGGCAAAGTTGATCCATTGATTGGGCGAAGTCAAGAAGTTGACCGGACAATTCAGATTCTTTGCCGCCGCTCAAAGAACAATCCGCTTTATGTTGGTGATCCAGGTGTGGGTAAAACAGCCATTGCTGAAGGTTTGGCAAAGCGCATCATTGAAGAAGATGTGCCTGAGGTTCTTCATGGTTCAATCATTTATTCGCTTGATATGGGTGCGCTACTTGCCGGCACTCGCTACCGTGGTGATTTTGAAGAGCGTTTAAAACAGGTTATGAAAGAGCTCGAGGACAAACCTGAAGCAATTTTGTTCATCGATGAAATTCATACAATTATCGGTGCTGGTGCAACATCAGGTGGCGCAATGGATGCGTCCAACTTGTTAAAACCAGCTCTCGCCTCAGGTAATATTCGGTGCATTGGTTCAACAACTTATAAGGAATATCGCCAATTCTTTGAGAAGGATCGTGCTTTGGTGCGTCGTTTCCAAAAGATCGACGTTAACGAGCCAACAGTTGATGAAACGATAGATATCTTGAAGGGTTTAAAGTCACGCTTTGAAGATTATCACAAGATCAAATACACTGATGATGCAATCAAGGCGGCTGTTGAGCTATCAGCTCGTTACATTACAGATCGTAAATTGCCGGACAAGGCAATTGACGTAATCGATGAATCTGGTGCGGCGCAAATGCTTGTACCAGAGGAAAAACGCGCAAAACGTCTGACTGAGAATCAAATAGAAGCAACCGTTGCCACAATGGCGCGGATACCAGCTAAAACGGTTTCTAAAGACGACAAGCAAGTATTGGCAACTCTTGATAAAGAATTGCGCAGTGTTGTTTATGGTCAGGATAATGCGATTGAGCAGCTAACGGCAGCCATTCGTCTTGCCCGTGCAGGTCTTCGTGAACCAGATAAGCCAATTGGTTCCTATTTGTTCTCTGGCCCGACTGGTGTTGGTAAAACAGAGGTTGCCAAACAGCTGGCGTCTTCGCTCGGTGTAGAACTGCTGCGCTTTGATATGTCAGAATATATGGAGCGTCATACGGTTTCGCGTCTTCTCGGTGCGCCTCCGGGATATGTTGGCTTTGACCAGGGTGGCTTGTTGACCGATGGTGTGGATCAGCATCCGCACTGTGTATTGTTGCTTGATGAGATCGAAAAAGGGCATCCCGATATCTACAATATCTTGTTGCAGGTTATGGATCATGGGTCTCTGACTGATCACAACGGCAAACAAGTGAATTTCCGCAATGTTGTTTTGATTATGACAACAAATGCGGGGGCATCGGAAGCGGCAAAAACAGCTATCGGGTTTGGGTCTTCCAAGCGCGAGGGTGATGATGAAGAAGCCATCAACCGCTTATTTACACCTGAATTTCGTAATCGCTTGGACGCAATTATTCCATTTGGCATCCTTCCTACAAAGGTTATCCATCAGGTTGTGCAGAAATTTGTTATGCAGCTCGAGGCTCAGCTTGAAGAGCGCAATGTCACATTTGAACTTTCCGATCCTGCCGTTTCATGGCTGGCTAAGAAGGGGTACGACGAGCGCATGGGCGCGCGACCTCTATCGCGCGTGATTCAGGAGCATATCAAGAAGCCGCTTGCCAATGAATTACTGTTTGGAAAATTGACCAAAGGCGGCGTTGTTAAAGTTGGCGTTCAAAAGGGTAAAAATGGTAAGGACGAGCTCGTTCTTGTATCTATTCCTGCGACAACACGTGCTAAGCCCAAGAAAGAAGCTGTTCCAACGAAGAAACCTGCGGCACGTAAGACAGTGGCGAAATCAACGACGAAGACTGCCAAACCATCGTCATCTCCTGGCGATGGACCAAAGCCAAAAGCTCGTGCGAGTAAGGCAAAGACCGCTATAGCTACAAAAGCGGAAGTAAAAGATACAGCTGCTGCAAAGCCAAAACGCAGATCACCAACTTCAGTTCCGAAGGTTCCACGCAAGAAGTAGATCGCAGAAAAGTTAACACGCCCCGAAACACCGAGTTTTGGGGCGTGTTTCATTGCGGGTATTTATTATATGTGATAGAGACGCTCTTTGCTCAAAGGAGTGTTTACTATGTCATTTGATCTCATCGCACTCAATCAATTAACATCGTTACAAATTAGTCAGATTTTAGATCATTCACATATACTTCAAGATGAATGGACCAGTGGAAATTTAAGCGAACATCTGCGTGGAAAACGGATTGGCTTAATTGTAGATGATACAGGTTGGAGAAACACAAGCGCATTGCAATTGGGCGCTACCAGCATGGGCGCTACTTGCGTACAAATTCCGATTACTTTTTCAGGTAGAGAGGAGTTGGCGGATTTAGCGGAATATCTTTCAAATTGGTATGATCTTCTAGCAATTAGAACGCCAGATTACACGAAATTACTGACTTTCGTTGATGTTTGCCCCAAACCAGTTCTAAATCTTAGGACTCAAAATAATCATCCATGCGAGACGCTTGGTGATTTGGCATATGTTTTAAGTAAACGGGGTTCAATCAAAGGTCTGAACGTTGTTTGTGTTGGACCAGCCAATAATATCATTCATTCGTGGGCGGAAGCCGCGATGGTATTGCCGTTAAAGTTCACGCAAATCTTTGCACCAGAATATTTCATTGATCAAAAATTTTACGATCATGAGAACATTCAATGCGTCGATAATATAAATGCAATCCAATATGCAGACATTATCATTACAGACTCTTGGCCAAAAAATGCCAACCTTAATCAATTTGATAGGTATCAAGTCACCGATGAAGCTCTGAACTCAACGTCCGGTGATTGTCTATTTATTCCATGTCCACCAGTTGCGCGAGGGCAAGAGGTTTCAGTTGAGGCTATGAATCATGAGAAATGCGTTTGTTTTCCTGCAAAGGAATATCTACTTCATGTGCAAAATGCCTGTATGCAACTTATGTTATGAGAGTGAGGTGCAAGAGAAGAAATCTATTTCTGTTTTCGTGTGACTCGGTTACTTTGACCTGATGTCAAATGTGATTCAGCAAACAAAATCGTTTTGGTTCCTAAAAGGTATGCGTGTTTTATTCACACTGCCTGCATTAACGCTTGCCTGCGCGATCATCGGTTTTGCTGGTTTTGCGATTGAAGTTGGCATTCCCATGCCCGAGGTTGTCGCGATGAATTTTTTCATCTGGGCGCTACCTGCAAAACTAATCATGGTGTCTTCTATTTTGAGCGGCACATCTATTGCCGCGACGTTTATTGCTGTCACGCTTTCGTCTATACGTTTCATGCCCATGACCGCGTCGATTGTGCCAGAGATGCGGACAAAAGATACACGAACTTGGATTTTGCTTATACTATCGCATTTTGTCGCTATAACAGGTTGGCTTTATGCATTTGAAAATTTCAAGAATGTGCCTCGTGAGAACAGAACTGTATATTTTGCAGGCATTGGAGGTTCGCTTTTTATATTTAATACGCTTTTAGTTGCGATTGGTTACCCGCTTATAGAAACCTTTCCACCCTATGCATTGGCTGCGCTCTTTCTATTAACCCCTATCTATTTCTTACTCTCACTTTGGCGCTCAGCTCGAAATTACTCAATCTATCTTGCAATGGGGTTTGGGATTGTTTTAGGCCCAATCTTTAGTCAGTTTTTTCCGCAGATTGATATTTTACTTGGAGGATTTGTTGGTGGATCTCTTGCGACACTAATTTATGCAGTAGTTGAACATCGACGTGTGCAGGTATGAGCTATTACGCCCTAGACGCCTGGTGGTGGCCATTTGTTTTCATACTAATTGCAGGTTGGTTGGCAACCGATATATGGCGTTGGCTCGGCGTGATAGTGGGTAATCGTTTGCAAGAGGGCAGTCTTGCATTGACATGGGTGCGTGCTATGGCAACGTCACTTATCGCAGGCATTATTGCTAAATTGATCTTGCAGCCAACTGGCTCCCTTGCCGATTTTGATATTTATTTGCGTGTTCTCGCAGTTGCCACTGGGTTTTTAATGTTTCTAATGGCAGGAAAACGCATCGCAGTCGGCATCTTAGTCGCGTTGCTTGTGTTACTTGTTGGAGATTGGGGTTTGAATTTTCGAATTCTGACTCGACTTTGGTGAGTTATAGATCAAAGTGCGGCGCGAATTTTATCCGCATTTTTCTTAAGTACGTCCATATCTTCCATCTCGCTCGTATGTGAGCGTATTGCAACGCCCTCGTAGGTAGGAATGATATGAAAATGAATATGAAACACAACTTGACCGGCAGTTGTTTCATTGTTTTGTCGTATAAGGATGCCGTCAGCATTAAATGCTTCTTTGACCGCAATCGCAAGTTTTTGCGATGTTTTGATTACATGAGCCAGTGCATCTGGTGATACATCAAGAATGTTTCGGGCTGCTTCTTTTGATATAATCAAGCAATGGCCATTGCTCTGCGGCATCACGTCCATCAATGCATAAGAATGATCATCCTCATAAAGCTTTTCACTTGGAATTTCGCCACGTAAAATTTTGGCAAATATATTTTGATCATCATAGGTCATCGTCAGCTCCTTAGTTCGCCTCATTCTTAGCTTTAAACGGGCCGCGCGTCTTCAAAATCTCACCAATTTCCCCAACCTCTTGTCGTTCGTGGTCAAGGTAATCTGCAACAGCATCTCGAAACCCTTCATGCGGGATATAAATAGAAGAATAGGTTGTAACGGGTAGATACCCTCTTGCCAGTTTGTGTTGACCCTGCGCTCCAGCCTCAACGCGCGAAAGTCCGTGCTTTATTGCGTAATCAATTGCCTGATGGTAACAAACCTCAAAATGCAGAAATGGGTGGTCTTCAACGCACCCCCAATGGCGACCATAGAGGCAATCAGACCCGATAAAGTTTATCGCACCCGCAATATAGCGCCCATCGCGCTTTGCCATGATAAGCAAGATGTCTTCGGGCATTGTTTTTGTGATTAACGAGAAGAATTCTCGTGTCAGGTAAGGTCGTCCCCATTTGCGCGATGATGTATCCATATAAAATTGGAAAAAAATGTTCCAAATGTCCTCGGTGAGTTGATCTCCGGTGAGCCATTCAATCGAGATATCATTATCCAGCGCGCTGCGGCGTTCTTTTTTAAGATTTTTGCGTTTGCGGGATGTCAGTGTTTCCAAGAAGGCATCATAATTTGCATAATTATCGTTGATGAAATGGAATTGCTGGTCTGTACGCAGCAGAAATCCCACATTTGCCAGATTTCTGGCATGATCTTCCGGCATGAATGTGATGTGGGCTGATGAAAACCCGTACTTGTCGTTAATTTGGCAAAGTGCTGAGGCCAATGCCAATTGTCCAGATTTGTGTTCGACATCTGACGCCAATAGAAGGCGAGGGCCGGTTACCGGAGTAAAAGGTACGGAGCATTGAAATTTCGGGTAATACTGCCCACCCGAACGTTCCCATGCGTCGGCAAATGCATGATCAAACACATATTCACCCTGACTATGAGATTTTATATAGGCGGGAAGTGCGCCCAGAATTTCACCTTTTGGCCCTGATAACACCAAATGCTGCGGCATCCATCCAGTTTCACGCGAAACTGAGCCTGAGCGTTCGAGAGCTGATAAAAAATTGTGAGAAATAAACGGGTTATATTCAGCGTTGGATTCTATTTTTGAACTAGACGGCATGGTCCTAGATGCGCCAACAAATCGGTCCCAGTCCTGTTTTGAGACGTCATCTATGCTGCCAATTGTTTGGACTGTCAAAGGTGTATCAGCAGTGGTCATAAATGAGCTCGATTGGTGTTTATCCAGTTGCAGTGCACCTCAATATAGGCGTTCACACGTCTGGATTAAATCCTTCAAATGTAATTTGGTCAGCATAAATATCCGAATGTGCTTTTTGATCGCTATTTCGAACTGTCCAAGAGATGATGGGCATATTCCTCTTACGTTGCGCCTGAATGAATGGATTAGGTAGATCTTTGATCTCGTAAGAGATGAAATCCAAGCCTAAACCTAATGCCTCTTCATGGGTAAAGAATGTTTCGGGTTCTTGGCCTTCTGCCGTTAAGCCAACCGGGTAGGGGCACTTGAGAGCGTGTAAGTCTTGCAATATATGATGATCAAATGACATCAGAGCGACTTTGCCTTTATATCCGTCTAAAGCATCTAGAGCTGCACCAGCAAATCCATCATCGTCGTTCTCTCGGCCTTTGAACTCGATGACAAGAGGTACTTGACAATTAATCATGCGCAAAGCTTCAGAAAGTGTCGGAATATGATCATCGGAGCCACCAACGCGAAGGGCGCCGAGTTCGGATGCCGTTTTAGCTCTTACATCACCATTTAGGCCGCAAAGCCGGTCTAATTTGTAATCATGAAAAACCATCGGAATGCCATCTGCGGAGAATTGCAGATCACATTCGATGGTATAATTGCCTGAAATCGCACGTTCAAATGATGTCAGGGTGTTTTCAAACACACCTTCATTTTCATTGTGAAGACCACGATGGGCAATAGGGCGAGCCGTTAGCCAACCATGAGACATTATTCAAACTCAATAATGGCATCAATTTCAACAGAGGCATTAAAGGGTAGAGAAGACATACCAACAGCGGCACGCGCATGTTTACCGGCATCGGCCAAAATTTCAGCAAGAAGGTTTGATGCGCCATTTATAACGAGGTGCTGTTCATAAAAATCCGGCGTGGAAGAGACAAAGCCACTAATTTTGACGACTTGTTTAATGCGCGATAAATCGCCAAGGGCAGCTTTTGCCTGCGCCAAAATATTAATTGCACAGGTTTCGGCAGCAGCGACCCCTTGTTCAACAGTCACGCTATGTCCCAGCTGGCCTTTTGCAGTAAAAGCACCATCAATCATTGGAAGTTGGCCGGAAATGAACAGTTGATTGCCAGAAATTGTATATGGCAGGTAGTTTGCAGCTGGTGCTGCGGCCTCTGGTAACGTAATATTCTTGTCGGCAAGGCGAGATTCAATGCTATCGGACATTCATTTGCTCCATTTGTGACAGATGGTAGATTCTGCTTTGTTAGTCAGGACGATTCGCGTCTGATTTAGAAAGTACCTGTTCAAAGCACGCATTTGAAGATAAACATACCGAAAATTTGGGAGTGAGAGTAAAAAATTGTTTTTAACGTTTCAGCCTGTATCCTTGTTAAAAATAAGCGGCGCGACTTTTTTGGCATGTGGTTTGTTCACTCAAGCGGCATCTGCCATTCAGTTAATTCCCCATAGGGTCGTTTATGAACTCAAGCTCAAAAATGCTTCAGAACGATCTGGCGTTACAGCACTTGCGGGGCGAATGGTATATGAGTTTACTGGCTCGGAATGTGATGGATATACTGTCAATTTTCGGTCTGTCAGTGAGATTTATGCTGGTGATACAGCGCGAATTTCTGATCAACAGGCCAGCTTTTATGAAAGTGCTGAAGACGAAAGCTTCAGTTTTATGAACCGTTCATATCTTGACGAGAAGCTTGATACCGAAGTCAGCGGTAGAGCGAACACAGAAGACGACGAGTTGGTTGTAAGTTATAAAAAGCCAGATCAAGATAATATTCATTTGCCAAAATCTCAATTTCCGACAGCTAATTTGATTGATTTGATTGAGCGCGCCAAGTCCGGCGAACGGATCTATGAGGCACGTATTTTTGACGGGTCTGATGGTGGTAATAAATCACTGATTACGACAACTATCATTGGAGAGTTTGAAGAGCCTGATAGTCTCGATGATGATGAAATCAAAATCATCGGCGAAGAGGGCGAAGCTGGCTACTGGCCTGTTTCGATTTCTTATTTTGAGGAAGGTGAAAATGGCGACACACTTCCAGTCTATCGCTTTGCTTTTAAACTCCACGAGAATGGCGTTAGTCGTGATCTAACGCTTGATCATGGATATCTCGTTATCGATGGTAAGGTTTCAGATTTTGAAATTCTAGATGAGGACGAGCCCTGTCGATAGTCTAAGGTTTTAGTTTTTCAATAAACCGGTCAACTTGTATTTCATCTGTGGCCCAAGATGTAAGAAGTCGCACTTGCGAACGTTCGTCATCAATCTTTTGCCAGATGTAAAAATCAAATGACTCACCTAAATAATTAATCACGCCGTTAGGTAAAATTGCCATTAGCATGTTGGCTTCGCATTCTGCGGCCATTTCAAATCCTGCGGCCTTGATGCCGTCGGCCATCTTTTTTGCGAGTCTGTTGGCATGGTTTGCGAGATTGAAATATAGATTATCGGAGAATAATTGCTTGAATTGTATGCCCAGCGCACTGCCTTTGGCTAGGAGTGCCCCGCGTTGCTTAACGTGTATTTCAAAATCTTCTGCCAGCGCCTTATTGGGTATCACAATGGCTTCGCCGAACAATGCGCCGCATTTCGTGCCGCCAATCCAGAAGATATCGGTCAGCTCCGTTAAATCTGCCAATGTGAGATTGCTGTAATCAGATGCGAGTGCTGCTCCCAATCGCGCACCGTCAACCATTAGATAGAGCTCGTTAGCGCGGCACACCTTCGATAGAGCCGTGATCTCGTCTTTATTATAGACTGTTCCAATCTCCGTCGCATTTGAAATATAGACCATGCGTGGGCGTGTCACATGCGGAAAATGATTATGGCTATCCAGCACGTTTTGAAGGCTTTCTGCAGTCAATTTGCCATCTACAGCGTCCGTCGTAATAACTTTATGGCCAGTCGCTTCAATTGATCCGGCTTCATTGGTTTCTATATGGCCGCTTGCAGGTGCAATGACCGCCTCATGAGAACGTAGAGCGCAGGCATGGATGATCAAATTAGCTTGCGTACCGCCCGTCACAAAGAAGATTGGTGTCTCTGCTTGCCCCAAATGACCCCGAATAAGTGCGCGCGCCTCATCGGAATGTGAGTCGGTACCATAAGGCTCGGCCTGTTCCAGATTGGCTTTGGATATTGCTTCCAAAATACTTGGATGGCAGCCTTCACTATAGTCATTTCTAAAACTGTATTTCATTGTGTTCACATCTGTATTATTGGATCTTACCAGTAATCGAAAATTTGGCTGCAAGTCAAAATCTAATAAACGATGATTCACATAAGAAAAACCTTGCAATTGGGGAGTTTTCGCCGTATGTGAGCCTCATTCCACACGCAGATTGGGATTGATTGGGGAGAAATCCGATCCGTTCCGCCCGGTGGCGTTCTAATTTTGGTTCGCTTCTTTCTGCGCTAGGTACAACCGGTAAAAGGAGAAACGGCATGGCAATGCCTTCATTTTCAATGCGTCAGCTATTAGAAGCTGGCTGTCATTTTGGTCACCAGACACACCGCTGGAATCCCAAAATGAAAAAGTTCATCTTTGGTGAGCGTAATAACATTCACATCATCGACCTTGGTCAAACATACCCAATGCTTTCAAATGCTTTGCAGCTTGTTTCTGACACTGTAGCTAAAGGTGGCCGTGTACTTTTCGTAGGTACAAAACGTCAAGCATCTGAAATCGTTGCAAAAGCTGCTGTTGAATCAGCTCAGTATTATGTAAATGCTCGCTGGTTGGGCGGAATGTTGACCAATTGGAAAACAATTTCAAACTCAATCGCACGTCTTCGTAAACTAGACGAACTTCTTGCTGGTGATGCACAAGGTTTCACTAAGAAAGAACGTTTGAACCTAGAGCGCGAACGTGAAAAACTAAACCGTGCACTTGGCGGTATCCGCGATATGGGCGGCACACCTGACCTTATTTTTGTCATCGACACAAATAAAGAAGGCATCGCTATCCAAGAAGCAAAACGTCTTAAAATCCCTGTAGTTGCAGTTGTTGATTCGAACTGTGATCCAGACATCGTTGATTTCCCAATTCCTGGTAACGATGATGCTGCTCGTTCAATTTCGCTTTATTGCGATCTTATCAGCCGCGCATGCATCGATGGCATCGCACGTCAGCAAGGTTCGTCAGGTGTCGATTTGGGCGCAGCTGTTGACGCGCCGATTGAAGCTGCTGTTGTCGCGGACGAAGCTCCTGCCACAGAAGAGGCTCCAGCCGCTCAATAAGAGCTGATGAGTTTTTAGATTAGCACTGGCGGCATATTAATTTCTGCCAGTGCTACATGTTAAGTGTCATATAATTGAACCGATACTCTGGTATCGATGTAGAGATAATTTGAGATACATATCTCACTATTTTGCAAAAAGAGGCTAAAATGAGCATCACAGCAGCAATGGTTAAAGAACTGCGCGAAAAAACAGGCGCAGGCATGATGGACTGCAAGAAAGCACTAACAGAAGCTGGCGGCGACATGGAAGCTGCTATTGATTGGCTTCGTGCTAAAGGTATCGCAAAAGCTGACAAAAAGTCAGGACGTACGGCCGCTGAGGGCTTGATTGCTATTGCAAGCAATGAAAATTCAGCAGTTGTTGTTGAGTTAAACTCTGAAACAGATTTCGTTGCGGGCAATGCCGAATTCCAAGGCTTGGTAAATGGTATTGCTGATGTTGCTTTGACAACTGACGGTACGGTTGAAGCTGTGGTTGCAGCAAATCATCCTTCTGGAAAAACAGTTGAAGACACAGTTAAAGATGCCATCGGTACGATTGGTGAGAACATGACACTTCGTCGTTCTGCCAAATTGGAAGTTGGTAATGGTGTAGTTGCGTCATACATCCACAACGCAGTAACTGACAAACTTGGTAAGCTAGGCGTTCTTGTGGCGCTGGAATCAGATGGTGATAAAGAAAAGCTAGCGGCTGTTGGTCGTCAGGTTGCAATGCACGTTGCTGCAACGAGCCCACTTGCGGTTACGTCGGAAGAAGTTGATAAAGACGTTGCAGAGCGCGAGCGTCAAGTTTTCCTTGAGCAAGCTAAAGAATCCGGCAAGCCTGATAATATTGCAGAAAAAATGGTTGAAGGTCGCATGCGCAAATTCTTCCAAGAAGTTGCGTTGATGTCCCAGGCATTTGTTATGAACCCAGATCAAACTGTTGAGGAAGCTGTTAAAGCTGCGGAAGCAGAAGTCGGCGCACCGATTAAAGTAGCTGGTATGGCCCGCTTACTTCTTGGTGAAGGTGTTGAAAAAGAAGAAGAAGACTTTGCCGCTGAAGTGGCAGCGACTGCAAAAGGCTAAATGCTTTTTCAAAAATCTATTGGATTTTTTCCGAATATATTGGGGCATCGCGTGACAACGCGGTGCCCTTAGTGTATCCGATTGTGAGTTTGATTTTCATCAAACGATAATTATTAAAATGAAGGTGCTATATGTCTGAAGACCCAGTTTATAAACGTGTTTTGTTTAAAGCCTCTGGTGAGGCGCTTATGGGCGATCAGGGATTTGGTATTGATGTTAATGTTGCAGACCGCATAGCGGGCGATATTGCAGAAGTTCATAGAATGGGTGTCGAGGTTAGCGTTGTTGTTGGCGGCGGTAACATTTTTCGCGGCGTGGCAGTTGCTTCCAAAGGCGGTGATCGCGTAACCGGTGACCATATGGGTATGTTGGCAACAGTCATCAACGCACTGGCGTTGGCGACATCTTTGCGTAAATTAGGTGTGGAGACGGAAGTTCTATCAGCAATCGCGATGCCGGAACTATGCCAGAGTTTTTCTCAACGCGCTGCAAAGCATCATCTTATTAAAGGTCGTGTCGTCATTTTTGCCGGTGGCACTGGCAATCCATTCCTGACAACCGATACTGCTGCTGCTTTACGTGCGGCTGAGATGAATGCCGATGCTATTTTCAAAGGTACGCAGGTCGATGGAATTTATACCGCTGACCCTAAGACGACGCCTGATGCAACTCGCTTTAATGAATTGACCCATGATGAGGTCTTACGGCGCGGGCTTGCTGTTATGGATATGGCAGCTGTGTCGCTTGCGCGCGAAAATAATATTCCAATTGTTGTGTTTTCTATCCATGAGAAAGGTGGTTTTGCCGAAATTCTTAGAGGTGGTGGACGTTCAACGATTGTGCGTGATAACTAATATAAATATTGCTGAACAGAATCTTATGGAGTGGAATATGCCCGGTACTGATTTGAATGACCTGAAACGTCGTATGGACGGAGCTGTTACAGCGTTCAAGAAAGAACTAGCTGCACTAAGAACAGGACGCGCATCCGGAAATCTGCTTGATCCGGTTATGGTTGATGCATATGGATCGAAAGTACCTCTCAATACGGTTGCCAATATTACCGTTCCAGAACCACGCATGCTTGCCGTTAATGTTTGGGATAAAACAATGGTCGCTGATGTCGAAAAAGCGATTCGTAATGCCAATCTTGGGTTTAATCCTATCACTGATGGTCAAAATTTACGTATTCCAATGCCAGATTTGAATGAGGAACGTCGCAAAGAATTGGTTAAGCTTGCTGGCACATATGCTGAAAATGCAAAAGTTGCTATTCGTCACGTTCGACGTGATGGCATGGATGGCCTTAAAAAAGCCGAAAAGGATGGTGATCTTGGTAAAGATGACGCACATGCTCAGTCTGAAAATGTACAAAAAGCAACAGATGATGTGACCAAAGAGATTGATGTTTTGCTTGCAGATAAAGAAAAAGAGATCATGACCGTTTAGTCAGATCAAGTTTGGGCGGGCCAGCATTTTGCAGACATTTTCAAATAATATTCCCGAACATGTAGCTATTATTATGGATGGCAATGGCCGATGGGCTAAAGAGCAGGGGTTGCCTCGAAGTGCAGGTCATAAAAAGGGTGTAGAAACGCTCCGCCAAGTGGTCACAACATCAGGAGAAATTGGAGTTAAATATCTAACGCTTTTTGCATTTTCTTCTGAAAATTGGAGCCGGCCAGCCGAAGAAGTCGGTTTCTTAATGGGACTGTTAAAAACCTTTATGAAGCGTGATTTGGGAAAACTTCGCGATAAAAATGTTCGCGTACGCATAATTGGTGGCCGAGAAAATCTACAATTGGATATCTTAAAGCTTTTGCTAGAGGCAGAAGAGTCAACAGCGCAGAACACGGGTCTAAATCTTGTGATTGCATTTAACTATGGCGCTCGTGATGAAATCGCAAGGGCAACAAAGAGAATTGCAGCCGATGTTAAATCTGGCCTGTTGGATGTAAATGATATCAATGAATGCTGTGTATCTTCCTATCTTGATACAAGGTCCATTCCAGATCCCGAACTCATCATTCGCTCCAGTGGGGAGCAGCGATTGTCAAATTTTCTGTTATGGCAGGCGGCATATTCAGAGTTTGTTTTTGTAGATGAGCTGTGGCCTGATTTTACAAAAGATGTCTATTTATGCGCGATTGATAAGTTTAAATCTCGCGAAAGACGTTTTGGCGGTGTTGTTCCCCAAAAAGTTGCTGTAACTTCTTGAGGATGAACTTCGATTATATATGTTCTTTGCGTAATTAAACGTATACCTTTATAAAAAAAAGGGCTGCTACTTTGTGCATTTCTCATATTAAGAACAATTATTTAGCAAGAATCGCATGAGCAGAGAGTTAAAGCTGCGCACCATTTCTGCGATTGTGTTGGCAATATTGGCTATATTCTCGACCTGGATGGGTGGTAAGGTATTTGCCTGCGTAGTGATTGTCGCTGGGTTCTTGATTTACTATGAGTGGAGCACCATCACGGCTCTAAGGAGTAAAAGTATTCGCGCCAATGGTGTTGCATGGCTGACACTGGTTCTCAGCTTTTCATTTTTGCTGTTTGATTTACCGATTTATGCTTTTGTTGTTCTTCTAAGTGGCGCTGCTGTTGCGATGACTTTTGGCGCAAGACAGGGTGTTTCGGCGGTATCTGTAGCGGGGATTTTTTATGCAGGATTTCCTGTCATCGCGCTGACCGAGTTACGTGGCGATGGGCTCTTCGGGCTATTTGCAGTAATCTTTGTTTTAAGCATTGTTTGGGCTACCGATATTTTTGCCTATTTTTGCGGTAAAGCGATAGGTGGTCGAAAGTTAGCTCCCGCCATTTCACCAGGCAAAACGTGGTCGGGTGCCATATTTGGTTTGGCAGCAGGTGTGGGTATTGGGCTTATAAGCGTGATGATGCTCAGGTATGGCGGCGGAATTTTCGTTCCAATCGTTGCAGCAGTAATTTCCATATCAGGTCAAATTGGAGATTTGTTTGAATCTTGGATCAAGCGAAGATATGGGGTCAAAGATTCAAGCCAGCTTATACCTGGACACGGAGGGTTTATGGATCGGTTAGATGGTGTTATTTTTGCCGCGATAATCGCGTTTGTAATCGCTACCCTAAACCAGTATTATAGTGGTATTGATTCAAGTTCGATATTGGCTGTACACCTCTTAGACTTATAGATTTCAAACATTACTACTCCTCAACTGGACAAAATTATGGATATCCTCAGTTCGCTATATTCGATTTTGACTGGAAATGTTCTTTCCTTCATTGTTGTTCTTTCAATCGTCGTTTTTGTACATGAGATGGGACATTACCTTGTCGGTAAATGGTGCGGTATTCATGCGACAACATTTTCCATAGGTTTTGGTAAAGAACTCTTTGGATTTACAGATAAATCCGGAACTCGCTGGCGGTTAGCGTTAATTCCATTAGGTGGATACGTCAAATTTTTTGGCGATCAAAATGCGACAAGCGCATCAGATGGCACAGCGATAGAAATGTCCGAAGCTGACAAAGCTCGTTCTTTTTATTATGCGTCAGTAGGTCGTCGTGCATTGACGGTTCTCGCCGGACCAATGGCCAACTTCATTCTCACCATTCTTATTTTCACAGCAATGTTTGCGACATTTGGTCGGCAAATTGCTGATCCAATCATATCGGAGGTTGTTGCTCAATCGCCGGCCGAGAAAGCAGGTCTTCAGAAGGGGGATTTGTTTGTTGCTGTTGACGGTATAGAGGTAATCGTTTTTCAAGATCTAAAACGCTATATAAGCTCCAGACCTGAAACAGAAGTTGCAATTACAGTTAAACGAAATGGGCAGGATGAAATACTGACCTTGATTCCTGATCGGATTGTAAGCAAGGATCGTTTTGGAAATGAGATAGAAGAGGGGCGAATGGGAGTGATGGTAAGTGCCGAAGGAGGCAATTTCCGTCAGCAGATATTCACTGTTCCTGAGGCGGTAGGACAGGCTTTTTCTGAAAGTTGGTTCATCGTAACCCGTACATTTGATTATATTGGCAACATATTAGTCGGTCGTGAAAGTGCAAAACAACTTAGTGGCCCCATAGGGATCGCGAAAATTTCAGGTCAGGTGGCCACCTTGGGTGTCCTTGCACTCGTACAATTGATGGCAGTAATTTCACTTTCTATTGGCTTGCTGAACTTAATGCCCATACCTATTCTCGATGGCGGTCATTTGGTGTTTTATGCTTTTGAGGCAATGTTGGGGCGGCCATTGAGTCTCAAGACACAAGATTATGCGTTGCGAGTAGGTATAATGATTCTCTTATCGCTTATGATATTCACCACGTTTAATGATGTCGGTTCTATCTACAAAAACATAGTTGGCAGTTAGTAGTCGCCTATTTTGTAAGGATCTTTGGTAAAATAGTGAAATAATTTGTTAACCCTAAAACATATCAGTTGAATGGGTGGCGTGATAAATAATAAATAAGTAAACGGAATTTAACGCTTTTCCTTGCTTGTAGGGGAAAAGCGTTTTAAACGTAAACCATAGTGCGAGTCTGGGCTAGGTTCAGGCGCGCCGTTGCGTTGTTAAAAGAAGGTACGTAGTGCAATGAAGTTTCGTTCTCGTCTGTTAAGTGCTGTTTCAGCCGTCTCATTATCGGCAGGTATCGCGATTACAGGAGTTGGCTCAGCTATGGTTGTCATGACTGGTATTGCCGAGGCCGCTGTGGTTAGCCGCATTGTTGTTCAGGGGAATTCGCGCGTTGATGCATCAACAGTGCGTAATAATCTGACTATCACACCAGGTGGTCGTTTTAATAATGATGATATTGATGAGTCAGTTAAGCGTCTTTTTGCAACGGGGTTCTTCTCCGATGTTAGTATTCGGGTTGCTGGTGGCAGCCTAATTGTTGATGTCTCTGAAAATCAGGTTGTCAATCAGGTTGTTTTTAACGGTAATAAAAAACTTAAAGACCGCCAATTGCAAAATGTCGTGCAAACCGCATCATTGGGACCGTATAATGATCTAATCGTTGCTGCAGATATTGAGGCTATAAAAAGCGCATACGCTGGTATCGGTCGAGATGATGCAAGCGTAACGACACAAGTTGTGCCTTTGGGCAATGGCCGAATTAATATTGCGTTTCAAGTTAATGAAGGCGACAGAACAAAAATTTCAAGAATAAATTTTGTTGGTAACAATTCTATCGCTAATAATCGTCTTGCTGATGTTATTTCGACGAAGAAATCTAACTTTTTGAGCTTTCTCAGCCGTAAAGATATTTACGATCAAGATAAATTATTGGCTGATGAGGAGCTTCTAAGACGGTTTTATTATAATCAGGGCTTTGCTGACTTCCGTGTAACATCGTCCTATGCAGATCTTAATGAAGCTACAAATGAATATGAAGTTACCTTCACTGTTGATGAAGGTGAACGCTATAAATTTGGTGCTATTAATGTTGATAGTACGATACCGGGCATAGACACAGATTCATTGGCTCGCGTTATTAAAAGTAAATCAGGTAAAACTTACAGCGCAAGATCGGTAGAAGATACGATTACAGCAATTGCAGATGAAGTAGCCGCGCAAGGCTATCCATTTGCGCAGATTACGCCACGAGGAGATCGCGATTTTTCTGGCCGAACAATATCGGTAGATTACCTTGTTGATGAAGGTACACGCGCCTATGTTGAACGTATTGAAATCATTGGTAATACGCGTACAAGAGATTACGTAATCCGTCGTGAGTTCGATATTAGTGAAGGTGATCCTTACAATCAGGTTCTGTTGCGTAAGGCTACTAAGCGCCTAAATCAATTGGGTTATTTCTCATCCGTCGACATATCAACGCGTCCTGGTTCTGAAGCTGATCGTGTGATCTTGGTTGTAAATGTTCAAGACAAGGCAACCGGCGAGTTCGGAATCGGTGGTGGTTATTCAAATACTACAGGGGCGTCTGCTGACATTTCCATTACTGAGAAAAACTTCTTGGGTCGCGGTCAATTCATTAAGCTTTCAGCGGGGCGTGGCGAAAATACGCAAAAGTACAATCTTTCATTCACGGAGCCCTATTTCCTAGGTTATAGATTGGCTGCAGGATTTGATTTATTCAGTGAAGAAGATACCTCAAACAGCGGTTACACAGCCAATACGCAAGGTGGAAGCTTAAGAATCGCAGCGCCATTGACGGATTATTTGTCATTGTCTGCCGCATATAATTATAGTCTGGTTAAATACCCGTCAGTGTCTACAATTGCATCAAATCCGGAAAAAGCTGTTGTTACTGCAGGAAACCGTACAACGTCTTCTATTTCCTATGCACTTACATATAAGAATTTTGATGATGAGCAATTTACACGTGAAGGTTACGGTGTTCGTTTAAATCAGGAAATTGCTGGCTTAGGTGGTGACGCTCAATACATCAAGACGACAGCAAAAGCGTCATATTTTGACGTTATTTCCGAGGCTGTTGATCTTATTGGTTCTGTGAAAGTGGGTGCAGGGTATGTGCAAGCGCTCAATGGCAATAATTTGAACGTGTTTGAGCATTTATATCTTGGTGGTGAAACCGTTCGTGGTTTTGATACAAAAGGTATAGGCCCACGAGTATTTTCGGGTGCATCGAATATTGAAGCGGCAGGTGGCACGACGTACTTTAATGCAAGTGTTCAAGTGAGTGCACCATTTCCAGCGGTATCGCGTGACTTTGGGTTAAGGCTTAATCTGTTTGCAGATGCCGCAACATTGTATGGTAATGACATTTCAGCTTCTGATCTTGGTGGACAAACAATCACTGGTTCAAGCATGAAGTGGCGTTCGTCCGTCGGTGTTGGAATTACTTGGGCATCTCCATTTGGGCCTCTTAATTTCTATTATGCGGAGCCTGTTGTTAAACAAAGCTTTGACAAAACTCGCCGGTTTGGCTTTGGTGCTTCAACACGTTTTTAAGTTAAGTAATCCCGTCTTCTTAGGCGGGATTCCATTTGTATGTCTGGTCGGTTGCAATGGGTAATTCTTTTTTCGCTTGTTCGGATAACTTGCCCGTAGCAAAAATAATTGAAATTACCAATGCGCAGGTTGAGCAGGAACTTTCACCTGATTTGTATGTTTCAGATGTTGCGCCAATAGAGCGTGCTAATCGTTCTGAAATTACATTTATTAGATCGCGTAAATCTCTGAATTTATTAGATAAAACAAGCGCTGGATTTGTATTTTGTACAAAGGCTTTGGCGTCAAAGATTCCTGAACATATTATTGCTCTTATTGTTGTAAATCCGCAACTGGCCTTTACCCAGACAATCGCTCTTTTTTATCCAGACGCTTCTACTGCAATTATCCAAAATGTTGAGAACAAAATCTCTGCGAATGCTATCATACATGAAACAGCAAGATTGGAAACAGGTGCACATATAGGTGCGGGCGTTATCATAGGTGCCGATGTATCTATCGGCGAAGGCAGTGTCATCGGCGCGAATACGGTTATTGAACAAGGCTGCAAGATAGGTCGATTATGTTCCATTGGCCCAAATGTAACACTGCAAAACAGTTTAATTGGCAACCGAGTTACTCTTCACGCAGGAGCTTGTATTGGTCAGGATGGCTTTGGATATATAACAACAAAAACAGCGCATCTAAAAATTCCCCAGATTGGTAGAGTTATCATTCAAGATGATGTCGAGATTGGAGCGAATACGACAATTGATCGTGGTGCCTTAGATGATACGGTCATCGGCGAGGGGACTAAAATTGATAACCTAGTGCAGATTGGTCACAATGTAACAATCGGGCGCAATTGCATGATTGTTTCACAGGTTGGAATTGCAGGTAGCGCGACACTCGGTGACTTTGTCGCCCTAGGCGGTAATGTTGGCGTAAATGGTCATATTACCATTGGTGATGGTGCACAAATTGCTGCAAAAAGTGCTGTTCCAGCCGATGTTCCGGCTGGCGCCATTTGGGGCGGAATTCCTGCAAGGCCGATGAAGGCCTTTTTGCGTGATGTAGCTGAAATCAATGCAAGAGCCTTTGGGCGAGGAAAATACAATAAAGATGGAGATTCAAATGAGTGATTCTGATCAAAACGCTTTAGAAACAGCTGACATAATGAAAATTATGGAACTGCTTCCACATAGATATCCATTTCTTCTTGTTGATAAAATTATTGATATTGATGGAGACAGTTCGGCGGTTGGCATTAAAAACGTGACTATGAACGAACCGCACTTTACGGGCCATTTTCCTGCGCAACCTGTTATGCCAGGAGTGCTGATTGTTGAAGCTATGGCGCAAACATCTGGCGCGATTTGCGTCATGAATTCTGGCGTAGAGGCAGATGTCGTTTACTTTATGACTATTGATAATTGCCGCTTTAGAAAGCCAGTTGTCCCAGGTGATCGATTGGAAATACACGTCAAAAAAATCAAACAACGTGGAACAATTTGGAAGTTCCATTGTGAAGGTATTGTAGACGGCAAAAAAGTTGCGGAAGCTGATATTGGTGCCATGCTTGTTGCCAATGAAGAAGGCAAGTAGATGATTTCAGCTTCAGCGCAAGTTCACCCATCTTCGATTGTGGAAGATGGTGCTATTTTGGCGGATGGCGTTAAGGTCGGTCCTTTTTGTATGATTGGGTCAAAAGCTCAAATTGGTAAAAATGTAGAGCTTAAAAGCCATATATCCGTTATGGGGAATACTAAGATTGGTGCAGACACACTCATTTTTCCGCAGGCTGCTTTGGGTGGTGACCCGCAAAACATCCATTATAATGGTGAAGATACTCAGCTGATCATTGGTGAGCGTTGTACTATTCGCGAAGGCGTGACGATGAACACAGGTATGCCTGACGCTGGTAATAGAACTATAGTTGGCAACGACTGTCTTTTCCTCGCATATTCCCATATCGCGCATGATTGTCGTGTTGGGAACAATGTTATCCTTTCAAATAATGTGATGCTTGGCGGACATGTTGAGGTTGGGAACAATGTCATTATGGGCGGCGGGGCTGCTGCGCACCAGTTTGTTCGTATTGGACACCATGCTTTTATGGGTGGTTTGTCACTGGCAAATCATGACGTTATACCATTTGGAATGGTAACTGGCGCTCCTGGTTCACTTATGGGTCTGAATGTTATTGGACTTAGCCGTTCAGGTTTTAGCCGGTCCGACATTCTTTCGATAAGGCGTTTCTATAAACATATGTTTGAAGGGGTGGGGCACTTCAAAGATCGGCTAGAGCAGGCAAAAGCATCCAAGATGAATAGCCTGGAAAAAGATATTTTTGATTTTGTCTCGGTTGATAGTAAGCGGGGTTTTCTATTCCCTCCTCAAGATCGGAAAAGAGGCTGACAATGGCATCTACGTCGCCAAATTCTCAAAGCGACGGCCGATTAGCAATTATTGCTGGCTACGGACAACTTCCGTTTGATGTTGCGCTGGCCGCAAAAGATATTGGTGAGAATCCATTTGTGTTTAAACTTGTTGGCGAAGCTGACCAAAACTGGGACGGATTTGAAACGACAGCTTTTCAAGTTGGTGATTTTTCATACTTAAAACAGCAGATTACACAGCGCTGTATCAAGCGAATTGTTATGGCTGGCGGTGTTAAGAAACGCCCGCAAATTTCACAGGTTCGCCCATCGCTAAACACTATCCTGGCATTACCATCAATAATTCGGAAAATTATCTCAGGCGGAGATGATGCGCTTCTGCGTGGCTTTATTGAGCTGATTGAAGCGCAAGGTTGCAAGGTTGTAGGCGCTCATGAGATCGTTCCTGATTTGCTGGCAGACATTGGTACTATTGGTACGCATAGTGCAGATAAGACAGCTAAGAGTGATATGAAGGTAGCTATTGAAGCTGCACTTAAGCTAGGTGAGCTAGATATAGGGCAGGCTGCTGTGGCTGTCAGTGGCCGTGTGGTAGCGTTGGAGGGGCTTGAGGGTACCGATGCAATGCTCTCTCGTGTTGAAGGTTTACGGAAGGCCGGACGCCTTCCAAACGGTAAAAAGGGAGTGTTGGTCAAATTTTGCAAACCAAAGCAAGATATGCGGGCAGATTTACCCACCATTGGCCCTGAAACCATAGAGCATGCGAAGCGTGCCGGACTAGCTGGGATTGTTCTTGAAGCAGGTAAATCTTTTATCTTACACAGAGACAAAACAATCAAAACCGCTGATAAAGAGGGACTTTTTATTTTGGGCGCTGAACGCGATGTTGCATAGATGAGCAATCTGGGTGGGATAAAGTTAGCCGTTATTGCGGGCGAAGTATCAGGTGATCACTTGGCCGCGGATCTTGTGCATGAAATAAAATTTCAACTTAAGAAGACAGATACAGCACTCGAATTGATTGGCGTCGGTGGCGAGGGATTAGAAGAGGAGGGGCTTACCTCGTTTTTTGATTATTCTGAGCTTTCATTGATAGGAATAGGTGCTGTTTTGAAGCAGTTGCCAAAACTTCTAATGCGCATAAATCAGACCGCTAAGGCGATTATTTCGCAGCAACCGGATGTCTTAATAATTGTAGACAGTCCAGATTTTACACACCGTGTTGCAAAGAAAGTGCATGAAGAACTTCCCGACCTTCCCATCATAAATTACGTATGTCCAACAGTATGGGCATGGAAACCGGAACGGGCGGAAAAAATGCGTGCCTATGTCAATCACGTGCTGTCTGTGTTCCCATTTGAGCCTGAGGTGGTTGCAAAGTTAAATGGTCCCCCACTTACCTACATAGGTCATCGATTGGTTGAAAATAAACAACTGAACAAAGCTCGCTCTGCTCAGAAAAAACGTAAGCTTACCGATCAAGCAAAAACCTTTCTTCTACTTCCTGGTTCTCGCAATAGTGAAATCATGCGTCTTATCGATGTCATGGGTGATGCGGCAGAGGAGTTGGCGATACAATACCCTACGGCGAAATTTGTTATTCCCACGTTAGAGCGATTTCGTGCAAAGATAGAGGATGAAACTAAAGCCTGGTCGGTTGATGTCGATATTGTTACAGGAGAGGCCAATAAATGGAAGGCGTTCGCTGAGGCTGATGCAGCACTTGCAGCATCTGGAACCATATTGTTGGAACTTGCGCTGGCGGGTGTACCTTGTATTTCGATCTATAAAACAGATATCTTGCTGAGAATGCTGTCGTATAAAATCAAAACCTGGTCAGCCGCCTTACCTAATCTCATTGCTGGTTATCCGGTGATACCCGAATATATTGACCATATGCTGCGACCAAGCGCGTTGGCTCGTAAATTGAACCGATTGGCATCTCCGACATTAGAGCGTGAGGCAATGCTGGAAGCATTTGGTCTTGTCCATCAGAAAATGAAGGTAGATAGAGCGCCAAGCGTAATGGGTGCGGAGATCGTCATTTCGCATATAAAAAAGGACGCTAAATAGCGTCCCTTAAACTTAAATTTTAGGTTAAACCTATCGATCTTTTATAGGTGTGTAGTCACGAACAGCAGGGCCTGTATAAAGTTGTCGCGGGCGACCAATACGCTGATTTGGGTCTTCGATCATTTCTTTCCATTGCGCGATCCAACCGACAGTTCTTGCAAGCGCGAAGAGCACTGTGAACATCTCTTTCGGGAAGCCAAGCGCTTTCAGGGTGATGCCGGAATAGAAATCGATATTCGGATAGAGCTTCTTTTCAATGAAGTAAGGGTCAGTCAGGGCGATCTTTTCAAGCTCCATAGCGACTTCTAGAAGCGGGTCATCCTTAATGCCTAACTCGTTAAGCACTTCATGCGTTGTTGTTTGCATAATTTTCGCACGTGGATCGTAGTTTTTGTAAACGCGGTGACCAAAACCCATAAGGCGGAACGGATCATCGCGATCTTTAGCACGAGCAACATATTCAGGGATGCGATCAACAGAACCAATTTCGGCAAGCATATTAAGCGCTGCTTCATTCGCACCACCATGGGCAGGCCCCCAAAGACAGGCGATACCAGCGGCAATACAAGCGAAAGGATTTGCGCCTGATGAGCCAGCAAGACGAACGGTTGATGTGGACGCATTTTGCTCATGATCGGCATGAAGGATGAAAATCCGATCCATTGCGCGTGCGAGAACGGGGTTCACCTTGTAGTCCTCACAAGGGACAGCAAAACACATGCGCAAGAAATTGGCCGCATAATCAAGATCATTTTTCGGGTAAACGAATGGCTGTCCCACATGGTATTTGTATGCCATCGCTGCCAAAGTTGGCAACTTAGCAATCATACGCATAGACGCGACCATGCGCTGATGTGGATCAGTGATATCCGTTGAATCATGATAAAATGAAGACATTGCACCCACACAACCGCAAAGCACGGCCATCGGGTGAGCATCTCTACGGAAACCCGTGAAAAAACGAGACATTTGCTCATGAACCATAGTATGCTTGGTCACACGGTTGTCAAAATCAAGTTTTTGTTCTGCAGATGGCAATTCGCCATGCAGAAGAAGATAACAGACTTCCAGAAAGTCACCTTCACTTGCCAGCTGTTCGATCGGGTAACCGCGGTGCAGCAGTACACCTTTATCACCATCGATGAATGTAATGTCTGAATCACATGATGCGGTAGATGTAAAACCCGGATCAAATGTAAAAGCATCTGTGTTCTTGTAAAGTGCGCTAATATCTATAACATCAGGGCCCAGAGTACCAGAGCGAACAGGGAAGTCATATTCCTTGCCTTCGAAGTTCAAGGTCGCTTTTTTATCTGTCATAATTTTTCCCTTTTGCCGTATCTTATCGCCATAGTCATGGCGAGACTTTCTGTTCTAATTATCATGTGCATTAGCTATACGATTTGCATCTCAATGCCAAGTTTTTATCATAAATATTGTGCAGTGCAATGTATAGAGCGCTTATGCAAACCAAAGGTAATGTTGACAATAGTTGGGCGTGGGTATCATTGTATCCATAAGGGAGCGGTGAAAATCGTTGAGTGGGTGCATTGTCGACCGAAGATGAAAATTATCAAATAGATAAGAGGGAGAGTGCGGACCGTAAAGTTCCTAAAAACCCTATATATATGGATTTAAATCGGTTTATACGAGGCTTGGTGACACCTGCTCCGGCGCCGCTAAAACAACCTGCAATACAAAGATGGCTGGATGAAGAAGTACATTTTGGCCATACATTTCTCTGGTTTCCAATTGCGCTCATTGCTGGCGCATATTTTAATTTCACGCGTCAAAATGACATCCCAATTGCCGCTCTTATTTTGCCCTTTTCAATTCTTTTGACAATTCGTGTCTGCATAAATGGTTTGTCTGTCCGGTCAAAATATATAGTCAGCTTGGGGATGGCATTTATTGTTGGTGCGATTGCCGTCAATTTTGAACACCGGGGTGAGTTTATTATATTGGATCAGTCCGTAACAATCAACGTCGAAGGTCTTGTTATCGCTAAAGAAATCGGGGTTAATGATATGCCTCGATATAAAATTGAAGTGGTTGATACTAGTAATCCAAGAATATTTAGGTCCCCGACTGTCATTCAACTTGTTGCACGTAGTTCTCATAAGGTTTTTGAGGTTGGGGAACCAATAAAAGGACGCGCGCGACTTTCGCCGCCGTCAGGGCCGGTTTTTCCAGGAGGCTATGATTTTTCGTCAGCAGCTCTGCAAAAAAATATTGGGGCCTATGGATTTTTTTACGGTAAACCAGAAAGAGAAGTCTTATCTGCACCTCCTAAATTGGATTTGAGAACCAAATTTCTGGTCTCGGTAAATTGGGTACGAAGCGAAATAGCATATCGAATTAGGCAACAGCTGGATGGGGATGCCGCTGGAATAGCTTCGGCGCTCATCGTATCTGATCGAAGAGCAATAAGTAAAAGTGCTGTTGAGTCTTTAAGAGCGTCAGGACTTGCTCATGTCTTGGCAATATCTGGCCTTCATATGGTACTGGCATCCGGCACTTTCTTTTTTGCACTGAGATTAATACTCAGCTTATTTCCGACACTCGTGCAGTCATTTCCGGTGAAAAAAATAGCTGCATTTGGCGCGATCATCGCTGCAAGTTCTTACCTGACTATTTCTGGAGCTCCGATCTCAGCGCAACGGGCTTGGATCATGCTGGTCATCGTATTGTTAGCAGTATTAATGGAACGACCCGCCATTACATTACGCAATGTAGCAATTGCGGCAATCGTTATAACCGTCATCTCACCATCAGCAGTGATGACACCTGGTTTTCAGATGTCATTTTCCGCTGCAGCGGCGCTCGTGGCCATTTATACAGGTTGGGCAAATTTTTCTGCAGCCTATGAGCGCTCGAGGGGAGGTATCTATGATGGCTTTATATTTCTCGTTCGGTTTTTTATAGGTCTTGCCGCAACTGCAATCATAGCTGGACTTGCAACTGGTATCTTCGCTGTTCAGCATTTCTATCAGTTCGCAGGGTATGGCGTACTAGGGAATGTTCTTGCCATGCCAATTGTCACGTTGTTGGTCATGCCACTGGCACTTCTCTCTGTGTTACTCATGCCATTTGGCCTTGAAACTTGGCCGCTGATGGCAATGGGATGGTCAATTGAAATAGTTATTATGATTGCAGAGTGGGTGGCCAGTTTAGGCAGCAATATTGCAATCGGGAAGCCGTCTCCAATCGCAAGCTTCCTAGCGTCCGTTGGTTTTGTTGTGTTTATCTGTTTCAGAAGTAAGTTGCGTTTTACAGGATTGGCTTTGATTGGGTTCTCAGCATTGGGATTGTTAATGGTAAACCCCAAAATTCCTGACATGTTGATTAGCGAAGATGGCAAGCTTGTAGGAATTCGCAAGTCAAATACAAACCAGTTAAGTATTAATCGATCACGACCATCAAAGTTTATTCTTGATCAATGGTTAGATGCCTATAAGTTTCAGATAGGTAAGCCAATACAGCTTTCTAATAAGCAGAAAGCCAAGGAGTTGCTTTCGGAGGAGGCGGTTGAATTTTGGCCCAAGTTTGATGGACTCTCAAACCAGACCGCGTTTGCGGAGTTTAAATGTGTATCGAGTCAATTCTGCTACTTTGAAAACAGCGAGGTCAAAATCGCAACAATTACAGATCAAAGATATTTAAGAATCGCCTGCGATCGCGCAAATATTGTAATCTTGTCTACAAGGCTAAAAGACGAAAACAGCACTTGCGATAAGAATGTAATGGTGCTTGATCAAAATTCACTGCGAAGAACAGGTTCTCTTGCCCTATATCGCAATCTGGACAAGACGTCTCAATCTACCCTCGATTGGAATATTGTAAGCGCCATTAACAATAGCGTTCGGCCTTGGACATCTCACCGCTATTACGACTGGCGAAGCCGCAGCTACAAAATGCCAAATGGTGAAATCGTCAAATACCATGGCCTCACTAATTTCAAGGCCAACGCACCAGAACTGAATACCAAAACTAATGATAGCGGCGAATAAGACCTACCAATTTGCCTTGAACTTTAACACGGTCAGGTCCAAAAATTCGTGTTTCATAGGCTGGGTTAGCAGCTTCCAGAGCAATTGAATCACCCTTACGACGAAACCGTTTTAGTGTAGCTTCTTCTTCATCAACAAGTGCAACGACGATGTCGCCGGGTGTGGCATGGTTGGTATCTTTAATTACGACCGTATCGCCATCAAAAATTCCAGCCTCAATCATTGAATCACCTTTGACTTCAAGAGCATAATGATCTCCAGATCCAAGCATATCAACCGGAACAGCCACATTATGCGTATTGTGTTGTATTGCCGATATGGGAACACCCGCGGCAATCCGCCCCATGACCGGAACGTTTAATGCGCCGGCATTATCATCATTGGATGCTTTAGGCTTCAAACTCTGTGTCGGTGTTCTATCTTTGCTGCCCTCAATAACGCTTGGCGTAAAGCCGCGCGGCGGAGGTGATGTGTTTTGGTAGCTCTCTGGTAGTTTTATAACTTCAAGTGCACGTGCTCGATTAGGGAGTCTTCGAATAAAACCACGCTCTTCGAGCGCTGTAATTAAGCGATGGATTCCAGACTTAGATGCTAAATCAAGCGCGTCTTTCATTTCATCAAATGATGGAGGTATACCGGATTCTTTCATCCGCTCATGAATGAAAAATAATAACTCTTGCTGCTTACGGGTCAACATATGATATACCTTTGCAAAATGAAACAAATCAAGAACAATTCTTATATGTTCTATATGTGTTCCGCAAGTGTTAAAAAACATTTAAAGAACATTGCTATGAAATTACGTGTTTCACTTGAACAAAGAGGAACATAGACGGAATACATAAATGTTATTGAACAATTGGATCATATTAGATGATGAATCTGGCAGATCCTTGGTTCAGCCGGTACATGTAGATGATTGAAAAATATAATGAATTTATAGATGATTAGTTAAAGCGAGTTGCGTAAGCCTGTTATCGCACTGTTCTATTCTTACTGAACAAGAAATATTTGGTTTTGCTTTGCAAAATTAATTCCAAATAGTTCAACTATCTAACAAGATTACGTCGCAAGTATCGCCCTTTTTCGCCGGTTTTGCATTTGGGGGGCGAATCAAAAGACCATTTGCATCGGCAAAGACACGTACCAGAGATGAATCCTGCCGAGAAAATGGGGTAGCAGTTAGGTTTCCATTTTTATCATATTCGATGCGGGCTCGCATATAATCTTGTCGGGAGGCGTTTTCCGTAAGATCAACTGTAGTTCTCGCTTTTTGGATGACTTGTGTTGCCCGGTTTCCGCTAAGCTTTCGAACAAGCGGTGCTAGAAATAAATTGGCCGTCACTAAACATGATGCTGGGTTACCCGGTAATCCCATGAAACGCATGTTACCAAGTTGGCCAAACATAAGTGGCTTACCAGGACGCATGGCGATTTTCCAAAAATTAAGCTCCATACCCATGTCGATAAGAGCTTTTTGTACCAAATCATAATCGCCAACAGATGCGCCACCAATGGTCACAAGAATATCGGCTTTGCTATCAATTGCTTTTTGCACGCGTGTTTTGATATCATCCAAATTATCGGTAGCTATTCCGAGATCGACAGCATTTGCTCCTGCGCTCGAACATAAGGCCA
Source organism: Lentilitoribacter sp. EG35 (assembly GCF_040784015.1). Taxonomy (NCBI): domain Bacteria; kingdom Pseudomonadati; phylum Pseudomonadota; class Alphaproteobacteria; order Hyphomicrobiales; family Rhizobiaceae; genus Lentilitoribacter; species Lentilitoribacter sp. EG35. The sequence goes on from NZ_JBFNGQ010000005.1 coordinate 76,737, forward strand.
CAACGCCATAGCTGTTAGATGAAATGATCTGGTTTTCATCTGGTGTTCCGCCCGGTTTTACGAGTTCGTCACCCGTTGCCAGAACGTAGACATCTGGTTTTTCAAAAACCGCCATATGTGACTGGTTCATACATGCAGCTAGGGTGAGGGCGGAATAGTCCAGGCGTCGAGATTTTTCCAGCAGCATCTGATTTTCATCAAAATCAACACCTTTGAGCCTGATGTGCCGATCTTTTTGTGCCGGGTCAGTAACTTTGATGACGTTTTCTGCAATGATCTTGGTGTTTTCCTGAATGAGGATCGTATTAGCCTGAGCGGGCACTGGCGCACCTGTGAAGATACGGACAGCCTCACCTTTATTTACAACACCTGTGAAACTTCGCCCTGCAGCGGATTCACCAACAACACGCAATGTCATGCCAGCTTTGCAGGCATCATCATAGCGAACCGCATAACCATCCATTGCTGATGCATTAAATGGTGGCTGCGCGCGGTTGGATGAAATGTTCTGGCTTAAAATGCGACCATGAGCATCGCTGATTGAAACCTTTTCTTCACCCTTAGGTTCAGCACCCTTAAGAAGTCTTGATAATGCTTCGTCAACGGGAAGTAGGCTCATGATGTAGCGCTATCCGATAAATCTGCATGCCACTCGCCAGATTTACCCCCAGTTTTCTTAACAAGACGAATGCCACCGATTTCCATGCCTTTATCCGCCGCCTTAGCCATATCGTAGATGGTTAGGCATGTAACAGAACATGCCGTCAGCGCTTCCATTTCGACACCTGTTTTTCCTGAAAGACGAACGGTAGATGTAATGCGTAAACCGGGAAGTTCAGGTGCTTCTTCAATATTCACCGCGATTTTAGTCAATAGTAGCGGGTGGCAAAGTGGGATCAGGTTTGAGGTCTGTTTTGCAGCCATAATGCCAGCAAGGCGAGCCGTGCCGATAACGTCACCTTTTTTAAGGTTACCCTCGCGAATGAGCGCAAGTGTTTCAGGTGCCATTTTAATTTGACCAACCGCAATAGCTTCTCGCGTAGTCGCAGTCTTATCACCTACATCGACCATAGAGGCAGACCCATCTTCAGCTAAATGTGTGAGTTTGCCCTCGTTCGTCATCATCTATCACCAACTCTTCTGGCTGCCCCTAAAAGCTCTTTAGTCGCCTTGGTAACGTCTTCTTGGCGCATAAGACTTTCGCCCACCAAAAATGTGCTGATATCTGACTTTTGTAAACGCAAACAATCATCATGAGTAAATATGCCGCTTTCTCCAACAAGCAGGTAATCATCGGGTACCATCGCGGCTAAGCGTTCTGAATTGGAAAGCGAGACTTCAAAGGTGCGTAAATTTCGGTTGTTGACACCCAGCAATCGACTATCAAGTTTGAGTGCTCGTTCAGTCTCGATCTCGTCATGCACTTCAATAAGCGCGTCCATACCAAGTTCAAAGGCACAATCCTCTAAAGCCTTAGCCTCATCGTCACTTAGGCATGCCATTATAATGAGAATTGCATCTGCGCCCCATGCGCGCGCTTCATAGACCTGATAAGGTTCAAACATGAAATCTTTGCGCAAAGCGGGTAGGGCGCAGGCATCTCTTGCAGCAGTTAAAAACTCAGGCGCGCCTTGAAAAGACGGAGTATCAGTAAGAACAGAAAGGCATGACGCACCGCCCTGTTCGTAGGCTTTGGCAAGTTCCTGCGGGTTGAAATCTTCCCTAATCAAACCTTTAGAAGGACTAGCCTTTTTGATTTCTGAAATAAGGCCAAATTCTCCATTGGCTTTTTTTGTATCTAGCGCTGCTTTAAATCCACGTGGAGCATCACCATCGGCGAACTTTGCCTTTAGATCGCTGAGGGACATTTTAGCCTTGGCAACTTCTATTTCGACGCGTTTATATTCTTCGATTTTCTTTAAAATGTCAGCCATATTTAGCTTTCAGTTGGGGCTAAGCGATTGGAGGTTGCAACAAGTTGCTCAAGTGTATTGAGTGCTGCACCGCTATCAATCGTTTTGGCTGCTATTTCAACGCCTTCAATCAAGGTTTCGGCTTTCTGTGCTACAATCAAGCTAGCAGCGGTATTCAGCAAAACAACTTCTCGATAGGCGTTTTTATCGCCCTGTAAGACACCTCTAAGAGCTGTGGCATTTTCTTCACCACTTCCGCCTTTAAGTGCAGATAGATCAACACGTTTTAAACCTGCATCCTCTGGCGAGACAGTAAAGTTCTTGATCTGTCCATCGAGAAGAGCTGATACTTGGGATTCACCCGTTGTTGTCAATTCATCAAGACCATTGCCGTGAACAACCCAGACTGATTTTGAACCACGGTCTTTTAGCACATGTGCGAGAGGTTCTACCCATTCGGGTGCAAAAACGCCTGTAAGTTGGCTTTTGACGCCGGCTGGGTTGGAAAGGGGGCCAAGCAGGTTAAACATTGTGCGTGTGCCCAGTTCAACCCGTGTAGGCCCTACATAACGCATGGCAGAATGGTGGTTTGGCGCAAACATAAAGCCGATACCGGCCTCATGAATACATGTTTCAATGCCTTTAGGGTCCAACGCCAGGCTTAGGCCTAGCGCAGATAGACAATCTGCAGTTCCTGCTTTTGATGAAAGGGCCTTATTGCCGTGCTTGGCAATTTTTACACCGCAGCCTGCTGTTACGAAAGCTGTGCATGTTGAAATATTATAAGTACCCGAGCCATCTCCGCCAGTACCAACAATATCTATGGCATCAGCGGGAGCTTTTACGGGCAGCATTTTCTCACGCATGATCGCAACAGCGCCAGATATCTCTTCAACGGTTTCGCCACGCATACGCAACGCCATAAGAAAGCCGCCGATCTGGGAAGGTGTTGCTTCACCTGACATGATGGAATCAAATGCTTGGCGAGACTCATCCGTAGAAAGTTTATCGCCGTTGGCGACCATTCCGATAAATCTTTTTAAATCAGACATAAAAACTCCCCAAAAAGATTACTGCGCCAAAATGTGGGAAGCAAGCTCACGATTTACTGTTACGCCATATTCTGATTGGAGGCGTGAAACAAATTGTCCGACAACTTCGTTGCCTGCCACTGCATTAAAGTTTTCTAGATTTTGAGTAATCGCCTGATCGGATAAAGCATCTTCTGGGACATTTACGGCCACAACTTTCATTAAGACCTGATTGGCACCGCTGGCGTCAGGTGCAACAGTTGTTAATCCGATAGGACCAGCAAAAGCTGCTTCAATTGTTGCCAGATTAAACACAGCATCGGGTGCACCACGTGTAATATCGATCTTTTTCTCAAGATTAATCGTATGCTCATCTGCGACCGCAGCTAGTGTTTTGCCATCATCGAGTTGTTTTTTCAGCTCATCAGCTTTAGCAACCAAGGCCGCTTCCGTTTCTGCTGCTAACCAATCTGCTGATACTCTATCTTTGACTTCATCAAGTGTTCTGTCTCGGGCTGCAATAATGTCGAGAACTTCAAACCAAACAAAACCTTCAGAACCAATATTAATTGGAGGTGTTTCAAGGTTGATGTCCGATTCAAAAGCTTGGGTGATAACCTCACGCGATTGCGGAATGCCTTCCACAGCAACGCCTTTATCGTCGGCGCCTGTTCGATCAATCATGTCAATCGTCACAACTTTTAGGTTTTGCTTGTCGGCGGCTTCAATAAGTGTCAACCCGCTTGCACGATCATCTTCGTAGGCATCATGCACATCCAACAAAGTATCTGCAGCTGCGATAAGTGCCAGTTGCCGACGAATGTCTTCTTTCACATCATCCAATGTTCGGGTTACCGCAGGCTCAATCTTCGAAACACGTAATATAACTGGACCAAAGGTTCCTTTTAAAACATCCGTGTTTCCACCTTCCGCAGGAACAGAAAATGCCGCATCTGCAAGGCTTTGATCTGGCATCCTATTTTTTGTAAACGTGCCAATCGATACATCACTGGCTGTTTTACCTTCTTCAACGAGGAGGTCATCAAAAGATGTGCCAGAGTTCAATTTTGCCAAAGCGGCATCTGCTGCCACGTCGTCTTTAAACGTTAGCTGGTCAATCGCTCGGGATTCTTCTGTGCTGTAGCTTGATTGACGTGCTTCATATTCTTGCACAATAGCTTCTTCGCTTACACCATCAAGATCGATAATATCTTCACTTGTTAGTTTAAGGTATGAAATCTTACGATATTCAGGCGCTGCGTAACGTGCAATGTTCGCATCAAAGTAAGTTTTGAGTTGTTCATCTGTCGCCGCTGCCATTTCATCAAGAATAGCGGGAGTTAAAACAAGATAGTCGATATCACGTTTTTCAGTGCGGTATTCCGCTAGCGCTTTTAGAAGTGTTTGAGGAATTTTAAATCCATCCGACACAGCCTCTGTGACCTGACTGCGGGTTGCCTCTTTTGCGCTGATTGTCAGGTATTGGGATTCTGACATGCCAATATTTTGTAACACCCGACGAAATGTCCCCTGATCAAACTGCCCGGTAAGGCTATCCTGAAATATTGGTTGCTGAGATAGAATAACACCTTGGCGTTTTTCCGACACGCCCAAATTAAGTTCAGATGCTTGCTGGTCTAGAGCGGCGTTGGTGGCCAGTGACCCAAAGACTTGATCTTCAATACCGAAAGCGCGAGCTTCTTCAGTTGTTAAGTTGCGGCCAAACTGCTGTGAAATAGCACCAACTTGCTGGCGGTAGGCCAGATAAAACTCCTCAGGACCAACTTTTTCGTCGCCAACAGATACAACCGTCGTTGAATTATTTTGCAAAATACTGCCTGATATGCCCCAAACACCAAACGACGCAACCAACAAAATAAGCAATAGTTTGGCAACCCAAGTCTTTGCAGCTCTTCTTAAAAAGTCCATATTGTGAATCTCTCCAACCCAACAAACAGTTATCAATTGATATCTGTATATAAATAATTATGGCAACCTTTAGCCCATACAGATTATGAATTGAAGACTTATTGCACTGCAAATCAAATATTTGTAAAGAACAGAGCAATCAAAACGCAACCCGACGTAAATTTAAGCCCTATTGAGGATAAGATGACACCAAATATTCGCCCACTTGTCGCTGGAAACTGGAAAATGAACGGTAAGCGCGATGCGCTCGGTGTTGTAAAGCAAGTCGCAGATGCATCCGACAGGGATAGCTTAAGCAAGATTGATGCGCTTTTATGTCCGCCAGCCACATTATTATATGTCGCAACAACTCTGACAGAAGATTCGGCACTTAATATTGGCGGTCAAGATTGCCATACGAATAAATCTGGTGCTCATACTGGCGATATTTCTGCTGAAATGATCGCTGATTGCATGGGTTCTCATGTAATTGTGGGTCATTCAGAGCGTAGAACAGACCATGGGGAGACTGACGCTATGGTTAAAGAGAAAGCACAGGCTGTTCTTGCATCTGGATTGAAAGCTATTGTTTGTATTGGAGAGACCGAAGAAGAGCGCAAGTCTGGCAAAACACTTGATGTTTTAAAAACGCAACTTGCTGGCTCTATAACGGACAAAGCAACAGCGGAAAATACTGTCATCGCCTATGAGCCAGTTTGGGCGATCGGTACGGGTCTTGTGCCAAGTGTTGAAGATGTAACAGAGGCGCACGCTTTTATGCGCGCAGAACTTGTTGCAAGGTTTGGCGAAGCAGGCCAGAACATGAAAATCTTGTATGGCGGGTCAGTTAAACCTAATAATGCCGCCGAATTAATGTCGATTTTGAATGTTGATGGCGCATTAGTTGGCGGTGCAAGCTTGAAAGCAGACGACTTCATTGCCATCTGTGAAGCTACAGCAAGCGTTGCATAGTTATAATAACTGCTATTTTACGCTTATCGCGTGACTATTGGGCTTGGAAAATTGCCAAAGCTCGTGTATGGACGCGCAAAGTTCTAATACTAATGAGCCTTCAAGGCAGGAATAATACATGGAAACCGTACTCATAGTTATACACTTGATGATCGTTATCGCTCTAGTTGGCGTTGTTTTATTGCAACGTTCAGAAGGCGGCGGGCTTGGCATCGGTGGCGGTGGCGGTGGTGGCATGATGACAGCACGCGGTGCCGCAAGCATGTTAACACGCGCAACAGGTATTTTAGCTGCAGGCTTTTTTATCACATCATTGGCTCTCGGAATTCTCGCGCGTTATAATGATCCGACCTCTGGTGTTCTTAATCAGATTCCAGCAATTGAGAGCGATGGGCAGGGTATCTTAAACCAGCTTGGTGGATCTGACACAACGGAAATTCCAGCCGCGCCAGCTGATGATGGCACTTCAGTTCCAACAGGGAACTAGTTCAAGCTGTAAATTTGAGCAGTTTAAAATTTTAAAGCCCGGGCATTGTCTCGGGCTTTTTTGTGTTCGTAACTTTTTTGCTAAAAAACAGGTGAAGAACAAATTTTTTGCTGGCGCACATCGTAAAAGTTAGCTAATCCTTCAATCCCATGGCACGATATGTTTTTATAACTGGTGGCGTGGTTTCTTCCCTTGGTAAAGGTGTTGCTTCTGCTGCTTTAGGCGCTTTGCTGCAAGCTCGTGGTTATCGAGTGCGGCTGCGTAAACTTGACCCTTATTTAAATGTTGATCCGGGCACGATGAGCCCTACTCAGCATGGCGAAGTCTTTGTGACCGATGATGGTGCAGAGGCTGACCTTGATTTGGGCCATTATGAAAGATTTACTGGCAGGTCTGCGGTCAAGATGGATAACATCACCACGGGGCGCATTTATAAGGATATCATCGACAAGGAGCGCCGTGGCGATTATCTAGGCGCAACCGTTCAGGTTATTCCTCATGTAACAAACGAAATCAAAGACTTCGTGCTTGATGGCAATGAAGATTATGATTTTGTGTTGTGTGAAATCGGCGGCACGGTGGGCGATATTGAAGCCATGCCATTTATGGAAGCCATTCGTCAGCTTGGTAATGATTTGCCGCGCAACAGTGCGATTTATCTGCATCTAACTTTGATGCCGTTTATTGCTGCTGCTGGCGAATTGAAAACCAAACCAACACAGCATTCGGTCAAAGAATTGCAAGCTATGGGCATTGCACCTGATATCTTACTGGTTCGCGCTGATCGTGAAATCCCGCAGGAAGAACGCCGCAAACTCTCGCTTTTCTGTAACGTGCGTCCTTCTGCTGTTATTCAAGCGCTTGATGTCGCAAGCATATATGATGTGCCTTTGGCCTATCACAAAGAAGGCCTTGATAACGAAATCTTGGCAGCCTTTGGTATTGACCCTGCTCCCGAGCCACGCCTTGAGGCATGGCAGGATGTTTCTGATCGCATTCAGTCACCTGAGGGCGAGGTCACAATTGCTATTGTAGGCAAGTATACCGGCCTGAAAGATGCTTATAAATCACTTATGGAAGCCTTGTATCATGGCGGTATAGCCAATCGGGTTAAGGTGAAATTTGAGTGGATTGATTCTGAAATTTTTGAAAAAGAAGATCCTGCACCATATCTGGAGAAGGTGCATGGTATTCTGGTGCCTGGTGGATTTGGATATCGTGGTGCTGAGGGAAAAATTCGTGCTGCCGAGTTTGCTCGAACTAAAAAAGTACCATATTTCGGAATTTGCTACGGTATGCAAATGGCTGTTTTGGAAGCTGCGCGTAATTTGGCTGGTATTAAAGATGCTATGTCGAGTGAATTTGAACAGAAAACAGGTACAAACCTCGTAGGTATTATGACTGAATGGGTCAAAGGCAACCAGCTTGAACAGCGAAAAGCCAATGGTGATCTGGGCGGGACTATGCGTCTTGGTGCTTACAATGCTTCATTGAAGAATGGTACGCGGATCGCTGAGATATATGGCTCTGAGAGCATTTCTGAACGTCATCGTCACCGCTATGAGGTTGATGTGAACTATAAAGATAAACTCGAAGAGTGTGGCCTGGTATTCTCAGGGCTTTCTCCTGATGGGATTCTTCCAGAAACTGTTGAATATTCTGATCATCCCTGGTTTATCGGTGTTCAATATCATCCAGAATTGAAATCGCGCCCACTAGACCCGCATCCGCTATTTGCAAGTTTTATAGAAGCTGCTCTTGAGCAATCACGATTGGTCTAGATAAGTTAGTATTGTGCAAAAATTTGATCTCATCTGGATGGTGAGATCAAAATTCATCCCAGTTGCTATCATTGGACTGATATTGACCTTGTTGCTGATTTTCTTGCGTCACAGCGCCAGCTAGTCGGCGGCCTAATGATCGGGCAGGGGATGTGCTTGGTTGAGATGGTACATAAGTATTGTCCACCGCTCTTAACTGTAGGCTCTCTACGGGTCGCGATTGTGTCTGGCCAATCGGCTGAAACGGTTGTGTCGGTTGCACATATTGGTTAGCTGTGGGCATTTGAGTAGGATAATTTCCTGAATTTTCGAGACGAAAACGTCTGATACTATTCTCGAGTTGTGATGATAACTCCAAAAGACCTGAGCAAGATTGATGTGTTTGCTGGGCAATATTTTTACTCTGTTTTGTTGTCTGATTCATCTCACTCATAGTGCCATTAATATCATTAAGTGCACTGGATTGCTCAACCGAGCTCTGGACGATAACACCTATAATATCGTTTATCTCTGCAACACGTGCTTCAATTTCCTGCAAAGAATCACCTGTTTCATTAACAAGTGAAACACCTGTTTCAACCTGCTTAGATGAAGTATCAATCAGTCCTTTAATTTCCTTGGCCGCATTTGCTGAGCGGCCGGCAAGTTCACGTACTTCTTGAGCAACAACTGCAAAACCTTTGCCAGCTTCTCCGGCTCGAGCAGCCTCTACGCCGGCATTTAGCGCAAGAAGATTAGTCTGGAAGGCTATCTCGTCTATCACCCCAATGATCTGATTGATTTGTTGTGCAGATTCTTCAATTTTTGTCATAGCTTCAATAGCTGTACGAACAACAGCGCCAGACTTTTCAGCCTCTTCTTTTGTTTGAGATACCATAGCCTGAACATTACTTGCCTGTTCGCTCGACCCGCTCACACAAGTTGTTACGTTATTGATTGCTGCGGCTGTTTGTTCAAGCGCTGTTGAATGCTGCTCTGTATGATGGGCTAACTCAGTGGAGGATTGTCCTGCAACATTTACCGTATTGGTAACGTTAGCTGTTGTGTTGCTAATTTCAGATAATGCGACAGACAGTGCAGATGTACTTTGATTATATGCGGCACGCAGTTGCCCGAATTCCGGTGTGAGTTGTTCATTTATCCGAAAACTAAGATCACCTTGCGAAGCAGACACCAATCCGTGAGTGAGTACTTGCAAGGCGTGAGCACGTTCTGCCTTGTCGTGTGCTGATTTTTCATTTGATTCAGCACTGTCTTCATCTTTTTTCTTTAGTTGCTTTTCAGAAAGCGCGCGTTTGTTTTCTCGATCAATAACAATCTTCTTGAGCTTTTGAATGGATTTTGCAATTTCGCCAATCTCATCCTGCATCTCCATAAATGGCACATCACTTGAGAAATTTCCAGCAGCTAAATGCTCACCAATCCGTGATAGCGGAGCAACGGCACGCTTCTTGATCCAATAGAAGACGAACGTTGTTATTAAGATCGACATGATGGCAACAAGTACGATTGCCAAAGTTAGAATTGCTTCATTTTCAGCGCCTGCATTTATTTTCTGTAAGGCGTAATATTGTGTTGTTAAACTGGCTATGAAAGCAAGAACTACAATAAATCCGAAAATGAACATCTGGTTGGCGATAGTATTTTTCATGTCACTCAATCATTGTGTGGTGCGCAGGGCACGTAAATCCATCATATCTCATTAAAAGAGATTTCATTCGACTCTTGATGTCATTTTTTTAATGAATGAAGCTTACGCAAAGATGGATTTTGTGCGTTTCAATTCATTCATCACCAGATGTTTCGTAGCTGGTAATTGTCATAAAACACGCAAGAAACTCTGCTAATTATTGCATTTTTGACACTTTACGTTATGAACAGGCCAACTGTCCTCCCAACCCATTTTTCAGGGCGGTATGGAAAACAACTTAATCAACTTAAAAATGGTTAACTATCTAAATTTGAGAAGGATCACATAATATGGCAGCAATTGTCGAAATCAAAGGTCGTGAAATTATCGACAGTCGCGGAAATCCAACAGTTGAAGTTGATGTTCTGCTCGAAGATGGCGCGTTTGGTCGTGCTGCCGTTCCTTCTGGTGCATCAACCGGCGCCCATGAAGCTGTCGAGCTTCGTGATGGCGGATCACGTTTTTTAGGAAAAGGCGTCACAAAAGCAGTTGCTGCGGTAAATGGCGAAATTTACGACGCTGTTATCGATATGGAAGCCGAAGAGCAAATCGCAATTGATAAGACAATGCTTGCTCTCGATGGTACGCCTAATAAAGCCCGTCTTGGTGCAAACTCTATCCTAGGTGTTTCGCTTGCTGTTGCTAAAGCTGCTGCACAATCTTCTGGTCTTCCGCTTTTCCGTTATGTCGGTGGACCGAATGCCCATACAATGCCTGTTCCAATGATGAATATCATCAATGGTGGTGAACATGCTGATAACCCAATTGATTTTCAAGAATTCATGATTATGCCTGTCGGAGCTGACACAATGTCAGATGCGATCCGCATGGGATCAGAGGTTTTCAATACTTTGAAAAAAGAACTATCTGCCGCTGGCCACAACACAAATGTTGGCGACGAGGGTGGTTTTGCTCCAAATATCGGTAGTGCACCCGAAGCTCTTGATTTCATCATGCAGTCAATCGAAAAAGCTGGCTACAAGCCCGGCGAAGACATGTTCCTCGCACTGGATTGTGCATCAACTGAATTCTTCAAAGACGGGAAATATGTTCTTGCAGGTGAAGAACGTACACTTGATGCTGGTCAAATGGCTGCGTATCTTGATGAATTGGTCGATAGATACCCAATCATTTCAATTGAAGATGGTATGGCAGAAGATGACTGGGAAGGTTGGAAAACATCAACTGAACTGTCTGGCAAAAAATGTCAGCTTGTTGGTGATGATCTGTTTGTAACAAACACTGCTCGTCTTAAGGATGGCATCAAAATGGGCGTTGCAAACTCTATTTTGGTGAAAGTGAACCAAATTGGCTCGCTGTCTGAAACGCTGGATGCTGTTGAAACCGCGCATAAAGCGTCATACACAGCTGTTATGTCCCACCGTTCCGGCGAAACAGAAGATTCAACTATTTCCGATCTAGCTGTTGCTACAAATTGTGGGCAAATCAAAACTGGCTCGTTGTCACGATCTGACCGATTGGCCAAATACAATCAATTGATCCGTATTGAAGAGGAATTAGGTGCGCAAGCAGTTTATGCTGGCCGATCTATTCTTCGCGATTAATCGCAGTAAATTTTGTTATGAAAGGCGGTGCTTCGGCGCCGCTTTTTTTATGCGAATTTAATTCAGATATTGATGTTAATTATGAAAAAAGCAGGTCGTCGATAAGACAAAATTAATCATCTTCGTCGATATTGAATATCACGAGGTCAAGTAATGCGTACTCGCTTTAAACGTAAATTTATAATGCTAAGGATCGGCCTATATCTATTGGGTATGGCATCACTTAGTTATTTTGCTTTTCATACCGTAAATGGTGAATACGGTATGACGTCCGGCAAAGCTATGCAGGCTCAAATTGATGAGTTAAATGCAGAATCCAAAGTGTTGGCTGCACGGCGAGCCTATCTGACAAAACAAGTAAAATTGATGAGCGATGGAACTCTCGAAGCGGACATGCTTGATGAGCGAGCTCGTAGTTTGCTTGCTGTTTCGCGAGAAGATGAAATCATCATTTATCAGTAATTTATGCATTAACTTAAATTAAGTTAATTTTATAATTTCATATAAAAATCATATATATAACATGAATATCAGCTATGCATTTATGCTGTTGCTGTTAGTTACAATTTGAATTATGATCGCCCAAACTTCACCACTGGGAGGCTCATATGGCAGCTCGAAAGACTACAAGATCTTCGGCACGAAAAACGACCACGAAAAAAAATGTAATTGGTAAATCAATCAGCGATTTTGACAAAGAGACAGAATTAAAAGCATATCGTGAGATGCTCTTGATCCGGCGCTTTGAGGAAAAGGCTGGTCAATTATATGGCATGGGTGCAATCGGTGGGTTTTGTCACCTTTATATAGGTCAGGAAGCTGTCGTTGTTGGTATCCAGATGGCGCTTAAAGATGGTGATCAAATGATCACTGGTTATCGTGATCATGGTCATATGCTGGTTAAAGGCATGGAAGCTCGAGGTGTTATGGCGGAGTTAACTGGTCGCCAAGGCGGGTATTCGCGAGGTAAGGGCGGCTCCATGCATATGTTCTCCAAAGAAAAAGATTTCTACGGCGGTCATGGTATTGTGGGCGCGCAAGTGGCGCTAGGTACTGGTTTGGGCTTTGCAAATAAATATCGCGGCACAGATAATCTAGCCGTTGCATTCTTTGGCGATGGCGCGGCCAACCAGGGTCAGGTTTATGAGAGCTTTAATATGGCTTCTTTGTGGGATTTACCTGTTCTTTATATTGTAGAAAACAATAGATACGCAATGGGCACCGCAGTGTCTCGCGCATCAGCACACACAAATTTTGCAGATCGAGGAACAGCTTTTGATATTCCAGGATATCAAGTTGATGGTATGGATGTTCGTGCAGTGCATGCGGCCTCAGAGGCTGCTGTTGAGCACATTCGTTCTGGCAAGGGCCCAATGATCCTTGAAATGATGACATATCGTTACCGTGGACACTCGATGTCCGATCCGGCCAAGTACCGCACCAAAGATGAAGTGCAGAAAATGCGCTCAGAACAAGATCCTATCGAGCAGGTTAAAGAACGTCTGATTTCGGGCAAGCTTGCGACCGAAGATGATTTGAAAACCATCGACAAGGAAGTTCGCACAATCGTTGCTGACAGCGCAGATTTTGCACAAAGTGATCCAGAGCCGGATGCATCTGAACTTTATACAGATATCTTGGTTTAAGGGAGGAATAGAACATGCCAATAGAAATTCTAATGCCTGCCTTGTCTCCTACAATGGAAGAAGGCAATTTGACTAAATGGCTTAAAGCCGAAGGGGACGCGGTGTCTTCTGGCGATATATTAGCCGAAATCGAAACTGATAAAGCGACAATGGAAGTTGAAGCGGTTGACGAAGGCGTCATCGGCAAGATCATGGTTGCTGAAGGCACTGAAAGTGTGAAAGTTAATTCAGTCATCGCTGTTCTTTTGGAAGAGGGCGAAAGCGCTGATGCAATTGGATCTGCACCTACTGCTGCGCCAGTTGCACAAGCTGCCAGTGCACCAGAAGTCAATACAGAAGTTGCTGCTGCATCTATTCCAGCTCAACCGGTCGTTGTTGAATTAGCGTCAGATCCGGAAATTCCCGCGGGAACGGAGATGGTTTCAACCACGGTTCGCGAAGCTTTGCGCGATGCTATGGCCGAAGAAATGCGCGCTGATGACGATGTTTTCGTCATGGGTGAAGAAGTTGCCGAATATCAAGGTGCCTATAAAATCACACAAGGTATGCTTGATGAGTTTGGCGAACGACGTGTGATTGATACACCGATCACCGAACATGGCTTTACAGGCATCGGCGTTGGCGCAGCAATGGCTGGTCTCAAGCCAATTGTGGAGTTTATGACGTTTAACTTTGCCATGCAGGCAATTGATCATATCATCAATTCGGCAGCTAAAACGCTATATATGTCTGGTGGACAGATGGGCGCACCAATCGTGTTCCGTGGCGCAAATGGCGCAGCAGCTCGTGTGGGTGCGCAGCATTCGCAGTGTTATGCCGCTTGGTATAGTCAAATTCCGGGGCTTAAAGTCGTCATGCCTTATAGCGCTGCAGATGCAAAAGGCCTTTTGAAAGCCGCGATCCGCGATCCAAATCCAGTTGTGTTCCTTGAGAATGAAATTCTCTATGGTCAAACATTCGATGTACCTAAAATGGATAACTTTGTTCTACCAATCGGTAAGGCACGTATCCATAAAGAAGGGAAAGACGTAACAATCGTATCCTTCGGAATTGGCATGACATACGCAATAAAAGCAGTTGAAGAACTTGCAACTATGGGCATTGATGCAGAACTTATTGATCTGCGCACTATTCGCCCGATGGACCTTCCTACAATCATTGAATCAGTGAAGAAAACTGGCCGTTTGGTGACTGTAGAAGAGGGGTATCCGCAAGGTTCTGTTGGCGCTGAGATTGCCACTCGCGTTCAACAACAAGCATTTGATTATCTAGACGCGCCTGTTCTAACTGTCGCTGGTAAGGATGTTCCAATGCCATATGCAGCCAATCTTGAAAAGCTGGCTTTGCCAAACGTTCAGGAAGTTGTCGATGCTGTTAAAGCCGTCACATACACAAGTTAAGGGAGGACGACATCATGCCTATTAATATCACAATGCCTGCCTTATCGCCCACAATGGAAGAAGGCACACTTTCAAGCTGGCTTGTTAAGGTTGGTGATCAGATCAATCCTGGTGATGTTATCGCCGAGATTGAAACTGACAAAGCAACCATGGAAGTCGAATCCGTTGATGAGGGTGAAGTTCTAGAGCTTCTTGTTGAGGCGGGAACCGAAGGCGTTAAAGTGAACTCAGTTATTGCTGTGATTTCTGGTGAAGAAGTTGGTGCACCTGCTGCCCCGGCTGCTACACCAGCGCCGGCAGTTGTAGCAGAGGCAAAAACTGAAGCTCCGGCTGCTGCTGTTAGTCCTGCACCAGCAACAACTCCTGGCGTAGCATCGGCTAAGGCCGATGGTGCTCGCGTGTTTGCATCACCTCTGGCTCGCCGAATTGCAAAAGACGCTGGTCTTGACGTGTCTGTCGTTTCAGGATCTGGCCCAAAAGGCCGTATCATTAAACGTGATGTCGAAGCAGCAATTGCTAATGGTGTAACTGCCGCTCCGCAAGCGACTGCAACACCTGCGGCAGCAAACGCATCGGCCTCAAAGCCACCATCAATGTCTGATGAGCAAGTACTGAAATTGTTTGATGATGATTCATATGAATTGGTCAAACATGATGGCATGCGCAAGACAATTGCGTCGCGTCTGCAAGAATCTAAGCAGAACGTGCCGCATTTTTATGTGACAGCTGATTGCGAAATTGATGCACTTCTTGCACTTCGCAGCCAGATCAATAAATCTGCACCCGTTAAAGATGATAAACCTGCCTTCAAAATCTCCGTCAACGACATGGTAATAAAAGCCATGGCGCTAGCGCTTCGTGATGTGCCGGAAGCAAATGTATCATGGACCGCAGATAACATGGTCAAACACAAGCATGTTGATGTTGGTGTAGCTGTATCTATCGATGGTGGGTTAATTACGCCAATCGTTCGCAAAGCAGAAGAAAAAACTGTTTCGACTATCTCAAAAGAGATGAAAGACTTGGCGGGTCGTGCACGTGACAAGAAATTGAAACCAGCTGAATATCAAGGCGGTACAACAGCTGTTTCTAATCTTGGTATGTTTGGCGTCAAGAACTTCTCAGCAATCGTCAATCCTCCGCACTCAACAATCTTAGCTGTTGGCGCTGGTGAAAAGCGTGCAATTGTTAAAGATGGTGAATTGGCTGTTGCAACGGTTATGTCTGTTACACTTTCAACCGATCACCGTTCTGTTGATGGGGCCTTGGGTGCTGAGCTTATGGCCGCATTTAAAGGTCATATCGAAAATCCAATGGGAATGTTGGCTTAAGGCTGTTTAGCGATGAAAAATGTTCTCTGCTTTGGCGATTCACTGACATGGGGCTTTGATGCTGCATCGGGTGGTCGTCATGCACTTGAAGATCGTTGGCCAAGTGCGCTAGCAGATATGTTAAGCGATGATATTCACGTCATCGCTGAGGGACTAAATGGTCGGACCACAGCATTTGATGATTTCACTGCTGACTGTGATCGCAATGGCACACGAATATTGCCAACATTGCTTGAGAGCCATCAACCGCTTGATTTAGTTATTGTTTTGTTGGGAACCAATGATCTTAAAAACATGATCGTTGGAACCGCTACATCAAGCGTATCTGGTACAAAACGGATTATCTCGCTGATTAAAAACCACGCCTATCGGGATGGTACAAATATTCCAGAGATATTGATTGTCGCTCCGCCAAAATTTTCGCAAACAGCGAACACTGATATTGGCGCAATGTTTACCGACGGTCTTGCTCAATCATCAATGTTGCCAAGCTTGCTTTCTGAATTGGCAGACGAATTGGGCTGTGGTTTCTATGATGCAAATTCGGTGTCTAAAACAACACCACTAGACGGCATCCATATGGATGCGAAAAATACAAAAGAACTGGGCCGCGGGCTAGCTGCGACTGTAAAACTTATGTTGGGTCTCTAAGCGTAGAGACAATAAAGTATTGGAGACATTCTGATGTCGAATAATTATGATGTAATCATTGTTGGTTCTGGCCCCGGCGGCTACGTGACGGCCATTCGTTCTGCGCAATTGGGCTTGAAAACAGCTATTGTCGAACGCGAACATCTGGGCGGCATTTGTCTCAACTGGGGTTGTATTCCAACCAAGGCATTGCTTCGTTCTGCTGAGATGATGGACAACGCTGCTCATGCAAAATCTTATGGACTGACGCTTGAAGGCAAGATGACGGCAAAGGTCGAAGATGTTGTAGCGCGTTCACGCGGTGTTTCAGCCCGTTTGAATGGTGGTATCGGCTTTTTGATGAAGAAAAATAAGGTGGATGTGATTTGGGGTGAAGCAAAGCTTACAAAGCCAAATGAAATTGTTGTCTCTAAACCATCAAAACCAGCGATGCAGCCGCAAAACCCAGTACCAAAGGGCATTTTGCCGGAGGGCAACTACACAGCAAAACACATTATTGTTGCCACGGGCGCGCGTCCTCGTGCATTGCCGGGTATTGAGCCAGATGGCAAGCTGATTTGGACATATTTTGAAGCAATGGTTCCGCAAGAAATGCCTAAATCCATGGTCGTTATGGGGTCTGGCGCAATCGGTATCGAATTTGCTAGCTTTTATCTTTCAATGGGTGTGGATGTCACAGTTGTTGAGTTAATGAAAAATATCATGCCGGTTGAAGATCCAGAAATATCTAAGATCGCTCAAAAAGCACTAAAAAAGCGTGGCCTGAAGATCATCACAGAAGCCAAAATCACTAAAGTTGATAAGGGCTCCGATGATATTACCGCACATGTTGAAACCAAAGATGGAAAAGTCACCCAAATCAAAGCGGATCGTTTAATTTCGGCCGTCGGTGTTCAGGGTAATATTGAAAACCTTGGCCTTGAAGCATTAAACGTTAAAACCGATCGTGGATGCATTGTTATTGACGGTTATGGCAAAACCAATGTGCCAGGGCTTTATGCGATTGGCGATGTCGCCGGACCACCAATGTTGGCACACAAGGCTGAACATGAAGGTGTGATCTGCATTGAAAAAATTGCTGGTCTTCCAAATGTTCATCCAATGGACAAAAGCTTGATACCGGGATGCACATATTGCAACCCACAAGTAGCAAGTGTCGGCCTTACTGAAGAAAAAGCCAAAGAGGCTGGCCGCGAAATTCGCGTTGGCCGCTATATGTTCAGTGCAAATGGCAAAGCCATCGCACTTGGTGAAGACAACGGCATGATCAAAACGATTTTTGACAAGAAAACAGGCGAACTTCTTGGTGCTCATATGGTTGGAGCCGAAGTTACAGAACTTATTCAGGGATTCGTTGTAGCTATGAACTTGGAGACAACCGAAGAAGAGCTAATGCATACGATTTTTCCGCATCCAACATTGTCAGAAATGATGAAGGAAAGTGTACTTGATGCCTATGGGCGCGTATTGAACGCATAGTATCATGCGTGCGTTTCTCATACCTATGCTCATCGGCATTATCTTGGGTGCGTTGGGTGGTTTTGCTGCCATCCAAGGGCGTGGCAGTGTTGATATTGGTGGTATGAGTTTTGAGGGATGGACGGGCATTTGGATTGTCATCGCTATAATGGGCTGCGTTGGTTTGGTCGTTGGATTAATGGTTTGGCTTTTATCTAGAGCGCTCAAAATTGCTCAGCAAATCGATCGTAGCTAGACAATTAGGCGCATTGTTTCGAGTAAGAAATAACCGTATTTATGACAGCGATCATAAAACCGACTTAAAAGAAAATTACAGCGTAAATGATTAAGCGTAATCAATTTAGGAATTTATAATGGATACCCAATCTCTAATAATCTTTTTGGCCGTCGGTGTAGCTGCTGGCTTTTTAGCAAGCTTTATTGTTGGCGGAGGCGGCTTAATTCGCTATCTTATCACCGGTGTGATAGGCGCATTTGTCGGCGGTTTCTTATTTTCAGCATTTGGTATTAACCTTGGAATCGATAGCTTATTGATTGCGTCAATTATTCAGGCGACCGTAGGCGCGATTGTAGTGGTATTTGTGGCAAGAATGATTGCCTAATTCCCAAGATTGCTTATCTTTGATTTTGCAAGGTTTAGCACGAATTTGAATTGATATAGTGAAGGTGGCTACTATGACTTGGTTAATTGCTATTATTGTTGGCGGTATTGCAGGCTGGTTGGCCGGACAATTCATGAAGGTCAACACGGGCGTTTTGATTAATGTAGTTTTGGGTGTTGTTGGTTCTTTGCTAGCCAACTTTCTTCTCGGAATTTTTGGTATAGCTATCACAGGTGGTTGGCTTGCATATCTTATCTCAGGTTTTATCGGCGCTAGCCTCTTGATTTTCATCTCAAAGAAAATCAAAAATTAGACCAAACTTAGGAAGCACGAATGGTTACGATACTCGACACGATCAATGAGCCCAGGCCACGTCTTAGGCATCCCGAAAAGGCTCACAAACCCGATACGGAAGTATTGAAAAAGCCTGACTGGATTCGTGTGAAAGCACCTGTTTCTAAAGGCTATCGCGAAACAAAATCCATTGTTAAAGAGCATAATCTCGTTACCGTGTGCGAAGAGGCCGGTTGCCCGAACATTGGTGAATGCTGGGATAAGAAACACGCAACCTTTATGATTATGGGCGAAATTTGTACCCGTGCATGTGCGTTTTGCAATGTCATGACTGGCAAACCAAATGCGTTAGATCAGAATGAGCCAGAAAATGTAGCAAAAGCTGTCGTTGAAATGGGTCTCAAACATGTTGTGATTACATCTGTTGATCGTGATGACTTGGATGATGGAGGTGCAGAACATTTTGCGCAGGTTATCGGTGCAATTCGTAGCGCATCTCCTCAAACCACAATAGAGATATTGACCCCAGATTTCTTACGCAAGGATGGTGCGCTTGAGGTCGTTGTCAAAGCCAAGCCTGATGTTTTCAATCACAATCTGGAAACGGTGGCTTCTAACTATCTTACAGTGCGCCCCGGTGCGCGGTATTTTCACTCTATGCGGTTATTACAGCGGGTTAAAGAACTTGATCCAACCATGTTCACCAAGTCTGGAATTATGGTTGGTTTGGGCGAAACGCGGAACGAAGTTTTGCAACTGATGGATGATTTTCGTGTTGCAGATGTCGATTTTCTTACGATCGGACAATATTTGCAGCCAACGCGCAAACACCATCGTGTTGTAGATTTTATTTCGCCTGAGCAATTCAAAGCATATGAGACGAATGCCTATTCAAAAGGGTTCTTGATGGTGTCTTCAAGTCCGTTGACACGCTCATCACACCACGCGGGCGATGATTTTGCTAAACTTAGAGCAAATAGGGAAGCCAAGTTACTGGCAGACAGATAGCTTTGACCGATAATGCCAGAATTTGAAAAGCACCATAAGGTAAATCACAAAGCTGACGACATGTTTGCGCTGGTGGCGGATGTGGAAAGCTACCCTGAGTTTTTGCCCATGTGTGAAGCTCTAACCATACGTGATACGCGGGATCGTGATGGTAAAACGCTTCTGATCGCAGATATGACCGTGGGCTATAAGGCGATAAAAGAAACCTTCACCAGTCAGGTTTTGTTAAAGCCTGATGAGAAGATCATCGAGGCCAAGTATATTGACGGGCCATTTAAACACCTTGATAATCGCTGGACTTTTATTGAAGGTGACAAACAGTCAAGCACTATCGATTTTTATATAGATTATAGCTTTAAAAATCCTGCTTTGGGTTTGTTGATGGGGGCAATGTTTGAACGTGCATTTGCAAAGTTTACGCAAAGTTTCGAACAAAGAGCAGACGAGATATATTAATTGGTAGATTGGTCTAATGGTATTATATTCCAATAAGTTAAGCTATTTTGCAGTGCGGCTAGATTTTTTCCCAAAAAATAGGTTAGAATTTTAAATAAATATAAAATTCGATTCTTTTTTTGTTTGAAATTTATGTGTTGCTCGGGCGAATGCGCTACTCGTGCTGTAAAAGGGGCATCCTTTATGAATGTAGCTGGCATGGATGTAGCTGGACATTATCAAAATACGCCAATTTGGTTTCGAAACTTGGTTTCGTTTTTCACCCTTTGTTTAGTCTATGTGCTTGCTAGTAAGCTTGGTGATTTTTTTGTGATTCCACCTGGATTTGTTTCAGTAACATGGCCTGCGGCCGGTGTTGGGCTTGGTTTTGTCTATGTTTTGGGTAATAAGGCAGCCATCTGTGTTTTTCTAGCGCGCTTTATAATGGTAGTTGCTGTTTATAAAACCCCTGATTTCTCAGACATTTTAGTCACGACATCGCTGGCCACAGGAGCGGCTTTGCATGCAATAGTAGGCACATATCTAATTAGGCGCTTTACAAGTGCAGAATTATACATGGGTAGTTTGCGAGATATTCTTATCTTCCTTTTAATCGGTGGCCCGATAACTTGCGCAATGACAGCAACCATTAGCGGATTAGCGTTCGCCAATTTTGCGAGTCTGTCTAGCGGTGATTTTGTTGATTTCATTAAGATATGGTGGGTCGGAGATATCTTCGGTGTAATTGTTTTTGCCCCGCTCACGGTAGTTATTCTTTCGCATATTCGATGCCGAAATAAATTGGCAAAATCGACATTTTTTACAATTATCGTGCCTTTGCTAGTTTCAATTTCAGTGTTTATCTTTGTTTTTGATAGCTCAAAAAAACAATGGCTTAAACATACATTCGATGAATACTCCAGTGAGGTTCATACTATTGTGGATCAATTTACTGAGATGCTAGCGGTTGATATTACAGCCGTAAATGCCACCGGATCATTTGTTGAGGCGTCAGAAAATGTAACCGCTTCAGAGTTCAAAATATTTACCAAACCTTTGTTTGATACGCCTTGGGGTTTATACGGTTTATCATGGTTGCCAAAAATCGATCACCAGAATCGGGAGAAGTTTGTTGCAAACATCCGAGGTCAGGGTTTTTCCACTTTTGAAATTAGATCGCGTGATGAATTTGGAAAATTGACTATTTCGGCAGACAGGCAGGTTTATTTTCCACTGGCCTTCACGGAGCCGTATGAACAAAATCAACTTGCTCACGGATTTGATGTATATGGGGTAGATGGAATTTCGGGCGCGTTGCGTAGGGATACACTTGATGAAGCACGCGATAAACGCATAGCGCGAGCTACTAGTCGTTTTTCTATTGTGCAGAAACAAGATGAATATGGTTTCATTATTTATTTTCCCGTTTTTAAAAAGTTTTTGGGGCAAAAAGAACGGGTGCATATTGGATACATAAATGGCATTTTTGTTTTCCCTACACTTGTGCAAAGTCTTGTGGAAGCATCCTCATCAATTGAATCAGATTTTTTTCTCACTGAAATTTCGGCCGGCGCGGAACCCCTAGTGCTATTTGATTCCAGAACTTCCGATAATAAAGATGGAGCTGCTGAGAGTTATGTTTTGGATAGAATTGTTCATACAGAGCAGGAATTTGAAGTTGCTGGGAAAAGATGGAAAGTTACGTTCATCAAAAATGGCCCACTTTTGACTGGAGATTATATTAAGTCATTGTGGGGGTTAGCGGGCGGCGGAGCGGTGTTTATAACTTTGTTTTTGGTTGTCCTGATGATGATAGCATCACAGAATAATTTTGTTCAAAATTTGGTGGAACAGCGAACACGAGATTTAAAACATGCAAATGAAGAGCTTGAGGAGTTCGCATATAGAACGTCTCATGATCTGCGCTCGCCAATCGTTTCGTCCGTCACACTGCTAAGCTTGGCCGACGAATCAATCAATAACGGAGATACAGAAGCAGCACGCAGCAGCATATCTCATGCAAAAAAATCTTTAAGCAAACTTGAGGTTTTAATCTCGGATATTCTTACTTTAACGCGAATTGGAAGTGCGAATGAGAGCGATGTTTACTTAACCATTTCCGAGGTTATTGATGACGCCATCAGCAAACTGGATCACGCTAATGGATTTGAAAAATTATCTATAGAGCGAGATATAAGGTTTGAGGAGGGTATAATGACGAAACCTTCGAGGCTGAAACTCATCTTGGAAAACTTGATTTCAAATGCCGCAAAATATCATGATCCTGAAGAAGTTAAGCCAATGCTAAAAATATCCTGTTATCAGCTTGCAGAAGAACTTCATTTGGAATTCTCTGATAATGGATTGGGCATACGCGAAGAATATAGACACCAAGTCTTTGATATGTTTAAGCGGTTCCATCCAAGAGTTGCGGAGGGTACAGGTCTGGGGCTTTACCTCATGAAAAGAAGTGCCCATATGTTGGGTGGGGAGATTTCATACCATCCCCTCGAAAAAGGTTCCTTATTCAGATTAATTATACCAATAAAGTAGGTCAAAAATTGTCTTCTAATATAATTTTATCGTCGGTTATTGTGGTTGATGATAGCGAAGCTGATCAATTTATCTGCGATCACATTTTGCGTAAATACAACCCAGATATACAGATACTTACAGCTCTAGACGGTGAAGAAGCATTGGCCACACTCAAAGATCTGGACACTTTACCGCAGATTATCTTCCTTGATATTAACATGCCAAGAATGAACGGGCATGAATTTTTAGAAGCCTATGCAAAGCAATATGATCTGAGTAATGCGCCAGTTGTCATTATGTTGACATCCTCTAACCAGAAGCGAGATGTTGATAAATCTATGGCATTCGATGTAGTCGTGGAATACTTCACAAAACCTTTGAATATAGATGCCCTAGCCGATTTCTGTCAAAAAAATACAGCTTTGATCAATAAATAATTCGAACCTTGAGTGACGCGAAGAGGTTCATTCGTTGAGGATTGAAACTAGTTCAGTTAATGCACGCTCAACGGTCGCCTGTCTAATCTCATCGCGGTTCTTAAGTTCACCAAACATAAGTTTATGCACGTTCACATGTTTGTCTGTCGCAATTGCCAGATAAACAAGGCCAACTGGCTTTTCTGGCGTGCCGCCGCCTGGTCCGGCAATTCCTGTTACGGCGACCGCTATATCAGCATCGGAATTGCCCAGCGCTCCTTGAGCCATTTCAAGAGCTGTCTTGTCACTCACCGCGCCATGCGTTTTTAAAGTTACTTCAAGCACACCAAGCATCTCCAACTTGGCGTCGTTTGAATAGGTGACGAAGCCACGGTCAACTACAGCTGATGAACCGGAAATGCCAGTAAGCGAAGCTGCAATCAAACCACCCGTGCAGCTTTCCGCTGTTGCGATCATCAATCCCTTAGCCGCAGACGATTTTATCACCTTTTCTGCTAAATCTTGGGTATTCGTCATGCAGTGCCACCATAAACAACAGTCGCTGTTGCAATCGCGGCAATACCTTCTTCACGCCCAATAAAACCAATTCGCTCATTGGTCGTTGCCTTTACAGAGCAACGGATGACATCAATATCAAGGATTTTGGCTAGATTTTCACGCATAACCTGACGATGAGGTCCAATTTTGGGTTGCTCTGCGATTAATGAGACATCAGCATTCATGATTGTGCCACCATGACGATGTACGATTTCAACTGCTTTTTCCAAGAAGATATAGGATGCAGCGCCTTTCCATTGAGGGTCGGATGGGGGAAAGTGATCGCCAATGTCTCCAGCACCACATGTTGCAAGTAAAGCATCAGTGAGAGCATGAAGCGCAACGTCAGCATCCGAGTGACCAGATAAGGTTTTGTTGTGCGGAATATCGATGCCACAAAGTGTGACATGATCACCATCGATGAGTTGGTGTACATCATAACCATTACCGGTTCGCACATCGGGTAAGTTTGTCGATAGTTTCGCATTCGCCATTACGATATCTTCCTTGGTCGTAAGTTTTGTGTTCATACCATTGCCTTGGATTATATGGACCGGAATTCCTGCCCATTCTGCAATTGCGCAATCGTCTGTAAAATTTTGTAAACCTGCGTCCGCTGCCTTCTGGTGTGCCTCAATAATTTTCATGAATTGAAAACTTTGTGGCGTTTGGGCTGCATAAAGATTATCACGGGAAACTGTATTCTCAATAATTTGCTGATCATTAGTTCTTTTTAGCGTATCAGTGACTGAAATTGCGGGTAAAACAGCATCAACTCCATGTTCAAACTCTGCAATAATCCTCGTGATCAATTCTGTGGTTAAAAACGGCCTGACTGCGTCGTGAATCATTACATAGTCTGGTTTGATCTTCTCAAGCGCAAGCAGACCATTGTAAACAGAAGCTTGGCGTGTTGCGCCACCATGGCAAGTTAAGATGCGGGATTGATCCAAATTAGATAAAGCTTTGTGAATTAATTGATCGTCATCGGGGTGTGCTACAATCATTATTTGTGAAATGTTCGGGTGGTTAAGAAAGCCCTCCAACGTATGAGTAATGACAGGTTTCGTGCCGATTTCTCGATATTGTTTTGGACCGTCTTGCATTCCGCCAGCGCGCTCGCCACGCCCAGCAGCAACAATTACTGCTGCAATTTTTGATTTCGCGATTTGATTTTGAGGCATTAGATGAGGTTCCACAGAGATCTTTATTCTTTTAGACGGCCTTTAACCTACTTTCCAGCTTTTCGTTTCGCACAAAGGTTTTTTGTCATTTATGCAAATTTTAACTTTGCAATTTTTCAAATAATGACTAAAAATAGGGCAATTATTAATTTGCTTATTTGAAGGGCAAAATGTGATCGATCCGACATCCTCTCTAAAGGTTGGCCCACTAACTACACGCAATCGAGTAATTCTAGCTCCCATGTCAGGTGTTTCCGACCTTCCGTTCAGGCAGTTGGCTTATGAATACGGCGCAGGAATGGTCGTTACAGAAATGGTCGCAAGCCGGGAGCTTGTTGGTAGGTCCGCCGAATCGCAAGTGCGTTTGCAGGGTGAGGGTATCTCCCCACACGTTGTTCAGCTAGCTGGCCGCCAAGCGAGTTGGATGAGCGAAGCCGCAAAAATTTCTGAAGCTAGCGGTGCTGATATGATTGATATCAATATGGGCTGCCCCGCCAAAAAGGTGACGGGTGGATATTCAGGATCAGCATTGATGCGTGACCTTGATCTGGCGCTAGAGTTGATTGAGGCTACAATTGAAGCGGTTAACATTCCTGTGTCAGTCAAGATGCGCTTGGGATGGGATGAAAATTCTATGAATGCCGCAGAACTCGCGCGCAGGGCAGAGCAAGCGGGCGTGCAAATGGTAACAGTTCATGGACGAACACGTAGTCAATTTTATGACGGACATGCTGATTGGACTGCAATTGCGAATGTACGTGCTGCTGTCACTATTCCCTTTATAGCCAATGGCGATGTTGAAACGGTTGATGACGTTGACCAGATTTTGAAACTTACAGGTGCTGATGCTGTGATGGTTGGTCGTCAGTGCCAGGGGCGACCATGGCATTGTGGATTTTTAGCAGGTGATAATAACAGCCCTAAAACATCAACTGATATCTACCGGTTTGTTAGGCGACACTATTTGATGATGATTGATCATTACGGTGAAAAAATTGGTATTCGTCAATCGCGTAAACATCTCAATTGGTATTTGGAACGGTATGCGCAAAACCTGGATCCAAAATTGCGAACGGAAATTCTTTCATCTCTTGATGTCAATTTTGTTGTTAACAAACTGGAAAAAGCCATTGATAATAATGATGAAAATAAAATTGGAGAAGTCGCTTGATTGACATCCAAACCGACCAAGCAGGCCTTGTATTAAATGCACTTCCCCATGCTGTTATTATGGTAGACGCACAAGGTTATATAATCTCAGCCAACTGGGGTGCCGAGAATTTTTTAAGCGCCAGTATCAGTCATCTGACGAACCGGAAACTTGATGAATTTATACCTTTTGGTAGTCCGCTGATGATCCTTTTGGAGCAAGTTCGCGAGCGCCGTGGACCGGTCAGTGAATATCGTGTTGACCTGTCTTCACCTCGTTTGGGCGATGAGAAGCTTGTGGATATTTATGCCTCGCCTGTCGGCAATACAGACAATGTAGTTGTGGTTTTTCAGGAACGGTCACGCGCGGACAAAATTGATAGGCAATTGACCCATCGTGCTGCGGCAAGATCTGTTTCTGGATTGGCTTCCATGCTTGCTCACGAGATAAAAAATCCCCTTTCAGGAATTCGCGGTGCTGCGCAATTATTGGAAATGTCAGTAAGTGATGAAGATAAGTCTCTTGCTCGTCTCATTCGAGATGAAACGGATCGCATCGTCTCACTTGTTGATCGTATGGAGGTGTTTTCCGATGAGCGGCCCATCGATCGGGTCGCAACAAACATTCACTCTGTATTAGATCACGTCAAAGCTATTGCAAAAGCGGGGTTCGCTCGCAATATCGAGATTGCAGAACTCTATGACCCATCATTGCCAGAAGTTTTTGCAAACCGAGATCAGCTAATACAGGTTTTTCTCAATCTCATCAAAAACGCTGCAGAGGCGGTAAAGGGGCAAGAAAACCCCAAAATAACGATGATTACCGCGTTTAGGCCGGGTATCAAAATTTCTGTTGGTTCAACGCGTGAACGAGTTTCACTACCGCTTGAATTTTCAATTCAAGACAATGGTCCGGGTGTTCCTGCCGACATTCAACCACATCTGTTTGACCCCTTTATCACCACAAAAACGAATGGCTCAGGCTTGGGTTTGGCGCTTGTTGCCAAGATTGTTGGTGCTCATGGCGGTATCGTGGAATGCGATAGCCAAAAAGGGCGTACAACTTTCAAAGTGCTCATGCCGATTTCACGCGTAGAAAATATAGCTAAGAATCGAGATGTTGAGACTTCCCTCAAACTCTCAAATACTCATCTTGATGGAGCATAATATGACGGAAACTATTCTAGTCGCGGATGATGATGCTGCTATAAGAACAGTACTTAATCAGGCTCTTACAAGAGCTGGATACGATGTTCGTGTAACGTCAAATGCTGGTACACTTTGGCGTTGGGTAGCGGCAGGTGAGGGTGATTTGGTCATAACAGATGTCGTGATGCCCGATGAGAATGCATTTGATCTTCTGCCACGCATCAAGAAAGCACGCCCAGACCTCCCTATACTTGTAATGAGTGCGCAAAACACTTTCATGACTGCTATCAAAGCATCTGAAGGTGGCGCCTACGAGTATTTGCCAAAGCCGTTTGATTTAACAGAGATGGTTTCTATCATCGGTCGGGCACTTTCTGAGCCCAAAAAGGTAGTTCCAACTGGAAGCGATGAGGTGGGTGAGACCATGCCACTTGTGGGTCGCTCCGCAGCAATGCAAGAAATTTATCGCGTTCTAGCTCGACTAATGCAGACAGATCTTACGCTTATGATCACAGGAGAATCTGGCACCGGTAAGGAGCTTGTAGCGCAAGCACTTCATGACTATGGCAAACGCAGAAATGGCCCATTTGTTGCAATTAATATGGCTGCGATTCCGAAAGATCTCATTGAATCGGAACTGTTTGGTCATGAGAAAGGTGCGTTTACCGGCGCGCAGGCTCGGTCTACAGGGCGATTTGAGCAGGCAGAAGGCGGAACTCTATTCTTGGATGAAATCGGCGACATGCCGATGGATGCTCAAACTCGACTTTTGCGAGTTCTGCAGCAGGGAGAATATACAACAGTTGGCGGCAGAACACCGATTAAAACTGATGTTAGAATTGTCGCTGCTACAAATAAGGATTTAAAAAGTTCGATTAATAAAGGCGAATTTAGGGAAGATCTATTTTACAGGCTAAATGTTGTTCCGCTTAGATTGCCTCCACTTAGAGATAGAGCAGAAGATGTGCCTGACCTCATTCGGCACTTCACGCAGCAAAATGCAGGTGAGGGGCTAGAAGCAAAACGTTTTGATGTAGATGCGATGAATATGCTCAAATCACATCCGTGGCCAGGCAATGTACGTGAGTTGGAAAACTTTGTCAGACGCGTTATGGCTTTGTATCCGCAAGATGTTATTACGAGCGAGATTACAGCATCTGAATTTCAGCAAAATGAACCTTCGGCACAAGATCTTACTCATATAATGCCAACTGGCCCTGTTAGTATTTCTCAATCGGTTGAGGAAAACATGCGAACGTATTTCGCAAGTTTTGGAGATGACTTACCTCCTGTAGGCCTATACCAACGTGTAATTGAAGAAGTTGAATATCCGCTTATTTTGTCTGTCCTTACAGCAACACGTGGTAATCAGATACGAGCGGCAGAACTTTTGGGTGTAAATCGTAATACGTTGCGTAAGAAGATTAGAGAACTTGGAATTTCAGTTTACAGGTCCGCTAAGCCAGCTTGACAGTCTGTAATAAGCGTTGCATTTTAGCCACATTGTTGCTCTAAAACCACGACAACTAGTCGGTTCGAGAATGATTCTGTAAAACATGCAATTGAATATTAAAAACAATGACGTTGTGGCTGTAGATATGCAGGTCGGGGCGAACAAGCACCATCGTAGATTTTTAAACTATCGCACGGCACTCGTTTTTCTTGCGCTTTTGAGTGCTGGTATTTCATTTATGATCCTGCTGGGTCTGACGCCGATCAAACCTGAGGAAAACGTGGTTCTGGGTGCATTGGCCGTCAATTCGGCATTTGTATTGTGTCTACTTTTTATAATTATATTCGAGTTCACCCGTCTATTTAAGGCACGCCGTCGAGGAAAAGCTGCTGCGCGCCTCCATATTCGAATTGTTGGATTATTTAGCGTTGTAGCTATAACACCAGCGATCATCGTTGCTGTTATTGCAAGTATAACTTTAGATATCGGGCTTGACCGCTGGTTTTCAATTCGCACGAAGGCCATTGTCAATTCATCGCTCGATGTGGCCGAAGCCTATGAACTTGAGAATGCCCGATACTTAAATGGCCAAGTCTTATCAATGGCAAATGATCTTGATAGTTCGAGAGCGCTTTTTACCTTGGATAGAAACGGGTTTGCTGATTTTTTTAAACGGCAGACTATCGGGCGCGGTCTCATCGCTGCGCAATTGGTAGATAACAAAGGTGAAGTCATTCTTGAAGCTGATATTGAGGATGGTGTAACTATGCCAAACATGCCGGCGGGAACTCTTGATGATGCTTCCGATGGATTGCCAGCTCTTATTCGATCAGGTCGCACAAATCTTGTTGGTGCTGTTTTAAAACTAAGAAATATTTCCAACTCCTATCTCTATGTCGTCAGGGCTTTGGACGACGAAGTTATTCGCGCAAAAGGGCTGATGGAAGCCGCAACAATTGAATATAATTCTCTTGAAGAAGGTCGATCAACTTTGCAGGTCGCATTTGGTGTGCTGTTTCTTGGGTTTGCGCTTATTTTGCTTTTATCAGCAATTTGGATGGCGATTGCCGTCGCAGATCGTTTGGTTCGACCCATTCGACGCTTGATTACAGCGGCAGACGAAGTCGCTGCGGGTGATTTGACAATCAATGTACCAGTTCATGCGTCTGATGGCGATGTAGGCTCTCTAACAATGACATTTAATAACATGATTTCGGAGATCAGAAATCAACGCGATGAAGTTTTAGTTGCAAAAGATCAGGTCGATGAGCGGCGACGATTTACTGAAGCAGTTCTAACCGGCGTTTCAGCTGGGGTAATTGGTATTGATCACGATGGATTTATAACAATTGCAAACCGATCAGCATCAGTCATTCTGGATAAATCTGAAGATGATTTGGTTGGAAACAAACTGGAAGATGTCGCTCCGGGCTTTACGACCATTTTTATTGAAGCAGGCTTGAGAGGGCGTGATGAATTTCGATCTCAAGTTACCACGACGTCGGGCGGGAAAGAACATAATCTTGATGTTAAAATTACACGTGAACAATCATCCGATGGTCGACAATCTTATGTTGTTACCGTTGACGACGTGACCGATCTTGTGGTTGCACAGCGCTCCACAGCTTGGGCTGATGTTGCACGACGCATCGCCCACGAAATCAAAAACCCTCTTACACCCATCCAATTGTCAGCAGAACGAATTCGTCGTCGGTTTGGGAAGTATATTCCTGAAGATGGTAAGGAAGTCTTTGATCAGTGTACCGAAACTATCGTGAGGCAAGTTGGCGATATCGGAAGAATGGTCAATGAATTTTCATCCTTTGCACGTATGCCAAAACCAGTTAAATCGCAACATGACCTTCGTGATATCCTCAAAGATGCTATATTTACACTTGAAGTCAGCCGATCTGATATTCATTTTGAACGCGAGATGCCTGAAGAACCGATGCTTGGCGAATTTGACGCCCGTATGCTGGGGCAGGCATTTGGAAATCTGGTAAAAAATGCGTCTGAGGCAATTGATGCCGTCTCTGACGATAACGCTCGTAAGAGCAAGCGTATTTTTGTTCATGCTTATCCTTCGCAAAACGGCAAAGATTACATTGTCGATGTAATTGATAATGGGAATGGCTTGCCGAGAGAAAATAGACATCGATTGCTCGAGCCGTATATGACGATGCGAGAAAAAGGCACAGGGTTGGGGCTGGCAATTGTGAAAAAAATTGCTGAAGATCATGACGGTTCATTGGAACTCCACGATGCCCCACCTGATTTTGATAACAATCCTGGCGCGATGTTCCGTGTCATTTTATCCAAGAATTCTGTAAAACCTGCTGATGCAGGCAAAGATGAAAAATAGAGGTCTGATGAATGCCAACTGACATTTTGATCGTGGATGACGAAGAAGATATTCGCGAGATCGTATCGGGAATTTTAGAGGATGAAGGCCATGAGACGCGTACGGCTTTTGATAGCGATAGCGCGCTTGCTGCCATTGCAGAGCGTGTTCCGCGCCTTATCTTCCTTGATATTTGGCTACAGGGAAGTCGTCTGGACGGGCTTGCATTGCTTGAT
This sequence comes from Lentilitoribacter sp. EG35, assembly GCF_040784015.1. NCBI lineage: Bacteria > Pseudomonadati > Pseudomonadota > Alphaproteobacteria > Hyphomicrobiales > Rhizobiaceae > Lentilitoribacter > Lentilitoribacter sp. EG35. The sequence goes on from NZ_JBFNGQ010000005.1 coordinate 107,951, forward strand.
GACATCAAATCGAGATACCCTGACTTGCCGATTGTTATGATATCCGGACACGGTAATATTGAAACAGCGGTATCTGCGATCCGTCGCGGCGCATATGATTTTATTGAAAAACCATTTAAAGTAGACCAGCTTATTATGGTTAGCGAACGGGCTATTGAAACCTCCCAACTAAAGAAGGAGGTAAAAGACCTTAAGCGGCGAACGGGTGGTGAGAATATAGATCTGGTGGGTGCATCATTTGCTGTCACACAATTGCGCCAAGCCGTTGAAAAGATTGCACAAACGAATTCACGAATAATGATCAAGGGGCCTTCGGGTGCAGGTAAGGAACTCGTTGCTCGCCTCATTCATAAAAATTCTAGTCGGGAAAGCGGGCCTTTTGTTGTCTTAAACTCAGCAACAATTACACCTGAACGGATGGAAGTGGAGCTTTTCGGCACGGAAAATTCTAGCGGAACAGAGCGAAAAATTGGTGCGTTGGAAGAAGCTCACGGTGGAATTTTATATTTGGATGAAGTGGCAGATATGCCGCTTGAAACTCAAAATAAAATTGTTCGTGTACTCGTAGATCAGCAATTTGAACGGGTAGGTGGTACAAAGCGTGTGAAAGTTGACGTCAGGGTCTTGTCGTCCACCGCACAGAACCTTGAAGAGCTGATTGTAGCAAAGAAGTTTCGCGAAGATTTATTTCATCGATTAAATGTCGTGCCCGTTAAAGTGCCTGCGTTGAGGGATAGAGGAGAAGATATTCCTTTCCTCGTTGATCAGTTACTTAGGCAAGTATCTGAACAAATGGGTGTAAAAAAATGCAAAATTTCTGATGATGCGCTTGCCGTCTTACAAGCCTATTCTTGGCCCGGAAATATACGCCAGTTAAAAAATATAATCGAACGAGTTATGATCTTAGGACATGACCAAAGTTCAGATGGTGTCATCAATGTGGACATGTTGCCTGACGAAGTGACTGAACTAGGTCCGGCGAAACGTGATGGTGGTCAGCAACATATTATGACACTGCCGATTCGAGAAGCGCGGGAAGCCTTTGAGCGGGAATATCTTCTGGCGCAAATTAGCAGATTTGGTGGTAATATTTCTAAAACAGCATCCTTTGTTGGAATGGAACGATCGGCATTGCACCGAAAATTAAAATCTCTTGGTGTTGGAAACACATAGCAATCATATTCAAATTGGGGTAAACCAGCCACGCTAGTTTGAATTGTGTGAGTATAAATTGAACGTCAATTGCTATAAGGGACAGCCATGAAAGTTATAATTTGTGGTGCAGGGCGTGTCGGATACGGTATTGCTGAACGATTGGCCGCCGAGGAAAATGACGTATCTATTATTGATACATCCGAAGAGCTTATTCAGGTTATCCGCGATACCCTTGATGTAAGGGGCTATATTGGCCATGGTGCTCATCCTGAAATACTTGCGCGCGCTGGTGCCGAACAAGCTGATATGATTATAGCGGTTACGCTTTCTGATGAAGTTAACATGGTCGCTTGCCAGGTAGCTCATTCACTTTTCAATGTTCCCAAGAAAATTGCCCGTATTCGTGCTCAGGGATATTTGCAACAGCATTGGTCTGATTTATTTTCCAGCGATCATATGCCAATTGATGTCATTATTTCACCAGAGATTGAAGTCGGAAAAAAAGTATTGCGCCGTATTGCCCTGCCTGGCGCTATTGATGTGGTGAGTTTTGCTGATGACAAAGTCGTCATGACAGCGATTGAATGTCAGGAAAATTGCCCGGTTGTCGATAGGCCACTTGTCCAGTTAACAGAAATGTTTCCAGACCTTTTAGCAACCATTGTTGGTGTTTGGCGTAATGGTGAGTTTATTGTTCCAAACTCATCTGATCAACTTGAAGTTGGTGATGTTGCTTACGTTGTGTCGAGTTATAACCATGTTAATCGTACACTAGCGCTATTTGGGCATGAGGAGCAGGAAGCTCAACGTATTGTTATTGCAGGTGGTGGCAATATTGGTGAATATGTAGCCAAGAAAATTGAAGAGAGTCAGTCGCGAACGCGCGTCAAAATCATCGAATATAATCGTAACCGCGCGCTCAAAGTTGCTGATAATCTAGATAAAACAGTTGTTTTGAATGGTTCATCAATTGAACAAAAAATATTGGTGGAGGCTGATATTCAAGACGCGGATCTTATGATAGCGCTGACGAACGATGATCAGATTAATATTTTGTCTTGCGTTATGGCAAAGCACTTAGGTTGCAGTGCAAATCTTGCCTTGATCAATAGTCCAACATATCAGCAGTTTACAAAATCAATTGGAATTGACGCAGACATTAATCCGCGCTCCGTAACGATCTCTCGCGTTTTACAGCATGTGCGCAGAGGTCGAATTCGTTCGGTATATACGTTGCAGAAGGGGGCTGCTGAAGTTATTGAAGCAGAAGCTTTAGAAACTTCCGCATTGGTTGGTAAGCCAATAGGTGAATTGGAATTACCAAAAGGTATGCGTATAGGTTCGGTCTATCGCGACGGCAACGTTATCAAACCAAATGGAGCTACACAGATTAAGGCCCATGATCGTGTTATTATCTTGGCAACGGCCGATGCAGTAAAGGCTGTTGAGCAGCTCTTCAGGGTCAGTCTTGAGTTTTTCTAAGGCGTTGTGATGACAGGTATAGTACATGTAATTGCTCTTGCAATTTTCGGACTTTCCTCGCTCTTATTGATCCCTATATTGGTGGCTTTGGGGCAAGGTGAGGGTGGTCTTGCTGGCATAATGCTCATATTTTCTACGCTTGGAATATTTGTATCAATTGTTATCTTGGCAGCGATTGCTGATCTTGAATATAACCTGTCCCGCTCCTTAAGTTTTGTTTCGCTCTTAAGTTTATGGCTTATCACATCGTTGGTTGGCGCATTTAGTTTCATGGTGTTTTTGAATATGCCGTTGGGCGCTGCATGGTTTGAATCCGTAGCCGCATTAACAACATCGGGCGGGTCTTTAATTTCAAAATCGGCCTCCAGTCAAACAATGTTGGTCTGGCGCGCATGTATGGAGTGGTACGGAGGGTTTCTCACCCTTGTGTCTGTGCTACATATTCTAGCTCCGGGTGAATTTGGTGGTCTTATTAATACCGAGCGCACCCTTAGACCGAAATCTGGCAATAAAACATGGCTGCCGGATTCCTCTGGTTATCAACGATTAATTACAGAGTATGTTATTATCACGCTTCTGATTGCGGTTGGATTAATGGCGTCGGGTGTTACAAGCCTTAACTCAATGATGTTATCTATGGTCGCAATTGCGACCGGTGGCTTTACTCCATTCGAAGGTGCATTGGACGAAAATGTTGGCCGTTTTGGACAATTCGTTATCATTATTGGTCTTCTTGTTGGTACTCTAAACATCTTTTGGCGACGCAGTATTATTAGGAGTCCAAGAACATTTTTACGCAAAAATGTTGAACTGAATTATATTTTGGTTGCATTGCTTGTACTAAGTCTCGTTTACGGTTTTAGATATGCTTCGCTTGCCGGCTCAGAAAGATCTGCAGAAAATGCTTTGTTACATATTCTCGAGGGGTTGTTTTCAGCAACGTCTCTTATTGCAACAAGTGGAATGGAAACCCGCCCCGGTGCGATAGCCGTTCTTCCTGATGTATTGGTTCTTGCCGTCGTTCTTATTGGTGCGAGCATTTATTCAACGACAGGTGGGATCAAGATATATCGAATCGCAATGATGGCTGCCCATGCTCTGCGTGAATTGAAGAAACTCATTCATCCCACAAGTGTTCAAAATCTTCGATTTGGTGAAGTTGTGATCGATGAGCAAAAAATGGCAGCGATTTGGTCACACTTTATTCTCTCACTTATTCTGGTAGGCATTGGTGCCTTTCTAATTTCATTCTTTGGGTTTTCATTTGATGCTGCGGCGACATTGGCAATTGCACTTTTTTCTAACGCAGCCCCAATTTATGATGCGCTTATTCCGACACTATCCGAAATTTCGCTAGCTGAAGGTGTCGCGTGGCCGTCTTTGAGCGATGGAAATACATTGTCTTACATCGTTTTTAGCGCATTAATGCTGGTCGGACGCCTTGAAGTTATCGCCGTTTTTGCTGTTCTGAATTTCAGATATTGGTTAAATCGATAGGTTGGCATATAGCGGTGATTGAAAAAATAGCCAAATCAGTCGATTTTGAATAAAAACAATCTAAAATTTTCCAGAAACTACTAAATTTAACCATTTATGTTTCTAGTTGAGACTGTTAGATGTGAATGCTGATTGCTTTATTTTCTGCACCACAATGTTGAAGCTAATAAATAGATCCGAAAAACAATATAGAAAACGGGGAAAAAAAATATGGCTGATAAATCTCAAAATTTGCAAGACCTATTTTTGAACAGCGTTCGAAAACAAAAAATGTCACTCACAATATTTTTGATCAACGGTGTTAAATTGACAGGCGTTGTTACATCATTCGATAATTTTTGTGTACTATTACGACGTGACGGTCACTCACAATTGGTTTATAAGCATGCCATCTCCACTATCATGCCAGGCTCCCAATTGCAGATGTTTGAAATCGAAGAAGGTGCTGGCGATCAATAAGGATCAGAAGCAATAGATACGTTCGATACACCATTTTCTAAGCAAGACTCGACTGGTTTAGAAACAGATGATGGCATTCGTGCTGCCCGCACCATAGTCATTGTTCCGACAATCCGGCGACGATCTGATCCCAAACAGGTCTCACTCGGAACAGAGGTGATGCGGGATGGTGAAGCACGTAAAGACGAGGCAATCGGTCTAGCTCATGCGATTGATCTGGACGTTGTGTTGTCGCTGACCGTCACCTTACCTAAAGCTAAAGCCTCAACCTTGCTTGGTTCAGGTAAGGTGGACGAGGTCGCAAGCCTTATCAAGCAGTATGAGGCTGAACTTGTCATTGTTGATCACGCATTATCGCCTATCCAACAGCGAAATCTGGAAGAGGCTTGGCATTGTAAGGTTATTGACCGTACGGGGCTCATTCTCGAAATTTTTGGTAAACGAGCCTCTACAAAAGAGGGTGTGTTGCAGGTAGAGCTGGCCCATCTGAATTATCAAAAAGGACGTTTGGTGCGCAGTTGGACGCACTTGGAACGTCAACGCGGCGGCGGCGGCTTTATGGGTGGTCCAGGTGAGACGCAAATCGAATCTGATAGGCGCATGCTGCAAAGCCGTATTTCAAGTTTAGAGCGTGAACTGGAGCAGGTTCGGCGCACGAGGCAACTTCATCGCTCTAAACGGCAAAAGGTCCCGCACCCTATCGTCGCCCTTGTAGGATATACGAACGCCGGTAAATCGACGCTCTTTAACAAAATTACCGGCGCTGATGTGTTGGCTCACGATATGCTTTTTGCAACGCTAGACCCAACCCTTCGTAAAATGTCGCTGCCTCTCGGGCGTTCGGTTATTTTGTCTGATACAGTGGGATTTATTTCCGATTTACCCACTCACTTAGTTGCGGCATTCCGTGCCACGTTAGAGGAAGTGCTGGAGGCCGATCTAATCCTCCATGTGCGGGATATGACTGATCCAGATCATGAAATTCAGGCGAATGACGTCTTGCAGATTTTGTCTACTCTTGGTCTTAAGGACAAAGAGAACGCAAACATCATTGAGGTCTGGAATAAGTTGGATGATCTTGAGCCTGAAATAGCCAATCAATTCCGTGAGAAGGCTGACGGGCATGAAAAGGCGATAGGTGTGTCTGCGCTTACAGGGCAGGGCATTGGTGAGCTTCTAAATTTAATTGAGAAGGAGTTATCCGGTCGAATTACGGAACGCACAATTGAATTAAAGCCAGCTCAGATGCGGATATTGCCTTGGATTTATGAGAACACAAAAGTATTGGCCAGAAAAGATCAGGAAGATGGGTCTGTTCAATTAGATATTGAGGTAACAGAGCATGATGCCGAAGAACTTTTGAATCGACATCAAGTCCATTTTCTATAAAGATTTTGCCTCAACCCAAAGGGCTTCCATCTGCTCTAATGTTGCTGATTTAATATCTAAATTATTATCTGCAAGATTTTGTTCTATATACGAAAAACGTTTTCGAAATTTTGTATTAGTACCGCGTAGGGCCATCTCAGGATTGACATTTAAATGCCGTGCCAGATTGACGAGAACAAACATCAAATCGCCCATTTCATCCGCGACTTGGTCTTTGTTTCCCTTAGAAATTTCAGCCCGTAATTCAGCGATTTCTTCTTCCATCTTATCTAAAACCAATGATGGATCATTCCAGTCAAAACCAACTTTTGATGCCTTTTGCTGAATTTTTAATGCCTCTTCATTGGCTGGCATCGCGCGTGAAACTGTATCCAGTAGACCTCTGCTATCTTCCTCAGCTAAACCACGAGCGCGGCGTCTTTCACTACGTTCCTGCTTTTCTTCGGCTTTGATTTCATCCCAACGGATTTTTACTTTTCCACCTGTTTTCGCATTACCGTCGCCAAAAACGTGTGGGTGTCGGCGGATCATCTTTTTATTGATTGCATAAACCACATCCTCGAATGAGAATAGACCTTCCTCCTTGGCCATTTGTGCGTGAAAGACGACTTGCAACAACAAGTCTCCCAATTCGTCACATAAATCCTCAGGATCATTTCGTTCTATAGCGTCCGCAACCTCGTAAGCTTCCTCTAATGTATAGGGTTTAATTGTTTCGAAATTTTGCTCAATGTCCCAAGGACAGCCTGTTTCTTTATCCCTAAGTGCGGCCATTACTTCAAGTAAACGCACAATATCGTTTGAAGGTGTCATATTAACTTCCTGGCTATTTAACTTAGCGGAATATCATTTTCTGATTTACTGTTCTGATAGGTTGCCGACATTTCATCATAGCTTTTAGCAATTCTATCTACTTGCGTCAGAAGATCAGCCTTTTTGTCGCTATTGAGAGAGTTTATTCCTTCAACGATACCTTTTGCCGTAAAAAATGCGTTCTCATGATTGTAGCCACCTGCATCCAGTCCATAAAGTTCTTTCATGATTTTGAGATCGTGAGGGATTGCAAATGCATCTTTAGAATCAACATGTGAGAAGAAGTAGAAATAATTGTCAAATCCGGCCCATGTAATTGCAGACATGCACATTGTGCACGGCTCGTGAGTGGTCAGAAAAATGAGCTCAGAAGTTGGAGGGCGCTTATTCGCATCCATTTCATAAAATCGTTTTAAAAGATGCACTTCGCCATGCCAAAGTGGATTTTCCATCTCGTTATTTGTTTCTGCCAAAACAAGCGAATAATCACTTTTTCGCAAGACTGCTGCACCAAAAATTTTATTGCCGAGTTCAACACCTTTCTGGGTCATCGGAACGATATCATTCTCCAACACATTTAGCATCTTAGTAAGCAAGATTTCATCGTTAAAGTTTGGTGGCGTCATATTTGGCTCTCCGGTTAGAAAATACGGTAAGAGAATTCGTTTTCTCCTTTTCGCACCGAATTGAGAAAAATCATACCCTTCGTGATCAAAACTTCGATTGTTGTTCCTTCAATTTAATTTTGAAAGTAGCCAAAATACGCCGAGATACGAAACAGGACTTGGTTATGGCTGCAATTGAAGACAAACTTATCGCATTTCCTGCCTTCTTTAAGGTAGAAGGCGAGAAAGTTGCGATCTTTGGTAATGGTGATGAAGCATTTGCAAAACTGCGTCTGCTCTCAAATAGCCGTGCCGACATTATTGTTTATGCTGACGCGCCAGAAGCAGATCTTGTTAAATTTGCAGCCAAAGAAGGCTATGAGCTCATTCGTGCTAAATTTGATGCTAGCCAACTTGAAGATGCGGCTATGGTATTCGCTGGAACTGGCGATGAATTGCTTGATCAGCAGATTGTAACCGCTGCCCGTGAGTTTAAAATCCCGGCAAATGCTGTCGATCAGCCAGATTGGTGTGATTTTTATACGCCGGCTCTGGTGAACCGTGCGCCATTGTCAATCGCGATCGGTACAGAAGGTGCTGGGCCGGTTCTTGGTCAGATCGTACGTGCTCGTATAGATCAGATGTTATCTCCCTCTCTTGGTCCCCTGGCGCGACTTGCACAGCAGTATCGTAAAGCCGTTGATCACATGGTGCCACGTGGCGTAACTCGCCGCGTTTTCTGGCGTCGTTTTTTTACTGGCGATATTGCCGATAAAGTGGCAATGGGCAATATTTCAGATGCCCGACGTATCGCTACGCGTATTCTGCGTGAGCGTGAAGAAGCCCAAGGTCATGTTTGGCTTGTGGGTGCGGGCCCGGGTGCAGAAGATTTGCTGACATTGCGTGCACAGCGCGTCATGATGGAAGCTGATGTAATTTTATATGACGCGCTTGTACCAATGGCAGTTGTAAATATGGGGCGCCGTGATGCGGAACGTATATCAGTTGGAAAACGCAAGGGCTGTCATTCAAAATCACAAGATCAAATCAATGATCTACTTGTTGAACTAGCATCGTCTGGAAAACGCATAGTGCGTCTTAAATCTGGCGATCCACTCATATATGGCCGTGCTGGTGAGGAAATGGCCGCATTGCGCGATGCCGGCATCTCTTATGAAATTGTGCCGGGAATCACATCCGCATTTGCCGCGGCCGCTGATTTTGATTTGCCGCTTACTCTTCGCGGTGTGTCATCTTCACTCGTTTTCACAACAGGTCACGATCTAACAGGTGCCGCGTTACCTGATTGGGCACGTTTGGCAATTTCAGGTGCGACGATTGCGGTTTATATGGGCCGCACAGTTGCGGCGACGGTTGCGAATAAGCTTATGGAAGCTGGCCTTGATGGCAGTGTAAGCGTTGCGGTTGTTGAAAATGCTGGTCGTGCGGACAAAAAACTAATGCATGGCATATTACAAAACTTACCAGCGCTGGAAGATCGAACAGATCTTGCTGGCCCTGTCATGGTGATTATTGGGGAAGCCGTTGCTGGTGCAACTTTCGACCATTCAACACCGCTTCTTGAATTTTCAAATAACAAACTAAAAGCAACTATTGGAGCATAGTATGATTTCTAAAGTCTTGACTGCAAATAAACTAATCGATGGCAATAGCGTTTGGCTCAATGCTCAGGGCGAATGGTGTGAAGAGTTGAAAGACGCATTTATCGCCCGTCATGATGAAGCTGTTGCTGCTCTTGAAGATACTGGCAAAAAAGCCGTTTCTGATAATCTTGTTGTTGATGTTGCTGTGATCGATGTTGTTGAAAGAGAAAATGGCATCTGGCCAACGCGCTTGCGTGAGCGCATTCGCTCGCACGGCCCAAGTGTTGCCTATGGTTATGATGCGTTAGCTGATAACGCAGCGATAAAAGCTGCCTAAGGATACATAATGTATAGATATGATGAGTTTGATCACGCGTTCGTGAACGAGCGCGTAGCTCAGTTTAAAGATCAGGTTGAACGCAGGGTTTCTGGTGATATTTCAGAAGACGCATTTAAACCGCTTCGTTTGATGAATGGTGTATATTTGCAGCTCCATGCATATATGCTCCGTGTTGCCGTTCCCTATGGCACTTTGTCGCCCAAACAAGTGCGGATGCTGGCCCATGTTGCGCGCAAGTATGATCGTGGCTATGGCCATTTTACAACTCGTCAGAATATCCAGTTTAACTGGCCTAAACTATCTGATATTCCCGCAATTCTGGAAGATTTAGCAAGCGTTGAAATGCACGCGATCCAAACCTCTGGCAATTGTATTCGTAATGTAACAACAGATCAGTTTGCCGGTGCTGCCGCCGATGAAATTGCAGACCCGCGTCCCTATGCTGAGATTTTACGTCAGTGGTCGTCTATTCATCCTGAATTTTCTTTTCTCCCACGTAAATTCAAGATTGCAGTAACAGGCGCACCAAATGACCGTGCCGCGATCCAAGTGCATGACATCGGCTTGCAGCTTGTGAAAAACGATGCAGGCGAAATAGGCTTTACTGTCTATATTGGCGGCGGGCAGGGGCGTACGCCGATGATTGCTAAAAAAGTCAAAGACTTTTTGCCTGAAAGCGATCTACTATCTTACACAACAGCCATTATGCGTGTGTACAACTTGCATGGTCGCCGCGATAACAAATACAAAGCACGGATTAAAATCCTTGTGCATGAAACAGGTCTTAATGAGTTGAAAGCGCAAATCGAAACTGAATGGGCGCATCTTAAAGATACAGAACTTAAGCTTCCGGACGAAGATATTGCAGCTATAACCAAATATTTCGAGCCTCCCAAGCTTGTAGATCGTGCAGAGGGTTGGGGACAGCTGGCTGAATGGAAAAAAGCAGATGCTTCATTTGCAACCTGGGTAGGGCAAAATGTTGGCCCGCACCATCACCCTGATTACGGCACAGTGACAATTTCACTCAAGCCAATCGGTGGTGTTCCTGGTGATGCAACAGACGCCCAGCTCGACTTGGTTGCAGATTTGGCTGAAGAATATGGCAATGATGAAGTTCGCGTCACACATGAACAGAACTTGGTTTTGCCGCATGTCGCACTTGCCGATCTTGAGCCTCTTTATCGCGTTTTGGCTGCCCATGGATTGGCAACAGGAAATGCAGGTCTTGTGACAGACATTATTGCGTGTCCGGGTCTTGATTACTGCGCTCTGGCAAATGCCCGCTCAATTCCAGTTGCACAAGAGATATCCAACCGCTTCGGCGATGATGCACGTCAGCAGAAAATTGGCGATCTTAAAATAAAAATTTCCGGCTGTATTAATGCCTGTGGTCATCACCATGTTGGTCATATCGGTATTTTGGGCGTTGAGAAGAAGGGTGCTGAACTTTATCAGCTCACTCTTGGTGGTTCGGCGGATGAGAATACATCCATTGGCAACATCACCGGACCCGGGTTTGAGCCAGATAAGATCACCGATGCGATTGAAACTGTTGTTGATACGTATCTGGACCTTCGCACAAATGATGATGAGGCCTTTATAGACGCTTATCGTCGTGTGGGTATGGAGCCGTTTAAAGAAGCGCTCTATGGCAAGAGAAAACTGGCTTAAGGACCTGATATGACACAAATTTGGACAAAATCCGGTTTTCAAGCCGACAGCGAATTTGGTATCCTTGCCGATGGTGCAGAATATCTTACGATTTCTGATTTGGCCGATGCGACAGGTAACGATCTTGCTGTACGTATTGAACCATCAGATGATGTGGCTGAACTTTCCAAGTATTTGGATAAATTAAGCATTGTGGCTGTTCACTTTCCTGCCTTTAACGATGGTCGTGCGTTTTCACATGCATCGTTATTGCGTGATCGTCTTGAATATAAAGGTGAAATTCGCGCATTTGGCCATGTGCTTTTGGATCAGGTGCCTCTTATGCTCCGTTGTGGGATTGATAGTTTTGAAGTGAGTGATGAGCCAACAATTCGTCATTTGGGCGAGGGGCACGTTCCTGCAATTAGCCATCATTATCAACCATCAATGGACGAGCCACTCAAGGCCAATTCCTATAGCTGGCGATATATGGCAAAGCCAGCAAGTTAGAAATCACAATTCCTTTAATGCCCCATATTGCAATCTAACAGATACTGTGGGGCATTTGTTGCTATGCACTAATTGCAGCGCTGCAATGATGAAAATGCGTTACCTTTATAGCAAGGGAAGGCCTATTATCTATCAGCAATGTTAAGGAAACACAGCCATGAAATTTCCCAGCTTATTACAACAGGTCCGCAGCGCATATGCAGTAGGTACCGCGATTGAAAACGGAAAAGCACCGTCAAAAACACATCTGAAAAATTTGGGTATTGAAAAATCCTATAGTGAAACGTTCAAGCGTTAAGAGTTGAACGATCCGTTGGTATTTTGTGGATCTGTTAATGATTGTGATGATTAAACGGATCATGGGCAGGGCATTGGGGCAATGTTTTACTGCAGGCATTAATGGTGCGGCAGCACGAATAATCATGGCTGTAATTTATACGTTAATATTATAGTCCTTAAAAGCTGATTCAAATTTTCTGGAAGCTGTGAACAAGCATTGATGCTATTTCCTGCAATCTGTTCTTGGAAAGATGATGGCGTGCTGCGCCGGATAATCCGATCATGGCGGTTTGGTAGGTATCTGCCACCTTGGATGGATATTGAACCTTTAACTCACTCAATTTTACCACTAATTGGGCGCGAAATTCGTCGCGAATTTTCTGTGTGATTTCCAGCGCTTCCTGATCAGATGCATTACGGGTGCCATCCAGTACGAGGCAGCCTCGTCCTCCATCCGGCGACGTGTAGCTTTCAACCGCAGCGCTAAATAGAAGTTCAGTAAATTCTTCCAGATTATTTGCCTGAAAAGCCGGCTCAAACAGGGGCGCACAGCGATCCTGATATAGTTGTACAGTCCGGGCAAATAGATCAGCTTTTGATCCAAATGCTGCATATAAACTAGGTGCGCCTACACCAATATTCGAGGTGAGCTTTGACAGGCCAGTCGCTTCGTAACCATCGTCCCAAAACAGCTTAAGTGCGATGTTTGTCGCTTTCTCTTTATCGAATCCCCGAGGGCGTCCACGCTTCTTTTTTGTATCGGTCACTAAATAATCCTTGAGTTTCGTTTTTATTTCTGTAATGATCACTATATATTAAAATTGGAGATTATCAATGTTCTATAAAATCATATCAACAACAGCACTAATCGCATCCCTTAGTGTCGGGTCTATCGCAATTGCACGGAACGCACAGACAACCAGCGCAATTGACCCGAGCGCACCAATCTTAACAATGATCAATGTTTTAACACCAAAGAACGGAGATCAGGACGCTCTTGTTGCCCAGCTTGAATTAGCGCTACAATCCACTTTAATAAACGAACCTGGGTTCATATCCGGCAACGTCCATAAGTCTCTTGATTCCAAACATGTGGTAAATTATGCGCAATGGGAGGACCAAAAGTCACTTGAGGCATTTGTTGCCAAACTTCAGTCAGGAAATGCTCCTGACATGGCGCAGGTGTTTACAATGGCCACACCAGACTTCCATCCCTACAAAATAATGTCCGTTCACCAGTCCAAAAACTAAGGAACGGTTTGATGTTGACACTTTACGGATTAAATACACCAAACGTTTATAAGGTTACAATTGGTTTGGAAGAGATGGGCTTTGATTACGAGTTGAAGACTGTCGACGTGCGCTCGGGCAAACAGTTTGAACCCAATATTATTGCAATGAATCCAAATGCTAAAATTCCGATTTTACATGATCATGACAATGGTATTACCATCTCTGAATCAAATGCAATTTTACTCTATCTGGCAAAGAAGAGGGGAGGTTTCTTCCCTGAAGATGATCACGGGTATGCAAAGGCTATCGAGCTTTTGTTTTTCCAAGCAGCTTCTGTTGGGCCATTATTTGGGCAACGTGCACACTTTGCATTTCATTCGGGAGGTTTTGACAACACCTATGCACTTGCGCGCTACACTAAAGAGGGTGAGCGTCTATATGGTGTATTAGAAGAATATTTGAGCCGATCTGGTATATGGTTCTTGGATGAATATTCCATTGTGGACATGGCCGTCTATGGTTGGATGCACACAGCAATACATATGGGTTTCGGTGTTGAAAAACATCCGAACCTAGAGGCGTGGTGCAAACAGATGGCCGAACGACCCAATGTGATCAAAGCTGTTTCAATACCAGCAGTTTTACCCAACTTTCCGGAACCAAAACGACCTAGAGAAGCGACCGAAGCTTAAGGTTTAGCATCAGACGAATTAGTTAGAGAACCCTCTGAGGTTTGACGCATAGCCGATATTACGCATAATCAAGCGAGGCGACTGCAAGACAGATCGCCTCGCAAATGTTTTAAGTATCTCCATCGATCATACTCTTATGAGATTTGAATGATTTGTTGAGAGAGCCTTGTAATTTACCCAAAAGGTGCCTCATATAATGTTACTTCCAACATCGTCTATAATTTTAATCGCGTTCGCTCATAACATATATTCTCATTTAACAATCCCATATACTCAAGACAAAAAAGTCAAAATGTGAGACATCTCTAATTTGCCAAAGTGAGACACCAATAGAACGTACCCTGCTACAAACTTAAGTCGCATAAGATATATTATGGAACTTTTACATTGCCTTCAAAGTGGCTGACTATAGGTTTGAGGCCTGAACGCGTTTTGGGGTTTGTCCGTATTTCTGTTTGAATTTTGATATGAAGTGAGATGTATTATCATACCCAACTTCTAATGCTATTTCAGTGACTTGCATCTGTGTCTTCAACAATAGGTTATGCGCCTCCGCGAGCCGTTTGTCGATGAGCCATTGACTGGGTGCAATATTAAACTGACGTTTGAACTCTCTGTTAAATGTTGAGACTGAGCGACCGGATAAACGAGCATAATCCTGTACTTTGAGATTATGTGTGAAATGCCGACGCATGATATGCTGGATATTTCGACGACCACTTTCGGCATTATTTTCACTCAGAAAAGATTCGAAGTAACCTGTGTTGTCAGCCAGTTTAACTAAGTGCAGCAACTCCATTAATTTGATATCCAGAAGATCAGCTGATCCGCTGGAATTGTTATAGATTTTCAATAGCGAATGCATAAATTCAGATAGATTTTCATTTGCTGATATTTTGTAACTATTGGCCTTGGCTTCAGTTTGGCAGTCAGAAGAACTTATCCGTCTCTTGAATTTGGAAATTATATCTTGATCAAAGAAGAATAAAAATGCCTCCAATTGACCAGACCTATTGTAGAAGTTTGATACCATGTGAACATCTCGAGAAAATAAGACCATCTCATTGGCATTTACTACTATTTCTGTACCGTTGGGGGTTATAAAAGTCTCCTGCCCCTGAAGGACAAAACACAAACAAGGCAGATTAACGTGAAACTCGACATCCAAAGCTTCCGAATTGATAAGCTTATGATATATAGCGCTTTTTCCATATTTCATAACAGCCTTAGCGTCTGCAAAATCGCCCAAACCTTCCGGGATGATAAGACAGCTGTTGTCAAAATCATCAAAAGTCGCAAGTAATTTCGGCATATGTTTTTACTTTCATGAGCAATCGCAAGTTTGTGCGCGATTTCCGGCATTTTTGATCTATCGCAGATATCTCAATTCTTTTCTATCTCCTAAAAAGTCGCAACTCAAGAAAAGGAGAAAGATATGAATGTTTGGGTTACATTAGAATTGACTGTTCGAGACGGTGCATATGCCGATTTGAAACCGTTTTTGGAAGAAAAACTACCCGCAGTGCGCGGTTTCGACGGTGCTTTGTCTGTTTCCATTCTATTCGAGGAAACTAGCAATAAATTGTTGCTTCTCGAGGAATGGAAATCACAAGAGCACCATCAGGCCTATATAGCTGCAATCTCTGAAAATGGTGTCATGAAAGAGCTGCTTTCTTACATGATGGGCCCGCCGGATGTTCAGTATTATCATAGAGTTATGATATAAAGGCTTGTCGATATGGAAATTACCAGACGCGAAACACTAACTGCGGCTGCCATTTTATTTGCTGTCAGCAGCTTGCCTGTCAAAAGTAAAATCTTTGATTCAGAAAAAATTGTAACTTCGGTAACAAAGATGAAATTATCGGGTTCCAACTCACAATTTTCAGAGATAACCAATCGGCGTAAAATGCCCGGATTTTTATCCCAGAAAATTGTCAAGAACGATAATTTTATTGTTTTGATTGAAGAATGGAAAAATAGCGAACCATCCAATTCTCAGTCTTATCAAAGACAATTAATTTAAATCCTTTATCTGGCATTCGTTGCGGCGGATGCCAGATAATCTATCTGAATCATTCGGTACGTGGTTTATTTATCGATGGCAAAGCTGCCACAAGCAAATCATGAAAACCATCTGTTGATTTGTCGGATATATCAAATAGATCACGTCGCATGCGGGGCTCCCAGAACTTATTGATATGTTCAGCTACGTCTTTTGACGCGGTTGTCTGATCCTGTGATGAGAAGAAGGTCGCGATCTGGTTGCCCATTCGGATCAGTTTCTTATTTAGCTTGTCTTTATGCTCGTCATGCGACATCTGAATTACTCTCTGATTGGGCTTTGGCTAATTGAACACCAGCCAACTGTACACGATTTGGATGTGTGTAAATTTCAAAACTATCGACACGGGCAAGGGCGATCAGAGTTAGACCCGCCTGCTCTGCTGTACGTATCGCGAGCGCTGTTGGGGTTGATACGGCGATCAATATCGGTGTGCCTGAAATTGCGATTTTCTGAATAAGATCAACTGATACGCGTGATGTAAGCACAATTGCGCCTTTGCTCGTGTCTCTGTTTTCTCGTGCCAGTGCGCCAAGAAGTTTATCAAGTGCGTTATGTCGACCTACATCCTCTCGAATGAGTTCTAGATCACCTGATGATGATAAGAAACCTGCGGCGTGTACTGCGCCAGTTTCCGCACGAATTTCCTGCTTGTTATCAAGTTGTTCAACAGCACGACTGACAATTTCATGTGACAATTGAAATTTGTTTTCGCTAAGTTCTGGTAACTCACGCAAGATATCTTCGATGGACTCTATTCCACATAGACCGCACCCTACAGGGCCTGCCATAGCGCGGCGTGCGGCGGTAAAATTAGATTGCAATTCTTTGGTAAGCTCCATTTGAACATCAATACCTTCGCCGACATCCAGTACATCCATGTTCACGATGTCAGTTGGCATTCTAATGATCTGTTCTGACAGGCTAAATCCTATTGCAAAATCTTCTATATCAGCGGGTGTTGCCATCATCACGGCATGCGTTGTGCCGCCATAGGTAAATGCTACCGGCACTTCCTCCGGCACAGTCCGTGAAGCAGCTTCTAAGGAACCATTTTTTGAGATGGTACGAGAAACATGCGCATATGTTTTACGTCGCGTCACGCTTGCTACTCCGCAGGCTCAATAACTGGCATTTTGATACGTCGAGATTGATCAGCTTGCTCATTATATTCAATTTGCCATTCGGATGGTCCATTTGATGGGCTAACTTGCACCGCTGTGACTTTATATTCCGGGCAGTTTGTTGCCCAGTCCGAGAAGTCAGTCGTAATCACATTAGCTTGCGTATCTGGATGGTGGAATGTTGTATAGACAACGCCAGTTGCCACACGTTCGGTTAAAGTCGCCCGTAATGTTGTTTCGCCAGAGCGGGATGCAAGACGAACAAAATCACCTTCATTGATACCACGTTGTTCGGCATCATGCGGGTGAATTTCGAGCAGATCTTCTTCATGCCAGCGTGAGTTTTCTGTCCGACGCGTCTGTGCACCGACATTATATTGGCTTAGAATACGACCCGTTGTCAGAAGAAGCGGGAATCTTGGTCCAGATTTCTCATCTGTCGCCACATATTCAGTACGGATGAAACGCCCCTTCCCTCGCACAAATCCATCCATGTGCATAATTGGTGTGCCTTCCGGCGCATTTTCGTTACATGGCCACTGAACGGAGCCTTTGTCTTCGAGAAGATCATAATTCACATTGGCAAAACTTGGCGTTGTTGCAGCAATTTCATCCATGATTTCGGATGGATGGCTATAATTCCAATCCGCACCCATTACCTGTGCAAGCTTTTGGGTTACTTCCCAGTCGGCAAGGCCATTCTTGGGAGACATGACGCGGCGAACACGGTTGATACGACGTTCGGCATTGGTGAACGTGCCGTCCTTTTCCAAGAATGTGGAGCCCGGTAAGAACACATGAGCGTAGTTTGCGGTTTCATTGAGGAATAGATCGTGCACAACCACACATTCCATTGCTGCCAGACCCGCCTGAACATGTTTAGTATCAGGGTCGGATTGCAATATGTCTTCACCTTGAATGTAAATACCGCGAAAAGAACCCTCAACAGCAGCATCAAGCATATTCGGAATGCGAAGACCTGGCTCATTGTTAAGTTCAACATCCCACATTTTTTCAAAGATGTCGCGCGTGGCATCACCGGAGATATGACGATAACCTGGTAGTTCATGCGGGAATGACCCCATATCACAAGCGCCCTGAACGTTGTTTTGACCGCGAAGCGGGTTCACGCCGACACCTTTGCGGCCGATATTTCCAGTTACCATAGCCAGATTGGCGATCGCCATAACAGTCGTTGAGCCTTGGCTATGTTCAGTTACACCAAGCCCATAATAAATGGCACCATTTCCACCTGTCGCATAAAGACGAGCTGCACCGCGAAGCTCCTCGGCTGGAACGCCAGTGTAGCTTTCAGTTGCTTCTGGGCTATGTTTTTCATCTGAAACAAAACTCGCCCAGTCTTCAAACTCGGACCAGTCACAACGTTCGCGAATAAAAGCTTCATTCGCAAGACCTTCGGTGACGATGACATGTGCAAGCGATGTCATCACAGCCACATTCGTACCTGGACGTAGTGGCAGGTGGTGTGATGCTTCAACATGTGGAGAGCGCACAGTTTCAGTTACACGAGGATCGATGACAATTAATTTAGCCCCTGCCCGCAATCGTTTTTTCAAGCGAGAGGCAAACACTGGATGTGCAGCTGATGGATTTGCGCCAATGATGATTGCAACATCGGTATCTTCGACACTGTCAAAGTCTTGTGTACCAGCAGATGTTCCATAAGCCTGACCAAGGCCATAACCAGTTGGCGAATGGCAAACACGTGCGCATGTATCAACATTGTTATTACCAAAACCAGCGCGGATCAGCTTTTGCACGAGGTATGTTTCCTCATTCGTGCAACGAGATGACGTAATGCCGCCAATAGCGCCTTTGCCATGCTGATACTGAATACGACGAAATTCTGTTGCAACATGTTTGAAAGCCTCATCCCAAGACACTTCACGCCAAGGGTCTGTCACCTTCTCGCGAACCATTGGGTTTAAGATACGATCTTGATGGGTCGCATACCCCCAAGCAAAACGACCTTTTACGCAGGAATGCCCACGGTTCGCTTTGCCGTCTTTATAGGGCACCATACGGACAAGCTCTTCGCCACGCATTTCAGCTTTAAATGAGCACCCTACACCGCAATAGGCGCATGTTGTGATCTTCGAATGCTCTGGTTGGCCAATTTCAATAATCGATTTTTCCTGCAAAGTTGCCGTTGGGCAAGCCTGAACACAGGCACCGCAAGATACACACTCAGATGACATAAAGTCATCGCCTGACATGCCTGGCGATACGCGGCTGTCAAAGCCACGACCTTCTATGGTCAGTGCAAAAGTGCCCTGCACTTCTTCGCATGCGCGTACACAACGTGAGCATACAATGCACTTTGCTGGATCATAGGTAAAATATGGGTTGCTCTCGTCCTTGGCGATATATTTGGGGTTTTCCTCGCCATTCTGGCGCGCAACCACATGATTTTCACCTTCATAACCATAGCGAACATCACGAAGGCCAACTTCGCCTGCCATATCCTGCAATTCGCAATCACCATTGGCCGCACAGGTTAGGCAATCGAGTGGATGATCGGAAATATAAAGCTCCATCACGCCTTTGCGAATTTTCTTAAGAGGCTCGGTCTGCGTTTTAACAACCATACCTTCCTCGACAAGCGTTGTGCACGAAGCTGGCGTGCCGCGACGGCCCTCGATTTCTACCAGACAAAGACGACACGAGCCAAAGGCATCCACCATATCTGTCGCGCAAAGTTTTGGAACTTTAATGCCGGCTTCCTGTGATGCACGCATAACGGATGTGCCTTCCGGCACAGAGACCTCAACACCATCAACCACGATAGAAACCATGTTTTCTGATTTTGATTCAGGCGTTCCGAAATCTAATTCTTTAATCAATGGCATCTCAATTACTCCGCAGCTTCGATGTGCTGTTTAGGGAAGAAATCTTCAGGAAAATGTGTAAGCGCACTCATAACAGGATAAGGCGTGAAGCCACCCAATGCACAGAGCGAACCAAATTTCATGGTGTTACAGAGATCGGTCAATATTTCGATCTGCTCTTTTGCATCATCACCGTTGCGAATGTTATCTGCAACTTCAACACCCCGTGTTGAACCAATTCGGCACGGCGTACATTTACCGCAACTTTCAATGGCGCAAAATTCCATCGCAAAGCGCGCCTGAGCAAGCATATCGACACTATCATCAAAGACAACAATTCCTGCATGACCAATCAAGCCATCTTTGGCGGCAAATGCTTCATAATCAAAAGGCGTATCAAACAAATCGCGTGGGAAATAAGCACCCAAAGGCCCACCGACTTGTACAGCTCGCACAGGACGACCAGTAGCCGTTCCACCGCCGATTTCATCAACAATCTCACCCAGCGTCATGCCAAATGCTGCTTCAAAGAGACCGCCATGCCTCACATTTCCAGCAATTTGGATGGGCATTGTACCACGAGATCGACCCATACCAAAATCAGCATAATACTCGGCGCCTTTGTCCATAATAATTGGAACAGAAGCGAGCGAAATGACATTATTGACCACGGTAGGCTTGCCCATAAAGCCTTTATGAGCAGGGAGAGGAGGTTTAGCGCGAACAATACCGCGTTTACCTTCCAGACTTTCTAGTAATGATGTTTCCTCACCACAAACATAGGCCCCTGCCCCAATGCGTACTTCTATATCGAAGGCGCTATCGGAGCCCATCACAGATGGGCCCAAAATGCCATTACCTTTTGCAATGTCGATGGCTTTGTTCAAAATAATACCAGCATCAGGATATTCAGACCGAAGATAGATATAACCCTTGGTGGCACCTACCGCCAAGCCAGCGATTATCATACCCTCAAGAACAACAAATGGGTCACCCTCCATGATCATACGATCAGCAAAGGTGCCACTATCGCCTTCGTCCGCATTGCAGACAATGTATTTCTGATCTGCTTGAGCGTTAAGGACCGTGTTCCATTTTATCCCAGTTGGAAACCCTGCTCCACCGCGACCACGCAGGCCCGAATCTGTGACCGTTTTGACGATATCTTGGGCCGACTGCGCAAGTGCTGCCGTAAGTCCCTTTAAACCGTTATTAGCCCTATAATCTTCCAAGGATAACGGATCAGTTCGACCACAACGCTCAAACACCAGCCGTGTTTGTTTCTTAAAAAACGGAATTTCTTCAGTTAGGCCAAGTGAAAGTGGATGATCTTGCTTGCCCTCAAGCATGCCTGCATCATAGAGCTGACCAATATCATCAACTGTTACTGGACCGTAGGCCATACGACCTTTAGGTGTTTCAACCTCGATCATAGGTTCAAGCCAGATCATGCCGCGCGAACCTGTGCGAGTAATTGTAACACCCTGATTGGAAATCGCGACCGCGTTGGCGACGTCGTTAGCACCGAGCGCGACGGATGCACTGTCTTGTGAGATGAAGATTTTTTCACTCATGCCGAAACCTCCGCTGCAAGAGATTCGATTTTAGTACTATCAAGTCGCGCAACCAGTTTACCGTCAACCATGGCAGCGGGTGCGCAAGCGCACAGACCCAAGCAGTATGTAGCTTCAACTGTAACATTGCCGTCTTTTGAGGTTTCGCCCCACTTGAGCCCCAAAAGTGATAATAATCTATCAGATAATTCATTTATGCCCATGGATTGGCACGCTTCGGCGCGGCAGATTTTGACAATATGTTTGCCCGCCGGTTCCGTGCGGTAATCGTGATAAAAGCTCACAACGCCGTACACCTCAGCCTTCGATAGATTTAGCTTATCAGCAATAACGGCTAGCGAATCTTTTGGAATATAACCAAACGTCTCTTGTATTCCATTTAAAATGGGCAGCATCGGACCTTCAAGTGATTGTAATTTATTAATAATGTCAGATGTGACTGCTTCAATCTCATCGGTAATAATACCAAGTGACATTTTGCTACCTCCCAAAATCGCAAGCTATCTGGGTATAATCACGCGAAATTATTGCAAAATCAATAAGTGTATCCCGTTGATCGATAGAAGAATTCTATCAAGCTTTGAGATTACGCTGTGCCAAGCGATTTGCCTCATAAAGAAGCGCAGCTACGACAGGCGTATTAGGTTCTCGTTTGGCCGCAACAATCCCAACAATATGTTTGGCATTGGGGTTTTTAATCGGAATACCTTTGATATCGCTACCAAAACTCATTTGTTCAGCCAGATTGAATGGCATAATGCTTGCCCATTTTCCATTCATCACGTGGGAAAATAACACCAACATAGAATCGGATTGAAGCAACGGGGTGATTTTAATGCCAGCAGCATCCAAATATCTATTAATTATCCGGCGGTTTTGCATGTCTGGCGTAAGAAGGCATAAAGGTATTCCTTCCAATTCCCTCCATTCGACGGAGTCACGATCACTCATTGGACCGCCTTCTTTTACAATAAATTGATATTGTTCAGCAAAAATCGGAAGAGAAATGAATTTTCCGCTCAAGGGTTCATCATTTAAATATGTAATACCGGCATCAATTTCGAAATTTTCAAGCTTGGATAAGACTTCAATTGATGTACATGCTGTGATGGTAAACGAAACTGAAGGGTGTTTTTCCAGAATTGGTAGCGTCAGTTCATGGATAGTTGCCGATGCTGTGGGTATGGTTGCAATGCGAATATGACCAGATAATCCGCTTCGCGCATTTTTCATCTCATCGCGCATAGCTCGCGTGTCATTAACGATGCTCTGCGCCCACTCATGTACGCGCTGTCCTTCTTGTGTAAGGCCTTTGAAACGCGAACCACGTTGAACCAGGACCACGCCCAAATGATCTTCCAGCTGACGAATGGCTGATGACAAGGTTGGTTGTGTAACGCCGGAGGCCTCCGCCGCTTTGCCAAAATGCTCATGTTTTACGAGCGCAAGATAGAACTCCAGCTTATCGATCATCTGTGTTTTCCCAACTACTGTCGTATATTCATAATCTGAGATTGAGCAAATAAGCAACCAGCAAGAAATGTTATCTGCGTGGAATAAGATGAAACACTAGTTCTTTCATGTCGTAATCTTCACCATCATCTGCAAGAACATTTACGATAAATATTGAACGGTAGTGCGTTTCCACTTTCGTCTGAGGCACAGAAAATGGTGGCCCGTTTCGAACGGATTGATCATATTCCAATGTTAAAAGAAGTTGTTGGGCATTATTTGTAATCTGGGTGAGGTGCTTGGCGTAGCTGCTGCGAACATCAGCCGGCAATGCAACAAGCGCTGCACGGTCGTAAACAGCATCGACATGCCCAAGCATAGGGGGCGTCAGGTCAAAAATGTCTCCAACGAAAATATCAATATTTTCCGCGGAGTAAAGTTTAAAACTATCAATGTTTGTGATCTTGGGGGTAATACCAAGTTCATCAAATAATTCAATAATTGCTATTTCGCTTAGCTCAGCACCAACAACTTGATATCCGCTTGAGAGCAGCCAAGCGATATCTAATGTTTTGCCGCAAAGCGGGAGAAAAATACGAGCATTGTCGACAAGTTCGAGTGTATCAAAGTGTTCAATCAAAGTCGGATTCGCTTCAGGTTTGTGGAACCTGATATTTCTTGTTTTCCACCTATCATGCCAAAATTCTGCCTTCATGTTTATGCCTTTACTTGCCAGGATATGTTAAGCGCTTTTGGCCCACGGACTGAAAGACCACTCTTATAAATGACCCTTTCGTCAACTAGCTGAATGTTACTGAATCTGTGAAGCAGCGTATCAAATATAATCCTCATGTTTAGTCGCGCTAGATTATTTCCTAAACATAAATGGGCTCCCTGCCCAAATGCCAAGTGCCTGTTTGGTGTTCGTGTAATTATGAACTCATCAGCTTGTTCGAACTGCTCGGGATCCCGATTTGCAGAACCATAAAGCAACCCAAAAGTTGTACCTTTCTTGAAGTGCTGTCCGGCAATTTTTACATCCTCCAAGGCATGGCGATGAAAAAAAGGAAGTGGGGACTCAAAACGGAACATTTCTTGAATGGCCGTGGGCATTAGTTCAGGGTCTTCTTGTAAGGCTCTCATTGATTGAGGGTGTTGAAGCAACGTATGCATACCACTACCAAGTACATCGATGGTGGAGCCGTGACCTGCCATTAAAATTAACATGCAAGTCGAAATAAACTCATCTCTCGTGTAGCGTCCTTCCCGCTCGTCAATAATCATCTTTGATATGAGATCATCTTGCGGTTTGCGCGCGCGTTCAGCCCGTAAATCTTCCAGAAAATGATAAAATTCTTTTGTAGCATTCTCCGCAATTGTTTTCTTTTCATCGCTGCGATCAACATCAAAGAACTGAACGATTTGTTCTGACCAAAGGCGAAGTTGTGAGCAATTTTCCTCAGGTGCACCTAAAAGATGACCGATCACATAGCCGGGGATATGAGCTGCAAAATCATTAATAAATTCGATATCATCCCTTTGTTGAAGTTTATCCAAAAGTCCATCCACAAAGGTCTGCACAACATTTTCCAGATGGGCGATGGGGCGAGCGGTAAACTCTCCAAAAATCTGTTTGCGAAGGCGTCTATGTATGTCGCCATCACTATCAAGTAAGCTAAATTGAACAACACGTTCGTGGTATGGCATATCGTGCCAGTTTGCAGCTCGCTGTCGTTTTTTTGTTTGTTCCACTGTTTCCAAGCCATCAAGCGAGCGCACCATTTCTGGGTTGCGTGCTATCGCTGAAACATCCTCATATCGAGATAAAAGCCACAAATTTTGAGGTTCAAAATAATGCGCTTTACCGCTTTCTCTTAATTCCCGATAGATACGATATGGATTTTCGGAAAATGCATTTGAAAACGGGTCGAAGTGGATTTGTTGCTTACTCAAATTGGCACCATATATATTTAGAGTTTACCAGAAACACTAACAATGAAGGTGATAAGAAGCCATAGTCTAACTCTGATTTAATCTGGGAAATCTGGACATAACGAAGTATGCCATTTCCGATTTTAAAAATCGACGAATTGGTTTTTCACAAGCTTGATGGACGATGTAAGATAGGGTTATTACTAATAAAATGACTAGTGTTACCGCTTGAATCGGATTTAATCTGAGTTCAGCTAATTTTTGCAATACTATATACCCGACTTCTTGATGAATGAGATAGAGTGGATAGGATATCGCACCCAACATCACTGCGAACGAATGCTTAATGGGAATAATTTTGCCAAAAATCCCAATAGCAACGGCACCAATCGATAATATTGCGCAAATGGTAGACACCAGTAAATCAGGTTGATTGCTGAAATTCGGAAGCTGAGCCTGTATGCCAAGGTGTTTGATACCCAGTGATAATGACACTCCCGAAATCACCATGAGCAGAGCGTGGGGCGCTGTCCATCTATTTTGCTTGGCATGCCACATCACAAGGCCACAGACGAAAGCACCTGCATAGTAGGTAATGAATACGAGCTCGATGATTCGGTTTTCCAACAGCATTATATTTGCGAACGATATGCCAAGCCAAATGGAGCAGATTTTCAATAGATGCTTATGAAAAACATCAGACAGTAACAAAATAAATACCCAACCATAGAACACAAATTCAAGCACGAGAGTCCAGTAAACACCATCCACAAAAGGTTGACCAAGAGTTTGAGGAAGGAGAAGCAAGTTTGCGAACCATAATTTAAGATTCAAAATATTTGCGTTATCAAGCAAAGAAATGAGTAAAAAACTTGTCGTCATACAAATCCAAAATGCAGGCATTAGCCTTAAGATACGGTTGGATATAAATCTAAGTGGATGAATATCAGTACTAACATGAGCGATAACAAAGCCGGAAAGAATAAAAAATATAGGAACGCCCAAATACCCGTATTGAAAAAACAGGGCTGCAATTCCCTGGCTAGGTCCATATCCGGTCAAACCCATATAGGGACCGATATGTCCGTAATGTGCAAGCATAACCCAAAATGCCGCCAAAAAGCGGATAATATCAAGATTAGGATAATAGTTGCGGTTTTCAGGCTTCATTTACCTAAATTGCCAAATTTGGTGAGATTTTCAATCAAAATGCTAACTTTAGGTTAACGGCTGAATCCATGCGTGATCAAATTTAGCCCATGTAATCGCGCAAAATTACGAGTCTTTCAAAAACCGCATTTTTTTTGATTTCTTGGCCATGAATTGTCCTAATTTCGCCCTTCCTCAAACACAAAACATCGTCATCTTGTTGTTATTCGCAATGAAGCCAATAACGGTAGCGAATAACTAAAATAAACGACGAACGGTCAAACCTCTAAGAGTTTGGCATGTTTAACAAGGAGAATTAAAATGAAAAAGTTCCTAACACTTGCTACAGTAACATTGCTAACTGCAACTGGCGCGAATGCGGCAGAATTCGTTGAAATCGACACAAATGCTGATGGATATCTTTCATTTGAGGAAGTTGTTGCAGCAATGCCTGACATGACAGAAGATGCATTCAAAGCAGTAGATATCAATCTCGATGCGCAAATCGATGCAGACGAGTTTGCTGCTGCTGAACTTTAAAAAGTAGAGTTTGTCCCCCCAAGACTTCTACTGGAGAGTGGCTTTGTGCCGCTCTCCAAATTCTGTTTAGAGAGTGACTTCAATCTTTAGTCCATCGTAACACGGGGCAATGTGTTCAGGTGTCGATGACATGACATAGTCATAGTCTAGCGCCGTGTGCATATGCGTTATATATGCTTGTTTTGCGCCAAGTTTTTTTACCCATTCTGTTGCTTGATCGAACGAAAAGTGACTAAAATGTGGTTTTGGTAAAGTCGCATCAATAATGATTGTGTCTAACCCTAGCAGCTTTTCCATGCTTTCTTCTGGAAACTGACTCACATCACTGCAGTACGCAAAATTCCCAATTCTAAAACCCAATGAGTGAATGGGACCGTGGATAAGGTCAATTGGCATAAGTGGTATAATTCCACCCTCGCCGTCGATCTCAATTGATGTGTTCATGTCTTTGATCAAGTTATGCTCGATGACCGGTGGATATTCACTTCCTTTAGGAGTCTTAAAGCAATACTCGAATGAATCTTCCAAAGTCTCGAGTGTCACTTTATCAGAGTAGATCTGTACGCGTTTTCGGTGCGCCATTGCAAAAGCGCGTAAATCGCCAATACCGTGGATGTGATCGGCATGTCCGTGTGTATAAATAACTGCATCAATATATCTGACGCGAGCTGAGATCATTTGCTCTCTAAAATCAGGACCGGTATCTACAACAACTGTTGTTTTCTCTCCCATAGGACCGAATTGTTCGATCAATAAGCTCGCACGTCTGCGTCTGTTTCGAGGATTATTAGGATCACATGCACCCCAATCACCGTCCGAGCGCGGTACCCCATGGGACGAACCACAACCCAATATAGTAAATATGCGACTTGTCGGTTTGATGGTCATTAGAACGTCATTTTCGTAAATAATCTTCGACAGTTTTCCGTCGTCTTTAACCATAACTCATCTTCGTCAAGACCTACAGTTTCTGCCAGAACACGAGCGGTATGAACGACATAAGATGGTTCATTTCGTTTGCCGCGAAATGGCATCGGCGCAAGATATGGCGCATCAGTTTCCACAAGCAAACGATCATGGGGAACAGATTTTGCAATCTCGCGTAATTCATCAGATTTTTTGAATGTTAAGATACCGGAAAAAGAAACATAGCCTCCAAGTTGAACTCCTGTTTTGGCAAGTTCTGCCCCGGAGGAAAAGCAATGTAAAATAAAAGGAAAATCGCCCTTTGTAACTTCATCTTCCAAAATCTCTGTCATATGCGCATCAGCATTACGTGCATGAATAACAAGCGGTAAGCCTGTTTGTCGTGCCGCCCAGATATGAGTGCGCATAACTTTTTCTTGCACCGCGGGTGGTGCATTATCATAATAATAGTCTAGACCCGCCTCACCTATTGCCACGCATTTCGGGTGTTTGGAGAGTTCTAGGAGTTCATTAAGTTCGATATCCGGTTCTTCGCCTGCATTAAGCGGATGTGTGCCAACAGAACAAAAGACGTTATCGTATTTTTCTGCAACAGCTTTTACTTGATCAAACTTCCGCACGCGGGTGCAAATTGTTACCATCCTGCCAACACCAGCTTGCTGTGCTCGTGTGACAAGCTCATCACGATCTTCGTCAAACTGCTCGAAGTCAAGATGGCAGTGACTGTCGATCAAAAGTTTGGTTCCCTCGATTAGTGGTCGTTCTGCTGGCACGTTACTACTCAACTTCTTGTTCAACATAACGAGGGAAAATACCTGATGGTTTAGGAAGATCAGTACCTGATTTTAGCCGTCCGGTTTTACCCAACTGTGCAAAACTACGCTCATCTTCTGCTATCAACAAAAGGTCAAGCAGTTTAGCGGATGAATCGGGCATAATGGCCTGACATAGAATACCAACTTGCCGGATGACCTCTGCCGTTACGTAAAGTACTGTTCCCATACGTTCCGGATCAGTTTTCTTTAAGGCCCAAGGCTCTTGACCTGCGAAATATTTATTAGTTTCAGAAACAGTTGCAAATACCGCGCTAACATATTGATGCACAGCTTGCTTATTCATTGCATCACGTGCCCCGGTAAGCAGATTATCAGCTTGGGTTAAAATCTCCTTATCTTCGGCGCTTAGTTCACCACAAGTAGGAACTTTAGCCTCACAATTTTTATGTATCATAGAAAGCGAACGCTGGGCTAAGTTTCCCAAATCATTAGCTAAATCAGAGTTTATTCGGCCGACGATTGCATCGTGGCTATAGTTGCCATCATTGCCAAATGGCACCTCGCGCATAAAGAAAAAGCGAACCTGATCAAGACCATAATGATCAACCATAGATATCGGATCAATGACATTTCCGAGTGATTTTGACATTTTTTCTCCTTTGTTAAAGAGAAAACCATGAGCAAAAACACGTTTTGGTAAGTCGATACCCGCAGACATCAAAAATGCCGGCCAGTAAATTGCATGAAATCGAATGATATCTTTGCCAATTATATGTGCAGCAGCAGGCCAAAATTTCCAATTTCCAGCATTTTCATCCGGAAAACCGAGCGCTGTAATGTAGTTGGTTAGTGCATCCACCCAAACGTACATTACGTGCTTTTCATTGCCAGGAACTTGCACGCCCCAATCAAATGTAGTGCGCGAGATTGAAAGATCTCTCAGGCCAGATTTTACGAAAGACATAACTTCATTACGACGAGAATTAGGCCCTATGAAATCGGTATTATCTTCATAATGTTTTAGAAGAATATCCTGGTACTTGGATAAGCGGAAAAAATAACTTTCCTCTTCTACCCATTCGACCTCAGTTCCCTGTGGTCCGTAACGTTTTCCGTCTTCACGAACATCTGTTTCATCTTCTTGATAATAAGCTTCATCGCGGACAGAGTACCAACCCGAATAACTATCTAGATAGATATCACCGTTGGCTTCCATACGGCGCCAGATTTCTTGGCTTGCTTTATGGTGGCGTTCTTCACTAGTCTGAATGAAATCGTCATTTGATGCATTCAAAACCTCTGCCATGTTGATAAATTGAGCAGAGTTTTCTGCAGCGAGTTCAGCGGCAGTAACCCCCATTTTTTGTGCTGTTTGCAGCATCTTTTGGCCGTGAACGTCTGTGCCAGTTAGAAAGTAAACTTGTTTACCATCTAAGCGTTGAAACCTTGCCATGACGTCGGTCGCAATCAACTCATAGGCATGGCCGATATGCGGCGCACCGTTAGGGTAGGAAATTGCAGTCGTGATATAATATCTATTTTGATCAGTCATGATGTCACATATTTTGAATTGAAATGATGTTTGCGTCTTAAGTGAAAATTTGAGAAATAGCTATGTTTTTTCTCAAATTCCCATCATAGAGAATAGAGTTAAAATCGTCTGTTTGCGATCAAGATTATAGATGTCAGACTCAGTTTTATGATTGTTCAACTTCTCGGATAATTCCGCAAGTTCAGCCGCCTTGCTAATCTGGCCTGCATTCGCAGCCGTTTTAGCCTGCTCCATTGTATGCGTGATCATATGATCAACAAGGAAGTGATAGCTGGTTTCCTGATCTTTTTTTGCCAGACTTTCCGCTAGTTTGTGTAGCGTTTTACGATCTGCCTGACTATCCTGATCGATAATATCATTAAAATGTCCGATGAGCTCGGCTCCACCATAATTTAGAATTGTCAAAGCTCTGGAAACCGACCCCTCTGACAGTTTTAGTAGTTGGCGTATGCTTGCGTTATCAAGGCCGTTTACAACATCTAGATGATTTAATGCAGACACCATGTCTTGATCATTTAATGACTTTATATGAAGAGAAAGACATCTTGAGCGAATGGTAGGTAACAATCTTCCTGGTGAATTTGATAAAACCAAAAAAAGCGCTCGTTTTGGTGGCTCCTCAAGAATCTTTAAAATTGCATTCGCAGCGGATCTATTCAGGTCATCGGCTGTATCAATAATGGCAATTCGCCAATTATTAGAACCGGATGTCTGTGCGAAAAATTTACCTGTTCTTCTGATATCATCCACGCTGATTGAAGATTTCGTTTTGCCTGTTTTTGCGTCCACTTCACATTTGATGTGCATAAGATTATGCGATGCTTCACCAGCAACCTGACGAAAAATGGGGTTCTCAGGATCTGGGTCTGATATCTGATCCGGAGCTTGATCTGTATCGGGGTTGTTTAGGATATGATTGGCAAGGCGAAAAGCAAATGTGGCTTTACCGATGCCTTGTTCACCTTCTAGCAAAATTGCATGGTGGATCCGCCCGGATTTAAATGCAGAGGCAAGAAAATTCTCATTTTCCTTGTGGCCAAATAATTTTGTGTTTTCTGCAGGCGGTATAGCACCCTCTAGCTCAAGACTCATGAGACCTTATTCTTAGAGAAACGTTTTCCTCTAGCTTTCTTCGGCAAGATGGCAGGCAAAGCGAGCTCCACAGTTTCAAAAACGTCTTGAAATATGGCGTTAACATCCCGATCGCCATCAATTATGCGACATCGGACAGGGTCTTCTTTTGCAAGATCTAAGAAACCTTCGCGCCGCATCTCGTGTGTTGCCATTTCTTCGCGTTCAAAGCGATCAAGTGTACCGCCTGTTCCGCTTCGTTCTTTAGCTCGTCGCATTCCGACTTCAGCAGGAACATCAATAATCAATGTCATGTCCGGATACATATTGTTAACAGCAACACGTTCCAGACTTTCCAAAAGATTTGCCTCAATATTTCCCGTAACACCTTGGTATATTCGCGTTGAATCCGCAAAACGATCACATAAAACAACCCTGCCGGCTTTTACAGCTGGCCGAATAACTTCCTCCACATGGTCGCTTCGCGCCGCCGCAAACAGAAAAGCCTCCATGCGCACGCCAAATTCTTCCGCTGCGCCAGATAGCAACACATGTCTTGCAGCTTCCGCACCAACCGAGCCACCTGGCTCGCGTGTTACAACAACGTCATGACCGATTTTCTTCAGCTTTTCAGCCAGAAGTTTGATCTGAGTGGATTTCCCTGCCCCTTCCCCTCCTTCGAAGGTTATGAAGCGACCTCTTTTTAAATTCACGTTACTGCCTACAATCAATTGCGCGCTAGACTCATTGTCTATCCGTCTAATTTATAACAAAGCATTAGGCAATAGAACCTGAAACCGCAAATTTGATGGATTGTCAGAGGTTTATCACAACCAAAATAGTAAAAGCTCTTTAAAGGCGTCCCATGCACGGTCATGAAACTCGCCTTTCTCCATGTCACTCTTAGCGAAAACTGGCGCGGTACGTGATAATGTCTCGCCAACCCATATACGAACCTCACCCACTTCATCACCGGCTTTCACAGGCGCTGCAAGTGGCCATTTATAAGCAACACGGGCTTTCAACCGTTCAGTGTTATTAGCCGGAAGCAGAATATCGACGTCCTGTCCTGCGATTAGGTCAATTTCTCCTGCTCCGCCATAAACACTGGCAGTTCCGAGATTTTCACCTTTCTTAAAAAGTAGTTTGGATTTGAAGTTTTCTAATGCCCAAAGCAAAATGCGTCTTGTCTCTTCTTGCCGCTGTTTCTTGGTTGCTAAACCACTCATAGCCAAAAACAATCGCTGGCCATTTTGCTCAATAGATGATGCAATCGCGTAGCCAGATTCCTCGGTAAAACCGGTTTTAAGACCATCTACACCAATGCCAGCAGTTAACAATGGCGCACGATTGAGCTGTCTAATCTTGTTCCAAGTAAATTCAGTTTCTGAGTAATATTTGTAATATTCAGGATATGTGTCAAAGATATGCTTTGATAGGGTTACAAGATCGCGCATTGTCACCCGTGCTTTTTCATCCGGCAGGCCAGTCGAATTGGCAAATACGGATGATTTCATCCCGATTTCACCAGCGCGTGCCGTCATATGGCTAGCAAATGTTGCCTCATCTCCCGCCATGCCTTCCGCTAGGATAATACAAGAATCGTTACCAGAATGAACAATCGCTCCACGAATAAGGTCTTCAACTCGAATTTCAGATTTAAGCGCTGCAAACATTGTCGATGTGCGTGAAGGTGCTCCGCCTGTTCGCCATGCATTTTCAGATACTTTAAATGTATCTTCTAAGCTTAACTCACCTTTTTGTAATGCATTAAATACCATCTCCATAGTCATAATTTTTGCCAATGAGGCCGGAGGTATTTGTTCATCTTCGTTTTTGGCGAAGAGAACTGTGCCTGTCCTTGCATCAATTAAATATGCTTGTTTAGCCTTGGTTTGAAATTCCTGCGCAGATAATTGCGGGCAAAACACAACTGGAATTGCAAGTAGTGCAAGAACAAAAAAACTCAATTTGAGGTGAGTGCGCATCAATCACGTTGCCTAAAGGTGAAACAAAACAATATACAATTGTTTTGATGATAAACCATATTAGCTAATGATTGAAGTTATTGTATCGTTTTTCTCAAGTGATATTTTTTTAACAAATCCACAGTCAGCTTTGGCTTCACGACAGCCGTTTGCGGTTCGGCCTCTAACGCAGATGCCAGAACTGTTGGTTTCGCTGCTTTAACAGTCTTTGAAACTGTCTCTTTAGTTATAGTATTTGTTTTGGCTGGTTTGGGAATAGTTCCTGTTACTTCAGCAGAGGGTACATAAACATTTTTGCCACCCACCAAGGTCAAAAGGTCACGATGTGGAGGTTTTGCAGGCTTGGCAGCTTTGGCTGTTTTAAATACTTCAAACGGAGCTTTTACTGCATTTACAGCCAATTGGGTGCCTTGAGCAAAGATGCCTGGACTTCCATTTTCTGAGTATGATGCAACCAAATATTGCATATCCTGACCATGTAAAGGTGCTCTTCCTATATACTGAACGCGAACATCGGCAACGCCTTTTTGCTTCGTGCCAAGCATGTCGGCGGCTTTGCTGGAAAGGTCGATGATACGTTTGTGCGCAAAAGGACCACGATCATTGACGCGGACAACAACAGATTTACCAGTTTCCTGATTTGTTACACGAGCATAACTTGGCAACGGAAATGTGGGGTGTGCAGCTGATAAATGGTATTGATCATAAATCTCACCATTGGCTGTTAATCGACCATGAAAATTGGGACCGTACCACGATGCTAATCCAGTGCGATCATAGCCAGGCTCTTCTTTTGGGTGATACCATTTACCGCGAACTTTGTATGGTTTGCCAACGACAGCACGACCACCGCCTTTTTTAACATTTTTAGAAACTGTCAGACGTGGACTGGCAGCCACACCATAAGATTTTGATGAAAACTTGGTTTTATTGTTTATACTTGCGGTGTTTGTCCCAACTTTTAGCGCATCACCAGTAGAACTACAGCCAGCGAGCGCAGCAGCTAAAACAAAACCGCAGCAGATTTTTGTCAGGAACCCCAGTGAAGGCTTGCCAGCGCGAAGGTTTGTTATTTTAAAACGAAGGTCCAATATATTTAACTCTTAATTTCATCTATGTCGAATTGTGGTCATTAAAGGCCACTATATGGCAAAAATACGATCTAATCCTTTAATCATGCCGAATCTGCTCAACATGTCGCACATTTGTTGTTTCATAGTTGATAAAGCCTTAAAACAGCAATATCTACTGTGTGAATGATATCTGCATAAATATAATTCACCAGCAAGTCACTTTGAATTACGTTTTATTATTAAAAACTGCAATATTTTTCAAGAAACTGAAAAACACGTCTTGCATTCAGTCTCAGTTTGTTACAAAAGACGCTCACCGGAGAGGTGGCTGAGTGGTCGAAAGCACTGGTCTTGAAAACCAGCGAGCGTGTAAGCGTTCCGTGGGTTCGAATCCCACCCTCTCCGCCATTATTCTCATACTACGACTATGCTTTTGAAATTTGCTCAAACCCCAAGATAGTTTGTACTCAAGTTTCACGTCTATTTTATTTTAGCAAATACTCATTATGAGCGATGTTAGTTGTGCTGTTTGAAGTATCCGATATTCAATTTAAAACAGATCCTTATCACTTTATGGCAAGGGTAATTGTAAGCCCGATACCGTCATTGACTTGACTGAGCGCTGGTCCAAGATCGATTTTTGCGAATGCCTGTTTCGAACCCAACGTTCCATATTCTGCAACGCTCATAAATGTCTGTTATGCATCTTTTGTTAATCGAATGATGATTTCGGGGATGTCAGTGACTTTAACATAGTTAGTGTGCGCCAATTCACCCCATCGATATTTG
Organism: Lentilitoribacter sp. EG35; assembly: GCF_040784015.1. Taxonomy (NCBI): domain Bacteria; kingdom Pseudomonadati; phylum Pseudomonadota; class Alphaproteobacteria; order Hyphomicrobiales; family Rhizobiaceae; genus Lentilitoribacter; species Lentilitoribacter sp. EG35. The sequence continues at coordinate 142,523 of NZ_JBFNGQ010000005.1, forward strand.
GGACTATATATGCATTAATAGGGGCGATAAAAAGCGGAGCGAAAAAATGGAAAGAGATCTGCAATTTGAAGTTCTTGTTGTTGGCGGCGGGTTAGCTGGTTTGAGCGCAGCAATTGCAGCGCATCTTGCTGGTTTTAAAACTGCTGTGATCGCTAAGAAATCGGATACTGATGATGAGCGCACAACAGCTCTTTTTATGCCGTCGATTGATTTTCTGGACAAAATAGGCATCTGGCAGCAGATAGAGACAAAGACAGAGGCGCTTCAAACCATGCGCATTTTGGATGGTACAAAACGCATTATTCGCTCGCCGCCCGCTTCATTCCACGCCAATGAAATTGAACTGGATCAATTTGGTTTTAATATCCCAAATCAAGTATTATTGGATGCGTTATTTGCTAAACTGGACGAGCTCAAAATCACTCGTTTTGATGAGTTTGCTACTGATTACGTTGATAAAGATGATATTGCTACAGTTAGTCTGACAAATGGTGACGTGCTAAAAGCCGGGCATGTCATCGCCGCTGATGGCCGACGTTCTCTTATCCGTGAAAAAGTTGGTATTAAGCATAGAGCTTGGCAATATCATCAAAAAGCCATTGTGCTTTCATTTAAACACAGCCTGTCTCACCAAAATATTTCGACTGAGTTTCACACCGAAAAAGGTCCGTTCACACAGGTTCCATTGCCTGGCAAGCGTTCTAGCCTAGTCTGGGCAATCAAACCTGAAGAAGAGGCTGAAATTCTCGGTCGGCCTTTAGACGAGCTTAACCAAATGGTTGAGCAAAACTTACACTCCACTCTTGGTGCCGTCGAGATAGATACAACACCACAATGTTATCCGCTTTCTAGCCTGCTGGCAAACAAATTTGGCCGAGGCCGTGTAATGCTTGTTGGAGAAGCTGGTCATGCATTTCCGCCGATCGGCGCGCAAGGTTTGAATTTGGGTTTACGGGATGTAATAACAGCAATCGAATGTATTTCAGTTAATGATACGGAACATAGTGCAGGCGTTGGCGAAGCCTATCATCGTGCGCGACAACTGGATGTAATTACACGGACATTTGGCATCGATATGTTCAACCGCACGCTTTTAACCTCATTTTTACCCGTTCAACTCGTCCGAAGTGGTGTAATTTCGGCTGCAAGCAATGTGTCGTTTCTTAAACAACTAGTCATGAGACAGGGCGCTCAGGTAAAAAAACATACAGATAAGATTGCAAGTTAGAAAGTGTTGTTCAGATTGGCATCACGGAAATAAATCAAACGGGATAGTTTGTGACTTGAATAGCCAAAGCCAGGTCGAAACCGTTAAAATTGAACAAATAGTGGTTATTAGAACACACGCTGAGGCGCGCTCTGTCCATTGGTCATATTGCTGGCCGATTACAAAAACATTGGTTGCTGTTGGCAATGATGCCAGCAATACAGCGACTTGAACCCATATAGGGTCAAAATCCCCGACAAAACTTAGCGCAACATAAGTAAGAGCTGGATAGATAGCGAGCTTGATTGGCGTAATATAGAATATCTCAATTGGTATTCGCTTTATGGCGCGCAATGCGAGCGTAACACCCATTGCAAAAAGAGCACACGGTGCCGCAGCTTGCGCCAGAAGGTCTATAATATTATCGGCCGCATCTGGCAGATCTATTTTATATATCGCTGCGATAACGCCGATAAATGACGCGATTATAAATGGATGAAGGATAATGTTCTTGATAACTTTCTTTGCTAGGTCTCCGTAATTTGCCTGATCGTCACCGCCACGAAATGCCATGAGAAGTGGTGCGACTGTAAAGTGCAAAATGTTCTCAATACAGAATATCAAGGCGACGGGTATCGCCGCCACTTCTCCAAACGCGAGAAGCGCCATTCCAGGGCCCATATATCCAATATTGCCATATGCCGCCGCCAAACCTTGAATGGTTGAATCGCCAATATTGTTACGTCTTATGACCCAGCCTACAAGAAAGATCAGGTAGAAAATAAAAAACGTAACTAGGGTTGTGGTTGTCAAAAAATCTACACGCTTGAATTGTTCAACCGGTGTGTTAGAAAGCAATTTATAGAACAGTGCAGGTAGAGATACATAAATAATGAAAATGTTAAGCCAACCCATAGCACCATCAGGTTGCTCCGTGAATTTTGCGACAACAAATCCTAAAATAATAAGACCAAAAAATGGTAAGACGAGTGATATAATTTCAGACATTAACTGGTCTAATTCTCAAATATAATCGAAGAAACATAGCAATGTTTAGTTTCATCAAATTGTTTAAAGTAATAGATGAGTAACGGCGTAATGAAGGATTGTCGATGGAAAAATCTCACGCGAAGTTTAATCTCGGGCAAATTGTTCGACACAGGCTGTTTGATTTCCGCGGCGTGATATTTGATGTTGATCCGGTTTTTAACAATACCGAGGAATGGCTTGCTGCTATTCCCGAGGATATTCGCCCGCACCGCGAACAACCATTTTATCATTTATTCGCCGAAAATAGCGAAATCGAATATGTTGCTTATGTTTCAGAGCAAAACCTATTAGCTGATGATAGCGATGTTCCGCTTCGGCATCCAGATATTGGAAAATTCTTTAAAGAATCTCAAAAAGGTCAGTACGAGCCTATTGGAAATCAAACACACTAATAAAAAACCCGAGCAAATGCCCGGGTTGATTGTTTGATATTGAATGTTTTATTCGGTCTTTTTGGCTGCATCTTGAGCTGCTTGAAGTTTCGCACGAGATTCTTCAAGTTTTTTGCGAATCTCATCTTCACGCGCTTTTGCCTTTTCATCGCGTTCAGCAAGGCCGAGAGCTTCGCCATCAAATGCCTGAGTAAACCCAGCAAGTGAAATTCGGATAGGATTTGCAGCACGTTGTGCATTTACCGATGTAAAGACTGCCTCACTACCCTTCTTAAAATTCGCAACAACAGCATCTGTCATAGGAATTTGCGCTATACATTTATCTGGAAGGCAGACTGCATAGGGTATTTTAGTTTGTTTTCCGCCATCAACCTGCAATGAAATTCCAGGGGGAATAAAACGAGCAATTGGAACAGTGACCTGGAGAAGTTTTTGATTGACCTTGCCGGAAACATCCACAAGTCCAACAGCGGTAATTAATTGACCAGATTGTGCAGTAACAATGTTCTGTACGACGCAGATATCATTGTCAGCTTGTTTGCTGCACTCTTTATACCAACCATCAATTGGTGCTTGTGATTGCTGAGCATAGGTGCCTGTGACACCTGCAGTAATCACACCTACAAAAATAGTTGCGGTTTTTATTGATTTATTGAACAATTTGAACATTGCTTGAAACGCCTTGTAGATCTTAAATTCTGTTCCGTATTAGAATTATGTTGTTACATATTCCAATGCTGCCCAGTCTTCTGCCCATGAATTAAGGCAGTAAAATGACTCTCAGCTTCATCTAACGCGAGACGCCATCAATATCCAGAGGGTAAAGTAGTTTTTTTTGCCATTTTGACACCTGTTAGGTCTCGATGGCATGTTAGTTTATAAGAATCATTGAGTATCTGGGAGTTTGGTATGATCAAATCATTGTTTTCGACGTGCATCTTTGCGCTTGCGCTTACAGCCAACACAACATTGGCAGAACCCTTGCACGGCATCTCGATGCATGGAGAACCTGCCCTACCCGCTGATTATAAACATTTTCCCTATGCAAATCCTGATGCTCCCAAAGGGGGAAAGATCTCATATGGCGTTGTCGGTACATTTGATAGTTTGAATCCTTTTATACTGAAAAGCATGCGCACAGCCGCACGCGGGATAATCGACCCAGAATTTGGACACCTTTATTATGATACTTTGATGCAACGCTCTCGCGATGAAGCATTTACAATGTACGGCCTTCTTGCAGAAACCGTCGAATGGGACGACGAGCGAACTTTTCTTCAATTTAATTTAAATCCCAAAGCGCGCTGGCATGATGGAAAACCTGTTACAGCAGATGATGTCATATTCACTTTCGAAACGATGACGGAAAAAGGGCGTCCACCCTATAGTCGTCGTTTGGCGCGCGTTGAGCGTATGGAGAAGGTTTCCGATCTCAGCGTAAAATTTATCTTCAATGAAAAATCAAACCGTGAATTTCCGCTAATATTGGGGCTCATGCCGATTATCCCCAAGCATGATACCGACGCAGCCAATTTTGATAGTATTACAATGGACATTCCTGTTGGCTCTGGCCCCTATAAGGTTAAAGAAATTCGCCCAGGCGAACGAATTACTTATGAGCGTGACCCCAATTATTGGGCAAAAGACATTCCATCCAAAGTTGGGTTCGATAATTATGATGAAATTCGCGTCGAATATTTCTTATCGCAAACAGCGCAGTTTGAAGCATTTAAAAAAGGCCTATTTGACGTTTACCCAGAAGGTAATCCAACTCATTGGCAAACGGCTTATAACTTTTCCGCAGTTAACGATGGTGAAATTATAAAGCAAACTTTTAAGAAGCAGCGACCATCAGGCATGTATGGATTTGTCTTCAATACTCGTCGCGACATTTTTAAAGATATTAAAGTGCGCAAAGCACTCTCTTTGATGTTCGATTTTGAATGGATCAACAAAAATCTTTATGGCGGAGTTTACACACGGACGCAAAGTTTCTGGCAAGGGTCAGACTTATCCAGCTACCAAAACCCAGCAAACGACATTGAGAAGGCACTGTTAGCGCCCTTCCCTGATGCCGTCTCTCAAGACATTATGGATGGCACATATCAATTACCTGTCACGGATGCATCTGGTCGTGATCGTAAATTGCTGCGCCAAGCTTTGGGCCTATTTCAGGAAGCGGGTTATAAAATTGATGGTGGCAAGCTTATTGGCACCGATGGCAAACAGCTTACATTCGAAGTGATGCCTCAAAACGAGGATCAGGAAAAGCTAGCTCTGGCCTACCAGCGTTCGCTTAAGGCTCTTGGCATCGAGATGTCGGTAAGAACAGTGGATGATGCGCAATATCAAAAACGTTCGCAAACATATGATTTTGATATGATTATAAAAGCCTTTACATCCTCATTTTCGCCCGGTGGAGAGCAAGTTTGGCGTTGGAGTTCCCGTGCGGTCGAGCCAGAAGGCACATTTAATTTCGCTGGTGTTGCAAGCCCCGCTGTTGACGCAATGATCGATGCGCTTGTGAATGCGCGGACAACAGAAGATTTCCAAGCTGCAGTGCGCGCTTATGATCGTACCCTGCTTTCAGGACATTATATTATTCCAGCTTACCATCTGGGTGAGACATGGGTTGCTCATCGAGATTACATCAAATTTCCTGAAGGTAAGCAGCCGATTTATGGCTATCAGTTACCTGTTTGGTGGGATGGACGCGCAGAATAAAATTTAAAGGATCATCCATGACCGACGACAATCAAAAGCAACATGTCACGATTGATATTGTATCTGACGTTATGTGTCCTTGGTGTCATATCGGGCGCAAACGCTTGAATGATGCCTTGAGTGAATTAGGTGATGATATTGAAACAACAGTGCATTGGTTACCCTATCAACTTGATGCAACTTTGCCTAAGGAAGGCAAAAACCGGCAGCAATATTTCATCGACAAATTCGGATCATTAGATGCACATGAGCAAATCTATGCGCCGATTAATGAGGCGGGAAAGGCCGAAGAAATACCATTTCGTCTGAATGATATTACAGTATCACCCAATACACTTGATGCGCATAGATTGATTTTCTGGGCTGGGCGTGATCATGGCTCAGATGTGCAGAATAAGCTTGTTAATATTCTCATGCAATTTTATTTCGAGCAGGGCAAGCATATCGGCGATGATGATGTGCTTGTAGAAGCCGCTGAACATGCAGGTATGCCTGGGGAGAAAACGCGCTACATGCTTGCATCGGACGAAAGCAAAGAAGTCATACAAAATCAAATTGAAACCATCAAATCATCCGGTGTTAATGGCGTACCTGTGTTTATCTTAAATAAAAAATATGCTCTTGAAGGCGCGCAAAGCAAAAGCGTAATAAGGGATACAATTCAAGAAGTTATAAAGTTAAGTGAAAGTGATTAGTTAGCATCACTTTCAGCTATTTTCGCTAGTTTTGTCATCACCACAGCAGATCCCGCAAGTCGCTTGTCGGCATCGGTCAATTTGCGAGCAAAGAAGATACTCTGATCTGCTCTAATCTTAGCTTGGCTGCTTGGGTCAGACAGGTGTGCAACGAGCCCTGGGGGGTTAGGAAATTCACCGTTTCTAAAGTTTACAACAATACCTTTTGGACCGGCATCCAGCTTCTCAACATTGGCAGTCCGGCAAAGGGTTTTAATATAAACAACTTTCAATAGATGTTTGACTTCGACTGGTAATTTGCCAAATCGATCAACCAATTCTGCGCCAAATTCGTCTATTTCAGATAATTCTTCAATATCACCCAGACGGCGATAAAGGCTAAGGCGCAGATTGATATCTGGTACATAATTCTCCGGTATCATTACCGGAGCGCCAACCGTAATTTGTGGTGACCATCCACCATCACTGGCAAGTTCATCACCTTTAAGTTCGGCAATCGCTTCTTCCAGCATATGTTGATAAAGTTCAAAACCAACTTCTTTGATGTGTCCAGATTGCGCATCACCCAATAGATTGCCAGCGCCACGAATATCCAAATCATGACTGGCAAGTTGGAACCCGGCTCCGAGCGTATCAAGTGACTGAAGAACTTTTAGGCGGCGTTCAGCAGTTGATGTAAGCGTTTTGTTGAGCGGAAGCGTAAAGAGTGCAAACGCGCGAACCTTGGAGCGCCCAACACGTCCACGAAGTTGATAGAGTTGCGCTAAACCAAACATATCTGCTCTATGGACAATCAATGTGTTGGCCGCTGGCACATCAAGACCAGATTCAACGATGGTCGTCGAGAGGAGAACATCATACTGACCTTCATAAAAGGCCGTCATAATATCATCCAATTCACCAGGTGGCATTTGCCCGTGCGCAACAGCGACCTTTAGTTCGGGAATTTCAGCCTCTAAAAATGCATGGACTTCTTCGATATCTTTTATACGCGGAGCGACATAAAAACTTTGTCCGCCGCGATAATGCTCACGAAGCAATGTCTCACGGATAATCATCGTGTCAAACGGCGATATAAATGTGCGGACTGCCAAACGATCAACGGGAGGTGTCGTTATGAGCGACAACTCCCTCACACCCGTCATTGCAAGCTGCATTGTGCGTGGAATCGGAGTTGCAGAAAGAGTGAGGACATGAACGTCTGATTTCATCTCTTTTAACCGTTCTTTATGCTTAACCCCAAAGCGCTGCTCCTCATCGATGATAAGTAGACCCAAATTAGCAAATTTTATGGAGTCGCCAAGCAAGGCATGTGTGCCAATCACAATGTCTGTTTTACCAGATTCCAGTTCTTTTTTGGTGGACGTAAGTTTTTTGGCGCCAACCAATCGCGACGCGTGACCAACACGAAGTGGAAGTCCGCGCATACGTTCTGAGAAACTTTTAAAATGTTGACGCGCAAGCAATGTGGTTGGCACGACAACCGCCACCTGAACACCATTCATCGCAGCGATAAAGGCTGCGCGAATGGCAACTTCGGTTTTACCAAAGCCAACATCACCACAAACAAGGCGATCCATTGGCAAGCCCGCCACCAAATCATCTTTTACAGAATCGATGGCATTCAGTTGATCTTCCGTCTCGTCATAAGGAAAAGAGGCTACAAACTCGTCGTATAGCCCTTCTGGAGCGGTCAATGATGGCGCATGACGGGTATGTCGCGCTGCAGCAATGGCAATCAATTGATCTGCCATATCCATCAAACGCTTTTTAAGCTTTGCTTTACGAGATTGCCAAGCAACACCGCCAAGCTTATCAAGAGTTACGGTGGTGTCATCTGAACCATATCTTGATAATAATTCTATATTTTCAACAGGCAGAAAAAGCTTGTCGTCACCTAGATACCGTAACTCCAAACATGCATGTGGCGCCCCACCAGCTTCAATAGTCTGTAGTCCGACGAATTTGGCAATACCATGCTCAGCATGAACAACATAAGTACCTTCTTCTAGTCCCGCGACTTCAGAAATAAAGTCAGCGCCCTTACGCTTGCGTTTTGAGCGACGGACAAGCCTATCACCAAGAATATCTTGCTCACCAATGATCGCAAAATCTTCATTTTCAAAACCACTTTCAAGTGAAAGAATAGCTGATGCCGCCTGCCCCTTTTTAACTGCCGCCAAAGCATCAAACGAACCGATGGGTTTGATGTTTTCAAGGCCATGTTCGTTTAGAACCTGAAGCATGCGATCAAGGGAACCGTCGCTCCAGCCTGTTACGAGAACTTTTTGTCCAGACGCACGCTTGTTGGAAATATGTTTGACGACCTGATCAAATACATTCGTTCGAGATTCATCCTGCTTTTTCTCCACATTACTTGCCCATCTGGGACCTGGCTTGAGGGAAAGCGGTAATATTTGCCGATGATCCGTTTCGGGTTCTTCAAACGGCGTGAAGCGAATATATCTTACCAGTTCGAGGTTTTTTGTGAATTCTTCATGTGTAAGATAAAGGTCATCCGGCAGGATTGGCTTGTACGGTGCTGATTGTCCTAATGCTGACTTTGATCCCTCAAGTGTATTTAAACGCGCATCATAGTGATCATCGATTTGATCACGACGCTCCTTTGCCGCTTCAAGCGCTACATGGTCGGCGGTGACTGTAAAACCCGATAAATAATCGAAAAGCGTTTCCACCTCCGCATAAAACATTGGAAGCCAATGTTCCATACCAGAAAACCGTCTACCGACGCTGATCGCTTGATAAAGCGCATCGTCACGTGTTGCAGCGCCAAATGCTGTTAGATAATTAGTTCTAAAGCGTGCAATATTTGGCGAATCGAGCGCAATTTCACTCATAGCATTGAGTGAAAACTGCTTTAGCTGTTTTTTTGTACGCTGCGTTTCAGGATCAAATGATCGGATGCTTTCGAGCGTATCGCCAAAAAAATCAAGTCGGATTGGTACATCAGAACCGGGAATAAATAGATCCACAATCCCACCGCGAATGGCATATTCACCCACTTCGCGTACAGTATCTGTACGATCAAAACCAAGCCCCTCAAGCCGCGGAGGTAGGTCATCCATATGCAAATGTGCGCCAGCTTTAGCTGAAAATGCGAGGCTTTTAAGCTGGGAGGATGGTGTGAGCCGCTGCATTATTGCATTAACAGTGGTGAGTAAAATTACCGGCTTAGACTTCTCACTATGAGCAATCAATCGGCCAAGTGTGGATAGTCGTTTTGCAACGATATCAGACCCGGGCGATACCCGGTCATAGGGTAAACAATCCCAACCGGGAAATGTAAGTACCTCGACATTTGGAGCATAAAATGAGAGAGTTTGCGCAAAATCTGCCATACGTTGACCATCGGCCATGATATGGGCGACAGACTTTCCATCACGTGCCAATTCTGCAAGCACAAGAGCTTCGGCGCCTGCAGGTACATTGGAGATAATCACAGGACCCAATCGGCTTGTGATATCAGCCGTGGAAAATCCGGCTATTGCACTCATGTTAACAGCTCCAAAGCGGGGAAATGATGTTAGTAGTTGGGTTTATAGTCAATGACGCGCCGAAACAATGGTGTATTCAACTCATCTGGCGTCGGTACTTCGCGCATGATCCATTTCGATAAATCGGTATCCTCATGGGACATAATAAACTCGAGTTCATCTAAATCAGAATCATCCAAATCATGAAGGAAATTATCGACAAAATGGCCGAATACAAGGTCCATTTCTTTTGTTCCGCGATGCCACGCCCTAAATTTAATGCGCGCACGCCTGCGATCAAGTTTACTACTGCTTTGAGTTGTTCCGGTCATAACGGCCTATATACGTGACAAAATTTGTCTTGTCAGGACGTCAAATAGCACTTTGCCCGATTAATTTTGAATGATACAAAAACCTATGCGTCCAAATGAAATAGATATGTTCTTCAAAAGCGTAACCTCAATCAATGGCATTGGTCCAAAAGTGGCTGATCTTATTGCGCGTGTAACGGGACGTGAAAGCCGTGATGAGACTAAAATTGTTGATCTGATCTATCATGTACCAAGTAGCCTGATAGACCGACAAATTGGTCCCGGGGTTTCACATATGGTCGATGGTGCCGTTTCAACTGTCCGTATAACTGTGGATAGCCATCAAGCCCCTCCGCGTGGGCGCGGAAACATTCCCTACCGCGTTTTTGCGCATGATGAGACTGGTGAGATATCTTTTGTCTTTTTCAAAGCGCATCAATCATGGCTGGAGAAAAGCCTACCCGAAGGTGAAAAGGTTATCGTATCAGGTAAAGCTAGTTGGTTTAACGGGCAAGCTTCTATGGTTCATCCTGATTTTATGATGGCTGAAGATAAAGCCAAAGATATGCCTCGATATGAGACTGTCTATCCGCTAACGGCAGGCTTATCTTTAAAGATTCTCAAGAAGGGCATTAACGAAGCGGTCAGCACTTTGCCTGATCTCCCGGACTGGATTGATAAAGAACTTGCAAAAAAACACTCATTCCCCAGTTACAAAGATGCGCTCGATCAAATCCATCATCCTCGGGATATGGCAGACATGGAACCGCAAGCACCGGCGCGGCGACGTTTAGCATATGATGAATTCCTGGCTGGTCAGTTATCTTTGGCTCTTGTCCGGCAATCTATTAGAAAACTTCCCGGTGATCCGTTGCATGTCAAAGGCAATTTAAGACGCAAGATTGTAGATGCCCTTCCGTTTAGTCTTACCAATAGCCAAAATGACGCCATCCAAGATATTTTATTAGATATGAATAAGGATGAGCGCATGTTGCGGCTCTTACAAGGCGATGTGGGAGCTGGTAAGACAATAGTTGCACTCGCTGCTATGGCAGACGCTGTCGAGGCGGGTGGACAAGCTGTACTTATGGCACCAACCGAAATTCTGGCCCGACAACATCATGCATCTCTTTCCAAGATGGCAGCGGCAGCAGGCATCTCAATCGACATATTAGTTGGGAAAAGCAAAGCAGCAGAACGCCGCGAAGTGCTTGAACGTATTGAAGATGGGCGTGCGCAGATTATTGTCGGAACGCATGCTCTGTTCCAGGATGCTGTAATCTATAAAAAGTTACTCGTGGCCGTAGTTGATGAGCAGCATCGTTTTGGTGTTCATCAACGACTTCGCTTAACTGCTAAGGGTGTAGCGCCTCACATGCTGGTTATGACGGCAACTCCAATTCCTCGTACGCTGGTTCTATCTGCTTTTGGTGACATGGATGTCTCGAAATTGACCGAAAAGCCTGCCGGACGAAAACCGATTTCAACAGTATCTATTGATCGCGATCGACTGCCCCAAATGGTGGATCGCTTACGTGTTGCTACCGCCGATGGTAAAAAAGCCTATTGGATCTGCCCGCTGGTTGAAGATTCTGAACTAATCGATTTAACCTCTGCAGAAGCGCGAGCAGAGGAGCTGCAACGTGCCTTGCCCGATGTGCCTGTCGGTCTTGTTCATGGTCGGATGAAAGGCGATGAAAAAGACGACGCCATGGAAGCGTTTAAACGCGGTGATACACGTATTTTGGTCGCAACAACTGTCATAGAAGTCGGTGTTGATGTGCCAGATGCTACAATCATTGTGATCGAACATGCCGAACGTTTTGGTCTTGCACAACTGCACCAACTACGCGGACGTGTGGGACGCGGAGATGAGGCATCAAGCTGTGTATTATTATTTAAATCACCGCTATCTGAAACTGCACAAGCTCGGCTGAACATATTGCGTGAGACTGAGGATGGGTTTCGCATAGCAGAAGAAGATTTGCGATTGCGTGGTGAAGGCGAACTTTTAGGAACCCGGCAATCCGGTACGCCTGGCTTTCGCATTGCACAATTGGATGCGCACTCTGATTTGCTTGAAATTGCTCGGAATGATGCGCGATACATCATCGAGACCGATGCTTCACTGACCTCAGAACGTGGTAAAGCCATCAAAATGCTTCTTTATCTGATGCGTCGGGATGAGGCCATTCGGTTCATTCGTGCTGGATAAGAATAGCTCTCAGTTTTAAAAAAATTTGCTTGAACTTGACTTAATTCATATTTTTGTTAATTACTTAAATAACGAAGTAAGGAAAATAAATGCAAAATCTATCCAATACTTTTTCTGCCTTAGGCGACAAAACTCGCTTTGCTGTTGTCGAACAATTGCTTAATGAGGGCGAATTAAGCGTCAATGATCTTCAGAAAAATACCACGATATCGCCGCCAGCATTTTCGCGACACCTAAAAGTATTACGCGAGGCGGGTGTCATTCAGCAGCGAATTGATAAACAGAGGCGAATTTATTCAGTTCGTCCAGCCGCAGTTCAGGCTATTCACCGTTGGGTAATTGACCATCAGGAGTTTTGGCAAGCAAGTGTTGATCGTCTTGAGGATGCGCTGAATAGTTTCAATCCGGAGAAAGATCTAAAATGAGTGATGTTGTTATTGAAAGAGAATTCAAACAAACGCCTGATGTAGTCTTTGCGTTCCTAACTCAGGTTGAAAACCTTTTAAAATGGTGGGGTCCTGAAGGTATTACGGTTCCCTCCCATGATTTAAGTTTAGGAGAGATTGGTCCATGGTTTTCTGAAATGAAGGGATCCAAGGGCGAAATTTTTAAAGTTAGCGGCGATGTTAAATCGGTTGTTCCGCCTGAATATATTGAATTCACATGGGCATGGCATGATGACAATGACGCAAGAGGTCATGAAAGTCAGGTGCGTTTTGAAGTTACGCCCTCCCCGAATGGCGGATCAACATTCAAAGTTATTCATACAAATCTAGCTGATGATGAAAGCGCCAAAAATCACATGGGCGGTTGGACATCCAGCATAAACCGTCTCGAAAATGCGCTTGGTTAAAACACAAAAGGAGAATTGAAAATGCCAAAATATGTATTTGCCTATCACGGTGGAAAAACGCCAGAATCAGAAGAGGAAGGCGCTAAAGTAATGGCTGCGTGGACAACTTGGTTTGAACAACTCGGCTCTGCAATTGTCGATGGCGGCGCACCCGTTGGTCAGTCAAAAACCGTATCAATATCTTCTGTAACTGATGATGGTGGTGCAAACCCGATCTCAGGCTACAGCATTATTCAAGCTGATACATTTGATGCGGCTACAGACATGGCCAAAGGGTGTCCGATGGTGATAGATTCTTCGGGCACCGTTGAAGTCGCTGAAATTCACGTAATGTAAATAATGTTGGCGGGCTATGCCCGCCATTTGCCCTACTCTTCAATAATTTTATCTGCGAGGTTTTCTTCATGATCCGGCGAAACGAGCCCCGCTGAGATCACAAGTTTTGCAGCTTCCTCCACATTCATATCCAATAAACGCAAATCCTTGCGCGGAACAAATAGCAAAAAACCAGATGTCGGATTTGGTGTGGTTGGCAAAAAAACTGAAACTGTGTCTTCTTCCTTCAAAATATTCCCCACTTCACCGTGCGTATCTGTTGCAATAAACACAATTGCCCAAAGCCCTTTACGTGGGTATTCAATAATACCAGCTTTAGAGAACGAGCTTTGTCCCTCTGCGAGGACTGTTTCAAATATCTGTTTTAAACCCTTATAAATAGAACGAATAAGCGGCATTCGAGCAAGTATAGATTCACCGAAGTTCAAAACGGAACGACCAATTAAATTGCGCGTGAAAAAACCAACAATTGTTATCACTAGCAAAGCAAAGATCAGACCTAATCCGGGAATGCCAAATGGCAGATATGTCTCAGGATTATATACTTTAGGAATATAGGGTTTTGCCCATCCATCCACCCAGACAACAAAATTCCAAGTTAAATAAGCTGTTATCACAATGGGCGCACAAACAATCAGGCCTGTTAGGAAATTGTTACGAAGGCGCGCACCATATGAACGATGTGGCTTTTTTGTATTTTCTTTTACCATTATCTACTCTGTGAGTGTAAATCTTCACCTTGGTAATAGGTACCTTTGGTGCCCTCTACAACACATAAATGGCAGATTTGGTCGAAATGATGTTCTTTGTTCAAAAACATCGCTTCGCAAGTAAAATAAATCGGGCTTTCTTACTCTACAGTTACTGACTTCGCCAAATTTCTAGGCTGATCAACATCCGTTCCCATAAATACAGCAGTATGATATGCAAGCAACTGAATTGGCAGTGAATAGATCATCGGGGAAATGGCTTCTGGTACATCTGGTAAAACAATGGTTGACATTGTTTCAACCGACACTTCCTTTGCGCCACGCTCATCGGTAATGAATATGATTTTTCCACCACGAGCTGCTACTTCCTGCATGTTTGAAACAGTCTTATCAAACAAATCATCATAAGGTGCGATCGTGATAACCGGCATATCTTCATCAATGAGTGCAATTGGCCCGTGTTTAAGTTCGCCAGCGGCATAACCTTCTGCGTGGATATATGAGATCTCTTTCAGTTTAAGTGCTGCTTCCATTGCGAGCGGGAAATTTGTTCCCCTTCCTAAATAAAGCGCATGATTACACTTGGCAAGTTCGCGAGAGAGATCTTTGATACCATCATCAATGCTTTCAAGCGTGTTATTTGACAGACGTTCGATGCTTGCCATAGAACGCGCGAGTTCTTTTTCTTGTTCATCAGATATCGTGCCGCGAGCACGTCCGGCTGAAATCGCTAAACTTGCAAGCGTTGCCAGCTGGCAGGTAAACGCTTTCGTCGAGGCAACGCCAACTTCGATACCAGCCAATGTTGGAAATATGACATCCGATTCGCGCGCAATTGTAGATTCTGGCACATTGACGATAGAACCGATTTTTACGCCATTTTCTTTGCAGTAGCGAAGGCATGCTAAAGTATCGGCGGTTTCACCAGATTGAGAAATAAAGAAAGCAGCCATATTTCCCGTAAGAGGTAATTCACGATATCTGAACTCTGACGCGACATCTATCTCAACAGGCAATCGGGCATAACGTTCAAACCAGTATTTACCAATTAATCCGGCATAGTAAGCCGTCCCGCATGCAGAAATCGCTAAGCGATCCAAATTTGCAAAATCAATTTCACTTCCGATTGGTTTAAAGCTCTCAGTCGCCATATCCAAATAATGATGTATTGTGCGTGACATGACTTCAGGCTGCTCATGAATTTCCTTCAACATAAAGTGGCGATAATTGCCTTTGTCGGCAATCATGGCACTGCCTTGTGACTTTTGTCGTTTGCGTTCAACAATATCACCATTGAGATCATGAACTTCAACGCTTGTATGGGTAATTATGGCCCAATCGCCATCTTCAAGATAAGTGATGTCATCAGTAAATGATGCGAGTGCAATACTATCTGAACCGATAAACATCTCGCCATCGCCATGCCCAACTGCAAGTGGCGGACCACTACGAGCGCATAGGATCATATCGTCATAATCTTCAAACAACACAGCAAGTGCATATGCGCCCTCAAGACGCTTTAACGCGGCCTGCATTGCTTCTTGTGGTGTCATGTTTTTGGCAAGTAGAGATGAAAAGAGATGGGCAACAACTTCGGTATCTGTCTGGCTTGAAAACTGCGCACCTTGTTCGCTCAGTTCATCACGAAGCGTCGCAAAATTTTCAATTATGCCATTATGAACTACGGCAACACCTTTCGTGAAATGAGGATGCGCATTAGCTACTGTGGGTGCGCCGTGTGTGGCCCATCGCGTATGACCAATTCCAATATTGCCATCCAGCGGGGAATTGCTCAAACAAGATTCGAGATTCACGAGTTTGCCTTCCGCACGGCGGCGGTCGAGTATCCCATTCGCAATTGTTGCGACACCTGCGGAATCATATCCGCGATATTCAAGGCGTTTCAGTGCATCGACCAACTTAGGCGCGACAGAGCTTTTACCAACGATACCTACAATTCCACACATTTTTCACTCTCCGGATATGGACGAAATATTGTCCAAACTTATACGATGCATCCCTCATTACGGTGCATCGTGCTTTATTCAATTTATCGTTCTTTTGTGAATCACAATTCGTTACATGATCGTAGCAAAGCTAAATGCAATCAGCTGATTAACCGCGTTTTTTCTTTTTTTCTTCCTTCAGGAGGCGGTTTTTCTCATTAATACGAGCCCCAGCCCCTTCAATGTTGATTTGTTCGACCCTTGCGATAGCCAGTGCATCATTTGGTACTTCTTTATTTGTGATCGTTCCAGTACCAACATAGGCGCCATCACCAATTTTTACGGGTGCGATCAAAGAGGAATTAGAGCCGATGAAGCTATTATTGCCAATTTCAGTCAGATGTTTATTGAAGCCATCGTAATTGCAGGTAATGGTCCCTGCCCCGATATTACTATTACTACCGATTATGGCATCACCGATATATGTCAGGTGATTAATTTTTGAACCCACACCAACATTTGCTTTTTTGACTTCGCAGAAATTGCCGACTTTTACGCGTTCGGAAAGGTTTGCCCCCGGTCGGAGACGTGCAAACGGGCCTATTGATGCATTTTTGCCAATGCGCGCACCTTCAATGTGGCTAAATGCGTGGATTGTCGTTCCTGTTTCAACTTTCACATCAGGACCGATCCAGACATTCGGTTCGATCAATACGTCAGGCTCGATTTCGGTGTCGTAAGAGAGATAAACAGTGCTAGGATCGATCATGGACACGCCAGAAATCATAAGCTCCTCACGTTTTCTAAGCTGCCATTCGGCTTCGATCTCAGCCAGTTCTGATCTTGTATTACACCCCATCAAATCGCATTCAGGAGCAGAAGTGGCTACAGCCGTTCGGTCAGTACGCTGACATACATCTACAATATCCGTTAGGTAGTATTCACCCTTGGCGTTGTCGTTGCCGATTTCATCAAGTAATTCAAGAGCAATTTTGCCATTAATGCCGATCAAACCACCATTGCAAAACGTAATTTCTCGTTCTGTGTCAGTCGCTTCTTTTTCTTCATGAATAGCGATTAGTTTCCCATTTTTGACAATCATTCGACCATAACCAAATGGGTCTTCTGCTTCGAAACCTGCGACAACGACATCGGCGCCGTTTGCTAATTCTTTGCGAAGATCATCCAAAACTTCTGATTTTATAAGTGGTGCATCGCCAACCAACGCCAAAACATCATCGTAACCCTGTTCGATTTGTGATCGAGCCTGCAATACCGCATGTGCAGTTCCCATCCGCTCTTTTTGTAAATGAGCGCTAACAGGCACTCCATTTTTAGCCACAATTTCAGTCACCTTGTCTGCATCTCGCCCGACAATAATCGAAACATGGTCAACACCAGCTATTCCCGCCGTGTCAACAATATGTGAGATGATAGGAAGTCCACCAATTTTGTGTAAGACTTTAGATTTTGATGACTTCATGCGACTGCTGTCTCCAGCGGCCAAAATGATTGCTAAACATGAACGTGACATATAGCCTTCCCTCGAATCGATTTCAAATTTGATGACTACATAAACTAATCACATAAAGAATTTGTTTTTATCAGGATATTTTTTAAATTCAATAAAGCAACTTTCCAATAAGGTATTATGGTAATTTGTCCAAAAGTCTCTCCATAGCAAATGCGTGGCCATGGGCAGTGTTTGCATTAACACCGTTATTTTTTTCAACAAATTTAATTTTTGGGCGCGGGATTATATTCGACGTTGCGCCATTTACTATCGCTTTTTTAAGGTGGGCTGGCTGCCTAATTGTGTTGCTCCCAATCATTATTCGGGAAAAAGGTACGGTTACACCATTCCTTAAACATCATTTCTCTTTTTGGCTTATGTTGGGTTTTTTAGGTATGTGGATTTGCGGAGCGATAGTTTATATGGCGTTGCAAACAACGACAGCCATCAATTCAGCATTGGTTTATACCACTTCCCCGTTGTTCGTCATTATAATACAATTTTTATGGACAAAGAGACCAATAAAATTGCAGGAAATCATTGGTATTGTCGCGGCAACTATTGGTGTTTGTTACATTGTTTTAAAGGGAGAGTTAGAACAACTACTTGCACTCAATTTAAACTTTGGCGACTTGCTTATTCTAGGGTGCGCCGTATCATGGGCGCTTTATCTGATTTTACAAAAAACAGATGCAGGCAAAGATGTACCCAGTTTTGCTATGCTTGGCCTCATGGCCGCCGCCGGAACTATATTGTTGGCACCATTTGCAGCATTTGAGTTGTTTTCTGGTGCACGCATGCCCACTACCCAATCGGCTTGGTTAAATATTGGCGGAATTGTTTTCTTCTCGTCTTTGCTGGCGTTTAGCGGGACGCAGCACACAATTAAACATCTCGGGCCTGCCATTTCAAGCATGGCACTTTACTTACTGCCAGTCTATGGCGTCCTTTTAGCGGTAATAATGCTTGATGAAAAATATCATACTTATCACTTTATTGGGAGTGTCTTAGTGTTGGGGGGAGTTATAGTGGCAACTCTTCCCAAGAAATTAAAATGATCTAACCGATTGTTCCTAAAATTGGGAAACTTTCTAGTAGAAAGAAGCCAATTGTTGTGAATGCTCCCGTTAAAAACAACAATCCAGTAATCACAAGAAGCACGCCCATAATCCTCTCCATTAGGCCTAGATGCCGACGAAATCTGGTCAAAAATTTCATAAAACTGCCAGAGAATGCTGCCGCAATCCAAAATGGAACTGCTAAACCTAATGAATAGGCCGCGAGCAGCATGGCACCAGAATCAACCGTTTTACTTGATGCAGCAACGCCTAAAATCGAACCTAAAACGGGTCCGATGCAAGGCGTCCACCCAAAAGCAAAGGCAAGACCCATAAAATATGCACCAGAAAGCGTGGCAGGCTTACCACTACCTTGAAACCGATATTCACGCGCTAGGAGTCCAAGTCGGAATACACCCAAAAAATGCAAACCCATAACAATGATAATAACACCACCAATTTGTGCCAATATATCTAAATGCTGACGTAATATGCCACCAACAGTCGATGCGCTTGCGCCCAGTGCGATAAAGACGGTCGAGAAACCAAGTGTGAAGAGCAAAGAAGTTAGAACAATCGTTTTTCTAAAATTGCCCTGCTTATTTTGACCCTCTTGTCGAAAATCATCTACAGATACGCCAGCCATATAGCAAAGATAAGGTGGCACCAGCGGAAGAACACACGGAGATAGAAAAGATAAGGCACCAGCAAATATCGCAGTTAGTACAGATATTTCTGCAATTTCCATGTCTGTCTCCAAGTTTAATTCATCGAATTGTTCTCTACTCCAGATGCTATTAACATGCCAATCACAGTTTTGCGTGTTAACCGTGATAAAAAAACTTTGAAATGTTGAAAATTAGAGGTTGACCGAACCTAAACTCACCCCTATGTTCCGGCGAAATTCCGAAGCACTTTTTAGTGTGATTTGGGAGCGCGTAGCTCAGTTGGTAGAGCAACTGACTTTTAATCAGTAGGTCCAGGGTTCGAACCCCTGCGCGCTCACCATACTCAGGAAATAAAATTCCCGATATCAAAAATTTAATTAGGGTATTATGGTAGTGCCGTAAATATGTACGTACGGTTTACAAAACGATGTAAATGAAACGCTGTATCAGGGCCTTTATCTACCGCCAATTACCGTTATGCGCGCCATTATCTGCTCCAAGCTCACTATAATGTGAAAACAGCGTATGTATTCCAGCATGGACGTGGCTATATGTTTCTACTATCACCTGATGAGGTAGATTGCCAAAACGTAGCATGAACTCGATATTCATAATAATAACTGGGAAAAAGTATGACAAAACTATTTAAAGCCGCATTTTTGCTAACAACAATGTCGATTGCATCTGTTGATGCGTTTGCGGATAGCTCAGATGGTGAAGCCCTGATTGGTAAGTCCTGGGAAGAAATAACATCCATGGCAAAGGGCGGTGAAGTTAATTGGTTTATGTGGGGCGGCTCCGATACAATAAACCAGTATGTTACAGAATATGTCGGCGGTATTTTAAAGAATGAATATGATATTGAGTTAAATCGCGTTGGTATTAGTGATACAGCTGAAGCTGTAAATATCGTACTTAGTGAAAAAGAAGCAGGAGTCGTAGATAAAGGCTCTGTCGATATGATCTGGGTTAATGGTGAAAACTTTCGAACCATGAAACAGGGCGGACTGGCCTATTGCGGGTACACTGATACTTTACCGAATAACAAGCTTGTAAATTGGGATAATCCGGCGATCGCGATCGATTTTGGCGTACCTGTCGACGGATGTGAGGTGCCTTGGTCAAAAGTACAATTTTCATTTGCTCACAACGCAGCCACTATAGAAAACCCGCCACGTTCAATTGGTGAATTAATCGAATGGGTTAAAGAAAACCCAGGTCAGTTTTCATACCCGGCTCCACCAGATTTTAATGGCGCTGTTTTTGTGCGTCATGTCTTTTACCATGCCGCAGGTGGCGTAGAGCAACTGTTTGGTGATTTTGATCAAGAAAAATTTGATGAAGTCGCAACCAAAACCTGGAAAATTCTTCTTGATATGAAGCCATATCTCTGGCGCGAAGGGCAAACATATCCGGCATCAATTTCCGCGCTTGATCAATTATACGCAAACTCGGAAGTTGCGCTAACCTTCAATTACGAGCCTGCAGATGTGGGTATCAAAATTGAAAATGGGACCTTTCCGCCGACCACACAAGGTTATGGCCTAACAGACGGAACAATCGGCAACACCAATTATACCGTAATTCCATTTAACTCACCTAACAAAGCTGCTGCTTTAGTGTTACAAAATGTGCTGTTGTCCGGCGAAGTGCAACTACAAAAAGCAATGCCGGATGTGTGGGGAGCAGCGCCCGCCATCGAAATAAGCAGAACGTCAGAAGAAGTTCGAAAGAAGTTCGCAGCTATAGAGAGACACCCAAATGTCGTTCCAGCTGAGGATCTTGCAAAGTTCGCACTTCCCGAGCTTCAAGTGTCCTGGATTTCAGCGATTGAAAAAGGCTGGATTGAAAATGTAGGTAGCAAATAGCCCAAACAATTTCCGCTGTGGCGCATTTAGTTAGCGCCACAGCCTGATATAAAGTCTTATGATAAGTTCATAGATTGAATATTTCATTTCTACTTCGATCAGTTTTATGGATATTGTGCGAGCATGTCTGACCGCCAGAAAATATTCCTGTTGCTCCTTCCCGCAATGTTCGTAATCGTTGTCCTATTTTTTGGCGGGCTGGTAACAGGCCTGTTGCGAAGTTTTAACTACATGCCAATCATTGGTCTGACAGAGCCGAATGTAAGTGCATATATTTCGATATTTACAGATCGAGAGTTCTATTTATCTTTTGCACTGACTTTTCATATTGCCTTTACCTCGACGGTCATTTCTTCGATTTTGGCAGTTGCTGCCGCATTGTTACTACGCCGAAATTTTGTCGGGCGCGCCGTCGTGAATTTCTTGTTTCAGCTAAATCTAACCGTTCCTCACCTTGTCGGTGCAATAGGTATGCTCTATTTATTTTCACAATCAGGCAGCTTTGCACGCCTGGCAGTTGATTGGAAACTAATTGCGCGGCCTGCAGATTTCCCGGCACTGGTTTTTGATCCTTATGCGATCGGCATCATCTTGCAGTATGTATGGAAGGAGATTCCATTTATCGGGGTGATTGTGCTAGCAAACATACAGTCGATAGGAGAGGATTACGAAAGTGTTGCTCGCTCCTTGGGCGCCAATAGATGGCAGACATTTCGTCATGTACTTTTTCCAATGATTTTCCCTGGTCTTTTGTCGGCGTCTGTCATGGTGTTTGCCTTCACATTCGGTGCCTATGAAATTCCCGCGATTTTGGGAGCAAACTTCCCCGCTGCTTTGCCCGTTCTCGCCTATCGTAAATATACAGCTGTAGACCTTGCTGCCAGACCTGAAGCCATGGCGATGGCAATTATTATCGCGCTACTTAGCGCCCTTATGATCTGGATATATGTACGCTATACACGCAAACGGATTAGGGGGTAGTTATGAATTATCGCAAAAACTCCCCGCTACGTAGCTTCAGGGTTTTGTCTGGAATAGTGCTTATTACATGGCTCATATTGCCGCTGGTACCGCTGGCTATTTGGTCTTTTGCAAAAGGTTGGTACTTCCCTGATATACTGCCACGTAATTGGTCTTTAAATGCATGGGAATATACAGTTTCAGACACTGCAGGTGTATTGGATAGCCTTTGGCTCACAGTTTGGATTTCCTTCATTGCAACATTGCTTTCAATCTTAATTGGAGTGCCGGCAGGCCGAGCCCTTGGTATGTATAAATTCAAAGGCAAGGAGATCATAGAGCTCATGATCTTGGCGCCCACAATAGTTCCCGGCATCGCTGTTGTTCTCGGGATTCATTCGGTTTTCATCTCACTGGGATTAAATAATACCATCACTAGTGTAATTCTCGTTCATCTCATACCAACTCTTCCTTACATGGTGCTGGTTATGTCCGGTATCTTTGCAAATTATGACCAAGCATTTGAAGATCAGGCCCGCAGTCTTGGCGCCTCCCCTTTAAAAACATTCTGGTATGTGACATTACCTGCGATAATGCCAGGTATCATTGTTGGAGGACTCTTTGCTTTTCTTGTATCCTGGAGCCAATATATTCTTACGCTTATAATAGGCGGAGGCCGTGTTATTACCCTGCCGCTACTACTGTTTAGCTTTGCTACCTCAGGGCGAAATGATATCGCTGGTGCCATCGGTATGATTTACATTCTGCCTGGTATTGTCATTCTTTTTCTTACGGCAAAACACTTGTCCGGCCGTAGCGGTGTAGCTGGAGGCTTTGGCCGAATTTGACCCATGTTTCTATTAAAAATCTAACAAAAACATATTCTGGCACGAATGATCCCGCCTTGAACAATCTTTCATTAGAAATTCAAACTGGCGAACTCATCGCATTACTTGGACCTTCAGGTTGTGGCAAAACAACAACGATGAAAATGATTGCCGGATTATTGAAACCGTCCACTGGCGATATAAAATTTAATGGACGCTCAATTCTCAATGATAAGCCAGAGCATCGCGGTGTCGTCATGGTATTCCAAAACTATCTCTTGTTTCCCTACATGAATGTTGAAGAGAATATTGGCTTTGGTCTCAAGATGCGAAAAGTTGGTCCGATTGAAATCAAACGGCGCGTTGCGGAGATGCTCAAACTCGTAAGATTACCTAATCTTGCTGACCGCAAACCAAGTGAACTTTCAGGTGGACAACAACAACGTGTCGCGCTTGCAAGGGCTCTTATCGTTCAGCCCGATGTTCTTTTGTTAGATGAGCCTCTATCGAACCTTGACGCTCACTTACGGATTGAGATGCGCGATCTCATACGATCACTACAAAAAGAGATGGGCATCACCACAATATTTGTGACCCACGACCAAGAAGAAGCCGTGGTACTTGCAGACCGTGTTGCGCTCATTTTAAATGGCGAGATGAGGCAATACGACACGCCAGAAGCATTTTACAAACGGCCAGTTGATGAAGCAACTGCACGATTTTTCGGAGGTCGCAATTTCATAAGAGGCAATGCACTAGAGCAAAAATTTGTTGGAACATTTGGCATATTGGTCATACCAGACGGCGCTAACCAAGGTGATGTACACCTAACCATTCGACCGGAAAACATACACCTTAATAAGTCGGATAATACACCAAACTGTCTTCAGGCAATTGTCGTCGATAAAGTGTATTTAGGTACGCAAACACGCCTTAAAATCCGCATTGGTGATGAACATCTTGAAGCTTTGGCCAATCCGACGGAAGTAGAAAATATCGAGATAGGCAATAAAGTTACAGCAACTTTGCCGGCCGACGCGCTATGGATGCTAACCCCATAAAATGATATCTTGGATGTTTACATGTACATCCTCCGACCAACAGCAAGAGACAATTCTACATTATTTTTGTGGAGCGGGGCCCGTGGATTTTCCAAGGGTGAGTTCAACTTCCAGTAGCTCATTGGGTGGTTGCATATCTGGATTTGCAACAATCTGTAAAAGCATTTCGGCTAAACGGCGTCCCGCATCTCTCACAGACGATTTTGTCGCTGTAAAAATAGGAATATCATCGCTGTTCTGAAAATAGGACAAGCGGTCATCATGTGTTACAATAGAAACATCGCGACCAACAGTCTTCCCTGCCTCCTGTATCGCACGCCTAGCCCCAAGAGCAACAATAATTGAAGCTGTTAAAATCGCTGTAGGCGGATTATCCAGCTCTAATAATTCTAAAGTTTTGTGATATCCATAACTCTCGGTCATTTCATTTGAAAACATTAATTCTCTATCAATATTTAAACCGCGGGATTGCAAGGAACTTTCATACCCTTGCCTGCGTCTATAAGCAAAATCCATATGTTCGCTACCGTTTAAGAGAGCAATGCGCCTATGTCCTAAATCAAAAAGAAAGTCCGTCGCTCTAATAAATGCGGAACGATTGTTTACGTCCAACCAAGCGTAGGGAATCTCGCATTGGCTAGCCCTGCCATGCACAATAAACGGCAATCCAAGTTCTGTTAAAAAAGAAATCCGACCATCGTTGACCGTTGGGCTCTGAATAACTACCGCATCAACGGTACTTTGTGCTTTGAGATCTCTATAAACTTGATATTCATCCTCCTCTGGAGGTACGACAGATATCAACATTTTATACCCATTTGCAGAATAAACCTCACCAACACCGGCCACAAAATCTCCAAAAACTGGGTTCACCATTTCATTCTGATTGGATGTTGAAATAACATGACCTATTGTTAATGTTTGCCCAGTTGCGAGGCCTTTTGCTGCCTTGTTAGGCGCATAGTTATTTTGTTTCGCTATCCTCTGAACGCGTTCTCTTGTGCGTTCAGAGACTTCCGGAAAACCATTTAAGGCCCGGCTTACGGTAGTTTGACTAAGATTCAAAAGTTCTGAGAGTTCTCTTAAATTCATTATGTAAATGTACTCGAAGCGCTTCGAAAATCAATAAGAAAATCGACAAAGTAACAAAATATTTGGCGACATTGATCTTGTTGTTGATAAATGGAAAGGAAGTAAATGTATGAAAAGTATATTGAAATTATCTCACTTGACAGAATCTATAATTATACTGCTATAATGAGCCAGCCAAAGCGCTTTGAAAATATTTAATATATGCTGTTACAATGATTAATGGCGTGTAAAGGGAGGAAATCTGATGAATGGAACTATGAAACATTTTTTACTGGCTAGTGCCGCCACTATGCTCTTGGGAACCGCGGTTCAAGCTGAACAGTTGACTGTATTTGGCCCTTGGCTTGGACCAGACCAAAAAAACATCGAAACAGTGCTGAGTGACTTTGCTGAAAAATCCGGCCATGATGTTCGTTATGTTGGTTCGGATAGTTTCGAGCAACAAATCATGATCGATGCGGAAGCCGGATCGTCACCGAATGTTGCAGTATTTCCGCAACCTGGTTTAGCCGCAGACATGGCAAAACGTGGCTTCCTAACACCACTAAAAGATGGAACTGGTGACTGGGTAAAGGAAAACTATGCAGCTGGTTCATCGTGGGTTGATTTGGGTACATACAAGGATCAAAACGGTGCAGATAATCTCTATGGATTTTTCTATAAAGTCGATGTGAAGTCACTGGTTTGGTACAATCCGGAAAACTTTGAGGATGCAGAATACGAAGTGCCGACAACGATGGAAGAGCTGAAAGCTCTTACAGATCAGATTGTCGCTGATGGTGGCACGCCTTGGTGTATTGGTCTGGGTTCAGGTGGAGCAACTGGGTGGCCTGCAACTGATTGGGTCGAAGATATGATGCTTCGTACTCAATCGCCTGAAATGTATGATAAGTGGGTTTCAAACGAATTGAAATTTGATGATCCAGCTGTCATTGCCGCCATCGACGAATTTGGTGCGTTCGCACGTAATGATAAATATGTTGTTGGTGGTGCTGGCGCTGTTGCATCTACTGATTTCCGCGATAGTCCAAAAGGTATGTTCTCATCTCCTCCACAATGTTACATGCATCGTCAAGCATCGTTTATTCCAGCGTTTTTCCCCGAAGGTACAGAAGTCGGTGAAGATGCTGATTTCTTCTACTTTCCATCTTACGCGGGTAAAGATCTCGGTAATCCGGTCCTCGGTGCAGGCACATTGTGGGCTATCACAAACGAAAATGACGCTGCTCATGATCTGATCAAGTATCTTCAAACTCCTGCTGCGCATGAAATTTTTATGGCTCTTGGAGGGTTCTTGACGCCTCATAAAGGTGTTGATGCATCAAAATTCTCTAGCAAGTCTACAGCGAAGATGAACGAAATTCTTCTCGGAGCAACAACATTCCGTTTTGATGGATCTGATCTAATGCCTGGCGGTGTTGGCGCAGGTACTTTCTGGACCGGTATGGTTGACTATACTGGCGGCAAAGATGCGTCTGAAGTCGCAGCTGGTATCCAAAAAAGCTGGGATGCGTTGAAGTAAGGCGAGCAATTAAAGACAGCCCTCAATGTGGGGGCTGTTTCGCTTTTTACCGACTGTGGAGGCAGACGGCTAAACTTTAGATAGGGATGGAGTGTCTGATGGAAGCTGCATATAAAGGGTTACTTACGATATTTTTGGGCGTTGGTGGATGTCTTCTCTACTTTTACCTATCCAACCAAATTCTCGATAAGATTATATATCCTGCTACAGGAAAACATGCTGGTCGCAATATCAACCGCGCCAATATGATTAGGCCTTGGCTTTTTGTGCTGCCTGCCATGCTAGCATTGGGCATTTACTTAGCTTATCCAGTCGTTGCTACCTTCTGGTATTCCCTCACAGATCGTAGCCAAGATGGTGCTTTTGTTGGTTTGGCAAACTACCAACAAATGACCAGCGAACCTAAGTTTTGGGAAGCTATGCGTAACAATATGTTGTGGCTGATTATCGTGCCAGCCGCGTCAACAGCCTTTGGTTTGTTGGCTGCACAATTAACGGATCGTATTAAATGGGGATCTATAGCCAAATCCCTTATTTTTATGCCGATGGCAATTTCGTTTGTCGGTGCGGCTGTTATCTTCAAGCTTATCTATGATACCCGACCCGTTGATCAGGCGCAGATCGGTGTATTAAATGCAGTATGGCTACAATTTAATGGTGGTGTTGGTTCATGGTTAATCCTGCGGCTATTGCCAGCACTTCTTATGCTGTGCGGAACAGCAATCACGGCCTATTTAGCTTATGGCTTATATCATTCAATTCGTGAAAAAGGTGGTTTGCTTTTACGAGGCCTCGCTATTGTTGTCCTTGCATATATTGCATATTCATTTCTGTCTCTTGCTTGGGGCGCCCTCACCTCACCTCATCCATATG
This sequence comes from Lentilitoribacter sp. EG35, assembly GCF_040784015.1. Lineage (NCBI taxonomy): Bacteria > Pseudomonadati > Pseudomonadota > Alphaproteobacteria > Hyphomicrobiales > Rhizobiaceae > Lentilitoribacter > Lentilitoribacter sp. EG35. Next base: position 169,898 of record NZ_JBFNGQ010000005.1, read on the forward strand.
GCGAACCACAAACATGGTTGACAATTCCCGGTTGGAACTCATTCCTACTTATGGTGGTTTTGATCTGGATTCAAACTGGCTTTGCAATGGTTATTCTGTCGGCAGCTCTGCGCGGTATACCGGAAGAAACTGTCGAAGCATCCATTGTGGATGGTGCAAACCCGTTCCAAGTATTTTTCAAAATCAAAATGCCGCAAATTTCAGGAACAATCGTCGTGGTTTGGACGACCATTACATTAGTTGTGCTGAAAGTTTTCGACATCGTTTTTGCCATGACCAATGGCCAGTGGGAAACACAAGTTTTGGCCAACTATATGTTCGATAAACTATTCCGCGCAAATGATTGGGGCGTTGGCTCCGCATCTGCAATGACCATCATGTTATTGGTTAGCCCAATCCTGATTTGGAATGTTTATAACGCTCGCAAGGAGATGAAGTGATGGATAATATAGCTGGAAGCAAATCTAGCCTAAATTGGATTGTTCAAATTTCAGTCGTTGCGCTCGTACTATTGTGGCTGTTTCCCACATTTGGCCTGCTTGTGTCCTCCTTCCGCACAGCAGATCAAATCTCAGGTTCTGGCTGGTGGCAATCAATGTTTCCCACTCAGCAGAACCTGACATTGCGCGCAGCTGATCCTGATGATGAAGGCGCACAGGTTTTAGAAAACGGATTATACATCGTAGAAGGCAATCTTTTTGGTTCTGCAAGTGATGCTAATATTAGCGTTTGGGGAACCTCATCACGCGCAATTGGCGCCAGTATACCTGGTGTTACAGCTGAATTAAAAGATGGCGAGACCATGACCGTTCAGGCGGATGGCACCTATCGCTGGACTAGCCCAACTGAGCTGACAGGTCGCGGACAGCGTGTTTTTGTAACGGCAACAACGCCACCAGAATTTACATTTGGCAATTACCAGAATGTACTCTTCAGTGGCGATAGTACCGATAGTATGGCAAAGGCGTTTTTCAACACATTAACAGTGACAATACCGGCCACAATTATCCCTATAATTATCGCTGCATTTGCAGCGTATGCGCTAGCCTGGATGGATTTCCCAGGTCGTGCAATCCTTATTGCCGTTGTCGTAGGCTTGTTAGTTGTACCATTGCAACTGGCGTTAATTCCGCTGTTGCGTCTGCATTTGGGTATTGGTATCGGGAAAGGATATCTGGGAGTTTGGCTTGCTCATACCGGTTTTGGATTGCCCTTGGCGATTTACTTATTGAGAAATTATATGGTTGGGTTGCCAAAGGATATTATTGAGAATGCCCGTGTGGATGGTGCGACTGATTTTCAGATTTTTATGAAGATTATCCTGCCATTATCATTCCCTGCCCTGGCTTCTTTTGCCATATTCCAGTTCTTGTGGACTTGGAATGATTTGCTCGTTGCAAAGGTATTCTTAATCGATGCTACTGGCGAAACCACCGTCATGACCAATCAGATTGTAGAGCTTCTGGGTACACGTGGTGGCAACTGGGAAATTCTTGCGACCGCCGCCTTTGTTTCAATAGCTGTTCCGCTCTTGGTGTTCTTTGCAATGCAAAAATACCTTGTGCGTGGTCTTTTAGCTGGTTCAGTAAAATAGGATTAAAAATTATGAATTTAGCCGTAGCTCCAATGTTGGATAACGCAACTAATAAAGATTGGTGGCGTGGTGCTGTCATCTATCAAATTTATCCACGTAGCTATCAGGATAGTAATGGAGATGGGGTTGGTGATTTGGCAGGTGTTGTGCAGCGCATGCCATACATCGCGTCATTGGGGGTTGATGCGATTTGGATATCTCCATTCTTTACATCGCCAATGAAAGATTTTGGTTATGATGTAAGTGATTATTGCGACGTAGATCCAATGTTCGGTTCATTGTCAGATTTCGATGCGATCGTCAACGCAGCCCACAATCATGGCATTCGCGTGATGATTGATCTTGTGTTGAGCCATACCAGTGAGCAACATGCCTGGTTTGCAGAAAGCCGCAAAAATAAAACTAATTCAAAACAGGATTGGTATGTATGGGCTGATCCAAAACCGGATGGTACACCTCCCACAAATTGGCTTTCAATATTTGGTGGTCCAGCTTGGCAATGGGATGGACGGCGCGAACAATATTACATGCATAACTTCCTGGCTTCTCAACCAGACCTCAATTTTCATAATGTTGAGGTTCAGGATGCGTTGCTTGATGTGGCAAATTTTTGGCTTAATCGTGGTGTTGATGGGTTTCGTCTGGATACGATTAATTTCTATTTCCATGATGCTGAGCTGAGAGATAATCCAGCGTTACCAATTGAAGAACGCAACGCAACTATCGCTCCATCTGTAAATCCATACAATCATCAAAACCACCTATACGATAAAAACAGACCTGAAAATTTGAACTTTTTGCGGCGTTTACGTTCAGTCATGGAACCATTTGGTGCTGCTGCGGTTGGCGAAGTTGGTGATGCACAATTTGGGTTAGAGATATTAGGACAGTATACCGCTGGTAATGACTTAATGCAGATGTGTTACGCCTTCGAGTTTCTCGCGCAAGATCAACCATCAGCGGATTTGGTCGTGAAAGTTTTGAAGAAGGTCGATGATGTTGCCGCTGATGGTTGGGCTTGCTGGGCATTCTCCAATCATGATGTACAGCGTCATGCATCACGTTGGAACCTCTCGACAGACGCTCAAAAAACATTTGCTACCCTAATTATGTGCATGCGTGGCTCGGTTTGCCTATACCAAGGTGAAGAGCTTGGTCTTCCCGAGGCAGATGTAGATTTTGGTGATATCCAAGATCCGTATGGTATAGAATTTTGGCCGGAATTTAAAGGTCGTGATGGTTGTCGTACACCAATGGTGTGGCAGACAAGTAACCAAAATGGTGGCTTTTCGGAAGGAAAACCTTGGCTTCCTGTTGCTCACGAACATCTAAATATGTCGGTAGATGCACAGGAAAATGATCCAAATGCAATTTTGCATCATTATCGAAAAGCAATTCAGTTTCGACAAACCAAACCTGTTCTTGCTTTGGGTGAACACGATAATCTGAACACCGATGGATGTATCGTTTCATTTACTCGGCATCTGGATGGTCAATCCATCCAATGCGCATTTAATCTTAGTGATACACCATCTGAATTCATACTGCCTGCTGGTGAATGGACACCTATGGGTGAAGAATTAGGTTGTGTACAAACTGCAGTTGGCAACAAAATTCATCTGGGACCCTGGCAGGTTTATATCGGGCAAAAACGTGAGCATTAGGATCTGAAAGGATTACACCATGACGGACGTAAAATTAACAAGTGTAGGAAAAACCTACGGAGGGGCAGTCAATGTCCTGAACGATATAAATCTCGATATCAAACAAGGCGAACTGATTGTTTTTGTTGGACCGTCTGGTTGTGGTAAATCCACGTTACTTAGAATGATTGCTGGATTAGAAAAAATTACAGCAGGAACACTCGAAATCGGTGGTGATGTTGTCAATGATATTCCACCTGCGCAGCGGGGTATCGCCATGGTGTTTCAGTCCTATGCGTTATATCCACATATGACTGTACGCGAAAACATGTCTTTCGCCTTGAAATTAGCTAAAAAGCCCCAAGTAGAAATCGATGAAGCGATTACGCGAACAGCAAAGACATTGCAGCTGGAGGAGTATCTCGATCGTTTGCCCAAAGCCCTGTCTGGTGGGCAAAGGCAACGTGTGGCAATAGGTCGATCCATCGTACGGGACCCAAAAGTCTATCTGTTTGATGAACCACTCTCCAACTTAGATGCAGCGCTGCGCGTTGCAACGCGCATTGAGATTGCACAGCTTAAAGAATCTATGCCTGAAAGCACAATGATTTATGTCACGCATGATCAGGTTGAAGCGATGACTTTAGCCACTAGAATTGTCGTGTTGGCAAACAAGGGCATTGCTCAAGTCGGCACACCGTTAGAGCTCTACGAACGGCCAGAAAATGAATTTGTGGCACAGTTCATTGGCTCTCCAGCTATGAATTTGCTGTCCGGCGAGATAGTTAAAACAGGTAATCAAACGACCATTAAATTAGACGGCGGCGGCACGGCAATTTCCGCTATAACAACAAAAGCGGAAGACAAAGGTCTAAAAGTCAATATCGGCATTAGGCCAGAAGATATGATCGAGACGACAGACGAACATATCTACGAAGGTAAAGTAAAAATCACCGAAGCTTTAGGTGAAGTAACTTTATTATATTTCGAAAATAACGGTGATGATAACTCTGTGATCGGTAAACTTCCAGGAATTCATGGGGACCTCCGTGGCAAAACTGTACGCGTGTCAGCCGCACCTGAAAAAGTGCAAGTTTTCCATAATGGTCAGTCACTTTATTATCGGAAATAGTACTAGGTTTTAGTACTTATTGCGCCAAACCTTGCTCTTCTAGTCGATTGACGCACTGTGGCAGCTGATCATATCGATCCTTCGGTTCCAATATTAATCGGGGATTAGCATCAATTTTGGATAGTTCATTGAAAACGGGTGCCCATGGAATTATCCCCTCACCCGGATGCCAATGCCGATCCGCGTAACCATCGACATCCTGTAGATGGATATGCCCTAACAATTCTCCAGCTGAGATAATGAAGTCAACAACAGCAGGGGCATTGTTGTTTGCATGTGATAGCTGCGCATGCCCTGTATCGATTGATAATTTGAACAAATCACTCTTAAAAGATTGAACTAGATCGCTACGTAACATAGGATTCGTATCGTCAATGTTCTCAAGAACCATCATACAGCCGATTTCATCACAACGTTTCAAGCAGGGCGTAAGTATATCTTGAGCAGCTTCAAACATCTGACGTTTGATGTCTGGCATGTTAAGTTCATTGAGGCTAAGCCATGCACTGAATGGTGAGTGAACGACCATATGCGTTGCACCTAACTTCTCACATGCATCCAATCCTTGTAAGAGGCGTTTTGTTGTAACGGCGCCAATTTCTGGATCAACCGCAGTGATATCGAGATTTATGAACGGACCGTGTATGCCAACTCGCCCACTATGGTTTTCTAGCCGCTTTTTGTAGCCATTAATAACGTCATCGCTCATCGCATCAAGTTGCCGAGCCACAATGAAATCCTGTATCTCGATATCTCGGTTCTTTTCCAGTATCCAGTCACTAATTTGGTCGAAATTTATCAAATTTGTTGCCACACCTAAAACAGGAAGCGTCATAATATTTCTCTTTCCATATCTATTTGATGCCAGCACGCATAAAGCTTTGCACAAACTGTCGCTGAAACAGTATAAATCCGATCAATAAAGGACCAGACGTAATAAGAGTTGCAGCATTAATGATAGACCATTCTGTGCCAGAGTCAGTTGTTGCAAAGATCGAAAGACCAACGGTTAATGGTCTTGTTTCAACCGAATTGGTGATAATTAATGGCCAAACAAAGTTGTTCCAATGCGCGCTGACAGATACCAGGCCAAAAGCAAGATAAGTTGGTTTGGCAAGCGGAACATAAACCCTACGAAGAATGGTAAATATTGAAGCTCCCTCGATGCGAGCGGCCTCATCCAATTCTGTTGGGATCGTCATAAATGTTTGCCTGAGCAGGAAGATGCAAAACCCAGATGCCATATAAGGCAAACCAATAGCCAGTATTGTATCTACCAGGCCTAGCATTTTCATGGTTTGGTAGTTTTCGACTATCAAAATATCAGGCATGACCATAAGCTGAAGCAAGACCAATCCGAATAATATATTTTTGCCTGGAAAACTCATCCGTGCAAACGCAAATGCGGCCAAGGTGCCCAATACCAACTGAGCTAAAAGAATACTCGTTACCAACAAGATCGTGTTTATATAATACGTCCCAAACGGTGCTTGAGCCCACGCCTTTTCAAAGTTCTCTAATGTTAAAGGTGCAAATAACTCAAATCTGGTTTCAAATGCAGCAGGATGAAATGCGGTCCAAACAGCATAAAGCAGGGGTAATGCCCACATGATTGCAAGTGACCAAGCTCCAAAACAAAACAACAGGCGATCAAAATCAAATCGACGAGCCGACTGGTTTAAAGAATACCTCATTTATAATGCACCTTGCGATCAAAAAGGAAGAATTGCCCGATCGCCATGAGAGACAGAATAGCCAGAAGCACCACAGTTAGTGTGGATGCGTAGGCGGTATCCCAGAAGGCAAATGCAACATCGTAGATGTAATACAACAGAAGGTTAGAAGCGTTATTTGGACCACCTTGCGTCATAACGAAGATATGATCGACCAACCGAAATGCATTAATGACAGCATTTACAGATACAAACAGAGTTGTAGGCATAATCAACGGCAGCGTTACACGTTTAAAAAATGTCCATCTGCCTGCTCCTTCCAGTGCCGCCGCTTCTCTTAACGGCTGGGGAATAGCTTGTAGTGCAGCCAGATAGAAAATCATGAAAAACCCGGCCTCTTTCCATACAGCAACCGCTATCATCGTATAAAGAACAGTGTCTGGTTGCCCTATCCAATTCTGTGCTTGAAATCCGAAAAGAGCTCTAATCTGATCTATTAAGCCAATCGTGGGAAGGTAGAAGAATATCCAAATATTGGCGACGGCAATAAGAGGAAGCACAGTTGGCGTAAAATAAGCCATACGCAGCAAACCAACACCTCTACGCGGGGTGTGCACAAACAACGCCATTGCAATCGCAAGGCCTATAGATGCTGGTATAGTAATCGCAGCGTAGATCGAGTTATTCCAAAGCACTCTCAAAAAAACTTCATCACCAATCAGACGCTGATAGTTTTCAAAGCCAACAAATTCAGATGAGCGCCTGCCCCGTCCCGTGGAGAAAAAACTATCGATAAACGTTTCTATTGCTGGAATATGAGTAAAACCAAGCAAAAGAATCATAGCAGGCAGCAGAAGTAGCCAAGCGTATACCCATTGGTTGTTGTATTTACTCATTCTAGAAGGACCTGGCTGGAAAGTGATGCAGGCGGCCAAACGAGCCGCCTGTACTGAATAAAAGACAAACTGCGATTAATTTGTCGTGCGATATTTCTTCAAAACATCGTCTGCTTTTGTTTGAGCTTCAGCCATTGCAACTGCGGCTGTTTTCTCGCCAGAAATTGCAGATGCAAGCGCATCGTTAAAGATCTTCGATACAAGTTTATTCTCGTATGTTGATAATTCAGCAACAGCAAATTCAAGCTGATCACGTGCAACAAGCGATGCAGGAACATCTTTAACATAGGCTTTCATTGCATCTGTTTCCCATGCTGCTGCGCTTGGCGCAACGTAACCTGTTGCAATGGACCAAGTTGCTGCTTGTTCCGGCGCTGTGATCCATTTTACAAATTCAACAGCTGCCTTTTTCTGCTCCTCAGAAGCATCTTTAAACAAATAGAAGTTTCCGCCGCCTGTTGGTGCACCACGGCGCTGTTTTTCAGGCAACATTGCAACACCAAATTCGAAAGGTGCATTAGTGCGAATGTTTGTAAGGTTACCTGTTGTTGTCCAGATGATTGCCGCTTCTTTTTCAAAAAAAGCTTTTGGTGTGGCACCCCAATTGATTGAACCAGATTGCATGATTTTATGCTCAGATGACAAATCAACGAGATATTCCAGTGCCTCTATAACTTCTGGTGTATCGAATGCCGTTTTGTTACCCTCAGCATTAGCCAGGATAGCTCCATTAGGCGTGGAAAGGCCTTGGAATAACCAATATGGGAAACCAGCTGTCGGTATGCGAAGACCCCATTGCGTCGTGTTCCCGCTTGCGTCTGTTTTTGTAAGTTTTTTGCCCATTTCCACTAGCTCATCCCAGTTTGCAGGTGCAACTTCTGGATCAAGTCCCGCTTCTTTAAAAGCTTCTTTGTTCCAATACATAACCGGAGTTGAACGTTGAAAAGGAATACCCCAAGTCTTACCGCCAGTCTGACTATTCTCCATAAACGACGGATAGAATCCACCAATCCAAGTTTTATGCTCTTCATCAGAAACATAAGCATCAAATGGCTCGATTAGATCTTCATCGATCAATGTAAACATCTCAGTTGAAAGCAAAACAGAAAGTTGCGGAGCGTTGCCCCCACGTGCAGCTGTAATAGCTTTCGCAGATGCGTCATTATATGACCCCGCATAGATTGCCTCGATGTTAACATCAGGGTTCATTTCGATGTATTTTCTTGTCAAATCTTCGATTGTATCTGCTGCGGCACCGCCGACGGCTACTGGAAAATAAAATTCTAGATCAACAGCTATTGCTGGTGTTGCCAATAGCGACGCAGCAAGAACTGTGCTGCTAATAAGTTTTTTCATCATAGACGGCATCATAATAATTTCCTTTAGATATTTGATGGTAGATTATTGGATAGAGTTAGGATTGATGGTAGTTCGATGCGTTGACCAGTTTGCTCGTTAAAGAAATGCGAGGCGTCTTTCTGCCATGAAATTTTAAGCTTGTTCTCTATGTTAATCGCCAAACGCGCAGGTAAGCGAACATCAATTGTCGCAGCTCCCATCTGACAGCTCAGCAGTTGATCAGCGCCTTGGTACTCAATGTCTAGAATCTCAACTTCAAACCCAGAATCGCTCGAAATTTCGAAATCTTCTGGGCGGACACCACAAATAATATCATCTGGTAGCGGCACCTCACCGTTCGGAAAAGTGCACGAATTCATGTCCAATGCAGGAATCAAATTCATAGGTGGGGAACCGATAAAACGGGCGGCAAACACGCTGGCAGGTTGACTATAAATCTCTTTAGGCGAACCAACTTGTTCAATTCGGCCTTTGTTGATTAAAACAATCTGATCTGCCATCGTGATAGCTTCAACCTGATCGTGGGTAACATAAACCATGGTTAGTTTAAGTTGCTGCTGCAAACGTCTGATCTCTGTTCGCATTTCATGGCGTAGCTTCGCATCTAAATTTGAGAGCGGTTCATCCATAAGGCAGACCGGCCGCTCACTAATAACAGCCCGTGCAAGTGCTACACGTTGTTGTTGACCACCAGATAATTGTGATGGTTTACGCTCCTGCAATTCAGTTAATCCCATGAGTTGAGACACCTTCTGCAGTCGTTCTGCCTGCTCAGCGTTTGATGTTTTACGAACTTGCAGACCAAACAGGATATTATCCGCAACGCTCATATGCGGAAAAAGAGCGTAAGATTGAAACACCATTGAGATATCGCGCATTGATGATGGCAAGATATCTATCTGCTTTTCACCAATATAGATTTTACCACGATCTGGGGCCTCAAATCCGGCAATCATTCGAAGAAGAGTTGACTTGCCGCATCCTGACGGGCCTAGCAGTACAGTAAGTTTACCCTTGGGAATATTGAGAGATATATCATCGACAGCAAGTTGGTCATCAAATGACTTCACAAGATCATGTAAAATCAAGCCATCTTTGTTCATCATCCAAAACACCAAGATTATCAAACACTAGGTTTGCATTGCAATTACTTGGAGGTTTATAGATATGCTTGCATGCCATTAGCATGACAATAGTATTTCAGTTTTGTGAATGTTTGAATGAACGCGTAATTTTGCAGAAAATAAAACACCTGAATGCATAAAACGTATAGTCACGCTTAGCATTCAGGTGTTGGAATAAATAATAGTTATGTGGGTTTACTTATCTCACCACATAGACCGAACATGTTGAATGGCGAACAATGCGAGCGGCATTGGGACCCAATAGATAATCAGCAAAATCCGGCTTATGCGCACCAACAACAATAAGCGAGGAGCCGGCAGCTTTAGCTGTTTTAAGCACCTCTTCATAAGTTTTACCAAATGCAATGACATGGCGCACTTTAGAATTTTTATCTTCACCTAACACGCCAGTTACTTGATCGTTTAGCTGTTTTTTAGCCTCGTCCATCATCTGATCGTGATGTTCTTCACTAAAAAAGCCACCAACAAGACTGGTGCCGTAGTCGGGCACCACAGTAATAACATCTAGCTGCGCATCCTCCATGACAGCAAGTTGAGCTGCCTTTTTGAGAACATTTACATCTTCACCAGGGTGGCTGATATCTATGGCACAAAGTACGGAATTGGTCATGCTGTTTCTCCCACTTCATCGTTAAATTTATGAGGGTTTGATTTCTGACGTCTACTTTGTATCCAAGCTATCAAGAACAATAGAATGAGGGCTGGAATGAAAACCAACTCCTTCGGAGATTGAGCTGATGGAGCCTGTATACTCTTAATTATGACGGGCTCATCAAGATAGAAGTCAAAGCTGCCAAGGCTCTCTGCAAATGGCGAACTAAACGAAGGTTCATCCATTTTCACAACATCGCCTTCCTCGATCAGAACTAACCCCGTTTGCTCAAGGCGTTCTGCACCGCTTCCTTCTCCTTCAACAGTCAGAACAAGCGTTGTATCCTTGTTCTTACCCGTGTCAAAATCAGGTCCAGAGACGACCATTCTAAGTTCTTGCCCCGGCGTTGCAGTATCAAGAGCACTACTGAGCTGTTTGGGCTCAATATTGGCAAATGGAGGTTGCAATCGATCCATCACAAAATCCGGACGGAATAAGATAAATGCAATTAGAATAAGAGCTACGCTCTCATACATACGGCTTTTGGTAACAAACCATCCCATCGTGCCGGCAGTAAAGACCAGTATCGCTATCGAGGCTATGATAAAGACAAGTATCCCTTGCGTTAAGCTCACATCAATCAACAATAAATCAGTATTGAAGATAAAGACGAACGGCAATGCAACAGTTCTAAGCGAATAGAAGAATGCGGCAAAACCGGTTTTAATTGCATCGCCGCCAGATACCGCAGCGGCGGCAAAACTGGCTAGCCCTACAGGCGGAGTAACATCTGCCATAATTCCGAAGTAGAAGACAAACAGATGAACAGCAATTAACGGAACAATCAATCCAGACTGTGCGCCCAATTCAACCACAACACCTGCCATCAATGATGAAACAACAATGTAGTTTGCCGTTGTCGGTAGACCCATACCAAGCACGAGGCTTAACAAGCCAACCAAGACCAGCATCAGAATAAGATTGCCACCTGACAGGAACTCAACAAGGTCAGCCATAACTTGCCCAACACCTGTTAATGTAACAGTTCCGACAATAACACCGGCCGTAGCAGTCGCAAGACCAATACCGATCATGTTGCGAGCGCCGTCAATCAATCCTTCAATTAGATCAACTACACCCTGCTTGAACGCATTTGCGGTTTTATTCTCGCCCCGAAAAATCGACTTTAACGGCTTCTGAGTAAGTAGAATTACAAACAAAAGAGTTGTCGCCCAGAAAGCTGATAGGCCTGGAGACTTTTGTTCTATCATAAGAAAGTAAACAAGAACAATGATAGGCAACAAATAGTAGAGCCCAGCTTTGTATATTTCAGCAACAACAGGCAACTCAACTTCTTTGGCATTCGGATCATCTGGCACTAAGTCTGGCACTTTGGCTGCGAGCCATAACAGTGCTACATAGGCGGCAAATACCAAGATAGATAAAATACCACCAGAACCTGCCGGGAACAGAGATGTAATCCATTTGATAGGATATTGCACACCATAACAAAGCCCCGCAAAGCCAGCAAAGAACAGTGCCATACCGCCGATTGTACGGCCCATGGAAACAACACGATTACCCAATGTCGGCATGTTGGACTTAACAGCTTCCAAATGAACGATATACACCAACGCGATGTAGGAAATTGTTGCTGGTAAGAATGCATGGGTGATTACTTCCACATAGGAAATACCCACATATTCAACCATCAAGAAGGCGGCAGCACCCATCACCGGTGGCATAATTTGACCATTAACAGAGCTGGCTACTTCAACGGCACCAGCTTTTTCAGATGAGAAGCCAACACGCTTCATTAGAGGAATTGTAAATGTGCCAGTTGTAACAACGTTTGCGATAGATGAACCTGAAATCAGGCCAGTTGCGGCGGAACCCACAACGGCAGCTTTAGCCGGGCCACCTTTAAGGTGCCCTAAAGCGCCGAACGCCATCTTAATGAAATAATTACCTGCACCCGCTTTATCTAGCAGAGCACCAAACAGCACGAACAAGAATACAAACTTCGTAGAAACACCAAGAGCGATACCAAATACACCCTCTGATGTGATCCACATATGGCTCATGGCCTTTTTCAACGATGCGCCTTTCCAGCGAATGACATCGGGTACGATCTCTGATGATCCGAAGAATACATAGGCCAGGAATATTGTTGCGATAATAGCCATTGCGGGACCAAGCGCGCGACGTGCAGCTTCAAACAATAAAAGCATCCCAGCGAGCGCAAACCACTTATCTATATCATCCGCAAGACCACCTGCATTGACGATTTTTTGATAAAAAATAAATCCGTAAAGCGCAATGAAGGTAGCCAGTATCGCCATGATCCAATCCTGGATAGGAATGAAATGACGCGGACTGGATTTTAATGCAGGGTAAGCCATGAAAGCTAGAAAAATAGCAAATCCTAGATGTAATTGGCGCGAATTGTTTATAATATCGCCCGGCAAAACATAGTTGGCTAACGGTGATGCTAAAATGACCTGAAAGACCGACCAGATTACGGCAACGACTGCCAAGAATGTCCCAACAGCGCCATGTGGCGATCTTGCTCCGGCATCAGATGCTGCGACGAGTTCCTGAAGCTCTTCCTCACTAAGTGCGCGATTTTCAGTTCCACTATTTACCATTGTGCTGTCCCCTCGACTACCCATGGATAATTATATAACCAAATAAAAAAGGAGGGCATTCTGCCCTCCCCGATATTTTGACCTATTCGATCAGGCCTGCTTCTTTGTAATATTTGGCAGCACCAGGATGAAGAGGTGCAGACAAACCAGCAGTTGCCATGTCTTTAGGCTCAAGATTAGCAAAAGCTGGGTGTAGCTTTCTGAAATCTTCAATGTTTTCCATCACTGATTTTACAACAGTGTAAACAGCTTCTTCTGAAACAGCAGTTGAAGATACGAATGTCGCACCAACACCAAATGTCATAGTGTCAGCATCATTGCCACGGTACATTTTACCGGGAATTGTTGCTGAACGGTAGAAAGGATTATCGCCGATTAGACCTTCGACTTCACTTCCGTCAACTGTCACAAGAACACTGTCACAAGCTGTTGTTGCTTCTTGGATAGAACCAGATGGGTGACCAACAGTATAAACCATTGCATCAATTTGGTTATCACAAAGCGCTGCAGATTGTTCTGCTGCTTTTAACTCCGTTGCCAAAGCAAAATCAGCTGTTGTCCAGCCTTTTGCGTCAAGAAGAACTTCCATTGTACCGCGTTGTCCAGAACCTGGATTTCCGATATTTACGCGTTTACCTTTAAGGTCATCAAAGGTTTTGATGCCAGCATCTGCGCGCGCAACAACTGTAAACGGCTCAGGGTGTACTGAGAATACAGCGCGTAGCTCTTCAAATTTACCTGCATCAGCAAATTTAGACGTACCGTTATAAGCGTGATACTGCCAATCAGATTGCGCAACACCAAACTCCAACTCACCTTCGCGAATTGTGTTGATGTTATAAACAGAACCACCAGTTGATTCTACTGAACAACGGATACCGTGATCTTTACGACCTTTATTAACCAGACGGCAAATTGCGCCACCAGTTGGGTAATAAACACCTGTAACACCGCCTGTACCAATGGTGATGAATTCTTCAGCAACCACTGTTGTGCCCATCATGGAGCCCAGAGCAAGTGCAGCTGTTAGCATTTTTAATTTATTGACCATTATTGTCTCCCGATAAATTACATTCTCATTTCGCAGGTTAAAGCGAGGGTTCTCTAATTTAGTCAGCAAATGACAAAACTAGATTTCACTATTATGAATGAAATTTCAACCTCCCTGCTTCCCAAGAAGATCACATTGGAACAAAATGGTGTCTATACGCGTCATTACCTATGCCGAGTTTAGAATGCTCAAAATAGTTTACAGACAACTAAAAGATAATTATTCCTAGCGGTTATGAAATTGCAAAAATCAGAAGTGAATAAATTTAAGTATTTGTTTTCTTGCATAAAATAGGAACTTAAATTGGAATATACTTATGATTGGAAGCACCCAAAGGACATAAATTAATGAAATTTTCACTTGGTGCGATACTTGCAATTTGGCTGTCAGGTTTGCAATTCGTAGCCGTTCTTTCGGTTGTTTCCTTTAACTATATCTCATCAGAGCGTGTATTGCTTGACCACGCAACAGCGTTGATTAGTGAAGTAGGTCAAAGCTCAAAGGAGTATTCTAGAGGTTTTTTAGAGCCTGCAGTTCGAGCCACAAATCTTGCCAAACGGCTCATAGAAAATAACCTGGTATCAAACTCAGACCCCATAGAACTAGAAAAGTTACTCTTCCAACAAATGCAAGTTGTGCCACAATTTTCGGGTATGTATTACGGAGATGAACAGGGAAATTTTGTCTATGTGATGCGAAGTGAAATACATGCGGAATTTCGCACAAAGATCGTACACCGTGATGAAGACACGATCTCAACTGAACTGGTCTGGAGAGATAAAAATTATAAGATCGTAAAATATGAGATTGACAAAACTGATAGGTTTGACCCGCGAGGCAGGCCTTGGTATCGAGGCGTTAAGAGTGAGCGAAGCTTTATTTGGACCGCGCCTTACATATTCTTTTCATCCCAGCGCCCAGGAATTACCGCCGCCACGCCCGTAATCTCTTCTAACGATCAGTTAAAGGGAGCTATTGGCGTTGATATTGAAATTGACGAAATATCTGGATTTCTATCCAATCTTGAGATTGGGCAAACCGGCGTAGCGATGGCGCTTTCAAGCGATAGAAACGTGATTGCACATCCGAAATCTGATCTAATCAAAGTGAATGGTAGTTCTGGTGCTCTTGAATTCGTCAATATCGATGAGATCGAAGATTTAGTTGCCAGGAAGGCCTTTGGTAATCTACCGAATTTGAACGATGTCGGTTCCAAGCAAGAAATCGAGTCTGAATTTATATATAATGACGGCAAATTTGCGTCTATCCTAATACCTGGCCATATTCATGACTTGCCTTGGTCAATCGCGATTTACGCTCCGCTAAGTGATTTTATTGGCGGTATTGAGGAAAATAGAACACGCAATATCTGGATTGCTATTTTCATAGCTTTAACGACCGGGCTAATTGGCCTGAAAATTGCCAACAAAATCAATCAGCCAATTCGTGATTTCGCTGCTAGGGCAGGATTGTTGGCGAGTGGAAAACTAACCAGATCTGAAATCAAGCTCGAAACCTATCCTGAATTAGAAGAGGCAAGTGAAACTCTTGCTAATGAGATAGCTCAAAGAAAAACATTTGAACGTGTATATGGGCACACTTTTGCACTCGCCTCTCGGGGTATGGCACAAATTTCTCCAAAAGACGGAAGATTTATTCGCGTAAACTCCCAGTTGGCTGAAATTTTGGGCTTCAGTATGGAAGAAATGGTTGAAATGTCCATCTCAGACATATTGCATGCAGAAGATGCTGATACCTACACTTCCTTCCAAAACATAATGAATAATGGCTATGAGTATAACCAGGAGAAACGATATGTCCGAAAAAATGGTGATGTAATCTGGTTACAAGTCAACGCAATTCTAATTCGGGATCAACTGGGTAAACCGATGTATGCGGTTGCTACAATGGATGATAAAACGGAACAGAAAACAGCAGAATCCAAAATTAGTGATCTAAGTAGAGATCTATCCCATTTTGCGAGGGTAAATATGATGGGACAGATGGCAGAAGGTTTAGCTCATGAACTGAACCAGCCTTTAACGTCAATAACTCAGAATGTAGACGCTGCACTTCTGACCGTGAAAGAGCAGACGAAACCTGACCCGGAACTGGTAGACATCTTGCAGGACATGGACCGACAAGCACACCATGGCGCTGAAATAATACGTGCCCTTCGCGGTCTAGTTCGTAAAGACGAAGGTCAGCAGGCAAGTTTCAGTATTACAGAGCTCTTGGAGCAAACATTGCAATTGCTGAATCCCGAGGCACGGGAACACGGAGTTGCTATTTCATTTGTTGCTAAAAAAAATCCAAATGTTTTCGGTAATAGAGTTCAAATTGCACAAGTCATCATGAATTTAACACGCAATGCTATTGAAGCGGTCGACGTGGTAGACCTGGATGTAAGAGAGATAAGCATAGAAACAGCACGTGCGGGCAATTTTATCGAAGTACATGTCATCGATACAGGACCTGGTATCGACCCAGAAGTTGATTTATTTGCCCAGTTTGAGAGTAGCAAGAAAGATGGCATGGGATTAGGGCTATCTCTTAGCCGCACGCTCATCGAAGCAAACAACGGCACAATATGGTATGAACCCAAAGAAAATGGGCGATCTAAGTTTTGCTTCACAATTCCGATTGCAAGTTTAAACTAGTGCATTGGACAAACTTCATTGAGATATATTCTATGAATGATCTAACTGTTTTTATAATCGACGACGACGACGATATTCGAGCATCTCTCACGAGATCACTGACTAAACGCGGCTATAATGTCGAAAGCTTCTCATCGGCAAATGAGTTTCTAAGTTCTCATAATGAAAATAATCTCGGGTGCATACTTTTGGACTATGGCATGCCAGAGTTAAACGGATTGGAACTACAGCAGTGTTTGATTGAACGTGAAATATCGATTCCAATTATATTTATGACTGGACATGGCGGAATACCTGAATCGGTTCAAGCTATGAAAGCTGGCGCGATTGATTTTCTTGAAAAACCTTTTAAGCAGAAGATACTGTTGGAGGCGATCAACACAGCATTTGAGAATACAAGAATATCCATGCAGCATGACGACGATAGTAAAATGCTTCGGTCAAAACTTGAAAATCTCACAACTCGTGAAAGAGAAATTGCCCAATTTATTGTTCAAAATCCAGCCGACACCTCCAGCAAAAACATCGGACGACAATTAAACGTCAGCCCGCGTACAATTGACCATCACCGCGCGCGTATTCTGGAAAAAATGGATGTAACATCGGTCGCCGAGTTAATCGAAAAGGCTATCACAACAAAACTATTTTCTTGATTAGCGAGCGTTTCGCGAAACCCAAGACGAAAACTTATTGTAATCATTTAAATTATAAACTGACGAGGGACATTCTGTGTCACATATTTTCCCAAGACATACCAAGGCAAATTTACCAACTGTAGAATCAGGACAAGGCGTTTATCTATACGATACCGATGGCAAGCAATATTTTGATGGTTCAGGCGGGGCGGCCGTCTCATGTTTAGGTCATGGAGATAAAGATGTAACAGCAGCAATCAAAGAGCAATTGGATGAGATTGCGTTTGCACATACTAGTTTTCTAACGTCACAGCCAGCCGAGCAACTAGCAGACAAGCTGGTAGAATTGGCTCCTGATGGCATTGATCGGGTTTACTTGGTGTCTGGTGGCTCGGAGGCCGTAGAATCTGCGCTTAAACTTGCCAGACAATATTTCTGGGAACAGGGCCAAACATCAAAGAAATATTTTATAGCGCGAAAACAAAGTTATCATGGGAACACCCTAGCTGCGCTCGCAACAGGTGGCAATGAGTGGCGGCGTGCGCCATTCTCCCCTCTTATGATCGAAACAAGCCATATCTCTCCATGTTATGAATATCGAGGCCGGCTTACGAATGAAACCACGGAACAGTATGGATTACGAATTGCCAATGAACTGGAAACCGAAATCCAACGTCTTGGTGCTGAAAATGTTATTGGATTTGTCGCAGAACCAGTCGTGGGGGCTACCGCAGGAGCCGTGCCAGCCGTCAAAGGTTATTTCAAGCGAATTCGAGAGATCTGCGATGCACACGGGATACTATTGATTCTAGACGAAGTTATGTGCGGCATGGGACGAACAGGAACCATGTTTGCCTGTGAGCAAGATGGGGTGTCGCCAGATATTATAACTATAGCAAAGGGGCTGGGAGCCGGTTATCAGCCAATTGGCGCCATGCTTTGCACGAAAAAGATTTACCAGGTGATTGAAGGTGGTTCTGGTTTCTTTCAACATGGACATACCTATATCGGGCATCCCGTTGCAGCGGCTGCCTCCCTCGCCGTCGTCAACAAACTGACAAGCCACGGTTTGGTCGAGCGTTCCCTCGATATGGGGCAGAAATTGCAAACTGTTCTGCAGGATGCTTTTGGGGAACACCCTCATATTGGTGATATTCGAGGGCGCGGTTTATTTCGTGGTCTCGAAATTGTCAAAGACCGGGAAACGAAGCAACCATTTACACCAAAAGATACAATCAACAAAAAATTGAAAAAAGCGGCATTTGAAGCCGGTTTAATTTGCTATCCTATGGGCGGAACAATAGATGGCGTAAATGGGGATCATATCCTGCTTGCACCACCATTCATTCTGGATGAAACCCATATTGATGAAATCGTGACCAAACTTAAAACAGCGTTCCAACAGGTTTTTTAATGAAGATGATCAAACCATTACCAAAAATCATGGTCGCACCCAACGGAGCGCGGCGCGGGAAACAAGATCACCCTGCTCTGCCAATAACAATAGCAGAGACTGTGGCAACAGCTAAGGCTTGCGTCGAACAAGGTGCGGATGGGTTGCATATGCACATCCGTGATGAACAAGGAAAACATACGCTGGATGCAGGCACATATCGAGAAGCACTTAACGAACTACAAAATGCATTGCCAGAACTTTATGTCCAGATAACAACAGAGGCTGTTAGTCAATATTCAGCGGCACAGCAACGCAAATTGGTTAAGCAACTTATGCCAAGCGCTGTTTCAATCTCTATAGCTGAAATGTTGTCTGACAACGAAGATAAAGAGGCAAGTCAATTCTACAACTGGTGCCGAGATTCAAACATCTCGGTTCAACATATCATATATGATAATGATGATCTAAAAAGGATAGAAGCATTGTCCTTACTAGATAAAAACCATTCGCTACAGCTGTTATTTGTACTTGGCCGTTATACCAAAAACCAGCAGAGCATGCCGAAGGATCTCGACCCGTTTTATGAGTGGATGCAGGATAAACAAAATATCGACTGGGCGACCTGCGCCTTTGGATTAGGAGAAACTGAATGCTTGGTCGAAGCGTACAAGCGGGGCGGGAAAGTGCGTATTGGTTTCGAAAATTCGCTGTGGAATAGAGATGGATCAATAGCCAAAAATAACGCCGAAAGGGTCGCGGAACTGGTAAAATTCATCACCTAATTTGTTTGAAAAATTGAGTTCTACAAGATCGTTATTTTTAATGTAATGACAGCATGATTCTTATTGGAAATCAGTTCATTAATTTGTAAATTTAGACGAACTTTTTGAACATCTGCGTGTCTTCAACAATCAAAATGCGAGGTTTTTTACATAAAAAATGTGAACTCCATTCTCTTTATGTCGAGTTTAAAATATTGAATATACATAAATAAATACAGTAAGTTATGTAAATATTCATCATCATCCATAGTGATCTACTAAAAAATTAGTTGACATAAGTGTAACATCCGGTGTTTGAATATAGGGGTCAGTTTGGGCTGACTCACAATACTGGAGGAAATAATGCATAAAATATTGCTATGTACGGTAGCATCAATTGGTCTGCTGAGTGGAATGAACTCAGCATTTGCCGATTCAGCTGCCGCAAAAAAATGGATTGACCAGGAGTTTCAACCTTCTGCTCTATCCAAAGATCAGCAGATGTCTGAGATGGACTGGTTCATCAAAGCTGCTGAGCCTTTTAAAGGTATGGAAATCAATGTTCTATCCGAGGGCATTCCTACTCACTCATATGAATCTGAAGTTTTAACAAAAGCATTTGAAGAAATCACGGGCATCAAAGTCAATCACCAAATCCTTGGTGAAGGTGAAGTTGTTCAAGCTGTTCAAACGCAGATGCAAACAAACCGTAACCTTTATGATGGCTACGTAAATGACTCCGATTTGATCGGTACACACTCTCGTTTGCAACTTGCTTATAATCTGACAGATCAAATGGCTGGCGAATGGGCTGCAACAACATCCCCTACCCTAGACCTTGAAGATTTCATGGGTACACAGTTTACAACTGGTCCAGATGGAAAACTTTATCAGTTGCCAGATCAGCAATTTGCAAACCTTTATTGGTTCCGCAAAGATTGGTTTGATCGTGAAGACCTAAAAGCTGCGTTTAAAGAAAAATACGGTTATGATCTTGGCGTGCCAGTAAACTGGTCAGCCTATGAAGATATCGCCGAGTTCTTCTCAAAAGATGTTAAAAATGTTGATGGCGTCGATATCTATGGTCACATGGATTACGGTAAGCGCGCACCAGATCTTGGTTGGCGCATGACTGATGCTTGGCTATCAATGGCTGGCGCTGGTTCAAAAGGTGAGCCAAACGGTGTCCCAATTGATGAATGGGGAATTCGCATGGAACAGGGTTCTTGTAATCCTGCTGGTGCTTCCGTTTCCCGTGGTGGCGCTGCAAATGGCCCTGCTGCCGTTTATGCGATCCGCAAATGGGACGAATGGCTACGTAATTACGCACCTCCAGGTGCCGCTAGCTTTGACTTTTATCAGTCACTTCCAGCACTTAGCCAAGGTAACGTTGCTCAGCAAATCTTCTGGTACACAGCCTTTACAGCAGATATGGTAAAACCAAAGTCAGAAGGCAATAATACTGTCGATGATGAAGGTAATCCATTATGGCGCATGGCTCCGTCACCGCACGGCCCTTATTGGGAAGAAGGTCAAAAAGTTGGTTATCAGGATGTGGGTTCTTGGACATTCTTGAATTCAACACCATCTGACCGCGCGCAAGCTGCTTGGCTTTACGCTCAGTTTGTAACGTCTAAAACTGTAGATGTGAAAAAATCACATGTTGGTTTGACATTCATCCGTGATTCATCAGTCAATCATGAGAGCTTCACAGAGCGTGCTTCTAAACTTGGTGGTCTTGTTGAGTTTTATCGCTCTCCTGATCGTGTTGCATGGTCACCTACAGGTGTGAACGTGCCTGACTATCCAAAACTGGCACAAATCTGGTGGCAGCAAATTGGTGACGTGAACTCAGGTGCCTTTACACCACAGCAAGCGATGGATCGTTTGGCTGAGGAAATGGACATCACTATGTCACGTATGCAACGTGCAGATGAAGGCGCCAATGTTTATGGCGGTTGTGGACCTCGTTTGAACGAGCCTAAGGATGCATCCGAATGGCTTGGAAAAGGCGGCGCGAAAGCTAAGCTTGATAACGAGAAGCCACAGGGCGAAACAGTCAACTACGAAGACCTAGTTGCCCGCTGGAACTCGAACTAAGTTCCTCCCGAAAGTCGGCCAAAAGTTAGAATGAAAGTTCTAACGTCTGTTGGGGTGCCAGAGTGCCCCAACAGATCTCGCTCAATAAAATTCACATAAATTACAACGATTTGGTGCTCCATGGCGCTCGTATTGCAAAATATAACTAAAGTTGTCCAAGGTAAGACACACATCAAACAGATGGATCTTAACTTGGAAGCTGGTCACTTTAATGTGCTGCTAGGCGAAACTGGTGCAGGTAAAACATCACTTATAAAGTTGATGGCAGGCCTGGACCCGGTAAGCTCCGGCAACATTATTATGGATGGCGCCGATGTCACCCAATTATCCACACAACAACGTCGGATCAGCCTTGTTCATCAGTTTTTTGTCAATTATCCGCATATGACGGTTTTTGATAATATAGCCTCGCCATTGCGAGTTGCCAAAGTTGCAGAGTCAGAAATTCAAGGTCGCGTTGAAGAAGCGGCAGACATTTTGAAGCTTCGTCCGATGTTACATCGCAGACCACATGAGCTTTCCGGCGGGCAGCAGCAGCGAACAGCGCTAGCACGCGCCATTGCCAAGGATAGTCAGGCTGTGTTTTTAGATGAACCCCTTGCAAACCTTGACTATAAATTGCGGGAGGAATTGCGCGAACTTCTTCCTGAACTTTTTGCGGGTCGCGGTGCAGTTGTTGTTTATGCGACATCTGAACCCGAGGAAGCATTGCTGCTCGGCGGTAAAACCGTTTTGATGCAGGATGGATACGTTCGCCAGTTCGGGGATACTGCCGATATTTATCGAAATCCCAATAATTTGATTGCAGCGAGAGTCTTCTCAGACCCGCCCATCAACCATGCGTCCGTAACCAAAAAAGGCAATAAAATCGAGATGGGAAATATCACGTGGGATACATCCAAAGCAGCCGCTAGCTTGCAAGACGGACAATATCTCGTGGCGGTTCGACCACACCATGTCCTGCCTGTCAAAACTGAAAAAGCCAATATTGCTGTCACAGGAAAAATTGGTGTAACTGAACTCAGTGGTTCGGAAAGCAGTGCGCATTTTACATTCGACGATCAAGCATGGGTTTCTCTTTCCCATGGCGTTCACCCCTATCAAGTGGGCGAAGATCACACATTCTACATGGATCCTTTGGAGTGCCTTTACTTTGCACCCGATGGCAGCCGGGCTGCGTGAGGATTAGATTATGGCAAAAATTACTCTTTCAAAACTTCGACATAGCTATATGCAAAATCCGCAAGAACCGGATGATTATGCACTGAAGCAAATTGACCTCGAGTGGGAAGACGGCGGAGCCTATGCTCTTTTAGGCCCTTCTGGTTGTGGTAAGTCAACCTTGCTTAATATCATCTCCGGCTTGGTAAAACCGACCGAAGGCGCTGTGCTTTTCGGTGATAAAGATGTCACCGAACTGCCACCAGATCAACGCAATATTGCGCAGGTTTTTCAGTTCCCTGTCATTTACGACACGATGACAGTCTATGATAACCTCGCATTTCCTTTACG
Organism: Lentilitoribacter sp. EG35; assembly: GCF_040784015.1. Classification (NCBI taxonomy): domain Bacteria; kingdom Pseudomonadati; phylum Pseudomonadota; class Alphaproteobacteria; order Hyphomicrobiales; family Rhizobiaceae; genus Lentilitoribacter; species Lentilitoribacter sp. EG35. The sequence continues at coordinate 192,695 of NZ_JBFNGQ010000005.1, forward strand.
AAACCGCGGCGTGGATGCAGCAACGATTGATAAGCGCGTTCACGATATCGCGGATATGTTGGAAGTTAGCGATATGCTGGACCGTAAGGCATCAGGCCTTAGTCCCGATAATAAGCAGAAACTTTCAATGGGCCGTGGTTTGGTTCGTGACGATGTTAACGTTGTGATGTTTGATGAGCCACTAACCGTTATCGATCCTCATTTGAAATGGAAACTGCGTAGTAAACTCAAAGAGCTTCACCAAAAAGTTCATCACACAATGATTTACGTAACACACGATCAGACGGAAGCGCTGACTTTTGCCGATCAGGTTGTTGTGATGGACCTTGGTGAAGTTGTGCAAATTGGCACACCGGTAGAATTGTTCGAGCGCCCTGCACATACATTTGTCGGGCACTTTATCGGCTCCCCTGGGATGAACGTCTTACCTTGTGGTCTGCGTGATGGAATGGCGTTTTTAAATGGTCAAAAAGTTGACCTCGAAGGCGCTGTTAAACCTGGCATGCAGGGTAAAGCAGAGATTGGCATTCGCCCTGAATTTGTTTCCCTTGGAACCCACGGCATCGACGCAAAAGTGCGCAAAATCTCCGACGTAGGAAGACACAGTGTTGTTGATGCAATGATTGGAGACGCAAGCGTTATGGCTATCGTGGACGGACCTTTGCCTAATATTGGTGATGATGTGAAGATAAATTTCCAAACACATCAAACCCGCCTTTATATCGATGGATGGTTAGCAACGGAAGCAAAGGGGTAATCTGATGAAAACTGAAAATCAGAAAGCGTGGTTCTTCGTTTTGCCAGTGTTACTACTCGTAGCATTCAATGCGATCATACCGATGATGACAGTTGTTAACTACTCGGTACAAGAAACATTTGGTGATAATCTTTTCTTCTGGGAGGGATTAACCTGGTTTGAACAAATTTTGCGGTCAGAACGATTTTATAATGCACTTGGCAGGCAATTTCTGTTCACAGGTCTAATCCTGATAATTGAGGTCCCACTTGGAATTGCGATTGCACTTTCCATGCCAAAAAAAGGAATGTGGGTACCTGTCTGCCTTGTATTAATGTCTCTGCCAATGCTCATTCCGTGGAATGTGGTGGGCGCGATGTGGAACATTTTCGCGCTGCCAGACATTGGTCTATTAGGCTATACGTTAAATCATGTCTTGGGCATCAATTATGATATGACACAAGACCCTATTGCGGCGTGGGTTACCATTATCGCCATGGATGTGTGGCATTGGACTTCTCTAGTGGTTCTGCTGTCCTATGCTGGTCTGGTTTCAATCCCTGAAGCATATTATCAGGCTGCAAAAATTGATGGTGCTACCAATTGGTCAGTTTTCCGCTTCATTCAAATACCCAAAATGAAGAATGTTCTTACAATTGCGATTCTCCTGCGATTTATGGACAGTTTTAATATCTACACGGAACCATTTGTTTTAACAGGCGGCGGACCAGGTAACTCAACCACACTGCTTTCCATTGATCTCGTTAAAATCGCTCTTGGCCAATTTGATCTTGGACCGGCGGCTGCAATGAGCCTTGTTTATTTCGCAATTACTCTGTTGGTCTCATGGCTTTTCTACACACTCATGAACCGCGAAGACCTTAATGTCGAGGGAGAACGCTAATGTACAAAAGATCACTCGTCCCCATTATCTACATATTATTCTTGCTTTTGCCTATCTATTGGCTTGTTGCAATGAGTTTTAAAACGACCAATGAGATATTGTCTGGGTTTTCGCTTTTCCCACAAACATTTACCATAGATGCCTATGTGACAATTTTTACGGATCCTTCTTGGTATTGGGGCTATATTAATTCAATTACGTATGTAACGCTCAATATGGTAATTTCGGTGTTGGTTGCGCTTCCTGCCGCTTATGCATTTTCCCGTTACCGGTTCCTCGGTGATAAGCACCTTTTCTTCTGGCTGCTAACGAACCGCATGGCACCAGCGGCTGTTTTTGCCCTTCCCTTCTTCCAACTTTATTCAGCGGTTGAACTTTTTGATACCCATCTAGCCGTTGCGCTTGCGCATTGTTTGTTTAACGTTCCTCTAGCTGTCTGGATTTTGGAAGGTTTTATGAGCGGAGTCCCAAAGGAACTTGATGAAACAGCATATGTTGATGGCTACTCATTCCCTCATTTTTTCGTCAAAATATTCTTGCCAACGATTAAAGCTGGCGTTGGTGTGACAGCATTCTTCTGCTTCATGTTCTCATGGGTGGAGCTATTACTTGCCAAAACGCTCACAGCAGTTGCAGCCAAGCCTATTGCCGCAACTATGACAAAAACAGCATCCAGCGCGGGCTATGAGCTTGGTCTTCTCGCCGCTGCCGGAACTTTAACAATTATACCTGGTGCAATCGTAATTTACTTTGTGAGAAATTACATTGCTAAAGGCTTCGCAATGGGGAGAGTATAACAATGAGTTGGATGGCTTGGACTTGGCCCACAGTGCTTATTTTTGTCGCGATTTTTTCATCGATAGCATTACTAACGCTTATTGAAATAAAATATCCAGGTGGTGCAGAGCGCCTAGGTGTTTTGAAACTGGTTACGACCCGCGGTGATCGTCTGTTTTTAGGTATATTGGGTTCTGTATATATCTTCCTTGCGTGGCTGGGCTTTTTTGGACAACCATTATGGGTACCTCTCAGCTTAGCAATTCTTTGGTTTATATTTTGCTTCCGTAAAATCTGATAAGTGCAGATCTATTAATTTACTAGTAAGTGACAATTTATTGAGCTAATAAGACTTTAGTTAAATCGGAATTGGTGGCGTGAAATGAGAAAACGCAAAACGCATGAACTGCTGACAGAAGTTGAGTTAGAATTCATGACGTTATTATGGGAATTGGGTGACAGCAGTGTTCGGGATGTTCTTTCAAAATTGGAAGAAGGTCGTGATCTCGCTTACACATCTGCCGCGACCATCTTGAGAATATTAGAGAAAAAAGGCTTCGTTTCCAGTCTCAAAGACGGTAAATCGTTGATTTACCGCGCAATTCTTACAAAAAATCAATATCAATCTCGCCTTTTAAAGGATGTTTCTGCTAAACTTTTCGATAATACACCCGCTGCGTTGGTCGCAACACTTGTCAACGACGATCATTTAACGCAAGATGCTTTGGAGGAGCTAAGGGAACTTCTTGGGAGGAAGCTCGGAGATGATTCAAGCTGAAACTATAGTAACCAGTTATATTGACATTAATTTGCTTATGGTTGGTTCAGCGCTGATATGGTTTGCCGGACGTCAGATTATAAAGAATTCTGACGCCGCCCGTGCATTTGCGGCACAGCTTCATCTTGTAAAAATACTCTTGCTGGTAACCTTTTTCTTCCCCGCTTTTCTTACTTTCTTTAGCTACTATTTTGCATCCGCATCTCCTATACCCGTTACTTTATCAGAATTAGTGCTCGCCCAATTCTTACAGGGTAATATTGAAGTAAATCCAAGCTTCTTGGAAAGCGTTCTTACCTTTCGCCAGAATGTAATGACGCAGCTTTCCGACCCAAACCACGTGTTCATCACTTTGGTATTATATGGGGGGCTAGCGACAGCTTTGTTTATGGTTGTCCGTGCACTTCTGACAATGCACAAATTGTCTCGAATTTTGTCAGAAGCCCATGAATGGCGGACATCGGGCCACTTAAAACTCATGTTAGCTGATAGAATTCGTATTCCATTTTCCACTCGGATGTGGCGGTACCATTACGTCGTATTGCCATCTACAATGTTGGGCAATCAAATAGATATGAAGGTATCTGTTGCACATGAATTGCAACATTTGCGCCAACGCGATGTTGATTGGGAATTTATTTTTGCACTTCTCACGCCAGTTTTCTTTTGGAACCCAGCATTTCATTACTTCAAACGAGAAATTGAAGAATTACGTGAACTATCTTGCGATCAGAATGTGCTAAAACGTGGTTTTCTATCTGCTCGTGAATATTGCGAATGCCTCATACGCGTTTGTGGTGGACGTTTTAAACGTAATAACCTGTTTAAATTGCGGGTTCCCGAGGTCGCACTCATTCAAACTAGATCCGGATTGTTTACCACAAGACCCAAAAAACTATTGGAAAATCGCTTGATGTCTGCTGTTACTGGCGGAAACGGTGTAATTTCTCGCGCTCGTCTAATTGTGGTCGCTGCAATGATGATTTCATTAGCGGGCACCCTCTCCTTCGCGGTGCAAAAACCAGCTGATTGGAGCCATGATCGATTAATGCTCTCAACAATCATCAATCTGGAACGTTTGGAAAAACGCAATCAAGTCGGTCTTGGTTCGTACACTGCTTACTAATTATACCAATCCGATAACAATTCCAGTATAGCACAACTTCCATTATTGGCTGTTTGAATGTTTCAAAGCATTTATTAAACAATGTTGCGTGATCTGGCCAATTAGATTGGTGCTGCCACTTTCTTGAACGGCAACAACGGTTTTACTCTTATCAAGCCGCTCCATAATCTCAATAATAGGCATATCTGCAGAAACGATATCTGTTGGCGTTGGATTTGATAAAGGCTCCATAACATCAAGTGCCGTTAACACATTAAGCGGATTCATATGTTGAACAAAATCAGCAACATATTCATTGATTGGATTGGAAAAAATTTCGCGCGGTTCACCCATTTGAACAACACGACCACCTTCCATAATTACGATCTTGTCACCAAGTTTAAATGCTTCATCAAGGTCGTGACTAACAAAAATAATAGTACGTTTTAATCGTTCCTGAAGTTCCAAAAGCTCATCCTGCAATCTGGTCCGTATCAAGGGATCGAGAGCAGAAAACGGTTCATCCATCAATAAAATCGGCGCCTCGGTCGCAAAAGCTCTCGCCAAGCCAACACGTTGTTGCATTCCACCAGATAATTCGCTCACTTGCCGATCAGCCCAATCGGAAAGCCCAACAAGCTCAAGTTGCTTTGCTACGCGTTCCCTTTTTTCACGATCTTTAACGCCAGAAACTTCTAATCCGAAGCCTACATTCTCCGCAACGCTTCGCCAGGGCAGCAAACCAAATTGCTGGAAAACCATAGCAACGCGTGAACGCCTGATCTGTTTGAGTTGCTGTGAAGAGGCAGTCGCAACATCAACCATACCCTGCCCAGTATTGACGTTAACTGAGCCTCTAATAACGGTGTTCAGGCCGTTTACAGAACGAAGCAATGTAGATTTTCCAGAACCTGAGAGCCCCATCAGCACCAGTATCTCACCTTCATTGACATCAAATGTACAATTATGGACACCTAATATCTGACCTGTAGAATTTTGAATGTCTTCGCGGGTTTTATCTTGGTCCATCAACGGTAATGCAGATTTCTGATCGTCGCCAAAAACAATATTTACATCATTAAATGAAACTGCAACGCTCATTTGTCACCTCCGCGAAGACGCAGCATGCGATCGAGCATGATTGCAACCACCACAATGACAAATCCACTTTCAAATCCGAGTGCCGTATTTACCTGATTAAGCGCTCTTACAACTGGAACGCCAAGTCCATCGGCACCGACCAAGGCAGCAATCACCACCATAGATAACGACAACATGATTGTTTGGTTCAAGCCAGCCATAATTTGAGGAAAAGCGTAAGGCAGTTCAATTTTTATCAGGGTTTGCATTGATGTTGCGCCAAAAGCTTCAGCAGCTTCCGTTAGCGTTTTTGGTGTTGAAGAAACACCCAAATGGGTGAGACGGATGGGCGCTGGCAAGACGAAAATAACCGTCGCAATAAGGCCGGGAACCATGCCAATGCCGAAGAATACGATAGCGGGAATGAGGTAAACGAACGTTGGTAGCGTCTGCATTAAGTCTAAAACCGGGCGCATATAGGTGTAAAGCCGAGGGCGATGGGCTGCTGCGATACCGACTGGTACACCAATTATCATACATACAACACAGGCGGACAGGACAAGCGTCAGGCTCTCTGTCATCTCCTCCCAATAGTCTTGATTGATAATAAAGAGAAAACCCAAAAAAATGAAAAGACAAGTCTTCCAAGATCGTTGAAGCAGCCAGGTGACACCAATAAAGAATGCGACAATGATAAGTGGATGTGGTGTTTGCAACACCCAAAGAATACCGTCTATCAGCGCTTCCAACCAATCTGCAAGCCCATCAAAAAACCATTCGCCATTATCTTGCAGCCATTCAATGAATGATTTCGCGGCTTTACCAACCGGTATTTTTGTATCCGTCAGCCAATCCATATCAAATCTCGCCCCCAAATAACCTCAGCCAATCGATAATTGAATGGCTGAGGCAATATCGATTAAAATGGATTATAGACCAAGAGCCGCTTTAACAGCAGCCATTCCATCGCCGCCATCCTGTGTGGTAACTCCAGACAGCCACGTGTCGAGAACAGAAGGATTTGCTTTAAGCCATGAAACAGCGGCATCATTTGCATCCTCGCCATCGTTCAAGATTGCGCCCATGATCTCGTTCTCCATAGCAAGTGAAAATTCAAGATTGGTGAGAAGCTTTCCAACGTTTGGGCATTTGGCAGAATAACCAGCACTCGTGTTTGTATAAATTGTTGCGCCACCAAGATTAGGGCCGAAGAAATCATCCCCACCAGTTAGATAGCTCATGTCAAAGTTAGCATTCATCGGATGAGGTTCCCATCCCAGGAAAATAATCGGCTCATCTTTTTTATCCGCACGCGCAACCTGAGACAACATCCCTGGTTCGGAACTTTCTGCAAGTTCAAATCCATCAAGACCAAATGATGCATCATCGATAATAGTTTGGATCAAACGGTTGCCGTCATTGCCAGCCTCAATACCGTATATTTTGCCGTCAAGAGCATCTTTATGTTTTGCAATGTCAGCAATACTCTTAATTCCAAGTGCTGCACCTGCCGCGTTCGTCGCAAGCGTGTATTTAGCACCTTCAAGATTTGCACGTACGGTATCAACAGTTCCCGCTTCGCGGTACTTTGCAATATCACCTTCCATTGATGGCATCCAATTGCCAAGAAATACATCAATATCGCCTTTTTCCATTGATGCATAAGTCACTGGCACAGATAATAATTTTACGTCAGTTTTATAACCAAGCGCTTCCAGAACAGTTGTCGTGGTAGCAGTTGTCGCAGTAATGTCTGTCCAACCCACATCAGAAAAAACAACTTCTTCACAATTAGCAAATGAAATAGCCGTGGACGCAGCTAAAGCAGCAACACTTAGCCCAAAATGTTTAAATATCTTCATGTATTTATTTCTCCCATTATACAAAGAACTCGTTGTAAGTATTATCTTTTCCTATCGAGGTAAAAATTGCAAATGCAAACTATTGAACTGCAAGAGTTTAGTCATTTTCTACTGGGATAGGATCGCTTTAAGCACGTAAAGCTTCGTTATCAGGATCAAATGGGCTCTCTTCGATGACGGTAGCACTATGAAGTTTACCTAGGATCTTTATTTCAAGCTTTGTCCCAATTGCAGAAAATTCCGGTTTAACCATCGCAAGTGCTATAGATTTACCAATCCTATAACCAAATGCGCCATGCGTAGCGCGGCCAACTAAAATACCGTCCTGATAGATAGCTTCATTGCCTCGCGCATCAGCATCTGTCACATCATGCACCTCTAACGTGACGAAATTCCAATTCAATCCTTTCTCTTGAGCTGCAATAAGTGCATCTCGTCCAAGAAACTCACCCTTCTTGAGTTTAACAAAACGGTCTAATCCGGATTCAAAAGCATTATATTCAATAGAAAGTTCGCGCGGTATCAAACGGTAACTTTTTTCAACGGCCATTGCAGTCATTGCGCGAATACCAAATGGTTTAATTCCAAATTCCTCACCAGCCTCCATAAGTGCATCAAAGATAACATTTTGTTGTTCGATGGGATGATGGAGTTCCCAACCCAGTTCGCCGACAAAATTGACCCGTAAAGCATTCGCGGTAGCTGCCCCAACGGAAATCTGCTTTCCTGTCAGCCATTTGAAGTTTTCATTAGATAGGCTCGTGCGTGTAAGTTTGCCAAGAACATCACGTGATCTTGGTCCAGCAAGCACCAATACACCATACTTCTCAGTGATAGGCTTGAGTACAACAGAACCATTATCAGGCAACAATTTGTATAAAACGTCATGGTCATGATTTTCATAAGCGCCTGCCGACACCAGATAAAAGCGATCTGGCGCGAATTCAAACACTGTAAATTCAGATTTTACACCGCCATATTTCGTTAAAAGATGACATAGCGCGACGCGACCACGCGTTTTTGGTACACTATTGGCAAATATAAAGTTCAACCAATCACGTGCGCCTTTGCCCGATACTTCAATTTTGGCAAATGCGGACATATCCAATAAACCGACATTTTCATGTACGTTTTTGACCTCATTACCCACATGTTCGAAGTAATTGGAGCGGCGGAACGACCATTTTTCAACAATACGCCCATCTTCTGTTGGCAGCGCATGATTATGATCCGTTAGCACATCGGCACCTAGATCTAAGTCCGATATTGAAATTTCATAACCCTCTGGTGCAAACCAGTTGGCACGTTCCCAACCATAAACGGAGCCAAATACCGCACCCATGCCCTTGAGGCGGTCATAAATCGGTGTCATTTTTAGTGGACGGGCGGCAAAACGCTCCTCGTCTGGATAGTGGGTTGTAAATACGTTCGCATAAGCTTCTTCGTTCTTCGCCCGCAAATAGCCTTCCGTTGCATAGGGACCAAACCGACGCGGGTCTACACCCATCATATCAATTGTGGGCTCCCCATCAACAATCCACTCTGCCAATTGCCAGCCCGCACCACCAGCGGCGGTAATTCCAAAAGAATGACCTTCATTTAGCCAGAAATTTTTCAAACCCGGCGCGGGTCCAATAATCGGCGAGCCATCAGGTGTATAAGCAATGGCACCATTGTAAACCTTCTTGATACCGACTTCACCGAAAGCTGGCACACGTTCAATCGCAGTTTCAATATGCGGCATAAGCCGATCTAAATCTTCCTGAAAAAGCTCATACTCGCTGTCATCACTTGGCCCATCAACATAACAACAAGGTGCACCTTTCTCGTATGGTCCAAGCAACAACCCACCATTTTCTTCACGCATATACCAAGAACTATCAGATTCACGCAAAACACCCATTTCCGGCAACCCACTTTCTTTGCGCTCGACGATATCTGGGTGGGGCTCGGTGACGATATATTGATGTTCAACCGGGATGACCGGTACATCCAACCCTACCATTTTACCTGTTTTTCTAGCAAAGTTACCCGTACAGGAAACCACATGTTCGCAAGTGATATCACCTTTATCTGTTTTAACTATCCATGTCCCGTCATCAAACTGTTCGATAGCTTCCACGGTCGTATAACGCTCAATGCGTGCGCCCATATCTCGAGCACCCTTTGCCAAAGCCTGAGTGAGATCAGCGGGTTGAATATAACCGTCATCGGGATGCTGAATAGCACCAAGCAGCCCTTCCGTATTGCAAAGTGGCCAAATTTCTTTCACCTGCTCAGGCGTTAGAATATTGAGCGGAATACCGAGTGTTTCAGCAACACCAGCATAATACATATACTCGTCCCAGCGATCTTTTGTCTTAGCTAAACGAATATTACTGACATCTGAAAAACCAACGCTTACACCGGTTTCTTTCTCCAGTTCCTTGTAAAATTTGACGGAGTATTTATGGATTTGACCAACGGAGTAGCTCATATTAAACAAAGGTAAGAGGCCCGCTGCATGCCACGTTGAACCGGACGTAAGCTCCTTGCGCTCTATCAAGCAACAATCGGTCCAGCCCTTTCGCGCCAAATGATAAAGTGTTGAAACTCCAACAACTCCACCGCCTACCACGACTACACGCGCTTTATTTTCCATTATCTTTGCCTCCCATTTTGTAGGGTTCTTTCCATTGTACCAAGAGTTAAATTTTCACAGCAAGCTCTCTATTTCCCACAACTAGCATCCCCCAAACATGAGGAAAAAAGGATCGCCAGACATCAAGTTTGAAACTGTCATCTCTGTCACGATGAAGGACAATTTGGGCTGTATCAAACAACGTTCTTTCGCTTCGACCAACCTTAAATTTACGAAAATCCAGCGGATTTCCAATGGCAAGAAGGTCCGTAACTTCACCACCTTCAAGCAAAATAGATATTTCTCGGTCACTTATATCTGTCAGACTATGCGGTGTTGTTTTATAAAGTTTTGTAAATGCGAATGCTATGCTATCTCTATCTTCCGCCGACGTTTTGATAACCCATTCATCCGGGCCAAGCATCGCTGCGTATCCAGTTTCTACATCTGTGCGTGCGCCAATTTGATCAGGTAGTTTGAACCCAAGAGCTTTAGACGCCTTGGCAATCAAACTTACATCAATTCGCAAACTAAAACGTACTTCTTCCGGTAGCTGGAGAAGCTTTATGGGACCGCTATGGTCGGATAACATTTCTATCGCATTGGTATTTGCCATCGATCCAGTTCCTAAAGTTTCAATCGTCCGCCGTCAGGATCATAAAATACAGGGTCACAAATCTGCGCTGCATATGTCTTATCAGGCATTGGAATATAGATAGTGGACCCCTTAAGATTGTGTCCACCTTCAACAAGAGCCAGTGCGATTGAGCGGCCGAGTGCCTCACTCCAGTAGGAGGATGTAACATGGCCAATCATTTTCATTGGTATAGGTTGATCGGGGTCAGCGACTATCTGAGCCCCCTCCTCCAAAACAACATTGGGGTCATCGCTCAACAGACCGATAAGTTGTTTTCGGCCTTCAGCTACCAGATCAGGGCGTTTAAGCGACCGCATACCAACAAAATCTTCTTTCTTTTTCCCAATCGCCCAGCTCATGCCAGCGTCATGAGGTGTCACGGTGCCATCCGTATCCTGTCCAACGATAATATAACCCTTTTCAGCACGAAGGACATGCATCGCCTCTGTTCCATAGGGGCAAATGTCATATTGCTGTCCCGCTTCTATTAACTTTTCCCAAACTATACGCCCATAACGGCTTGGCACATTAATCTCAAAGCCAAGTTCACCAGTAAAACTGAGACGAAATAGGCGACATGGCAAATCAAAAATTGAGCATTCTGCAACTGACATATGAGGGAATTTTTCATCAGAAAGATCAAGGCACGTAACAATCGGTTCCAAAATTTTACGCGCATTTGGCCCATTAAGTGCAATCACAGACCAATGTTCAGACGTCGAAGTCAGCCATACCTGAAGATCTGGCCATTCTGTCTGCAAATAGTCCTCCATCATATTCAGAACACGGGCGGCTCCGCCTGTTGTGGTAGTCACATGGAACACATCTTCACTTAATCGACCAATCACACCATCATCAATAATGAAACCATCTTCACCTAGCATCAGACCATAACGGCAGCGACCAGTTGCAAGCTTTGTCCACGGGTTTGTATAAATTCTATTCATAAACTCCGCTGCATCCGGACCAACAACTTCTATTTTACCCAGGGTAGATGCATCAAAAATACCCAACGATTGCCGCGTTTTTTTACATTCACGTTTTACTGTCTGATGCATATTTTCATTATTTTTCGGAAAATACCGTGCACGCCGCCATAGCGCCACGGGTTCAAACACGGCTCCATTCTCCTTAGCCCAGCCATCGATCGGAGTCTTTCTGGTTACATCAAATAATTCACCACGATGATAACCTGCAAATGCACCGAAAGTTGTCGGAGTATAAGGCGGACGAAATGTTGTTAAGCCAACCTCTGGCGCTGGTTTTCCAACTGCATCAGACGCAATCATCAATCCATTCAAATTCGACATTTTACCTTGGTCGGTTGCCATGCCATTGGTTGTGTAACGCTTTACATGTTCAATGGAATGCATACCTTCGCGGACCGCAAGGCGGATGTCTTTTGCAGTCACATCATTTTGGAAATCAATAAATGCTTTTGCACGCGAGGCGTCTAAATCTGTTGGAAGTTCTTTGCATATTTTCCCCGTGCCATCATCATCAATTTCAACGATGTATTTTGCTTTCTTTGCCTTAAAACCAGCAGCCTTCGCAGCATTAACACCAGCAATATCGCCATCATGCAGAACTTTGGATACACCCCAAAGACCGCGTCCCGCACCCGCAATAAAGCAATCCTCTGATTTCTCACCTGGCAGAAACACTTCGTTTTCGACATCCCAGTCTAACGAACCCTTAGTGTGCGAAAACAGGTGTAAACTTGGTGTCCACCCACCAGACATTAACAAACAGTCACAAGATACTATTTTGGCTGCACCAACCGTATTTTCGTTCACAGAATTTACACGAACGGAGGAAATACGAAGACGACCGGAAGTACCTGTTACGGTATGGCCAATATATGTGGTGATACCGAGCGATTTAGCCCTTTGAATCAACTCAATCTTAACGTCATCTCGAATGTCGACAATAGCAGCAACCCTAGCGTCAGCACTGTGAAGATCAAAGGCGACGAACCATGCACTATCATGAGAGGTAACAATCGCTGGCTGATTACCAACTTTGACACTATAGCGATTAAGATATGTCTGCGCAGCCCCTGCCAACATAACACCCGGGCGATCATTTCCATCGAACACTAGTGGTTTTTCCAGGGCGCCCTGGGCAAGAACCACTTGGCCAGCTCGCACGTGCCACATACGTTCTCGAGGTGCTCCTTCGGGCAATTTCGCAAGATGATCCGTGACCTTCTCACAAAGCCCTAACATATTTTGGTGGTAATATCCGATTGCAGTGGTTCTGCACATCACACGAACGCCGAGTTCGTCTAACTCTGCGGTCTTACTAGCTAACCAACCCTTAGTCGTTTCGTTATCAATTTTAACATCAGATAGAGATAGTAAAGAACCACCAATTTGATTATTTTCGTCAACCAGAACAACGTCAGCACCACTTATAGCCGCTCTTCGTGCGGCTGCTATTCCCGCTGCACCGGCGCCAACAATCAGAACATCGCAATGCAAATATCGAGACGCATAATTATCGGGATCAGGCAGACTTGGCGATTTTCCTAACCCCGCAGAAGCGCGAATAATTGGCTCATAAACGCTGTCCCAAAAACTTTTTGGCCACATGAAGGTTTTATAATAAAATCCGGCTGAAAATATGGCTCCCATACGATCGTTGATAGAACCAATATCGAAATTTAGGCTTGGCCAGTTGTTCTGGCTTACAACCTCCAATCCTTCATAAATCTCCTGAATAGTCGCTCGAGTATTTGGTTCTGACCGCCCTGCTCCTCCGCTCCCTGTTCCTCGACACGTGCCAACAAGCGCATTTGGTTCATCCGATCCAGCACTCACAAAGCCGCGTGGTCGATGATACTTAAATGATCGACCGACAAGATGGACGCCGTTTGCGATAAGTGCAGAAGCAACCGTATCGCCTTCAAAACCCTGATAACGCTTTCCATCAAAGGTAAAATTAATGGGTCGTTCGCGGTTTATAAAGCCACCTTCTGTGTTCCGAAATGCATTCATTTTGCAGTTCCTGAAAGTTTAGAAATATCTGGTCGCTTCTCTCCAGCTTTATAAGTAAGTAAAAATTTATCACTCACAGTATCTCGAACCGCGTTAAAAAAACGAGCACAACCATGAATGTGCCGCCAGCGCTCAAAATGAGCACCCTTCGCATTGGTGCGAATAAAAAGGTAATCCTTCCATTCTTCATCAGTTTGAGACGATGGATCAGACGGCCGCGCAATATGCGCCTCTCCAGCATAGGAAAACTCTAACTCGGGCCGTTCTTGGTCACAATAAGGACAGCGGATCAATAGCATAGTAGTTCTCCTAATGTGCGACAGCAGCAGCGGCTGCTTCATCAATTAGACGACCTGTGGTGAAGCGTTCCAGCGTAAACGGAGCATTGATTGGATGCGGTTCATCCTTGGCAGTCGTCCATGCCAATGTGTGAGCAGCACCTGGAGTGGCCTTAAAGCCACCAGTACCCCATCCACAATTCACGTAAAGGCCTCTCACAGGTGTTTTACCAAGGATTGCAGACCGATCCGGCGTTACATCGACAATGCCACCCCATTTGCGCAGCATGCGCATTCGCATGAAAATTGGAAACATTTCAGTAATTGCAGCAACATTATGCTCGATAAGCGATAAGCCACCCCTCTGAGAATAGCTGGTATATTGATCAGTACCAGATCCAATAACCAATTCGCCCTTATCTGACTGACTAATATAAGCATGCACCGCATTAGACATGACAACACATGGAAATACAGGTTTAATTGGCTCACTAACAAGTGCTTGCAGTGGAAAACTCTCCAACGGCATTTTCACACCGGCAGTTTGCAAAATTGTTGATGTGTGACCAGATGCAGAAACAGCAATTTTCCTAGCTTTAATAAAGCCCTTAGCTGTCTCAACACCTTCAACGGCACCTCCATTATCACGCGTGATAGATTTAACCGCGCAATTTTGAATAATATCCACACCCATTGCCGCCGCGGCTCGCGCATAACCCCAGGCAACTGCATCGTGTCGAGCTGTTCCCGCCCGCCTTTGCAATGCACCACCTAACACCGGATAGCGCGCATTTCTTGCAATACTGAGCGGAGGACAGAATGCCTTTGATTCTTCCGGCGTAAGCCATTGATTGTCGACACCATTTAGTCTGTTAGCATGAATGTGACGTTGGAAACTTTGTACATCATGAACATTATGAGCAAGCATCAAAACACCGCGTTTTGAATACATGATGTTGTAGTTCAACTCCTGTGCAAGACCGTCCCAGAGATCAAGTGCGTGATCATAAATACCGGCGCTTTCGTCATACAAATAATTTGAGCGTATGATGGTGGTATTTCGACCGGTATTGCCTCCCCCAAGCCAGCCTTTATCGATAACTGCAACGTTGGTTATGCCATGTTCTTTAGCAAGATAATATGCAGCGCCCAAACCATGCCCTCCAGCACCAACGATTATTACATCGTACTCTGATTTGGGTTGCGCATCAGGCCACTGTTTTTCCCAGTTCTTGTTGCCAGTAAGCGCATTTTTAAGGAGCGAGAAAGCAGAAAAATGTGTCACAACAACGTATCCCTTATGATCATAAAGGAATTCGCTGCATTCCTTTCAATACAACGGAAGTATAGGCATGGAAAGAAATTGAGGTTGTGAAAATCACGTAAAAGCATCTGGCATAGAATCCTTCTTGCTTGTAACAAACTCTAATAATAACCTGTCAATTTCAGGATCAATCGGTGGCGCTTCATAGTTTTCAAGCCACGATCGACAAAGCTTATTTGCTCTTGCCTCAATAGGTTGCTCACCTTCCAGTTGCCATTGCTCATAAGAATTATTATCAGCAACGGATGAGCGAAAGAACGCTGTTTTGAAATTAGCTTGCGTGTGATCACAACCAAGATAATGACTGCCAGGCCCTACCTCAAAAATTGCATCCATTGCCTGCTCGCTTTCCGTCAGGCTAATCCCTTCTGCAAAGCGCTGAAGCATACCTAGTTGATCTACGTCAATCATAAATTTTTCGTATGAGGAAACAAGCCCGCCTTCTAACCAACCTGCAGCATGAAGCACAAAATTTGTACCAGCCATAAGAGTCATATTTAATGTATTCGAAGTTTCGTGTGCTGCTTGTGCATCGGGCAACTTTGAACCGCACAAACTTCCACCCGTTCTAAATGGAAGTTTCAACCGTCGAGCAAGTTGAGCGGCACCATATGATATTAATGATGGTTCAGGTGTGCCGAAAGTCGGTGCGCCTGATTGCATCGAGATCGAGGCAGCAAACGTTCCAAACACCACCGGGGAGCCAGGGCGAACTAACTGGGTAACAGCTGCACCAGCCAAAACTTCCGCTAAAACCTGCGCTAATGTGCCGGCCACTGTAACGGGGCTCATCGCACCAGCTAAAATAAAGGGTGAGATGATGCATGCTTGGTTAGCTGCGGCATATGTTTTAAGCGCACCTAACATAACGCCATCAAAAACCATCGGCGAATTTGCATTGATCAAGTTGATAACAACGCAATTATTATCAACAAATTCCTCACCAAACAGGATTTTACACATCTCTATCGTGTCTTGTGCACGCTCAGGCGCAGTCACTGAACCCATAAATGGTTTATCCGAATAACGCATGTGCGCGTAGATCATGTCGAGATGTCGCTTATTCACGGGTATATCGACGGGTTCACAAACGGTTCCACCTGAATGATGAATTGCTGGTGCCATATAGGCAAGTTTTACGAAATTATGAAAATCGTCAATGGTTGCGTACCGTCGCTCGCCTTCTAAATCCCGGACAAAGGGCGGCCCGTACACGGGAGCAAAAACAGTTGAATTACCGCCAATCTCAACAGAGCGTTTCGGATTTCTTGCATGCTGGATAAATGACGCTGGTGCAGTTTTTAAAAGCTCCTGACATAATCCATTTGGGATATAGACACGCTCTCCATCTACGCGGGCTCCTGCATCTCGCCACAATTGCAAAATTTCTTCATCGCCACGAAATTCTATCCCAATTTCTGCCAAGATTTTATCAGCATTTTTTTCGATAATCTGAAGGCCCGATTCATCAAGCACCTCAAATGGCGGGAGGATTCGCTTTATATATGAATTTTGCGTTCCAGAACCTTCGTTGCTTCTTGCAGCACGTCGAGCCGAGGCTCCACCACGCGCTACCCTTCTTGATCTGCTATGGTGCTCAACACCAAGTGCCTCTTTATCGTCCCTCATGCTTGTCTCCTCACACGTTATTGTCTCCCACGTTATTCTTCTTGCATCAAAAATCAAATAAAAAATAACACTTGAAATAATAGGATTTTTCAATGGACTAATAGTAATTTTCAATGGTTTTAAAATTCGCTTGCACTCATAAAAAACTGTGTTACGGCTAATGAATATGACAAATAAATAACAGCATATTTGACCTTCAAATGCTGCATGTTTTCTTGTGAAATAAAGGCGCTACGATGTCTGAAGAAGAAGAAATCATACTCTCTGAATTGCCAGATGATGAGCTGGTTCTCCAGATGCATGACGACCTTTATGATGGGTTAAAAGAAGAGATACTCGAAGGAACGCAATTGCTTCTTGATCGCGGCTGGGGACCTTATGATGTTTTGACCAAATCCCTCGTTGCAGGCATGGCAATTGTCGGTGAAGATTTTCGTGATGGCATTTTATTTGTGCCAGAAGTATTGCTAGCCGCAAATGCAATGAAAGCAGGAATGGGCATTTTAAGACCACTTCTTATTGAAACTGGCGCACCGAAACTCGGCAAGATGGTGGTTGGCACCGTTAAAGGTGACATTCATGATATTGGCAAAAATCTTGTCGGCATGATGATGGAAGGTGCAGGCTTTGAGATTGTTGATCTTGGCATCAATAATCCTGTTGAGGACTATATCGAAGCACTGGAAAAAGAAGATGCGCAAATTCTTGGTATGTCCGCGCTTTTAACCACAACCATGCCCTATATGAAAGTTGTTGTGGATACACTGGTGGAAAAAGGCATCCGTGATGATTATATAATTCTTGTTGGCGGCGCGCCACTTAACGAAGAATTTGGAAAAGCCGTTGGTGCTGATGCATACTGCAGGGATGCAGCCATTGCAGTGGAAATCGCTAAAGATTTCATGGCACGTAAACATAATTCAATGAACGCGTAATCTATTCTCGTAACCAAATGGGAGAGTTCATGTCATTATCTAAAATACCTGCATCGATAGAGCTATCACCAAAACAAATTTTCGATTGTGAAAATCTTGAAGAATTGATGCCTGCATTTACCCATGTATATATTCCCGATTTGGGTGTTGAAACAGCAGATTCAATGGTTGATGCCTCGAAGAGGCTTACCGAAGCTGGATACCAGCCGGTTCCGCATTTTGCTGCGCGACGAATCACAACCAAGGCTGTCTTAGAGTTGCGTATTAAAAGATTGACTGAAGAAGCTGATATAAAAGATGTTTTGATAATTGGAGGTGGCTTACCTGTTCCCAACGGAGATTTTGTGTCTTCATTGGCACTGCTAGAAACTGGCTTGTTTGATAAATATGGAATTAGGAATATTGGCGTTGCGGGTCATCCAGAGGGATCACCGGATTTTAACGATGACACCGCCTTAGAAATATTGCAACTCAAACAAAATTTAGCGAACCGCTCCGATGCTAATTTTCGCATAGTAACCCAATTTGGCTTCGATGCAGTGCGCTTCATAAACTGGGCCAAACACATCAAAGCAATGGGTATAGATTTACCTGTACATATGGGGGTTGCCGGTCCAGCAAAAATTACCACTTTGATTAAGTTTGCGGCGATGTGCGGAATTGGAAATTCGATGGAGTTTTTAAAAAAACGCTCCAGTGCAATTATGACATTGGCATCCGGTTTTAATCCCGAAGATATCGTCGCTCCGATAGAGCAACATTGGCTAAGCGATCAGAACAGCCTATCCTCTATTGAGCAAATTCATGTGTTTCCTTTTGGTGGAATAAAAAAATCTTCTGCTTGGCTCAAAGAGCGCGGCACTTGGGATGCGGAATCAGTCCAATGTGATAAACATATGGTTGCTGCTTGTTAAGCTATAAATCCTGAGCATATAAAAATCATGGAATTATCAACCTTTGCAAAAGGCCAGCGAACGCTATATGCGAAACCATATGGGTCTATATGATCTGAAAGAAAACCAATGTTTCCCCAGAGGGGAATAAAGGCAAATGAAATCATGAGAGCACAACCGACAGCAAGCCACTTTATAAACGGCGAATATGTTGAAGATATCGCGGGCAAGGTTATCGACGTCATTTACCCTGCCACAGAAGAGCTGATTGCTCGTGTTTACTCAGCCACGCCCGCAATTATTGAGCAGGCGATAGCAGCGGGCAAAGCAGCTCAGATAGCTTGGAGTAAAACATCCAACACCGAACGGGGCCGCATTCTGCGTCGCGCTGCAGAAATCATTATGGAACGCAACCAATCGCTCTCAGAACTTGAGACGCTGGATACTGGTAAGCCTTTGCAAGAAACCATCTGTGCAGATGCAACATCGGCGGCAGAAGCGCTTGAATATTTTGGAGGTTTAATACCGTCCGTTACCGGTGAGCATATTCCGCTCGGGGATGATTTTGTCTATACAATTCGCGAGCCATTAGGCCTGTGTGTCGGAATAGGTGCGTGGAACTATCCAACACAGATCGCCTGCTGGAAAGCTGCCCCTGCCCTTGCCTGTGGTAATGCGATGATTTTCAAACCATCTGAAGTTACCCCGCTTTGTGCGCTCAAAATCGCTGAGATATTCATAGAGGCTGGATTGCCAGCTGGTTTGTTCAATGTTGTGCAAGGTTACGGCGATGTTGGCGGAGCGCTCGTTACTGATGAGCGCGTTAACAAAGTTTCGCTGACGGGCTCCGTTCCAACGGGTAAAAAAGTTTATGCAGCCGCAGCAAGCCATATGAAGCATGTAACGATGGAACTTGGCGGTAAATCACCTCTGATCATTTTCGACGATGCTAATCTTGAAGATGCCGTTGGTGGTGCCATGTTGGCCAATATGTATTCAACGGGTCAAGTGTGTTCCAACGGAACACGTGTATTTGTACAAAGTGGCATCAAAGAGGCTTTCATCAAACGCTTTGCCGAACGGGCAGCGGCTATAAAAATCGGAGACCCAATGGATATGGATACCCAAATGGGCCCATTGGTTAATAAAAGCCAACTTGAGAAAGTTCTTGGCTATGTTGAAGTGGGTAAGGACGAAGGTGCACGGTTAGTCTATGGCGGCGAACGCATCAACGACCTAGATGGATACTACATAGAGCCAACGGTTTTTGCAGATGTTAAGGACGATATGACCATCGCGCGCGAAGAAATTTTCGGACCGGTAATGTCAGTCCTGGATTTTGATAATGAGGATGAGGTTATTGCTAGGGCAAATAATACTGAGTTTGGCCTGTCCGCCGGTGTATTTACAAAAGACCTGACGCGGGCCCATCGTGTCGTTAAAGCACTTGAGGCAGGTACATGTTGGATAAATACCTACAACTTGGCACCCGTCGAAGCGCCATTTGGTGGCTCAAAATCGTCCGGCGTTGGTCGCGAAAATTCAAAAGCTGCAATAGAACATTATAGTGAGTTAAAATCCGTTTATGTTGCCATGGGGCCAGTTGATTCGCCCTACTAGGAGCTTGGCTATGGAAGCTGATTTTGTAATTATTGGCGCAGGTTCTGCCGGTTGTGCGCTTGCCTATCGCTTATCGGAAGATGGCAAAAACACCGTTCTCGTACTTGAATTTGGCGGAACGGACATCGGGCCACTTATCCAAATGCCAGGTGCCCTGTCCTACCCTATGAGTATGTCGCAGTATGATTGGGGTTTTCAAAGTGAACCCGAGCCGCATCTGGGTAATCGTCGCTTGGCGACACCGCGCGGCAAGGTTATTGGCGGATCATCATCTATCAACGGCATGGTTTATGTAAGAGGCCATGCGCGTGACTACGATTACTGGCAAGAAAGTGGCGCAGATGGCTGGTCTTATAAAGACGTTTTACCTTACTTTAAACGGATGGAAAACTGGTCAAGTGGTGGGCATGGCGGCGATGCGAATTGGCGCGGCAATAATGGTCCGTTGCATGTAAGTAGAGGTAAGCGCGACAATCCTTTACACGATGCATTCGTTAAATCCGGAGAACAAGCAGGATATCAGATCACGGGAGACTATAATGGCGAGAAGCAGGAAGGCTTCGGACCAATGGAGCAAACCGTGCATAATGGCCAAAGGTGGTCCGCAGCAAATGCTTATCTGAAGCCTGCACTAAAGCGAAAAAATTGCGACATCATTCGAGGGTTCGCACGTCGCGTTCTCATTGAAGATCGCCGCGCTGTTGGTGTCGAATTTGAACATAAAGGCAGGATTGAAACCATTCGCGCACGTCGCGAGGTAATTATATCATCGTCGGCTATCAATACACCAAAAATTCTCATGCTTTCTGGTATTGGATCAGCGGCTCATCTAAGTGAGCATGGTATTGACGTAGTTGCTGATCGCAAAGGTGTTGGTCAGAACCTACAAGACCACCTTGAACTCTATATTCAAATGGCCAGTTTACAACCTATTACGCTCTATAAATACTGGAATTTGCTCGGCAAAGCTTATGTCGGTGCGCGGTGGTTGTTCACGAAAACCGGCCCCGGCGCATCTAATCAATTTGAATCAGCAGCATTTATTCGATCTCAAGCAGGCGTCGAATATCCTGATGTTCAATATCACTTTCTGCCAATTGCTGTTCGGTATGATGGGAAAGCTGCAGCGGAAGGGCATGGATTTCAAGCTCATGTAGGCCCAATGCGTTCCCCTTCTCGCGGAGAAATCACACTGCGTTCAAATGATCCGAATGAAGCACCGCGCATATTCTTCAACTATATGAGCACGGAAGATGATTGGCAAAAATTCAGGACCTGCATTCGTTTAACACGTGAAATATTCGCGCAAGACGCATTCAAACCTTTTGCGGGCAAAGAAATACAGCCCGGAAAAGAATTGCAAACCGACAATGAACTTGACGATTTCATTCGTGAACATGCCGAAAGTGCCTATCATCCATGTGGCACAGCCAAAATGGGCAGTAAAGATGATCCAATGGCGGTCATTGACCCTGAATGCCGCGTGATTGGTGTAGATGGATTAAGAGTGGTCGACAGCTCAATATTCCCACGCATTACCAACGGCAACTTAAATGGGCCTTCAATTCTGGTGGGCGAAAAAGCCTCTGATCACATACTAGGCAAGCAACCACTGCCAAGCTCCAACGCAGAACCATGGATTCACGAAAATTGGCAAGATAAACAACGCTAAAATAAATAGTGTTTAGCATGATACTTGCTTGATGGGAAAATCTCCCATAAATTGAGTTGTGCTTGCTATAAAATACATACGATGAATGGTGGTGCTGTGCATTAATGCGGAATTCCAATTATGAATGATCAGGTTAGCCGGCAGGCGCTGTTTCAAAAGGTTCTCGCCCGCCTGCTGAAACCAATCGCCAAAATCATGATTGCATATAATATGACGCTAAATGCGGCAATTGATGCCCTTAAGCGCGCCCTTTATGATGCGGCAACATCTGAAAACGACAAGATAACAGATAGCCGAGTGAGCCTTTTAACTGGCCTTCACAGAAAAGATGTCAGGCGCTTAAGAGAAAATCCATCGGAACGAGGTAAACGCTCCCTCATAAATCCGGCCAGCCTCGTGATCGGTATATGGCTAACACATGAAAAATTTCAAAATGAAATCGGCAGTCCATCTGCCCTTCGACGACAAGGAAATAAAGAAACCCCGGGCTTTAACGATCTCGTCCGAATATCAAAAGTAGACATCCCCGTTTCGACTCTACTTGACGCCTTGATTGAGGAAAAAATTATCGAATACAAAAAAGCCACCGACCAGTTCGTACTTGTAAAAGGGGCATTTCTTGCAACAACAGATGACAGTCTCATGTTGGATGCATTTGAGAAAAATCTAGCTGCGCATTTAGATGTCGCTAGCGGGAACCTGCTCAAAGATCAGTCAGAGAAGGCGTTTTTTGAACGCGCATTACATGTAAACAAATTATCAGAAAAATCAGTAGAAAAACTTGAATTTAAAGCTCAAAATTTGATGCAGGACATTCTTGAAACACTGAATAAAGAGGCCCTAACTCTTCAAGAGCAGGATGCTAACGATAAACACAACAATCAAAGATTTTCAGTCGGCGCCTATATCTTTTGCAACGATAAGAAAACAATCAAGTCAGAGGAAAATAGGCATGACGCGAGTAAATAGTTTCTCTGCAATAATTGCAGTCCTGATATGGATGTTGACTATCATACCTGGTGTGGCGGAAGAACCAGAAGAGCGCGAAGGTGGTATTGTCGGAACGGGGATCGTTGGTATTATCAACTCTCTTGGCAGCATTCATGTCAATGGCCAAACAATTGAATTTCCACCTGATTTTCCAGTATCATCAACATTGGGACCTCGATTGGCCTCTTCATTAAAACCTGGTGAAACTGTGATGGTTGAAGCGGTTAAACAGACCGATAAATGGATGGCAAATAGCATTCGACA
Source organism: Lentilitoribacter sp. EG35 (assembly GCF_040784015.1). Classification (NCBI taxonomy): domain Bacteria; kingdom Pseudomonadati; phylum Pseudomonadota; class Alphaproteobacteria; order Hyphomicrobiales; family Rhizobiaceae; genus Lentilitoribacter; species Lentilitoribacter sp. EG35. Next base: position 215,798 of record NZ_JBFNGQ010000005.1, read on the forward strand.
GGTTTCGCCACTGCTCGGTCCGGCGTTCTTTCATCCAGATAAAACGGTCTCCATTATGGGTTCGGAAATTACCGTTACTGCAAATACCATTTTTCAAGGCTTTGAGATGTCAGATATCTCTGATAATGGCCAATGGCTTGCTATCGACGGTATTTGGAATAAGGATAAATTGATCGCAAGCTATATACGGAAAATCCAGCCGCAAACATCTGCGCAAGTTACAGCCTCCTATTTTGGTGCAAACGCCGAAAAAGAGACACATATCGGTGGCGTTTTAGTTGATAATTTCACAGCACAGCATGCAAAGATGGGCGATGTTATAACGGTTGTGGGGGTTCCTCATAATAGAGGACTATCAGCGCAAACGATTACGCGCGGATTATTTAGACACAGGCTTAAAAGAAAACTTGTCGAGGGTTATCTATCTCAACCGGATGAAACCGGATTCTACACCGTCTACGGTTCCGGTTCGGCAGCATATGTTTCACAATTAAATACAAAAATGCCTAATGGACGGGGATTACATTGCATTATCTATGATGCAGATGATCAAATTAAACGCATTGTAGAACTTCCGGAAACTTTAGAAGATAGAGATACTATATTGTCCAGCTTTCGCAAAAACGGGAAAGACCTTTGTTTTTAATTTCTATATTCGCCTCAAATTTGCGTGTAGTATGTTTGATGATTCACGTGCAAATTAAATCCTAACGTGACTATACGAACTGACCTAGCAAAAGAAGACACTTCAAATTGGGACATTGATGACTGATATACATAATAAAACCATGATAGCTTCGATCATGCATGCTCCCGTGCGCGGGGAAGTTGATATTTGCTTAGATGCACTCATGATTATTAATGGTGAGGGGCAAATAGAAGAAATAGTTCGCCCGAACGACCCCAGTTATGAGAAGAAAAAATCTGAAGCAAAACAAGACAATAGTCTGGTTCAACTGCCGAGTAATCAGTTTCTACTGCCAGGCTTTGTCGATCTTCACATCCATGCGCCTCAATGGCCTCAATTAGGAAAAGCTCTGGATGTTCCGCTGGAAGTTTGGCTCATGGAGCACACATTCCCTCTCGAGGCCCGATATAGTGATGAAAAATTTGCTGAGCGTATGTATGCAGATTTGGTCGGTTCTCTTCTCGCAAACGGCACAACAACTGCGCTTTATTTTGCAACCATTCATAAAAAAGCAACTCAACTACTTGCAGATATTTGTCTCGAAAAAGGACAACGAGCGCTTATCGGAAAAGTTGTCATGGATAATCCTGATCAATGTCCTGATTATTATAGAGACAAATCAACCGAAACGGCATTGGAAGAGACCGAATCTTTCATCAATTACGTTCATTCGATGAAAAACAATACGGCTGATCTTGTAAAACCAGTCATCACGCCTCGTTTTATTCCAAGTTGTACTGATGAAGCACTATCTGGCCTTGGCAAACTGGCACAAACACACCATTGCCACGTTCAGACACATTGTTCCGAAAGTGATTGGGAACACAATTATGTACTCGATCGAACAGGTAAAACTGATACAAATGCCCTTGCCGACTTCGGCCTAATAGGTAGACACACCATTCTTGCACATAGCAATTTTATTTCTGATCAAGATATGGATGTTATTGCCGATAAGGGTGCAGGCATTGCGCATTGCCCGCTATCAAACATCTATTTTTCTACAGCTATATTTCCCCTAAAACGAGCGTTGGAGAAGTCATTAAGAGTGGGATTGGGCACCGATATTTCTGGTGGTCCAAGTGCGTCTATTTTTGAAACCTGTCGTTTTTCAATTCATATGTCTCGTACATTAGAAGAAGGAACAGATGCCAGCTTACCTGCCGATGAAAGAGGTATTGAAAACTCGCGGATAAACTTCCGCGAAGCGTTTCATCTGGCAACGGCTGGCGGAGCTGATGCTTTAGATTTACCGGTTGGACGATTTGAAGCTGGCTATCAATTCGACGCTATTCTTGTTGCTCCAGACGCCCCCGCGTCACCAATTTTCATTGATGATGAATTGGATACATTGGACGATCAACTTCAAAAAATCATTTATTCCGCAACTAGAGCCAATATATTATCGACTTGGGTGAGCGGGCGGAATGTGTTCACCGGCAAGAGTTAGTCTCGTAGATTATTGTTATCTACTACCGGCTTTGCATGACGACCGATTTGTAATCAGTAATTGATTGAGCCAGTAATTTGGCGGCTTTTGAGCGCCATTCGGGATTAGACAGCAATTTTTCATCTGTCAGGTTTGACAGAAAACCCAGCTCGATGAGAATAGACGGAACGTCAGGTGCTTGCAAAACCCTAAAACCGGCACGTCTGTGCGGATTGTTAATTAGCTGCACTTGCCCCTTAAATGATCCAACAATTTGATCTGCAACGCTTTCCGAAAACTGCTTAGTCTCACGTCTGGCAAGATCAATCAATATTCCAGTTACTTCATCAGATGCATCCTCAATTTGTAATCCCGCGATAACATCAGTCAGATTTTCAGATTCGGCTAGACTTTCAGTCACAGCATCGGTTGCTTTTTGAGATAAAGTATAAACTGAGGCTCCTCTCAAATTTCTTTGACGAATGGAATCTGCATGGACAGAGATAAAAAGATCGGCATGTTCTCGCCGTGCGATTTGAACGCGTGAAGCAAGCGAAATAAATTTGTCGCTGTCCCGCGTTAAAACGACCTTAGCGTCACCCAGGTCAGCAAGTGCATCTCTCAGAGCAAGGACAAACGCTAGCGTTACTTTTTTCTCACTCGTACCATTTCGGCCCTCAGCTCCGCCGTCAATACCACCATGGCCGGCATCCAATACGATAACAAAGGTATTTGTGTCCTGCTTTCCGGAAAGAAGAACACGGCTCGACTTACCGCTTTTGGGTCTTGAGTCCCATTTTTGATCGGTCAGAATGGATTCGAAAACACTTTCCGGCGCTGAACTTATATCCAATACGAGCCGATACCTGCCATCCTCCAATTCCTGCAATTCTTCTGATTCCAGAACTGCAGATTGCTTCAATGTAAGCACCATGCGAGAACTGACATCAGACATAGAACCATAGCGCAGATCTGCTAATATTCCCCTTGGTTCCAAATCCTCTGGTAAGAAATTAAATTTGGTCTTTTTGAGATCAATCACAATTCTGTATGGCGTATCAAGATAACGAATACTAACTTTTGGCTCGTTATTAAACTCGATTAACAGTCGTGCCCGATTGTCGTCGCCGATAAGCCGTGCGACATCTGCTACCAATTCCTTGCTATCTTGAGCAAAGGTTTGTTGAGCCCCAGCAAGATAACAGCCTGCAAAAAACAAAAACACCAAAGTTCGAGAAAATGCACGTTGCAAAATCATATGTCGCGATTTTATATGAGTGTTCAACGCTAATATTTACCCTTCAAAATTACAAACAGCGTGTTCTAACTGCCAAATCAGTGCCGGAAGAATCAAATATATTCAATAAATAAAGCCTTATTATGCAAAAATCACGATAATATAATGGCTGGTCTATAATCGACCGCAATCAAACAACTATTGTTTCCACTTGCAAGAATCCTTTTAAAGACATAAAACAATCGGTAAGTTGGAATTCCGACGAGGTAGAATCTTTCAGATGATCGAAAATCTTTCCCAAAGATCAATCGATAGTTCCTGAATATGTTCACCTGACGTCTAAGACTTACCAGCTTTGATGAATGCGGCGCATTCAAAAATTGAATTTCAATTCTTCGCCAAGAAATGGCGAATAAGAATTGTTTTAAGGATCGGTGAATAGTCACCGTTTGTAAATTGTGACCAAGGTCACTGCCAATTGCAAAATTGGCAAAATCATCGGTTTGGTTAAGCTCGATATATGAGGCTTCCGAACTATAAAATTAGAGATACGCAAAGTGCGGGATCTGAAATGTTGAATGCGGTCGTGAAAAAGAAGAGTATTAGAGATAGGGCATTCTGCTCGTCGCCTACTTTTTTTGCCTGTTCTACACAGATCAAATCAGCACCTCTGCGCCCAATATTCGACACACAAAAACGTAACCAGACTTATAGGCTCAGATCTATTCCGATCCTAAAGGGAGGCTGCGGGTTTTGTTCTGTCGAGGAGCAAAATTTAAATGGCAGAAAAAATGCTAATAGACGCGTCTCATGCAGAAGAGACACGCGTCGTAGTCGTTCGCGGAAATCGTATAGAGGAATTTGATTTTGAATCGCAGCATAAAAAGCAGCTGCGCGGAAATATCTATCTAGCAAAAGTAACAAGGGTGGAACCCTCTTTACAGGCTGCATTTGTAGACTATGGCGGCAATCGTCACGGTTTCCTTGCATTTTCAGAAATTCATCCTGATTATTATCAGATCCCACTTGCAGATCGCCAAGCTCTTCTTGAGGAAGAAGCTGCAGAAGCTAGATCTATGGATCAAGATGAAGCCGAAGCTGAAACTGCGACTGAAAAATCGAGTGATGATGCAGAGCCAGAGGCGGAACAAGAAGCGAAGCCAAAGAAACGCAGAACGCGCAGGCGGAAAACTTCAGCGAAGAAAGCAGAGATTACAGCAGATTCGACTATCGCAGAAGGCGAAAGCCAATCTGAGCCAAAAACTGATCAAGCAGATACCGATACTGTTGATCCGGATATTAACGCGCAGCAGGCAATCGAGGCAGGCGCTGAACCGACTCCTGCCGAAACATCGAATGCAGACACTGGAACCTCAGAATCATCTGAGGTGGAGCAAGAAGACACTTCAAAAAAATCCGATGATAAACCCGACACAATCGCGGCCATTGTAGAAACAGAAGACGAAGTCTCTGAACCAGTTTCCAGTGAGGTTGAATCGGCTACAGAAGGTGAAGACAATTCTGAAGCTGCAGAAACTAAATCTGAAGAAATGCCTGAAGATGATACAGTTGCTAAGGCTGAAAACTCTGAAGGTAATAACGAAAACAGCATTGCAACTTCAACCGATGAAGACAATGGTGACGATAATTCAGAGAATGAAAGTGTAGAGAATGTAGGGACTAATGAAGATGATGCCCTTGAAGAAATTCCTGCAACACCAAGAAAATCACGAAAACAATATCGTATTCAAGAAGTTATAAAACGCCGCCAGATCCTCCTCGTTCAAATTGTAAAAGAAGAACGGGGTAATAAAGGGGCAGCGCTAACAACATACATGTCACTGGCAGGTAGATATTCCGTTCTGATGCCAAACACTGCTCGTGGCGGTGGAATTTCTCGTAAAATTACCAATGTGCAGGACCGTAAGCGTCTTAAAGAAGTCGCACGCGACCTGGAAGTGCCACAAGGCATGGGCGTTATTTTGCGCACAGCGGGCGCCAGTCGTACGAAAACAGAGGTCCGTCGCGATTTCGAATATCTTATGCGACTATGGGAAAATGTTCGGGAACTTACGCTCAATTCCATAGCACCAAGTCTCGTATATGAAGAAGGTAGCCTGATTAAACGTTCGGTTCGCGATCTTTATACTAAAGATATTGGCGAAGTTATAGTTTCTGGCGAAGATGGTTATCGTGAAGCCAAAGATTTCATGAAAATGCTTATGCCGAGCCATGCGAAAGTCGTTCAGCCCTATAAGGGAGCCCGCCCGATCTTTGTAAATTACGGCATCGAAGCACAGCTTGACCAGATGATGTCTCCTCAAGTGACATTAAAATCTGGTGGCTATCTCATTATTAATCAGACTGAAGCATTGGTTGCAGTTGATGTAAACTCTGGGCGTTCAACACGTGAAAGCTCGATTGAGGATACGGCACTTCAAACCAATCTTGAAGCCGCTGAGGAGGTCGCACGTCAGCTAAGATTACGTGACCTTGCGGGTCTTGTTGTGATCGATTTTATCGACATGGAAGAAAAGCGGAACAACAGAGCCGTTGAAAAGCGCGTAAAGGAATGCCTTAAGAGTGATCGTGCACGTATTCAGGTCGGCCGCATATCTCATTTTGGTCTTCTGGAAATGTCGCGTCAGCGAATTAGGGCAAGCGTACTCGAGAGCACAACGCAAACTTGTCCACATTGCGAAGGCACAGGACATATGCGCTCTGATAGCTCACTTGCATTACATGTTTTGCGTGCCATAGAAGAGCAATTACTTAAATCGCCTCGTAACGATGTGAATGTACGCACCAGTGCTGCAAATGCGCTTTACATTCTCAATCAGAAGAAAGACACATTGATCGAACTCGAGTTACGTTTTGGCGTAACCATTTTGATCAATGTTGATCCGGCAATTTCAGGTCAAGAGTTCAATGTCGAAAGAGGTCCGCAAAGCACAAAAAAAGCAAATGCAAGTACTGAACAACTTGCATCCAGCTACGGGACTGCCGATTCAGAGATGAATGAGGTTCAGTCTGAAACTGAAAACGACGAGAACGAAACACAGATCGATGAAGAAGCTCCCCGTAAGCGTCGTCGCCGGCGTCGTGGTGGTCGTAACAATAACAATTCTGAGAAAGCTAATTCAGAGACTCAAGATAGTGAGAACTCCTCAGAAGATGATACAAATGGTGAAAACTCTGCATCAGATGTAAATACAAATGATGATGATTCCGAAGATCGTCCGAAAAAACGCCGTCGTCGAGGAAGGCGCGGTGGACGCAAAAATAAAGATAAAGATCAGGAAACCCATGAAAATTCTGAAACTGATGATCAGCAAACGCCACAGCCTGAACCAGTCGCAGAGCAAATAGAAACGAGCACATCTTCACCTCCTGAACCTGTTGCCGTTGCCGACGAAGCGGACAAGGCCGAAGAAAAGCCGAAGAAACCTCGTCGCAGACGCAAGTCAAAAGCCGAGGTCGAAAACGCTGATGCTGCACAAAATGATGCGGAACCTGTAAAAGCGGAAGTTACGCCTAAAACAGAGATCGCGGCTGCGGAAGTTGTTGTTGAAACAATGGCAGAACATTCTAAGCCAAGCAGAGAATCGCGCACCAATATCGATCAGATTGCCTCTAAACCAGTCGTTACATCTTCTAGCGACGCGGACAGCAAAAAAGAGCCGAAAAAAACGGGTTGGTGGCGTAAAGCTTTTAAATAGAGATACTTATCGAAGGGCTCAGTTTTATACTGAGCCTTTTTGTTCGTCCCGATAGGTAATAGTTGCAGAATGGACGTTTGGTACCACGTCATAATTCCATCGCTTTAACGCCCTAGAACAAATTCACATTTTCGCGATTAATATGGGTTGCCCTTGTACGCATCCAACCGTCGGTTATAGTTCAAAACAGGTGTTAATTTGGAGGCAAGTTTGATTTCACAGATTCTTAAATTCCGCTCAGTCACGTCGCTGTTTGCAATCCTATTTTATTTGCTATCCAGCCAGCTAGCGTTGGGGCAATCTGGCAGAAGTGTATCTATTGTTCGAGATGCTGAAATTGAGGGACTATTGGCTGACTATACATCGCCCATTCTCAAAGCAGCCAGACTCCAAAGTCGCGGCATAGAAGTAATATTGGTAAATGAAAGAAGTTTTAATGCATTTGTATCTGGTCGCAGAATCTTCGTAAATATTGGTGCTATCATGCAGTCCGAAACACCTAACGAGATTATTGGTGTTATTGCGCATGAGGCAGGTCATCTGGCAGGCAACCATCAAGAGCGTTTGCGAGCGCAATTGGACGGTTCCAAAACACTTGCTATCGTTGGAGCTTTATTGGGCGCTGGTGCCGTTGTTGCCGGTTCAACCTCTGGCTCAAATGGGGGAGCGGCTGCGGGATCTGCCATCATTGCTGCTGCGCCACAACTCGCGACCCGAAATATTCTCAAATATAAACGAAGCGAAGAAATTAATGCGGATACTGCGGCCTTAAAATACCTCAAGAGTACGAAGCAATCCGCACAAGGCATGCTTAAAACATTTGAACGGTTTTCACAAAACTTGGCGCTCGCCGGAGTGCGAGTTGATCCTTATCGCTTAAGCCATCCGCTGCCAAAAGAACGAATCAGCCTTCTCCAAAAAAGTGCAACCCAAAGCCCGTATTTTGACAAAAAAGACCCAAAATCACGCCAGCTGAGACATGATATGGCGAGAGCAAAAATTGCGGCTTTTTCAGGAGGGATTAACAGTGTACGACGCGCATTTAGTAAGTCACCAAACTCGCTTGCAGCAGTCTATGGTCAGGTTATTGCAACAGATTTAGCAGGTAGGTCAAGTCAAGCGCTTCAACTGCTGAATAAGGTCATAAAAAAGCAGCCATCTAATCCATACCTGTATGAACTAAAAGGTGAATTAGAACTTAAAACCCGCAAGGCTGATCAAGCAGTTAAATCATTCACAAAGGCAGTGAAGCTAGACAAAAAGAAGTCCGGCCTCATAAAAGCACGATTAGGATTTGCCTATGTTGCCACAGGTAAAAAATCGAACGCAAAGAAGGCTATCGCGGCGATTAAAACAGGGTTACAATCAAACCCAAATAATTTCAATGCATACCGCTCGCTTTCTAGTGCCTATGCTTTAACTGGTGACATTGGCAATGCTGAACTTTCAATGGCTGAGGGACACTTTCGTGCTGGCAATAGAAGAGATGCAAAAATATTTGCGGGCCGCGCTTTACAAAAACTAGTTAAGGGCAAACCCAGCTGGCAACGTGCAAAAGATATTTTAACAGTTGGCAATTAAGTTCTTGCAAGCGAATTCAAAGGATAATTCAAATATGACAAGATATATTAAAGTTCTTCTAGCTGGAGCATTTATTGCGTCTTCTCCTGTGGGAGCGTCGCTTGCATTTGATGACGCCGAGAAGAAAGAATTGGGGGAAATTATCAAGCAATATTTGATAGAAAATCCTGAGGTTTTGGTCGAGGCGCAAACAGTACTCGAACAACGCCAACTGATAGCTCAACAACAGCGTTTAAAGAGTATTATAACAGATATGGCAGATGACATTGCCAATAATTCAGATGACATAGTTTTTGGAAACCCAGACGGCGACGTTACAATTGTTGAATTTTTTGATTATAATTGTGGTTATTGCAAGCGTGCGATGTCTGATATGATTGAGATCGTAGAAAAAGACCCCAACGTCAAATTCGTCCTGAAAGAGTTTCCAATTCTCGGGCCAGAATCCGTAGAAGCAACAAGTGTAAGCATCGCTGTTAATCGTATTGCACCAGAAAAATCTGCTCGATTCCACACGGAAATGTTAGGTTCCTCCGGTAGAGCAAACAAAGATAAAGGCATGTCCATTGCCGATAGCCTAGGAATTGACCTTGTTGCTTTGGAAAAAGAACTGCAAGACCAGACACTCCTTGAAGGAATTAACAAAACATACGAGATTGCTCAAGCATTAGAAATCAACGGAACTCCCTCTTATATAGTGGGTGAAGAACCCATATTCGGCGCGGTTGGAGTTTCAGATATTCTCAAGAAAATTCAAAATATGAGGTCATGTGGTAAAGCAACCTGTTAGCGTCAATTTTGTCTATTATTAGCTGCGGAGCTTTAGATTTTCAAATTGACACAAAATTTGCCTATCTCACGAACTGGATTTAATATTTTGCATGAAAATCACCTTATATTAGCATTATGTTAGCGAAAAATGCTTTAATTACAGGCCTAACAGGGCTATAGAAATTTACTTGGTTTTGATGGGACAAAAAAATGTCAAATAGGGTCTCCGTAATTAACGGACCTAATCTAAATATGCTTGGTAAAAGAGAACCGGGAATATACGGTGATCTTTCACTTACTTCTATTCATGAGTTGTGTACAAAAGCAGGTGCTGAATTAGGTTTCGAGATTGATTTTCATCAATCAAACCATGAAGGCAATATTATTGATTTTCTACAGGGTGCTAATGATACAGCTATCGGTGTTGTCTTAAATGCCGGCGCGTATACCCACACATCTGTTGCTCTTCACGATGCAATACGATCAATTTCCATTCCTGTGATCGAAGTTCACCTGTCTAACGTACATGCACGAGAAAAATTCCGTCATAAATCAATGATTTCCTCTGTATGCCAAGGTGTAATTTGCGGTTTCGGGCCAAATAGTTATAAATTGGCGCTTCAAGCATTCGCCGAAACAAATAATTCGTAAAATAAAAGGCACATTTAAATGACCACTAAAAAGAAGGGTATCGACCAATCGATTGTTCGAGATCTGGCAGCAATACTAAATGATACTGATCTGACCGAAATTGAAGTTGAACAGGATGATGTAAGAATCCGTGTATCAAGAGCAACATCAGCTCCAGCACAATATGCAACAGCTGCAATACCGGCTCCTGCCCCCGCAAGTACTCCAGCACCAATGTCTGATATTGTATCAGCACCTGTGGCTGCAACTCCTGCAACAAATGGTCATAGCGTTCCTTCACCGATGGTCGGAACAGCATATCTATCACCATCTCCAGAATCAGATACCTTCGTTAAGGTTGGCCAAACTGTGAAAGAAGGTCAAACATTGCTAATTATTGAGGCGATGAAAACGATGAACCAAATTCCGTCACCGCGCTCGGGCAAGATTGTAGAAATTCTTTTAGAAGATGGTCAGCCCGTAGAATTCGGCGATACATTAGTCATTATCGAATAGGCCGGTAAAATCATGTTTTCAAAGGTTTTAATAGCCAACCGCGGCGAGATCGCACTACGAATTTTACGTGCTTGTAAAGAGCTCGGCATACAAACTGTCGCTGTCCACTCTACAGCCGATCAGGATGCAATGCATGTACGATTAGCAGATGAAAGTGTCTGCATTGGGCCACCGGCATCACGCGATAGCTACTTAAATATCCATCAGATCGTGGCTGCTTGCGAAATCACCGGAGCTGAAGCAGTTCACCCCGGCTATGGTTTTCTTTCAGAAAATGCTAAATTTGCTGAAATCTTAGAAGCTCACGATATTGTTTTCATTGGACCAACTTCCGAACATATTGGCATTATGGGTGACAAGATCACCGCTAAGAAGACAGCAGAAGAACTCGGTATACCTATTGTACCTGGCTCGCCAGGCGAAGTTTCGACTGAGGCAGAAGCACGCAAAATAGCGGATGATATTGGGTTCCCAGTCATCATCAAGGCGACAGCAGGCGGCGGTGGGCGCGGCATGAAGGTCGCAAATAACGCAGATGAATTATCCATTGCATTGGATACCGCTAGAAGAGAAGCTGGCGCAAATTTTGGCAATGAAGCTGTCTATATTGAAAAATACTTGGCAAAACCGCGCCATATCGAAATTCAGGTTTTGGGCGATGGTAAAGGCAATGCTATTCACCTCGGCGAACGCGACTGCTCTCTACAGCGCAGACACCAAAAAGTCTGGGAAGAAGCAAACTCTCCTGCCCTTAACCTAGATCAAAGAATAAAAATTGGTGAAATTTGCGCCGACGCTATGCGCAAACTTAAATATCGCGGCGCTGGCACAATTGAATTCCTCTACGAGAATGGCGAGTTTTATTTCATTGAAATGAATACCCGTTTACAGGTGGAACATACAATTACCGAGGCTATTACAGGCATCGACTTAGTCAATGAGCAAATTCGTATCGCATCTGGCGGATCAATTTCCGTTTCTCAAGAAGATGTTACATTCATTGGACATGCAATAGAATGTCGAATTAATGCGGAAGATCCAAATACATTTGTTCCATCTCCTGGAACCATTACACACTATCATCCGCCCGGTGGTTTAGGTGTACGTGTGGATTCTGGCGTCTATCAGGGATATAGAATCCCGCCATATTACGATAGCCTAATAGGTAAACTGATCGTTCATGGACGCACTAGAAATGAATGTATGATGCGCCTTCGTCGCGCAATCGATGAGTTTGTGGTTGACGGTATTAACACGACACTCCCATTATTTTTAGATCTTTTGGATAATCAAGACATTGTAAACGGTGACTATGACATCCATTGGCTAGAAAAATATCTTGAAAACAAGAACGCAAATTAATGAGCTTGGCGGCGATATGTCGCCAACTCACTAAATATGGCATCCATTCAAACACTGGATTTTGAATGACGACTTCATCAGACCACATGCCTTTATCGCCAGAAATTCTGCTAAGCGCATATAGTCAGGGCCTGTTTCCAATGTCGGATTCGGCAGATGATCCTGACTGTTTTTGGGTTAAGCCGGAGATACGTGGGATTATTCCACTTGACCAATTTCATATACCTCGCAGCCTAAAAAAAGTCATAGCACAACGTAAGTTTGATATCAGGATTAACACCCGTTTTGATGACGTCATGAAGGAGTGCGCGAAAGAGACTGGCAATAGACCCTCTACTTGGATTAATAGAACGATATATGAAGCCTATTTGCAACTACATAAAGTAGGCCATGCACATAGCATTGAAGCCTGGCGTAACAATCAGTTAGTGGGTGGTTTGTACGGCGTTTCACTCGGGGCTGGTTTTTTTGGTGAAAGTATGTTTACACGAGAGACAGACGCATCAAAAGTTTGTTTAGCTTATCTTGTTAAGCATTTAAAAAAATTAAATTATATACTTCTGGACACACAGTTCACCACAGATCATCTTAAACGTTTTGGAGCGATTGATATCCCTAATGATGAATATTTAAGCCTACTTTCAAATGCTATGTCGTACGAAGACATCGAGTTTAATTAGTCACATAATTTATGCTCTTCTGATCTGGCTAGCATCAGCAATTTGCATCCATTTTTCAATCTTATTAAATAATTCCGGAGGGGATAATGGTTTCTTAATCTGACCATCAAGAACAGGCAATAATAAATTTGTTTCATCCTCTCCTTCAGCAGAATCCGGCAAGGGCATCATTCCTAAAAGTGGCACCAGTCCATTAAATCGCTTCAACTTCTCCAAACACAGTCGCGTATCTTCATTATTAAATTCACGACTAGCAGCATCAATAATAACCAGCTTAGGTTGATGCGATTTAAATAATGCCTCACCTTCCGCTATATCAGATGTGATTTTATATTGATAACCAATCGATTCCAAAATTTGTGCCAACATAATCTGGTTTACGGTATTACTTTCAAGCAGGAGAATATCAATATTTGTACCTTTATCATGATTGCTAATAAGTTTATCTAAGCCCCTATCCTGTTGTATTTTTGGATCTTTTACAACCGAGCGGGGTAAATCATTTATATCTTCATGAGTGCCTTGAACATCATAATGTTCTGAAAATATACCTAGAAGAAGCGACCTTAGCGACCCTATTTCCAAGGGCTTGAGAATGTAGTTGTTGCGCTCTACCCCCTCACCAGTGGGAAAATTATCTGCGGAAGATACCATCATAAACAACGGTATATGTGATAAAACTTTATCATCTTTTATCAAAGCATAAAGATCTATGTTATTGCTCTGATTGGTTTCATTATCAATAAAAACACCCTCAACGGTAAAACCTTTTTCAAATAGCGCGCACATAACAGCGATCGCTTCTTCAGCGTTGCGGCAAGCAGCTACATCTCCACCCCATTCTTTAAGTTGATGCTCGAGTAGCGCCTTATCAAACTCGCTGTCATCTATCACGATGAAGCGTTTTTTCTCTAGGTTGGGGATTTTTTGAATAGATTGGGGTATTTTCTTTGGAACATCAAAATCTAGTTCAAACCAAAACTTCGAGCCAATACCGGCTGCGCTATCCAATCTAATTATACCACCCATTAAAGCGATAAGTGCGCTGGAGACAGAAACACCCTGACCAACATGTAATCCCGCCTTAGTTGGACGATACTTGTCAAATAAGTGCTCTTGCTCTTTTGCAGTAATCCCGCGACCAGTATCATGAATTTCAAAGCGCACTGTTGTGGTTTGATCATTATTGTGCGGTACAGCACTAATATTAAGTTTAACCTCACCACTCTCAGTAAATCGAATGGCATTGCTTACTAAGTTTGTAATAACCTGACGAATTTTACCGGCATCACCCAATAAGTTCATAGGTATGTCTGGATCAATATAGCTTAAAAACTGCAAATTTTTCTTGCTGGCCTCAGGCATCACTGCGGATGTGACCTCGCACACAAGTTTAAACAGTTCAAAGGATTCAGATCTTACCGGAGCCTGCATGATGTCCAAAGATGTATAATTGGATAAATCATCAACAACGCCAAGGATAGTATTACTGAAAGATAGAATTTGTTCTATTGAAGAACCTCGATCCTTATCAAAACCTCCATCGGAAACAGAATTTACTACTGATATAATGCTTCTTGTGGGTGAACCTACTTGGTGGCATATTTTTGCAAGAAAATCAGCGCTGCGATGTTCCGCGATATTTGCCAACTCGCGCACTTTCTCCAACTCATTTCTTGTATCTTCAAGTTGGAATTCGATATTTTTATATTTGCTCACGTCTCGCAAAATTACGGTCAAGTATTGTGTACCATTTTGGGTTATAATAGGCTTGCGCTCTACTTCACGCCATATTGTCGTTCCGCGGTTAGATGTTGCTCTGTCACCAATTTGAGTAGCAGCACCTGATGCAAGAACTTTAGCTTCATCTTGTTCCAATAACCTTGTTGCAATAGTATTGGATATTTGGGATGAGGTTCTACCAATGAAGCGCTCAGGCTCCATACCATAAAATTCAGCATAAGCAGGATTTACATAAACAAATTTGAGATTTTCATCCTTAATATAAGCAGGCGAAGACATGTGCTCAAAAAACGCTTCTATTATTTCTTGTTCAACTTCCATGAACTAACCCGCCCAATATTTTATGAAGAGAATCATTCTTCTAAGCATGTAAATTAAACACAATTACTAAACATACCAACATTCGCGAAGCTTATGGCTATTTACTTTTAACTGTTTTTTTGACTTCTCTCGAAAGCAAAACACGCCATTGATCACTCGAAAACGCATAAGTATCGATCTGTTTATGAATACATGTTGCAAAATTGCTCAGCTCAATTTGAGCAAGACCCTGAAACCAATAATGCTGATACGGATAACCCAATATATTGTTCAATTTACTACAAAGATGGCAAATTCATTCAACCTTAGATGACATTAAAAGACATGCAAAATCTTTGTATGGAAAAAGCTCAACAACGCGGAGAACCAAAATCATCACCTTGGTTACACTCGTTGAATACACAAACTTAAACGCTGGAAAATCTGCGAAAGGGTACCGTCAATCAAGCCTGGAGCCGCCAAGTTCAAATAACAGACCAACTCAATTTTGCAAATCTTTTGAAAAATGGTGCGGCCGAGAAGACTCGAACTTCCACGGATTTTACTCCACAGCGACCTCAACGCTGCGCGTCTACCAGTTCCGCCACGGCCGCACACTATACTGAACTCTGAGGTATTAATAAGCCAGCGATGCAGCACTTAGCAAAAGCAGGTACTTGACACAAGTCAAGTTTGACGAAAAAAACATATATTCTAATAATGGATAGATTAAATGCTTCGTGATGAGATAAAAGTTGATTTTTTGGCGCTGGATGGCTCACCACCAGTGAGATGGCGCATTGAAGGTGACATTACACCTTATGAAGATGCTTTATCTTTCATGGAAAATGAAGCAACTAAAATATCGAATGGAGAATCAAATGAACTCATTTGGCTTGTTGAGCATCCACCTCTTTATACAGCAGGAACAAGTGCTAACATAAATGATCTTGTTTCTCCTGACAGATTTGACGTTTACCAAACGGGTCGCGGCGGCGAATATACCTATCACGGACCGGGTCAGCGTGTTGCTTATGTAATGCTCGACCTAAAGCGCCGCAAACAAGATGTTCGCGCTTTTGTCTCAGCTTTAGAAAGGTGGATTATTGAAACACTGGCAGACATGAACGTTAAAGGAGAACGCCGCGAAGATCGTGTTGGCGTTTGGGTTCAGCGTCCTGAAAAAGCCAGATTACCAGACGGAAGCATAAACGAAGAAAAAATAGCCGCGATTGGGATTAGACTGCGAAAATGGGTTAGTTTTCATGGTATCGCGATCAATGTAGAGCCAGACCTAGAACACTTCTCCGGAATTGTCCCATGTGGTGTACAAAAATATGGCGTCACCAGTCTTGTGGATCTTGGACTGCCCGTAACGATGGATGATCTGGATCTATCCCTGCGCTCATCATTTGAGGGTATCTTCGGCCCGACCGAACAAGATATAAAATCCGATACGAGTTAACTCCTAACAAATTCAAAACTGGTATTTATGATTCGAAGAAGACCATACTAGATTTAGCAAATGCATTCCGGGAAATCGAGTTTGGCAAGTAAAATCAGTGAATTCTAAGCCTCAACAACAGATCCATATTTGCTACTTGTTTATACTACACTAGTTTGACAATAGTATTGTTCTCAAACGACTTTAGAAACTATGAGGAAAACATGAAAACTATTTCTGAAAGTACCGTTCATGGCGGTGTGCAGGGCGTTTACTCAATGCAATCTGATGCATGTAAATGCGAGATGACGTTTTCAGTTTTCATTCCACCTATTGCAAAAGAAAAACCATGCCCTGTTCTGTGGTATCTGTCAGGTCTTACGTGCTCTCATGCAAACGTTATGGATAAGGGAGAATATCGCAAACGTGCTTCTGAATTAGGTCTTGTAATCGTGTGCCCTGATACTAGCCCTCGTGGTGATGCTGTGCCCGATGAAAGTGATAATTGGCAAATGGGTAAAGGCGCAGGTTTTTATCTCAATGCAACGCAAGAACCGTGGGCGAAGAATTATCAGATGGAAAGCCATATACTCGCTGAATTGCCTGAAATCATTGCAGATAACTTTCCCGCTGATATGAAAAAGCAAGGTATATTTGGTCATTCAATGGGTGGTCATGGTGCCCTCACCTTTGCTCTCAAAAATCCTGATCAGTTTAAGTCTTGCTCAGCATTTGCACCCATTGCCCAGCCCATGACTGCGGATTGGTCTGCTCCAGCATTTGAGAACTATCTCGGTGCAAATAAACAAAATTGGCGCGCATATGATGCAACAGCTTTGATTGAAGATGGAGCAACATTTCCAGAATTTCTAGTAGATCAAGGTGATGCGGACTCATTTTTAGAAAATGGTTTGCGCCCACATTTACTACAAGAAGCCTGCGAGAAAGCAAATATTCCGCTGCAACTACGTTTGCAACCAGGTTATGACCATTCCTATTTCTTCATCTCGACCTTTATGGACGATCATCTTAATTGGCATATGGAGCGGCTTAAGTAAGTTCCAGCCATTTACTCCGGAACGACATTCGGCCCTAAGCAATCATTATCGACTGTGACGATGCATAAGTCACTTTCGTCAGCGACGGCTTTTTCCACATCATCATCCTTCATCATGCTCTTATCCATCTTCTTCAATGGCGCAGCCTCATCCATAGTTGTTTTTTTCTCTGGAGCAACTACATCTTCCATAAGAGTATCTTTGACCATCTTGGCTTCTTTATTGACCTTACGTTTCATCTCCTTTGCATCAACGGACATCTTTTTGTCCATCTCTTTAACCTGCTCCATAATATCATCGGATCGCGTTTCAGGCGTAATCTGACCATTAAGCAATGGATCAGCAACTTGTTGCTCAGGCGAGTAGACGAGTTTAGCGTCATCCCTGCTCTGAACCGCTGAGTTATTGATCGATGTCGCGACATAGGAAATCGGACGAGGAGGATAAAGTGTTAAACCAAGAATCGATCTAATTTGAGCTATAAGATCTTCTTCAATAAACAAATTTGCAATTTCGATATCGTCTTTTGTAGAGCTACTGGTTATTTGTTCATAGCGGAGAGAAGCGCCTGTTGTACTATCCATAACACGCACGGTAGCAGTCACGCTTGTTCCACCAAGTGATGTAACTTGTCGAAAAAGTGATTTCGTTGATTTGTCCAAAACGCCGTTAGGATGCGTCTGCACATTTAACGTTACATTACGTGTGGCCGTGAAGGATGGACTACCAACGGACTGTTTTAAGTTATATTCCAGCTGCCTTGCAAATTCATCCCCAGCCGGATCGAGCGAAGATACATCAACTTCGACAACATTTAGAGGGAACCGATTATCTCTAGAAGAGTAATCCTTCTTCTTACTCGCGCAAGAGGAAAGCACACCCACACTTGCAATCAGCAATATAATTGTAGAAACAAATTTGAAACGATAACCAAGCGATGTCACGGGTGATTCCCTCATAAGATAATTCTTAATGAAGGATTTCATTTTATGCTTAACTGAGGGTTAACTCGGAAGAATAATACCAAAGAAAACAGACAAACTATTTACAATTTAAAAGTAGGCACGCCGCCCGCATATCAGCCCATCTAAATAATCTGCGTTTTTCTGCTTCATCATCCGTGCCCCATTGAGAAATATTCCA
Source organism: Lentilitoribacter sp. EG35 (assembly GCF_040784015.1). Taxonomy (NCBI): domain Bacteria; kingdom Pseudomonadati; phylum Pseudomonadota; class Alphaproteobacteria; order Hyphomicrobiales; family Rhizobiaceae; genus Lentilitoribacter; species Lentilitoribacter sp. EG35. Next base: position 234,099 of record NZ_JBFNGQ010000005.1, read on the forward strand.
GTCCTCATCCACATGCGCTGCCGCCCATGCTTCTTCCGCAGAAACTATTCCTTCTGCAAGAGATAAGCCCAGTAAAGCAGAACCTGTCAACGTGGTGGCACTATGTAGACCGGTAAGCACAAAGGCTGATGTATGCCGTTTAAGCGCCTTGGAATATGCCTCTATTGCCTCAGGCGGCTGCTCGACATGCATAATGCCCTCAGTGATAACAAAAGGCGCACCTAACGATGAACGTGCCCATTGGATGATTGGATCCCACGCTTTTGATTGAAGTTCAACTAACTTGGCAGGAGATGCAGCTCTGTAAAAAAGCATATCAGTACCGGAGAAACTTACGATCTCGTCAAAGACCGCCTCTGTATTGTCATTAACGCCATCAATCGCTGTGTTGATCATTCGCGTTAACGGCATCTTTGCCGGATCAATGCTCTTTTCCTGTTGCTTCCACTCCAATGCAACTTGATCGGCAATCAGCTTATCTGTCAATGAGAGTGAATTTTTTGCCGGTGTATTAACTGATTTTCCATCAAGTTGAATGACGAATTGATCTGCTTCTTCCACAACGGAAACATCCGTATAGAACCTTTTCGGCAGCGCGGTCTGCTTTTGCACATCACGCATAGGATTCTTTTCTTGTTCGGATTTATCCGACATATCGTTCAGTATATCACGCATGTTTTATCCAATAATATCGATTAATTCTGATGGATTGCTAATAATATGGTTTGCACCTGAATTTTCCAATTCTGAAACGGATGCATAGCCCCAATCCACGCCAACAGATTTCGCATTGGCATGATTTGCCATATCCATATCAAAAGTTGAATCACCAATCACATATGTTGATGAGGCATCAATTCCAACTTCAGCACAACATTCAGTTACCATTGCAGGATGTGGTTTTGAAGGGCAATCATCAGCTGTTCTTATGGGCAGGAAATGATCTCTTAGACCATGCCCCTCCAAAATAGCAATAAGCCCACGTGTAGATTTACCCGTAACAACACCCAAGATAAGTTCGTCTCGCTGTTTCATTTGATCAAGCACATCACGAATACCTGCATATAATGGTTCGAGTAAATTTTCCTGCGTACGGATTTTAAAGAAATGATCCTTATAATTCTGAACAATCTTATCAAGCTGATTGGTCGTTTGGTCTTTAAGAAGAATACCAATCGCATCATGTAACGACAGGCCGATAATTGATTTAGTCTCACTCAAATTCGGTTGGACAAAGCCGTGATCTTCAAAACTTGCTTGCATACAACGATGGATCACATGCGCACTATCAACAAGCGTGCCATCGCAATCAAAAAGAACTAACTTCATCCATCTATTTCCTCAGCATCTTTCTCATCAAACCCGAGTAAGTTCCATGTCTGGACCATATGCGGTGGTAGTGGTGCAGTAACTTCAAGCATGCCGCCAGACGGATGAGGAATAGAAATTCGTCGCGCATGGAGGTGTAATCTTTTTTGAATGCCGTTTGGAAATTCCCAGTTGTAGTCTTTCGTGATGTATTTGGGGTCACCAATAATTGGTGTCTCTAAATATTGAGCATGAACGCGCAACTGGTGGGTTCGACCTGTATGGGGTTCCATCTCTAACCATGTCAGGTTTCGACCGGCAGATATCACTGTGCGATAATGAGAAATTGCATGATCAGCACCCGGCTCGCCATGTTCGCAAACCTGCATTCTATCCCCATCTGGTGTCTGGTGCTTCAAAAGCCACGTCGAAATACGCCCTTCGCTTTTGTACGGCGCACCTTGAACAAGTGCCCAATAGGTTTTCTTTGCATCGCGCGTACGAAACGCAGCTGTTAGTGCTTGCGCGGCACCACGTGTTCTTGCAACGACCAGTACGCCTGATGTATCTCGATCAAGCCTATGAACAAGACGAGGCTTCTCACCCTTTTTATTACGCCATGATTCCAGCATCATATCGACATGACGAACAAGACCAGAACCGCCCTGCACTGCTAAACCAGAGGGTTTGTTAAAAACTAAAACTTTCGGATCTTCGTGTATAAGCATCTGCGCTAACAAATCGCCATCACCATGATTTCTCATCGTTTTTTCAGTGATCGGTTTTGAGCTTTTATGGTCAACATCCAAGGGCGGCACACGCACAGTTTCACCGGACTGAACACGGGTGTCTGACTTTGCTCGTTTTCCATCGATACGAACTTGACCGGAACGGATCAATTTTTGCAGCTTACCAAAGCCAAGCCCCGGATAATGATCCTTAAACCAGCGATCAAGACGCATACCGGCTTCATCATCTTCAACTTTTTTAAGTTCAACGCCAGCCATCTCGGCCCTTTCTAGATCCCAAACGATCTATCAAAAAATATTTCTCGCCAAAGCAAGGCCCAACATAAGCGCCAATATCGCACCAATAACATTGAGCAAGATATACCCAGTTGCTGCTGACAAAGCTCCACGTTCAAACAATAATATGGCATCGAGCGAGAACGCAGAAAATGTTGTATAGCCACCCAGTAAACCGGTCATCAGGAATAGCCGTAAATCTGTTCCAACTCCAACGCGGCGGATAATAAACTCCGCAATCATTCCCATTAAGAAAGAACCAATAACATTAACGACCAAAGTCCCCCAAGGAAAATTCGGGCCAAACCACCTCAGCGCTGCAATGCCTGTTAGATACCGTAAAGAGGCGCCCAAACCGCCGCCAACTGCTACGAGAACAAGATTTTTAATCATAAATGATCTGATAGACGATCAACTATCAAAAACCAAGCGAGAAGTTCTATTCAGGAGCTTTAAGTCTACCTACGTTTCATTTCGCCGCTTGTTCCAAAAATCAAGCCGCTTACGTATGTCTCTTTCAAATCCACGTTCTGGTGGATCATAATAAACCTGACGGTCTAAATTATCCGGGAAAAAATCTTGAGCTGCAAAAGCATCTGGCGCATCATGGTCATATTGATACCCGTCCGAATACCCTTCATCCTTCATCAGTTTAGTAGGTGCATTTAAAATATGTTTCGGTGGCATCAGTGAGCCATGTTGTTTAGCATCGCGCATTGCAGCTTTATAGGCCACATAGACAGCGTTGGATTTGGGCGCGGTCGCTAAATAAACACAGGCCTGCGCCAACGCCAGCTCGCCTTCTGGTGAGCCAAGATAATCATACGCATCTTTGGCTGCATTTGCGATAAGAAGCGCTTGTGGGTCGGCAAGGCCTATATCTTCTGATGCCATGCGAACAAGGCGCCGACCCAAATATAGTGGATCTTCACCTGCATCAAACATGCGCGTTAGATAGTATAATGCTGCATCTGGGTCCGAACCACGAACCGCTTTATGCAGGGCCGAGATGAGATTATAGTGTCCATCTTGGCTTTTATCATAAACAGGTGCACGACGCTGCACGATCTCTGCTAATCCTTCAGCGTCAAAAACCTCATCTTCGCGAGCAGCCCGCCAAACTTCTTCAGAAAGCGTGAGGACCGCACGCCCATCACCATCGGCCATTCGAATAAGACTTGCGCGACCTTCATCATCAAGTGGAAGCTTCTTTCCCTCGACGTCTTCCGCCCGCTTAATAAGTGCGGCAACACTATCATCATTATGAGATTTAAAACTCAGCACTCTAGCACGCGATAAAAGCGCAGCATTTAATTCAAAAGACGGGTTTTCTGTCGTAGCACCGACGAGAATAACTGTTCCATCTTCCATAACAGGCAGAAAACTATCCTGTTGAGCGCGATTAAAGCGATGAATTTCATCTACGAATAATAATGTTTGCTTCCCCGACTGGCGGTGAGCGCGCGCCAACTCAAACACTTTCTTTAACTCACCAACACCGGAGAAAATAGCTGATATCTGCACAAATGCATAATCACCAAAACCAGCCAGCAACCGAGCGACCGTTGTTTTACCTGTACCTGGCGGCCCCCAAAATATCATTGAACCCAGGACTCCGGTTTCAATCATCCGTGTAAGCGCACCATCTGGACCCGTAAGGTGTTCCTGCCCGGAGACTTGAGACAAATCCCCCGGTCGCAAACGATCTGCCAACGGTCGAGACACATCATCGGTCTGTTTACTATCGTTTGAACCGAATAGATCTGCCATTTATCGGAGGACCTGGCGTATGCGCTGGCCATTGCGTATGATCTCTAACCGCCAAAAGCTTGCACCAGCCGATAAAATTTCTTCCAATTGTGCAACACTCTCCAATTCCCGATTAGATACAGACGTAATAATGTCGCCCGCCCTAAATCCATAACGCCCCGCAAGAGCACCACGTTCAATTTTCAAAATGGCGATACCTTTAATATTACTGGGAATCTTCATCTCATTTGCAAGAAACGGGGTCAACAATGCCACTTCAGCTCCAGCAAATGGATTATTGCCCTCTAAAATAGAAGTATTAAACACACCTCCTGCCGGCGGAGCCTCAAGTTTTATTTTCAAACCCTTGTTTTCACCCCGGGTACGAATACTTAGTTCGATAATATCGCCGACCAATGATGTGGATAGCCGATAACCAAGAGCATCTGGGTGCTCAACCGCTTGCCCATTAAAGCCAAACACTAAATCTCCTACCTTTAGCCCTGCCCGCTCGGCTGGTCCCTCCGGCACAATCGCTGTTACAAGCGCACCCTTGGCAACATTTAGTCCAAGCGCTTCGGCAATGTCAGACGTTATGGGATCAAAGCTTGCACCAATGAACGGCCGTACAAATTTATCATTCCCGCCAATTGCTGCCGTCGTGACAGCTCGAACCATATTGGCAGGGATTGCAAAACCAATTCCATTAGACCCGCCAGAACGTGAGAATATTGCCGTATTAATGCCGATCAACTTACCATTCATATCAACAAGCGCACCACCCGAATTGCCAGGATTAATGGCTGCATCTGTTTGAATGAAAAAACCAAAATCAGAAACACCAACCTGATTACGCGCTAATGCTGAAATGATTCCGCTGGTTACGGTTTGCCCAACACCAAAAGGGTTTCCTATCGCCAACACAAGATCACCAACTTCCAACGCATCCGAATCTCCGAATTCCAGCGCGGCAAAACCTCGACCTCCCTCAATTTGCAAGATAGCAAGATCAACGCTTTTATCCTGTAATAGAATACGACTTGAATATTCACGTCCATCAGAGAATGCGACTTTGATATCATCGGCACTCTGAATTACATGATGGTTAGTAATGACGATGCCAGAACTATCGATAACAACACCTGAACCAAGCGATGATTGTTTTTCAGTACGATTGGAAAACTTTTGGCCAAAAAACTGCTCAAAGAAAGGATCACCAGCAAAAGGCGACCTTTGGCGCACCATCCGCTCAGCATAAACATTTACGACAGCATTTGCTGTTTGCTTGACCAGTGGTGCAAATGAAAGCTGCATCTCAGATTGAGACGGCGGATTTTTCTTCAAAGACTGCGCTTTCGACGCTGACCCAGAAGACAAAAGCTGCGCAATCAGGAGCAGTAATATCGCACAAAATAATATGATGTAATTTCGGGGCATTATCATTTTGACCATTAATCGAATTCCGTTCATCCATCTATAGATTCTATATGTAATCAAATCCATCACGCAATAAAATGGAATTTTCATGGCGTCATCCATATTTCTATGGTTAGACTGCTTTTTACTTAGGGGAAAACATGAAAACTAAATATAAAATGCTGGTTATTTCAACACTTATGACCGCTACATTAACTAACATTTCACATGCTGGCTCATCCGGCTATGAACGCTGTTGGGGTGCTGTAGCGATAGGTCCAAACGGTCACGCATGGAGCCACAGCTACTCATCAGAAAACGGAGCTATAAATTCAGTTCGCAATAATTGTAACGGGCCATGCTCCACTATAAAGACGTTCTATAATACCTGTGGCTCTATAGCTTCTGCACCCAATGGCGCCTGGGGTTGGGCTTGGAATGGAAACATGGAAGCAGCAAAAAGCGAGGCAATGAGCTACTGCATGGATAATGGTCAAAATTGTACCCCAAGAGTTTGGGCCTGCTCCAATTAATCTTCCAGAAATAAAATTTCATATCAAACGAAAAAACCGGGTAACATTTGCTACCCGGCTTTCAAAATTTTAACGAACCAAAAACTTATGCGTTTTCAGTTTCCGCTTCATTTTCTTCAGCAGCAACACGTGCTTTATCGGCAGCACCTTTAGCTGAAATATCGCGATCTACGAACTCAACAACAGCCATTGGTGCATTATCGCCGTGACGATAGCCAGCACGCATAATGCGGATGTAACCGCCATTACGAGTTGCGTAACGAGCTGCGATTGTATCAAACAATTTTTTAACAGCATCTTGATCGCGAGTTATCGCAATTGCACGACGACGTGAATGTAGATCACCTTTTTTCGCTAAAGTAACAAGTTTTTCGACGAATGGACGAATTTCCTTGGCTTTAGGTAATGTTGTCGTAATTTGTTCGTGCACGATAAGAGATGCAGCCATGTTGGCAAACATCGCCTTACGGTGACTTGATGTTCTATTGAGCTTGCGGCCTGCTATTCCGTGGCGCATGAGCTTTCTCCTTCAAAGCGGTTTTCAATCCGCAAGTTTAAATCAATATTGTTCTTCGTAACGTTTCGCTAGATCTTCAATGTTCTCTGGCGGCCATGCTTGAACTTCCATTCCAAGATGCAAGCCCATAGAAGCCAGTACTTCCTTGATCTCATTCAAAGACTTACGCCCGAAATTTGGTGTACGAAGCATTTCTGCTTCTGTTTTTTGAATAAGGTCGCCGATGTAAACGATGTTATCATTTTTCAAGCAGTTAGCCGAACGAACTGAAAGTTCCAATTCATCAACCTTCTTAAGAAGAGCCGGATTAAATGCAAGTTCTGCAACTGTATCTTCTTCTTCAGCTTTTTGAGGCTCTTCGAAGTTTACGAAGACTGAAAGTTGATCTTGAAGAATACGTGCAGCAAATGCAAGAGCATCTTCCGCAGTAACCGAACCATCTGTTTCGATCGTCATAAGCAACTTATCATAATCGAGAACTTGACCCTCACGAGTATTTTCAACTTTATAAGAAACTTTTTTGACTGGAGAATAGAGACTATCAACTGGAATAAGACCAATTGGGGCATCTTCAGCACGGTTAGCAGCAGCAGGTACATATCCTTTACCGTTTTTAACCGTGAACTCCATACGAATTTCTGCACCTTCATCAAGCGTACAAATAGCCAGATCAGGATTTAGAATTTCAATATCGCCGACAGTTTGAATGTCACCTGCAGTCACAACTGCTGGACCCTGTTTGCGAACGACCATACGTTTAGGCTCATCACCTTCCATACGGATCGCGATTTCCTTAGTATTCAAAACAATGTCAGTAACATCTTCCCGAACACCCGGAATAGAGGAAAACTCATGCAGAACGCCATCAATCTGCAAAGCAGTTACAGCCGCACCACGCAGCGATGAAAGAAGAACACGGCGCAATGCATTACCAAGAGTAAGGCCAAAGCCACGCTCCAACGGTTCTGCTACAAGTGTCGCTTTCAATTCGCCTGAAACAGCAAATTCTACTTTATTAGGCTTGATAAGTTCTTGCCAATTTTTCTGAATCATATTTTTTAACCTTCCTATTGCTGCACCATCCAATCGTGTCAGCTATGTGAGAAGACGCCCGCCTAAAAAAGACGGACAGACAATATTGATTAACCGCGACGCTGTTTGCGTGGACGACAACCATTGTGCGGAATTGGCGTCACATCACGAATAGACGTGATTGTAAAACCAGCAGCCTGCAAAGCGCGAAGTGCAGATTCACGACCAGAACCTGGGCCACAAACTTCAACTTCAAGCGACTTCATGCCATGATCTTGAGCTTTTTTCGCACAATCTTCAGCCGCAATCTGCGCAGCAAACGGTGTAGACTTACGAGAGCCTTTAAAACCGTTAGCACCAGCAGATGACCAGGCAATCGTATTGCCTTGCTGATCAGTGATTGTAATCATTGTGTTGTTAAACGTTGAATTTACGTGGGCAACGCCCGTAGCAATATTCTTGCGTTCTTTACGACGAACGCGTGTGGCATCTTTTGCCATCGTGTATCCTTCCTTGATATCAACACCGCCGTAATTCCAGCGGCTCCACCCCAATCAAAAAGAACCCCATCTCTCAAAGACAGGGTAAACTTGATTGGAATTATTTCTTTTTACCAGCGATTGCTCTTGCTGGTCCTTTGCGTGTACGCGCGTTTGTACTTGTACGCTGACCGCGAACAGGCAAACCACGACGATGACGCAGGCCGCGATAGCAGCCAAGGTCCATAAGACGCTTGATGTTCATAGAAACTTCCCGACGAAGATCACCTTCAACTTGGTAATCCTGATCGATTGCTTCACGAATTTGCAGAACTTCTGCATCTGAAAGCTCATTTACACGTCGCTCAGCAGGAATACCCACTTTAGTTACGATCTCTTGAGCAAATTTTGGTCCAATCCCATGAATATAACGAAGCGCAATAACAACACGCTTGTTTGTGGGAATGTTGACGCCAGCAATACGGGCCACGTCGTTCTCCTTGTTAACCGATTAAAACCGGTGCTTATACTTAGTAGCATTTACGCTACGTGATTTATAATCCACGACAGACAAAAACGATCAGTACCGCACCTCCTCTTAGGAGAGACGCACCAACCGCCAATTTTTCGCGAGTTGAGCGGTTATTAGCGGATGAGTCGGCATTTCGTCAAGTCATTATGAGATTAATTTGATGCTAAGTTACTTTCCTTCGAACAAAGCGTTAATTTGCGATGTCACATCATCAATGTCAGCCATACCATCAACAGAACGCAAAAGACGCTTTGCGTAATAGTAACCAACAAGAGGCGCTGTTTCTTTATAGTACGTTTGAAGACGATCAACCACTGTTTCAGCACGATCGTCCGGGCGTCGCTTAAATTCAGTTCCGCCACATTTATCACATACACCATCTTTCTCTGGTTTAAGATTTTGGTCGTGATAGCCTGCACCACAATTGCTACAAGTATAGCGGCCGGAAATACGTTCAACAAGCACACTATCATCAACTGCAAGTTCAACAACAGCGTCTAAAGACATAGATTTAGACGCAAGCAATGCTTCTGTTGCATCGGCTTGTTTTAATGTTCGCGGATAGCCATCCAAAATAAAGCCATTTTTACAATCTTCATTTTCAATACGCTCAGAAATAATGGCGTTCACGATATCATCAGATACGAGCCCGCCTGCATCCATGATTTCCTTAGCACGCTTACCCCATTCGGTACCCTCAGCAACCGCTGCACGCAACATATCACCAGTAGACAGTTGGGGTATACCATATCTATCAACTAAACGCTGAGCTTGCGTACCTTTACCCGCACCTGGTGGTCCTAACAGAATTAATCTCATCTACGCTTCTTCCCTCCGCGAAGTTTTGATTTCTTAATCAAGCCTTCGTATTGCTGAGCAAACAAGTGCCCTTGCACTTGCGCCACAGTATCGAGCGTCACACTAACAACAATCAGAAGCGACGTTCCCCCTAGATAAAACGGCACACCAGTTCTTGCGATCAAAAACTCTGGCAATAGACATACAAAAATAAGATATATGGCACCAACTACTGTAATTCTTGTCAAAACACGGTCAATATATTCAGCTGTACGATCGCCAGGGCGAATACCTGGAATATAGCCACCATGGCTCTTCAAGTTATCCGCTGTTTCTTTAGGATTGAATACGATCGCTGTGTAAAAGAACGCAAAGAAGCCAATCAAGAGTGCATAAAACACCATATAAGCAGGTTGCCCGTGACCAAGAGATGCTAAGATAGCTGTCGCCCAATCTGGTAGCGATGACGTGTCTGAAAAACCAGCCAAAGTTGCGGGTAGAAGCAACAAAGACGAGCCAAAAATTGCTGGGATAACGCCTGCTGTGTTCAACTTAAGTGGCAGATGTGAACTATCACCTTGGAACATTTTAGTGCCAACTTGACGCTTCGGATATTGGATCAACAATTTACGTTGCGCGCGTTCAACAAACACAATCAAAGCAATCAAAGCAACAGCCAAAACAAGTACTGCTATGATGATGAACGTTGAAATAGATCCAGTACGACCTAACTCCAGTGTTCCCACAATGGCAGAAGGTAGTGCCGCAACAATGCCAGCAAAAATGATCAATGAAATACCATTACCGATACCACGCGCTGTTACCTGCTCACCCAACCACATGAGGAACATCGTGCCACCAACCAGCGTGATAATAGTAGATATTTTAAAGAACAAACCAGGGTCTGTCACAACCCCTGCTCCGGCCTCAAGCCCAACAGAGATCCCATAGGCCTGCATTGTCGCAAGAATGACAGTACCATAACGTGTGTACTGGTTAATAACCTTGCGCCCCTGTTCGCCATCCTTCTTGAGCTGTTCAAGAGATGGGACAACAGATGTCATCAACTGCATAATAATGGAAGATGAAATGTAAGGCATTATGCCAAGAGCGAAAAGCGCCATGCGCTCCGCTGCACCACCCACAAACATATTAAACAAACCAAGCACACCTTGGCTTTGTCTTTCAAAAGCCTGCGCAAATGCTGCAGGGTCAACACCTGGGATTGGAACATAAGTACCAAGGCGATAAACCAAAAGCGCCGCCAGTGTAAACCAGATGCGCTTTTTAAGGTCTTCTGCTTTTGAAAATGCAGAAAAGTTCAAATTAGATGCGAGCTGTTCGGCTGCCGATGCCATGCCATTCTCCGCGAATTGTTCTGGTCAGGAATATTCCTGATGTGAGAGACATCTGGATCGCAGTAATTTATCGAGAAATCAAGCCGCAAACCGCCTCGTGTGGAAACATAGTTCCCAATATGGGGAAACCGCGCGTCGATTTAAAGATCAACGCGCGGAATATTATTACTATTCGCTCGCTTCTTTTGCAGGCGAAAGAACCGTGATCGAGCTACCAGCTTTTTCAAGCTTTGCGATTGCTGATTTAGATGCGCCAGCAACTTCAAGCTTCAACTTGGCCTTAATTTCACCATCCGCTAAGACACGAACACCATCTTTAATCTTAGAGATAACGCCAGCAGCCTTAAGAGCAGCTGCATCAACCGTTGCCTTAGGGTCAAGTTTCTTAGCATCAACAGCTTCCTGCAAACGACCTAGTGATACAACATTATAATCCGTTGGGAACGGAACGTTGAAACCACGTTTAGGCAAACGACGGTAGATAGGCATTTGACCGCCCTCAAAACCTTTGATTGAAACACCAGAACGAGACTTCTGACCTTTCACACCACGACCACCTGTTTTACCAGTACCAGATCCAATACCACGACCTACGCGTTTGCGTGCTTGGCTTGAACCTTCATTGTTACGAATTTCATTCAGTTTCATGAATACTCTCCCGCCTAGTTCTCTTCGACGATACGAACCATGTGGCTAACGCGAGCAATCATGCCACGTACAGCTGGTGTATCTTCGAGTGTTGAACGACGATGCATCTTATTCAGGCCAAGACCAACAAGTGTCTGGCGCTGAACGTTAGGACGACGAAGTGGGCTACCAGTCTGCTCAATAGTAACAGTTTTGCCCTTTTTTGTATCAGCCATAATAAGGCCTCCTATCGATCGGCGCTAAGCCTATTGATCTTCTACACCCGCAGCAGTGCGGCGAGCTTGAAGCGTTGAATATTTAATACCACGTTGCGCTGCGATATCTTTCGGGTGCATTTGGTGCTTAAGAGCATCAAAAGTAGCACGAACCATGTTATATGGGTTCGAAGAACCTGTTGATTTCGCAACAACGTCTTGCATACCAAGTGTTTCAAAAACCGCACGCATTGGGCCACCAGCAATGATACCAGTACCAGGTTTAGCAGCACGCAAAAGCACTTTACCAGCACCATGACGACCACGAACATCGTGGTGCAAAGTACGGCCAGACCGCAATGGCACAAAAATCATTTCGCGCTTTGCAGCATCTGTTGCTTTACGAATTGCTTCAGGCACTTCACGTGCTTTACCGTGACCAAAGCCAACGCGGCCTTTCTCATCACCAACAACAACCAAAGCTGCAAAACCGAAACGACGGCCACCTTTGACCACTTTTGCAACTCGGTTAATATGAACGAGCTTATCAACGAATTCGCTCTGTTCCTCTTCTTTTCTGCCGCCTTTTCCGCGACGATCGTCTCTTGCCATTGTCCTTGTCCTTATTTTTTTCCGGTTTCAATCGGCAGATTGATTAGAATTTAAGTCCGCCCTCACGAGCAGCCTCTGCAAGTGCTTTTACACGCCCATGGTACAAGAACGCACCACGATCAAAAACAACATCTTTGATGCCGGCTTTATCAGCACGTTCAGCAATAAGTTTACCCACTGCACTTGCAGCAGATGTGTCGGCACCTGTCTTCAAAGATTTACGCAGATCAGTATCCAATGTTGATGCTGCTGCAAGTGTAGTACCTGCAGTATCATCAATAATCTGAACGTAAATGTTCTTTGAAGAGCGATGTACTGACAAACGCGGACGACCATTTGCGACCGCTTTGACTTTACGACGAACACGTGCACTACGACGCGCGATGTCTTTTTTAATGCTAGCCATTTCGCCTCTTCCTTACTTCTTCTTGCCTTCTTTGCGGACAATCCGCTCTTCGGCATATTTCACACCCTTACCTTTATAAGGTTCAGGCTTACGATATTGACGGATCTTTGCAGCAACTTCACCAACAGCTTGTTTGTCGATACCTGTGACAACAATTTCAGTTGGTTTTGGACAAGCAACTGTTACGCCTTCAGGTGGCGTGTAGACAACTTCATGACTAAAACCGAGTGAGAGCTGGACGCCCTTACCCTGCATTGCAGCACGATAACCAACACCGTTGATTTCAAGTTTACGTTCAAAACCCTTTTCAACACCTTCAAGAATGTTGGAAATCATTGTACGCGACATACCCCATTTAGAGCGGGCGTCCTTTGATTTATCAACGGGTGTGACTACGATTTCATTCTCTTCCATTTTGACAAGCACTTCGTCATTTACAACGAATTTCAACTCGCCCTTTGGACCTTTAGCAGTAACCGACTGGCCTTCGACTGTAGCAGTGACGCCGGCTGGGACCGCAATTGGCTTTTTACCTATACGAGACATTGTTCAACCTTCTTTTGAAAAGAACCCTGCTCCGTTAGAATACGGAGCAAAGAACCTCACCACCTACATTTTCTTCACGAGCCTGATGATCAGCCATAACACCCTTAGGTGTAGACAAAATCGTAATACCAAGACCATTCGCTACTTGCGGAATTGATTTCACTGAGACGTAAACACGACGACCAGGCTTAGAAACGCGACCGATTTCCCGGATCACAGAACCTGTGTCTGAATATTTCAATTCAATGCTTAGCTCAGACTTACCATTTTCGAATTCGGATTGTGAATAACCACGGATATAACCTTCAGTTTCCAAAACATCCAATACGCGTGAACGCAATTTAGACGCTGGTGAATTTACAGAAGATTTACCGCGAGCGGCACCATTACGAATACGAGTGAGCATATCGCCCAAAGGATCAGATAAAGACATACTATGCTCCCTTACCAGCTGGACTTAACAAGGCCAGGTATACGACCGAATGAGCCAAGCTCACGCAATGCAATACGAGACATTTTAAGTTTACGGTAGTAACCACGTGGACGACCGGACACTTCACAACGGTTGCGAATACGAGTTTTCGAACCATCACGAGGTAATTCAGCCAATTGAAGAGTAGCTTTAAAACGCTCTTCCATCGGCACTGATTGATCTTTAATTGTCGCTTTTAAAGCAGCACGCTTAGCAGCACTTTTGCTGACTAGGCCGCGGCGACGATTATTCTTCTCAACTGCGCTTTTTTTCGCCATGTTGAATTTCCTTCTCTACGTATGCCGTTACGACTGTTCAGGGAATGGGAAGTTGAACTCTTTTAAAAGAGCGCGAGCTTCATCATCCGTGTTAGCCGTCGTACAAACGATGACGTCCATGCCCCAGATTTGATCAACTTTATCGTAATTGATCTCAGGGAACACAATGTGTTCTTTAATACCCATGGCAAAGTTGCCACGACCATCAAAGCTTTTTGGATTCAATCCACGAAAGTCACGTACGCGTGGAAGCGCAACAGTCACCAAACGATCCATGAATTCATACATACGCGCACCGCGAAGTGTAACCTTCGCACCAAGTGGCATCTCTTCACGAACTTTAAAGCCCGCGATAGATTTACGTGCATGCGTAATAACTGGCTTTTGACCCGCAATATCTGCAAGGTCTTTAGCCGCAATCGCTGGCTTCTTAGAATCAGCAGTTGCTTCGCCGACACCCATATTGATAACAATCTTATCAATTTTAGGAATCTGCATTTCGTTATTATATTTAAACTGCTCCTGCATTGCTGCACGGATACGGTTTAGATAATCGGTCTTAAACCGAGGGATATAATTTTCCTTAGCCATCGATCACTTCTCCGGAACGCTTAGCCACTCGTACTTTTTTGTCACCCTCAACTTTAAAACCAACACGTGTTGGCTTACCATCTTTCGGATCAGCAATTGCTATATTTGAAAGTTGGATTGGAGCTTCTTTAGTAACGATACCAGCTTCAGTTGTCTGACTTTGTTTCTGGTGACGTTTGACAACGTTAATACCAGCGACAACAGCACGACCTTCTTTTGGAATAACTTTTAAAACAGCGCCAGAACGACCCTTGTCTTTACCAGTCAATACGACGACGTTGTCGCCTTTACGAATTTTTTGCATGAGATCCGTTCCTTACAACACTTCAGGAGCCAGCGAGATGATCTTCATGTGCTTTTTAGCACGAAGTTCACGTGGAACTGGTCCAAAAATACGCGTACCCATAGGCTCACCAGCATTGTTAACCAATACTGCAGCACTTGAGTCAAAACGGATAACACTTCCGTCAGCACGACGCAGGTCTTTAGCTGTACGAACAACTACAGCTTTAACTACGTCACCTTTTTTCACACGGCCACGCGGAATAGCTTCTTTGACCGAACATACAATAATGTCGCCCACAGAAGCATATTTACGCTTAGAACCGCCTAGCACCTTGATGCACATGACACGACGGGCGCCGGAATTATCCGCGACGTCGAGGTTTGTTTGCATCTGAATCATGTCAGAACGCCTTCTTATTTATGCTGGACAGTTACTCCAAGGCCCCATTGCCCGCAGTCTTATCCAACTATTCGAGTTGTCTTAGAACAAGTCAGATTTTTTTCAACCAAAATCTGACCCAAAATGTCATTTTTATGAAAAAAGGGACATAAAGGTAAATACCCTGCCCCGATTATCACAGTTTTAGAAGCTGAACCGCCAAAATTAGCTAGTTACAACAGTCCAACGCTTATCTTTCGAAATTGGTGCACATTCCTGAATAGAAACGGAATCACCAGCTTTGAACTGATTTGCTTCATCATGCGCCTTATACTTTTTTGTACGGCGTACAATTTTTCTCAAAACTGGGTGCGGGAACGAACGTTCGACGCGGACGACCACAGTTTTATCGTTTTTGTCACTCACAACAGTGCCCTGTAGAATGCGTTTAGGCATAACTTATTCCTTTAAGCCTTAGCTTGGGCCGCCTTCTGGCGGGCGATTGTTTTAATGCGCGCAATATCACGGCGCACTTGTTTCACACGAGATGTATTCTCAAGTTGGCTAGTTGCAGCCTGAAAGCGCAGGTTAAACTGCTCTTTCTTTAGCTTTGCAAGTTCATCACCAAGCTGATCTTCGCTCATTGCGTGGACATCATTAGCTTTCATGATAATCTCTCCTAATCAGCAATACGCTGGATGAAACGTGTCTTAACGGAGAGCTTTGCAGATCCCAGACGTAACGCTTCACGAGCAATATCTTCATTCACACCATCGATTTCAAACATCACGCGGCCAGGTTTAACCTTGCACGCCCAATAATCGACGGAACCTTTACCCTTACCCATACGGACTTCGGTTGGCTTTGCAGTCACCGGAACGTCAGGGAAAATGCGGATCCAAACACGACCAGCACGTTTCATGTGACGGGTAATGGCACGACGGGCAGCTTCAATCTCACGCGCGTTAACACGATTTGGTTCCTGCGCCTTTAGACCATATGATCCAAAGTTAAGATCCGAACCGCCTTTTGCAGCACCCTTGATCTTGCCCTTAAACTGTTTGCGAAATTTAGTTCGCTTTGGTTGTAACATTATATTTCTCCGAACCTATCGCTTACGCTTTTTCGCGACGACGATTGCCACCGGCATTATCATTTTCAGATGCACGACGCTCTGAAGCCATAGGATCATGCTCAAGGATTTCGCCTTTAAAGATCCAAACTTTAATACCGCAAATACCATATGCAGTAAGAGCTTCTGCAACACCATAATCGATGTCCGCACGAAGTGTGTGCAATGGCACACGACCTTCACGATACCACTCAGTACGCGCAATCTCAGCACCACCCAAACGGCCAGCACTTGTGATCTTGATACCCAAAGCACCCAAACGCATAGCTGATTGAACAGCACGTTTCATAGCACGACGGAATGCAACACGACGTTCAAGCTGCTGAGCAATTGATTGAGCAACAAGTGTTGCATCAATCTCGGGCTTACGAACTTCAACAATGTTCAAGTGTGTTTCAGAATTCGTCATTGCCGACAATTTCTGACGCAACTTCTCAATGTCTGCACCCTTCTTACCGATGATGAGACCAGGACGAGCTGTATGAATTGTCACGCGGCATTTCTTGTGAGGACGTTCGATAACGACCTTGGCAACACCAGCTTGTTTCAACTTATCGACGATGAATTCACGAATTTTCATATCTTCATGAAGCAGATCACCATATTCGCCTTGATCGGCATACCAACGGCTATCCCATGTACGGTTCACACCAAGACGGAAACCAATTGGATTAATCTTCTGACCCATTATGCAGCCTCCTCAGTTTGAACTTCTCTCACGACAATTGTTAAGTGAGAAAATGGTTTCAAGATACGCGTTGAACGACCACGACCGCGGACGCGAAAACGTTTCATCACGATTGATTTACCAACGTATGCTTCTGCAACAATGAGATTATCAATATCCAAATCATGATTATTCTCAGCATTAGCAATTGCTGACTGAAGTGTTTTCCGCACTTGATCAGATATGCGTTTGCGAGAAAACTCAAGATCAGCCAATGCTGCATCTACTTTCTTGCCACGGATCAATTCCGCAACAAGATTGAGTTTTTGCGGGCTGATACGAAGCGTGCGAGCAACTGCTTGCGCTTCATTATCTGCGAGCCGACGTTCTGTCTTTGCCTTGCCCATAACTACTTCCTCTTCGCTTTCTTATCCGCGCCGTGACCATAATAGGTACGGCTTGGAGCGAATTCACCAAATTTATGGCCAACCATGTCTTCTGAGATCATCACTGGAATGTGCTTCTGACCATTATAGACACCAAATGTTAGACCTACGAACTGTGGTAGAACCGTAGAACGGCGAGACCACATTTTAATCACTTCGCTGCGACCGCCTTCGCGAACCTTCTCAGCCTTTTTGAGAAGATAGCCGTCAACAAAAGGACCTTTCCAAACTGAACGAGCCAATATAGACTTCCTCTCTTATTTCTTACGCTGATGGCGAGAACGCATAATAAATTTATCCGTCGCCTTATTTTTACGTGTCCGTTTACCCTTTGTTGGTTTACCCCAAGGAGAAACCGGGTGACGACCACCAGAAGTACGGCCTTCACCACCACCATGTGGGTGATCGACCGGGTTCATAACAACACCACGAACATGTGGGCGTTTACCGCGCCAGCGTGTACGGCCAGCTTTACCATCATTCGTGTTCATGTGATCTTGGTTAGACACAGCACCGATTGTTGCCATGCAACGACCAGAAACTAAACGTGTTTCACCAGAGTTCAGGCGAAGGATCGCCATATCTTGATCACGTCCAACAAGTTGAACATATGTACCAGCTGAGCGAGCAATCTGACCACCCTTTTCCGGCTTCATTTCAACATTGTGTACGATTGTACCAACTGGCATTGCTGCCAATGGCATTGCATTACCAGGTTTAACATCGACAGAGCTCTGAGAAGCAATAACTTTATCGCCTGCAGAAATGCGCTGTGGAGCCAAGATGTATGCAAGTTCACCATCATCATATTTAACAAGAGCAATAAACGCTGTGCGGTTTGGATCATATTCCAAATGCTCAACTGTGCCCTGCACGTCAAATTTCCGACGTTTGAAGTCAATTTTACGATATGTACGTTTGTGACCACCACCAATGTAGCGAGCTGTCACACGACCCATATTGTTGCGGCCACCTTTCCCAGTAAGACCTTCTGTCAAAGATTTGACGGGCTTACCTTTATAAAGGGCTGAACGATCTACGATAACCAGCTGGCGCTGACTAGGGGTCGTTGGATTAAAGCTTTTTAATGCCATCTTACTGTTCCTTATAGACCCGTAGAGACATCGATAGATTGGCCTTCAGCCAATGTTACGATTGCCTTTTTAACATCGCTCTGTTTGCCTACGATACCTTTAAAGCGCTTAACCTTGCCCTTGCGAACAAGAGTGTTAACTGCTTTTACCTTAACGCCAAACAAAGCTTCAACTGCTGCTTTGATTTCTGGCTTGGTAGCTGTACGTGCAACATTAAAAACGACTTGGTCATTATCTGAAGCCAAAGTTGCTTTTTCCGTAATCGCCGGTGAGACAATTACATCATAGTGATGAAGATCCGTCATGCTAAACGCTCCTCAAGAGCTGCGACTGCATCTTTTGACAAAACAAGTTTGCCACGACGCAAGATGTCGTAAACGTTGATACCTTGAACAGGCAAAACATCAACATTAGGAATGTTTTGCGCAGCCAACTTAAAGTTATTATCCAACTCTGCACCACCAATGAAAAGAGCATGCGTAATGCCCATTTTATCGAGCGCGACAGTTAGACCTTTTGTTTTTGGATCTTTTGAAGCCAACTCATCCATGATGATCAGTTCATTCGCAGCAGCCTTCGCAGAAAGTGCATGCTTAAGAGCAAGTGCACGGACTTTTTTAGGCATTGAATGTGAATGATCACGAACAACTGGACCATGAGCCTTACCACCACCACGGAATTGCGGCGCACTTGCAGCGTGGTGACGAGCTTTACCCGTACCTTTTTGCTTGTACAATCTCGCACCAGTGCGGTTAACCTCGGAACGACCCAATGTTTTATGAGTGCCCTGTTGTTTTTTGGCCAACTGCCAACGAACAACGCGTTGAATAAGATCTTGACGCGGCTCTAGACCGAATACTGAATCAGAAAGCGTTACTTTACCACTTTCCTTACCAGCCAATGTGTTTACTGAAATATCCATTACTCAGCTCCCTCGCTTGCAGCTTCTGTGGAAGCAGCTTGACGAAGACCTGCCGGAATAGGAGCATCTGAAGGTAGCGCAACTTTAATCGCATCACGAACAGTAACCCAAGTTCCTTTAGAACCAGGCACAGCGCCTTTGATCAAAAGCAAACCACGATCAACATCAGTAGATACAATCTCTAGGTTCTGAGTAGTCACTCGGGTTTGCCCCATGTGACCAGCCATTCTTTTACCTTTGAAAACCTTACCAGGATCTTGACAAGCACCCGTTGAACCGTGTGAACGGTGGGAGATCGAAACACCATGAGAAGCGCGTAAACCACCAAAGTTATGACGCTTCATAGCACCAGCAAAACCTTTACCGATTGAAGTACCCGTAACATCAACAAGCTGACCACCAACAAAGTGACTTGCAACAATCTCAGAACCAACTTCAATTAAGTTGTCCGCGGAAACGCGAAACTCAACAACTTTTGACTTAGGCTCGACACTTGCAACAGCAAACTGACCACGCTCGGCCTTATTTGTGTTTTTAACTTTTGCTTTGCCTACACCAACCTGGACGGCTGTGTAACCATTCTTTTCTTCTGTCCGTTGACCTACCACCTGGCAGTTCTCCAGACGTAAAACAGTAACAGGAATGTGTACTCCGGCGTCATCATAGACTCGGGTCATCCCTACTTTCTGTGCAACTACACCTGAACGCATTGGTTCATCCTTTTTAGAGTATGTTGTGAGAAGCCTCACATCACTCATTAGTTTTAATTCCCAAGAGGAGCTGTTTTGACGATGTTGCCAAATTTGAGCTCGTAAAGAATTGTTTGTTCAAACCTCTTGCTCGAAATGTTAAAACGCTCCGAACAAGCTTACTTATCTGAGACCTTAAAGTTTGATCTCTACGTCAACACCAGCTGCAAGGTCTAGCTTCATAAGAGCATCAACTGTTTGCGGAGTTGGATCAACGATATCTAAAAGCCTTTTATGTGTGCGCATTTCAAACTGCTCACGGCTTTTCTTATTTACGTGCGGCGACCGGTTCACAGTATATTTCTCAATACGTGTAGGAAGCGGAACTGGACCACGAACTCGTGCACCTGTACGCTTAGCAGTCGACACGATTTCACGTGTAGACGTATCGAGGATCCTGTGATCAAACGCTTTTAAGCGAATGCGGATATTTTGGCCGTTCATTGGGCGAATCCTTGTTTAAGAGATGAGCGCGCGACATGTACGACGCGCGCCCTAATTAACTGTTAATTATTCAGTGATTGATGCAACGATACCGGCACCAACTGTGCGGCCGCCTTCGCGGATCGCAAAGCGAAGCTGGTCTTCCATCGCGATTGGAACGATCAACTCAACGTCGACTGTTACATTATCGCCT